>NZ_JAAIJZ010000005.1:0-70114 GCF_011752005.1 Canibacter zhoujuaniae | reverse complement strand
CCGACGGTTGGTGTTGTGAAGGTGTTGAAGACTGTTGCGGGTGTTGATCCGGGGCCGGGTGTTAAGTTTGAGCTTGCTTGGAAGGAAGCTCTTGCTGGTGTGCCTGCGCCTGAGCGGTTGCCTGAACCGTTTACTGGGGCTACTGATTCGACTGGTGGTTTGCAGTGGGATAGTGTGCCGTTTGGTGTTTACACGCTGACTGAGACTGAGGCGCCGGATAATCTTGTGAAGGCTGCTCCGGTTACTGTGACTGTTGCTTCTGATGCGGTTACTGTGGCTGGTGAGGCTGTTGCTGATCGCACGGTTACTGTTGATAACAAGATTGTGTCTGGTGCTGTGAAGCTGCGTAAGGTTGATGGTGCTGGTGGTGTGCTTGCTGGTGCTGAGTTTGAGCTGCGTAAGGATGACGCGGTTGTTGCTACGGCGACCTCGGATGATGCTGGTGTAGTGCAGTTTGATGGTGTTTCGTATGGCGCTTATAGTGTTGTTGAGACTAAGGCGCCAGAGGGTTATGTGTTGGATCAGGAGCCGCTTGCTGTGAAGGTTGAGCGGGATGGTGTGACTGTTGATTTGGGTGATGTCGTCAACAACGCAGAACCGACGGTTGGTGTTGTGAAGGTGTTGAAGACTGTTGCGGGTGTTGATCCGGGGCCGGGTGTTAAGTTTGAGCTTGCTTGGAAGGAAGCTCTTGCTGGTGTGCCTGCGCCTGAGCGGTTGCCTGAACCGTTTACTGGGGCTACTGATTCGACTGGTGGTTTGCAGTGGGATAGTGTGCCGTTTGGTGTTTACACGCTGACTGAGACTGAGGCGCCGGATAATCTTGTGAAGGCTGCTCCGGTTACTGTGACTGTTGCTTCTGATGCGGTTACTGTGGCTGGTGAGGCTGTTGCTGATCGCACGGTTACTGTTGATAACAAGATTGTGTCTGGTGCTGTGAAGCTGCGTAAGGTTGATGGTGCTGGTGGTGTGCTTGCTGGTGCTGAGTTTGAGCTGCGTAAGGATGACGCGGTTGTTGCTACGGCGACCTCGGATGATGCTGGTGTAGTGCAGTTTGATGGTGTTTCGTATGGCGCTTATAGTGTTGTTGAGACTAAGGCGCCAGAGGGTTATGTGTTGGATCAGGAGCCGCTTGCTGTGAAGGTTGAGCGGGATGGTGTGACTGTTGATCTGGGTGATGTCGTCAACAACGCAGAACCACAGCCACCGGTGCCTGATGAACAGGAGCCACCTGTGCCGGCTGAGCCTGAGCAGCCGCCAGTTCCGGAACAGCCGCAACCACCTGTTAAGGTAACTCCTAACAAGCCTAAGCTTGCAATGACAGGTAGTGAAACGGCACCCGCGCTGCTGTCTGGTGGTGCCCTCGCACTGCTTGCGGGAGCCACTTTGGTTGCAGCTGCTAGACGTCGGAAGGATGCCTAGGCATAAAATCTGACACAGTGATTAAGACCCGCTCAACAACTGTTGGGCGGGTCTTTTCACAGTCATAATAGAAAACCCAGTCTGCAGCTGTGCTATTGATATTGTGGAGTGTGTCATGAACAGCAACAAAACAGTGCAAACGGTCGAACCAGCAGCAAAACGATGGTGGGCACTCGCAATTCTCGTGCTTGCCTGCCTGCTCGTCTCTATCGATAACACAGTTTTGTTTATCGCTGTTCCCGCTCTCTCACAAGATCTAAAGCCCAGCGCCAACCAACTACTCTGGATCAGCGATAGCTACACGCTGGTGATAGCCGGCCTGCTTGTGACGATGGGAAATTTAGCAGACCGGATCGGGCGAAAAAAACTGCTCCTCATCGGTTCTGCAGCATTTGGGCTCAGCTCCATTCTTGCGGCATATGCAACCACGCCAGAAATGCTGATCTGTGCGCGCGCACTCATGGGAGCCGCTGGCGCCAATCTAATGCCGTCAACGCTGGCTCTGATCCGCAACATTTTTATAGATGATAGGGAGCGCACCCGCGCCATCGCGATCTGGGCGAGTGCTTTCGGCGTCGGCGGAGTGCTCGGTCCGGTGATTGGCGGGTTCATTCTCGAACACTTCCATTGGGGGTCGGTGTTTCTTATTAACGTGCCCGTTATGGTGATCTTGATCATCTTCGGCGCACTGCTGCTCCCGGAATCAAAAAACCCAAACCCTGGCTCCTTTGATGTGCTTTCTTCGTTGCTGTCACTGGTGACAATGGTCAGTTTCGTGTATGCAATTAAACATTTTGCGCACAACGCTTTTGACTGGATCACGCTAACAACCCTCATGATCAGCGTTATCGGCGGAACTGTCTTTGTGCGTCGCCAGCTGCGGCAGTACCAACCGATGATGGACGTATACCTGTTTCGCATTCGCGCATTCACGGGTGCAAACCTCATAAACATGGTTGCAATTTTTGGAATCATCGGGCTCAATTATTTCTTCTCGCAATATCTGCAGTTTCTGCGTGGATACTCCCCACTCACCGCAGGTTTTGCAGAGCTCCCGATCGCGGTTGCGCAGCTAGTGCTACCGGCTCTTGTGGGCTTTTTTATTGCGCGATTCGCCTATCGCGGATCGATTGCCGGAGGCATGCTTCTAACCGCGGGAGCCTTTGCGCTGCTGGCTTATACAGTGACACTTGAGCCCTATTGGCCAACAGCTGTTGCGCTGGGGCTGCTCGGGTTTGGTGCTGCGACAGCGATGAGTCTTACAAACGACGTTATTCTTAGCGCGGTGCCACCAGAGCGCGCCGGGGCCGCCTCAGCCATATCTGAAACCGGTTTTGAGCTGGGGGCAGCTTTTGGTATCGCGGTTATGGGATCGCTGATAAACAGCGTCTACAGCCAGAGTCTGCAGCTACCGGCAGGAGTCGACAGTGTTTCACGTGAAACAATTTCAGAGTCCCTTGCTGGTGCTGTTAGTTTTTTCGACGATCAAACTATCTTTACAGCGGTAAACACCGCATATGTGCAAGCGGTGCAGATGACTCTGTTGGTAGCCGCTGCGCTGTGCGTCTGCTCAGCAATAATCGCATGGTTCACGGTGCCGCGACGGATCAGCTCGGTCGGTGGTGAACAGGGCTGAAGTGCTGTCAGCGCTTGAAAAATTACTGCCAGCACGCAGGGTTTAAGGTTTATAACGGACAAAACATCAGACACTAGGAGATCAGCGTCATGTCTAACGCAACAACGCCGCTTCAACTGCTCACTATTAGTGCCGGGACGAGCAACCCCTCGACCACTAAAACTCTGACAGATCAGGCGGCGCTCAAGGTTGTTGAAACACTCGACAAAGCCGGGCACGAGGTGACATTGACCGCGGTAGAGCTTGCGCCGCTCGCAGGTGACATTATGCAAAGCATTGTCGGCGGAACGGTGACGGACGCACTGCAAGAGACCATCAGCTTGATTGCGCAGGCTGACGGCCTAATAATAGGAACTCCTGTCTATAAAGCCGCGCCCAGTGGGCTGTTTAAAAGCTTCATAGACCTGCTCAGCACTGATTTGCTCGTCGCTAAACCAGTGCTGCTTACCGCAACAGGCGGATCAAGTCGACACGTTATGGTCGCTGACGATCATCTGCGACCCCTGTTTGCTTTCATGCGAGCACTCATCATCCCGACATCGATTTACGCGGCCCCCGAAGACTGGGCTGGGGCAGAATTAACAGAGCGGATCGAACGCGCTGCTAAAGAGCTCGCGATTCTTATGCGATGCGGAGTGGGCGCACAAATTGCCAAGGAGTGCTGGGGTCTGCCCCGAGAGACGAACTAAACAGTGTGGCGGGCGGTGACTAGTTAGCTCACCACCCGCCACCGAACGCGCATAGCGGCGCGCAGTTCGCTTATTAAGGCTCTGCTATCAGTTTTTTATTAGCAAACTCATCAAGGCCGAGTCTTGAAAGTTCACGCCCGAAACCAGAATTTTTAACACCACCAAAGGGCAGCTCCGGCGCAGACTTGCTGGTTGCGTTGCGCCACACCATGCCAACCTCTAGCCGGTGATTGAATTTGCTCCACTGCGCATCATCATTAGTGAACACGGCTGCCGCAAGCCCGTAGGGGCTGTCATTTGCCGCAGCGATTGCCTCTTCATCTGTTTCAAAGCGGTGCAGCACAGCAACCGGGCCGAAAACCTCTTCTCGGAAAATTCGCATGTCTTCGGTGACATCGGTGAGCACTATCGGCTGATAGAAGCTACCATCAAGAAACTCCGGCACATCGCAGTGCCCACCGGCAACCAGAACTGTGGCGCCCTTAGAAACAGCATCCTGCACAAGCTCATCGACGTCTGCGAGTGCTGTGGCGCTTGACAGCGAGCCAATCTTGGTATTTGGAGAGAGCGGATCGCTCGGCACCCACTCACTAAACTCCTGTTTTAGCTCGCGCACAAACTCATCATAAATATCAGCGTGCGCAAAGAAACGCTTTGATGAGGTGCACACCTGCCCGGCGTTGCGCAGCCGGCCCTCTGCGGCGGCTGCGGCCGCCTGTTGCGGATCTGCAGACGCACAGACAATGAACGGATCAGAGCCGCCCAGCTCTAGCACACACTTCTTCAAATTGCGACCGGCCGCCTCGGCAACCGCAGCACCGGCCCGCTCTGACCCGGTGAGTGACACCGCTCGCACCGCATCATGCGCAAGCATCTGGGCAACCTGCTCATTGCTCGCAAAAATATTGGTGTAAACACCCTCGGGGGCACCAGCTTCCCGCATTACCGACTCGAACGCAAGCGCGGTGCGCGGACAGTTGCGGGCGTGTTTGATCAGAATAGTGTTACCCAAACCAATGTTCGGCGCCGCAAACCGCGCTATTTGATAGTAGGGGAAGTTCCACGGCATAATGCCGAGCAGCACCCCGATCGCCTCAGCGCGAATAAACGCTTTGCCCGCAAGCGCAGTCTCGATCAGCTCATCTGCGAGAAACTTTTCGAGGTTCACCGCATAGTATTCAAAAATACGAGCCACAATCTCTACCTCACCCAGTGCCTGAGTGATAGGTTTGCCCATCTCAGTGGTTATAACCTCAGCCAATTCCTGCGCTCTATCGCGGAAAACCTTAGAAACCTGTTGCAGCAACGCCGCGCGATCCGACAGTGACGCAAACTTCCAGCTGCGATACGCTCCATCTGCTTTCTCAATTGCCTCGTTAATTTCAGCATCTGAATGCTCAGGAAACTCAGCGACAACCTCTCCGGTGGCAGGGTTTTTAGAAACATAGTTGCCCATCAGGTCTCTCCTTTTGTTGTTGTCGCGCCCGCGCTGCTGTTGCCACGGCACCTCACTGTTTCGCGACAGTTGCTGTCACTGGTATTTTCTCACTGAAACCCCGTGCCAAGCTAGTTTGGGTGGCAATCTTGCGTGGCGCCCTGCAACCCTATTGAGGATCCGCCGTATTATCTCATCCCTGACGACGCGCATTTAACTCCGGTAGAGTCGTATATATGGATACGCGAGTGGCTGCTTACGCTGTGATAGAACGGCGTGGGGAGGTGCTGCTCACACACTGGAGGCGCGGTCAGCTGCACGGTTGGACCCTACCCGGCGGCGGCATAGAGCCGGGCGAGGATCCACGCGACACAGTAGTGCGAGAGGTGTTTGAAGAGACCGGGCTTGAAGCGCGTGTGGGCAAACTGCTCGGCGTTGACTCGCGAGTTATGAACCGCGAAGACACACCCGTTGGTGTAGACCCGAAACTGCACACGATCCGCATTGTGTATCGTGCGCGAGTTGCTGAAGCGCCGTTGGTCAACGAGGTGGGAGGATCCAGCGACGAAGCACGCTGGGTGAAGCTTGAGGATCTTGGCAAGATGCGCACCCTCTCACTTGTCGACACAGGCTTGCGCATGGCGGGCATTATTGGCCGCGGGCAGGGGCGCAAAATGCGGCGCAGACCACGACCCCGCACCGGGCAGGGGCGCACAGCGCTACCGGGGCAGAATCGCAATACTGGGCGCGCCTAGGGTAAAACAGCATAACAAAACCGCCGAGCTACCAAAACGCTGGTAACACGGCGGTTGTTGTGAAAGCTATTAGTTAGAGGCTTCGTCGCTCTCTGGCGCGACCCAAACCTCTTCATCATCGCGGAAAGCCTGGAAGAGGGTGTAACCAACTGCAGCAACCGCAGCAGCGCCAGCAACCGCAGCAAAGATGCCGCCCACAACACGGCGCTTGCGCTTGATCAAACCGCTCTTCACACCGAGACGCGCAAGGCGATCAGCGAGCTCTTTCTGCTCAGCCTGCTCAAGCGCATTAACAGTTTTGCTCAGCGCGCTCGCAGCAACCGGAGTAGCAGCCTTGGTGAAACGATTCCACACTGAACGCACAGCGCCTACACCTGTTTCAACCGCTGGGCGAACTGAATTGTAAGCGCCCTCAACGCGTGGGAGAAGGTGCTCATTACCGAGTTTGCGAGCTTGGTGACCAGCCTCTGCCAGCACAACACCCGCGTGACCGAGCACCTCGCGCTGCTCCTGCAGCAGACCGTTAGCGAGCTTGTTAAGCTTTTTAAGTTCACGACGACGTTTGCGTGAGAGTGACATGTTGTCCTCCAAAAGGGGTTGTTATTTCTCGTTAATACATGGTACAAGGTGAGTCTGAGCAAATCCTCTAATTTGTAGGAAAGTCTCTAGCTATCAGCACTTTCTGAGCGGTGCAACAGAATAAAACCGACAGAACGCTGCTTGGGTTTGCGATTAATTTTGTTCGCTAGTGGCTGTTTACTGAGATAAGTCAGACACTGTTTGTTTACACTATGTAACTATGACTAATGCAACTCATAAAGCAACTATTTCAACCAATCACGGTGACATCACCGTTAACCTTTTTGGTGATCACGCACCAAAGACGGTGAAGAACTTTGTCGATCTGGCTGAAAAGGGTTTTTACGACGGTGTGATCTTCCACCGCATCATTCAGGGCTTCATGATCCAGGGAGGTGACCCAACCGGCACCGGCATGGGCGGGCCAGGCTACACCTTCGATGATGAGATTCACCCGGAGCTTGTTTTTAACAAGAAGTATCAGCTTGCGATGGCCAACGCCGGTAAGCGCCCCGACATGACCGGACGCTTAGCGGGCACTAATGGTTCGCAGTTCTTTATTACAACAAGTGAGCCCGGTTACCTGACGGGTAAGCACACCATCTTCGGTGAGGTCGCAGACGAGGCTTCGCAGGCGGTTGTTGACGCAATCGAGTCTGTTGCAACCGGTGCGCAGGATCGCCCTGTTGAGGATGTTGTGATGACCGCAGTAACTGTTGAGGCTCTCTAACTAACAAGCCTTAACTATTTGGCTACCGGATATTAAATCCGTTTTACTTGGGTTTTAAATTAGCGCGGCAAACCGGCTAAAGATTAACTCAGATAGGACTTAGAGCTTGAACACCAGCCGGCCGCAGTACGGTGAAGCTGCAAACCCAGACGCCAGTGATGTTTGCTACCGACACCCCCAGGTAACATCGTTTACGCTCTGTCAGCGTTGCGGGTGCACCGTCTGCGGTGACTGTCAGATACCGGGGCCGGTTGGTGTGCTCTGCCCTGATTGCGCAGCAGCTGCACAGCCTTCGCGCGGTGCGCAGCTGCAGAGCAGCATACGCTCTGGGTCTCGAAAGTTTTTTGACCGAGATAACCCGTTTGTGACATATTCCATAATCGGCATATGCGTGCTTGTGTGGCTCGCACAGTCAGTAATCCCGGGGGTGACCGGCCTGCTCGCATACGTGCCCATTGCGTCGTCACCGTATTATTTCGAGCCGCTGCGATCTCTCACCTCGATATTCACGCACTCCACTGGCGGCATCACCCACATCGCCTTCAATATGCTCGCGCTGTGGCTGTTCGGTCGCCAGCTTGAACGATTGATCGGGCACCGCAACTTCCTGTGGCTTTTTATGCTCTCGGGGCTTGGCGGATCCACCTTCGTGATGCTGTGGAGTCTTTTTGACCCGGCCTCGGCAGTAACTGCAACCGTTGGTGCGTCGGGCGCACTCTTTGGTGTGCTTGCGGCAACCGTGGTTGTGATGAAACGGATCAGAGTAAACGCTGGTGGCCTGGTGCTGATGATCGTTATTAACTTCGCGATCGGTTTTCTGCCGGGCCTGAACATTTCATGGCAGGCACATCTGGGAGGCCTAATCATCGGCGGTGCGCTGATGTGGCTGCTCACAGCTTTGCATGAACGCGGCAAAGCCCGCAAAACCCCTCTCGCATTCTTAACCGTTACGGGCGTGCTACTGGCACTGCATGTGCTCTTCTACTTCGTGAGTCCGTCTGTATTTATGCTGGGAGCAGCAGCGATTAATTAGTTGGTGATGAGCGGGCTCAGCTTTTTTGCCCGTGCAGCAGCACCCTTAAGACCAACTATCTCAAGCCAATTACCTAACTGCAGATAGCCGTGTTCAGTCATCACCGACTCCGGGTGATACTGCACCCCAAAAAGGGGCAGGTCACGGTGGCGCAGCGCCATAATTAGACCGCTCTCAGTCGCCGCAGTTTCCACAAGCTCTGCGGGCATCGTTGATTTCAGCACCGCGAGTGAGTGGTATCTCGTGGCAGTGAAGACTTCGGGCACGTCGGCAAAGAAATCATCACCCGTGTGTGTCACCCGACTGGTTTTACCGTGCATCAGTTCTTCTGCGTGCGTCACAGTCGCGCCATATGCTTCAGCTAGCGCCTGATGCCCGAGGCACACCCCCAACAGTGGTTTTTGTTGCGCGGCAGCAATCGACACCGCTGGCACAGTAACGCCGGCCTGTGCCGGGTTGCCCGGCCCTGGAGACAGTAAGATGCCGTCAAACTCGGGCAGGCGATCCGCAAGCTCTGCTGCTGTGATCTCATCATTTCTGAGCACCACGGTCTCGGCGCCCAACTCATTGATGTAGCCGACCAGCGTGTAGACAAAACTGTCGTAGTTATCGATAACTAGAATTCGAGTCATATTTGCTCCGCTACTGTTGGACGTTTGGATCATCGAGTGCTGAGAGCGGTGGTGGAATTAGTTCCTGGATCGCCGGAAAAATATAGAACACAAGTGCCCACACAAGCACCGCGGCAATCAGGAGCATCGCCAGCACACGCGCCCAGGCTGGGCCGGGAAAAAATCTCCAAATAAGCGAAAACACTTAGTGACCCCTTCTCGATGCAAAATGAGTTGTAGCGCTGCTGTGAGATTTAGCAGACTCTGCAACATTTGAATTCACCTGCGCCAACTCGGCTGGTGGGCCGTCGACGCGGGGGGTGAAGCTTTCAAACACCGAGTAGGCAATCATCCGCTCGTCAGCGCCCCAATACTTTGGATTACAGGTTGTGAAAGTGAGAATATCCTGATCGGCATAAATATCGGGAATGTGCGGCATCGGGTTTAGCACCCCGACTCCGTCCGGCAGCACATACTCTGCAGAACGGAAGCGGTAGGTAAACCAGCCGTCGGCGGTTTCAATAAAGATTGGATCGCCAACGCGCAAGAAATCAACATCGCGGAAGGGGGTGATGTGCCCGCCTGAACGGTGCGCAGCGAAAGCGACATTACCTTTTTGGCCCGGCAGTGCGGTGTCTTGGTAGTGCGCGATCCCGAAGGCGCTATCGTCCATTACAGGGTTCATTGGGCGGTTGGTGACGAGCTGATTTGCCCAGTTGTCTCCGAACGCGGGAACGTAAAGAATGCCGAAGACGCCGGTGTCACTGTTTGGCACAGGCACCGGAATCTCGCCCTCAAATTTGCGTGGTTCGGCATTAACCCACTGCGCAGATATGTTTGTTGCCACATGACTCTGTGCTACCGCCACAACGTTTGCGGTGTACCACGGCTGCCAGAGCAGAAATCCAAAGACTCCCAGACCGCCGAGCAAAAGTAGCTCACCTATGACGGTGAAGGGGGAGAGTTTTGCACGCGTACGAGACATAAATTCAATTGTATGCCAACGGCAGGAACATAAAATCGTGAGTTTACCGTAAAATAACAAGCATGTCTGAAAAACAACTTTCGAAGCGTGAGCAGGCGGCAGTTGACCGACGTAACGCCCGCGAACTGGCGGAACGAAACGGTGACCCACTGCCAAATCCGGTCTGGTTCAAGCCGGTTATGCTCGGTTTGATGATTCTTGGTCTGCTTTGGATCGTTGTCTACTACATCACCAGTGCTACCCTGGCGCTGCCTGTGCCACAGCTCGGGCAGTGGAACATTCTGGTGGGCTTTGGCCTGATAATGGCCGGTTTCTTTATGACCACCCGCTGGCGCTAGGGTCACCTTTAGAGTCGCGAACAGCAGAATTACATCGGTGTAATTCTCCCCAGCTTGTTAATAAGCTGTTGATAACTAGCGAGACAGAGACCTGCCCAGGTGCTTAAACAGCGGTGATATTAGTTATTTCCGCTGTCTGCGTCACCGTCTGCGGGTGCTGGCGCGGTGCCAACACAGTAACCAATCTCGACTGAGCTGCGCTGTGGCGCCTTACCAACAATCGACTGCTCAACAACAGACAGGCTGTCTTCTGAGGTGACCGCACACTCTAAAGGCTTCGGCACTACAGTCAAACCCATATTGTTCAAGATTGCACGCGCAGCGGCGAGAGACTGCCCCTTCACATCGGGCACATCAACCGCGCCACTAGAAACAGTAAGCGCTACCGAGCCACCGGTTTTTATAAAAGTGCCAACAGCCGGAGTCACCTCCAGCACCAAACCCTTTGGTGAGCTTGGATCGTCACGCTCGGTTACCGTGCCAACAACAAAACCCAGCTCTTCAAGCTGTGCTGTGGCATCTTCAATTTGCTGCCCCTCGATACTCGGAATATTGTGTCCGTCAGGGCCGCTCGAAATATAAACGGTTATCGCATCACCCTTAGTCACCTCCGTGCCACTCACCGGATCGGTGCGGGTGACTTTACCGACAGCTACCGTGTCACTCGGCTCATCAGCGGTTACAACAACAAGGTTTAAATCTTCAATCTCTTTTATTGCGAGTTCGCGCTCCACGTTAACAACATCGGGCACAACACGAGTGTTTGAAGCAAAAATTTCTTTCGGAGACAGGAAAATCAGCCACAGCGCAACCGCTGCAACAACCGTCACAAGCGCACAGCCGAGCAACCAAATCCAAGTGCGTGGTGGGCGAGTCTCCACATGCCGCGCCCCCTGCCGGGCAATCTGTCGCTCAGTAACTGCCTGCGTGGTTGCGCTGCTTGGCCCGAGCGCCATAGTTTCGACATCATCATTGCCAAGCTGAGGCATCTCGCCGCGCATCGCCGCCTGCAGCGCAGTCCGAAATTCGTTCGCCGACTGGAAGCGGCGATTCTTATCCTTAATTAGCGAGTGCAAAACTACGCGACTTAAGGGCTCACTCAGCTCAGGGCGCAGATCGCGTGGTGGCCGCGGGCGCTCACTCACGTGTTGATAGGCAACCGCGACGGCAGATTCGCCCTTAAACGGCACCGATCCGGTGAGCATTTCGTAGAGCATGATGCCGGTAGCGTAAAGGTCGGTGCGTGTGTCGACAGTCTCACCCTTTGCCTGCTCAGGCGAGAAATAGGCGGCAGTGCCAAGAATTTGCGTTGTTTGCTGCAGGGAGCTTGAGGTATCGGATACCGCCCGCGCGATCCCGAAGTCCATCACCTTCACCCGCCCCTCAGGGGTGACCATAATGTTTGCAGGCTTAATATCACGGTGCACAATACCTGCGCGGTGTGAATACTCTAGTGCGGTGAGCACAGAATTAGTGATGCGATAAGCCTCTTCAACACTCACACCACCCTCAGCGAGGTGCTGTCTGAGATTGCGCCCGCCAACATATTCCATGACGATAAACGGCAGCTGCTTGGCGCCGGCAGCCGTTTGAATCAGATCGTTGCCAGCGTCATACACGCGCACAATGCTCGGATGCGTCATGCGGGCAGCGTTCTGCGCCTCCCTATGAAACCGCTCACGGAACTCTTCATCGTCGGCGAGATCAGCTTTCATGATCTTCACCGCAACCTGGCGCCCGAGTTTAGTGTCAACCCCGCGGTACACGGTTGCCATGCCACCCTGGCCGATAAACTCACCAAGTTCATACCGGTCGGCAAGGGTGCGGGTTGCTGTTGTGTGCGGTTTCTCGTTCACTTCCCTTAAAACTTTCTTGCGGATCGGCGTTAATTGTCTAACTTAGTTATCGGTTCCGCCATTGCCGGCACCGTTCCCGTTATCGCCATTGTTGTCAGGCGCTGGGGTTGGTGTAGGAGTTGGCGCGGGCGCAGCTTCCTGGATGTTGATGTTTGCAAACTCTGACCACGGTGATTGGCGCTCAGAAACACCGTCTCGGCCACACACAGCGGCGAAAGCGACGCGGCTTGTGCCAGGAGTGTTGTCAGCGCGCAGAGTTGCGCTGACCTGGGCGCCCGGCTCTTTCACAACGCTTGAATTACCCTCAACGAGGATGCGGTAACCGGTCAGGCTGAGACCGGTCTGGCAGAGTGCCCGCTGGTCGGGCCAGCTGACCGTGTAGGTGTCACCAACACGCACGGTAGTGCCCGAGGTGACGGTTGCCACACCGGACGGGTTTGGTGTGTCGGCGTAGCGTGCGCCAACGGTGAGGGTGATTGCCTGAGTTAGCGGCACATCCTGACCGGTTGGGCTGACGCTGAGCACAGTGCCCGCCTCCGCATCAACGACTGGGCTGCCCTCCTCACAAACAATGTTGGTGAAACCTTTAGCCTGTAACGCTGCAAGCGCTGCCTCACAGGTTTGACCGACATAATCAGCGCCGGTAATAGCAGCACTGTCTTTCTCTTCTTCGGTCTTCTTTTCCGGTTTCTTCGGGGCGGTTGGGGCCGGCTCAGGCTTGCTATTCTGATTCGCGTTTGTCACCGCCCACAGTGTGCCGCCACCAATAAGCAGGAGGAACACTAGCAGAGCAATAAGCGGCCAGCGCCACGGGCTTTTCTTTTTTTCTTGCGGCTCAGCTTGGTTAGCGGCGCCGTTTACGCTCGCTGCGGCAGGAGCCGCGCTCGTCATTCCGGCAGCCGCCCCGAGGGGTGCGCCAGCTGCGGCGCTCGTGCGAGGGAGCGCGACAGTCGTCGCATCGTTCCCAGCCGGTGGCTGCAGCAGTTGCGTCTGCGCGGAGGTTTGTGCCGGCATTACAGTGGTTGCTGCATCGTTAGCTGTGTCTGCTGCGGCAGCGCCAAGCACCTGGGGCACAACCGCCGCCGCTGCATTAACGTCGCCACGGTGCAAAGCTGTGGCCGCACGGGCAAGTTTTGCGCAGGTTCCTGGCCGATCCGCAGCCTTTTTTGCTAGGCAGCTGTAAACCAAGTTGCGCACGGCAACCGGCACCTCAGCAGGTAGATCAGGCGGTGTGTCGTTTATCTGCGCCATTGCGATCGCAACCTGACTTTCGCCGGTGAAGGGGCGGCGGCCAGCGAGGCACTCGTATGCGACAATACCGAGTGAGTAAATGTCGGTGGCGGCGGTCGCGATTTGCCCTGAAGCCTGCTCAGGTGCGAGATACTGGACGGTTCCCATCACCTGCCCGGTAGCGGTGAGCGGCACCTGATCGGCGATGCGGGCGATCCCGAAATCTGTTATCTTCACGCGACCTTCGGGCGTGATCAGCAGGTTGCCCGGTTTCACATCGCGGTGCACGAGACCGGCATCGTGCGCAGCCTGCAGCGCGGTAGCAGTCTGCGCAATGATACCGAGCACCCGGTTAGCGGGCAGCTTTCCCTCACGTTCGATGATCGACGACAGGGGCTCACCCGGCACCAGCTCCATCACGATGTAGGCAGAGCCCTGCTCTTCACCGTAGTCAAATACGTTCGCGATGCCCTCATGGTTGACGAGCGCAGCGTGCCGCGCCTCAGCGCGGAAGCGTTCCAGGAAGCCTGGATCACCCATGTACTCGTCTTTTAGAATCTTGATCGCGACTGTGCGACCGATGACGCTGTCACTCGCCTTCCAGACCTCACCCATACCGCCTGTGGCGATTCGTGAGCTCAGCTCGTAACGGCCACCGAAGATAATTCCCGCTGTAGGTCTCATTCGCTCAACACCGCTTCCATCACTTGTTGTCCAATGCTTGTAGGTACATCACCGCTTAAGGCAGAGAAATTGTGTGCGGCACCGCCGCCCTCTTCGACCACCACCGCAACGGCAATTTTGCGCCCGTCACGCTCGGCAAAACCGGTAAACCAAAGATTGTAGGGGAGAGGATTGCCCGCCGCATCGTTGCCAATCTCTGCGGTGCCTGTTTTGCCACCGACGACAGCGCCGGAAATTGCAGCGTTACGCGCCAAGCCAGCAGGGTCGACAACACCGGCCTGCATCATCGCTTTGAGCTGCGCAGCAGTGACTTTTGAGATCGGGGTTGCAAGCACACTTTCCTCACGCTGTGACTCAACCCGGAAATCTGGGGTGATGACGCGCTCTACCAGTGTTGGCTGCATCATCTCGCCACCGTTTGCGACAGTCGCGCTAATCAGCGCCATCTGCAGCGGGGTGACTCGCACATCAAGCTGGCCAATTGCGGTGATCGCGCGCTGCGCTGCGTCACTCGGAGCGCCCACTGTGCTCGGCGCTACCCGTAACGGCACCTGAATTTCGTTTCCAAAACCAAACTTTGCAGCCATATCTTGGATGGCGTTTGCCTCTAGCCCACCCGCCAACTCAGCAAACGGAATATTGCAGGAGCGCACAAACGCTTCGGTAACGGTCGCCTTCTCACCGTTTACACACACCCCGCGGCTGGCATTGCGCATCACAGAAGAAGTGCCAGGCAGGGTGAAGGCCGCAGCGTCATCAAGAGAACTGTCGGGGGTGTATTTACCACTCTCGAGAGCCGCCGCAGCAGTGATGATCTTAAACACAGATCCTGGCGTGTAGAGATCACCGCTAACGGCACGGTTAAACAGCGGCTTATCAGGGTTCTGCTCAAGCGCCGAATAGTTTTCGATGACCTCGGCGTTGTTGTTCAACGACAGAGTGTTTGGATCATAGCTCGGAGTGGAAGCCATGGCGAGAATCGCGCCGGTTTCAGCGTCCAGCGCAACAACCGCGCCCTTCATTCCCTGCAAACTCTCAAACGCTTTTTGCTGCGCGACCGGATCAATAGTCAGCTCAACCGCGCTGCCCATCGGCGGCTGGCCGGACAGCACACGCTGAATACGAGTAAAGAACTGATTGCTGGCAACCCCAGAAAGCGCCTGATTCTCAGCCTGCTCGATACCGGAAGAGCCTTGATAGTGCGAAAAATACCCGGTAATTGGCGCATAAAGCTCACCGTTTGGATACTGCCGTTGAAAACGGAATGTGTCGTTGGTGGGGATCGAATAGGCCACAGGCTGACCCGCAACAAGAATCGTGCCGCGTTCAACAAGAAAAGCGTTGCGGTGAGAGCGCTCGTTTAGCTCGTTTGCGCGATACTCATCAGCTCGCACAAACTGCACCATCGAAACCCCTAAAAAGAGAGCCAAAAATAGTGCGAAAATAACGCGGGTAACGCGCTTCAACTGTTTATTCATGCGCGGATCACCAACTTCGGACGGTTTCGAATAGCGTTTGACATCAGCAGCAGCAGGCCAACAATTAACCAGTTAGACAGCAGCGATGAACCACCGGCGGCGAGGAAAGGAGTGGTGAGACCTGTCAGCGGAATAATGCCGGTCACACCGCCAACAATCACAAACACCTGCAGCGTAATAGTGAACGCGAGGGCAAGCGCGAGAAGTTTACCGAAATCGTCCTGCACCGCGAAACTAATGCGCATACCGCGAGCCACCAGTATCAAATATGTGGTGAGAATCATGAATGCGCCCACCAGGCCGAGCTCTTCAGCAACGCTCGGGAAGATGTAATCGCTGTATGAGAGAGGCGTGATTTGCGGATATCCGGCGCCTAAGCCCGTGCCTGTGATCCCGCCATTAGCCATGCCGAAGAAACCCTGCACGAGCTGATAGCTGGCACCCTGCGGGTCGCGGAAAGGATGCAACCAGTTATTGAAGCGCGCCCCAACGTAGCTAAAAGTCTGCGCAGCAATAAACCCACCCACAAGGAACAGTGAGAGACCGATCAACACCCACCCAATACGACCGGTAGCGACGTAGAGCACCGCAAGGAACAGGCCAAACACGAGCACCGAGGTGCCAAGCTCACGCTGAAAAATAAGGATGCCCATAGCGATCAGCCACACAATCAGCAGTGGGCCGAGGTCGCGCGCTCGCGGTAACCTGACCGGGCCGATTTTGCGCCCCACCAGCGAGAGCGCATCGCGGTTGCGCACAAGGTAGCTGGCAAAGAAGATCGCAAGCGCGATTTTTGCCAGCTCAACAGGCTGGAAGGAGAAACTGCCGATCCGAATCCACTGTTGCGCACCGCCAGCAGCGTGGCCGATACCTGGAACGAGGGGCAGAACTAACAGCAGCACGCCCACTAGCCCGAAAATATAGGTGTATCGCAGCAGTGTGCGGTGGTTCTTCAAAAGCCACACGAGTGCACCGGTGGCGACCATTGCAATTATCGACCATAAAATTTGACGCGCCGCAGCTCCCGGCAGGTCACGCACCTCACCGGATATTTCAATGCGGTAAATCATGACGATGCCCAGTATGTTGAGGATCGCCGCAAGCGGCATAATCAGTGGGTCGGCATCTGGTGTGATTCTGCGAACCACAAGGTGCAGGCCGAAAAGAATTGCAATATATGCCGCACCGGGAATAAGCAAAGCGGTGCTGAGAGTTTCTTTGACTGTCAGGTCGACGATAACGATAGCGCCGATACCTATTGCAATCACAGCCAGGAGCAGCACAAACTCGAGCGCACGCAATTTACGTGGCGCACGAATTGCGGTGAGGCGCTGCAGCACATTCTCACTGCGCGTGGCGCTCGCAAAGTCACGTTGTGCGGTTTCGGTGGTCATTATTCACTTCCTCCGCTCAAACGCAGCACGATATCGCGTGCCTCTGTGAGTGAGTTGGCGCTGATTGTGCGCTCAACCTGGATGCGTTCATAGATGCCGAGCTCACCCAGCGGGATGCTTGTGTTCTCTTCCTCTTTGTTGAGAGAAATAGGGCCGAGATCTGCCTGAATGCCCTGGTAGATGATGACGTTAACGCCGTCAGTTCCAACGTAGTAGCGTGATTGCACCCACTGGTAACCGACAAAGATAACACTTAGCGCGAGTGCAATGGCGACCATTGCGCCGAGTGCCCAGATTGCCCGGCGCCGCCAGGTGCGGCGTTTTGTTTCTGCGATGAGTTCTGCGAGATACTCATCAACTTTTGGCTCGAAGTGTGCTTCGGGGGCGGGCGCAACTTTGCGCCTACGGCGGTTTAGAATACGCGTGCGCTGAGTTGAAGTTTGCAGAGCCGAGTCGTCGCCGTCTCGCGCGGCTGAACCAACGAACTTAGTGACCGGCAGGGTGGCAGTGTCGGCGAGCTCGCCCGCAACAGGTTTGGGGGCGGCACTTGCCCGCACAAGCGCGATGGTGACGTTATCTGGTGCACCCACCTCGAGAGTGCGGTCGATGAGGTTGTCGACGGTCTGCTGGAGACCCAACTCACGACGCAATTCGTTGGTGATTGTTTTTTCGTCGACATAGCCGCAGAGACCATCTGAGCACAGCAGGTAGATATCGCCCGCCTCAGCGTCAAGCACTTCAGTGTCGATCAGGGGCCGTGAGTCAACATCGCCGAGCACTCGCATCAGCACTGAACGGCGGGGGTGCACGCGCGCCTCATCTTCGGTTATCTGCCCCGCGTCGATCAGTTTTTGCACGAATGTGTGGTCTGAAGTGATCTGCCGCAACTTGCCGTCGCGGAAGAGGTAGAGGCGGGAATCCCCAATGTGGGCGACGCCAAGCTGGTTTCCGACGGTGAAGAAGCCGGAGAAGGTGGTGCCAAGACCGGAGAGTTCCGGACGTTCTTCAACCTTCTCAGCGAGTTTCAGATTTGCCTTCAGCAGTTGCTTACGGAGCGCTTCAGAGGCATCTTCGGCGGTTTCAAACTGTTTTGCGGTGGCGTCTGCGTCGGCAACGAAACGGGTGACGGTTGCGCTTGCAACATCGCCTCCTGCGTGCCCTCCCATGCCGTCTGCCACAAAGAAGAGGTGCGCGCCAGAAAACCCGGAGTCTTGGTTATTGCTGCGGGCGAGGCCTACGTGCGAGGCGATTGCGGCGTCAAAGTTCAGGGTCACGTTGGTTACGGCCTCAACTCGAATGAAGTAGCCCCGATAGTTACCGGAGTGAAAGTCTTAAGGTCTACCGCGCCGGTGATGCGGGTGCCGTCAACCTTTGTCCCGTTTGTTGAGTCGAGATCGACTAGGCGCCAGCCGTTGCTGAGGCGCTCTAGCTTTGCGTGGTGGGTTGAGGTGTATTCATCGACGATTACGAGGGTTGAATCTGCGGATCGGCCGATGGTCACGATCTCTTCGTCGAGAGTTATCTCGGTGCCGCTAGCCACACCTGAGGTGATCACAAGACGGCGAGCCGGCCCGGTTGTGCCCGCTGACGGAAGCTCGTCGTCACTGTTCGACTGCGTGACACCCGCGCTGGCACCGCCAGATGTGGCGCTACGCTGCGGGGCGGGCTGTGGCGCGGAGGCTCCCGCTGGTGCCAGACTTGGCGCTTTGAGGACTGCGGCTGCGCTGTCGTCACGCACGCGCCGCACGGGCGCACCAAACAGATCGCTGCGCAGCGCGTAGATTGTGCCGAAAACGAAGAGCCACAGCACGATTAAGAATGCGATGCGAATGATTATGAAAGTAAGCTCACTCATGCGCCCTCCCAGAAAGAGCTGTTGGCGGATCGAGTAGGGGTCGGTTTGTGCGACCCGACTGCGGGATCGGCGGTTGGGGTGAACCGGAATGTTAGAGGGGTCTGGCCGATGTAGACGACAGAATCGGGGTGCAGTTGCACTTCTTGAAAACGCTGCCCCTCGATTTTCGACCCGTTGGTTGAACCAAGGTCTCGAGCGATTGCCCGTTTGCCGTCCCAATCTATTTGGAGGTGTTGGCGGCTGGCGGCGCTGTCACTGATCTTGATATCGGCGGCAGAACCGCGGCCGATAATTGTTGTGCCGAGCTTGAGCGGGTGACGCTGCCCCTCAAGGTCTAGGGTTGCCGCCCAGCTGACGCTATTGCTCGGTTTGTGCGACTTTAGTTCAAAAGTGCCTGTGGGGGTGTGCTCATCGGCACGCAGCTCAATAACCGCCGGCCCTATTAACTGGTAGCCCTGCTCAGATGCGTGATTGGTGACCACGCGACGCAGCTCGTCGTCGAGTGTTTGGCCGATCTGTTCGAGGTGTGCGAGATCTGCCGTCGCTAATTCGAAGGTGAAAATGTTGGGTGCGAGGACGCGGTCGCGGTCTACTGCAACCGCTTTTACATCAAGCTCACGTTTCAGCGCAGCTGCGAGCTCAACGGGCTGCACACTGGCGCGGAATGTGCGGGCAAAAGCACCGTTTACGGCACGCTCAAGACCTCGCTCAATGCCGTCTAACAGTCCCATCTCGCCTCCTTAAAAGCATGGATCAACTTTCGATGCTACCTTCTTTGGCTGGAAATACCGATCCGAAGAGCTGTTTTTTCGCCTATTTCTGGTGTTCTGTAGTCAACTTGTAACCTTGCGGCTTAGGTGCTGCTGTGAGAATCTGTTGTCGTTAGAGCGCAATGAACATTTCGTGACGCAGCGCGTCAATGTGCTTGCGGGCCACTGCGACCGCTGCAACAGGGTCGTGTTTTTTAAGTGCAGCAACTATTTGCCGGTGTTCATCGAGTCCGTGTTCGAGCTGCTCTTGCGGGTAGGGAACAAAGTAATTGTGCAGCGCCGTATAGACGGCTAGATATGTGTCAGTCTCGGGTAGGCCGCTAATTTTTGCGATGTGCCGATGGAAGGCCATATCGGGTTTTGCGTGCTCGATCCATCCGGGTGCGGCCGCTGAATCGGCAATGAATTTTTCGAGCAGCTCGCAGTCTGCCGGAGTTGCGTTTAAAGCGGCGGCGTGCACAATGGCAGATTCCATGAGGCTGCGCTGATCTATTAGGGAGTTGATCGCGGCATTATCAGCACGGAAGGCCGCTACCGCTGTGTCTTTTGCGCTTGGGGGAGGATCGGCGACAAATGTGCCGCCCCCTCTGCCGCGTTTGCGCAGCAGGTAGCCGTCAGTGACGAGCGACTCTAAACCCCGTCTGGCGGTAATAATGCTGACCTCTAGCCCCTGCGCGATCTCTTCAAGTGCGGGTAGCTTGTTTCCTGGCTGCAGCAGACCGTGCTCGATTGCGAGAATAATTCTGGCGCGCACCGTTTCAACGGCAGACAGCCGACTTCTGTGCGCTGCGCCGGGCGCTAACTCGAGTACCGCAGGGAGAGCTTGCTTGAAGTGCACCGCCCCTAGAGCTTCAGTCATGCTGTTGAGTTTAGCGGGATATCACATATACTCATTTATGATCATATTGATCACTTAAGAGTACTGAGGCGCGAACACAGCGACAAGGGGGCCGCTATGACTGGCAAACTAACCATTGGATTGGCGCAACGCCACCCGTTGCCGTTTGGGAGTGGACTGCCTGAGTTTGCCGCAGACGTTGCTGCGACGCTGGCAGCGCACCCGCAAATCAACCTGCTGGTCTACCCGGAAATGCACTTGCATGACGCACATGCTCTGCCAGAAGCGCAGCGAGATAGCGCACTGCGGAGCCTCGCCGTGAGTTTAAAGAGCGACTTTATACGTGAGATCGGAGCGGTCGCGCAGCAGCATAAAATCTGGCTTGTGCCGGGCAGCATCGGCGAAATTACTGCAGGTGGCAAGTATTACAACACCGAGTTGGTGTTTGATCCGCAAGGAAATCTGGTTACCCACTATCGCAAAATGTTTCCCTGGCGGCCCGATGAGCCCCACGACTATGGCACAGAATTTGTCACCTTTAACGCGGAGCGCATCGAGTTCGGTCTCTCAAACTGTTACGACAGCTGGTTCCCTGAGCACACCAGACAGCTTGCTTGGTTGGGATCCGATGTGATTTTAAACGTCGTAAAAACCACTACACCAGATCGCGAACAGGAGTTAGTGCTGGCGCGCGCAAACGCTATCGCAAACCAGGTTTATTTTCTAAGCATCAACTGCGCCGGCCCAATCGGGCAGGGGAAAAGTATCGCGGTTGGCCCTGAGGGAGAGGTGCTCGCCCAAGCAGGGACGGATCAAGAGACCCTCGTGGTTGCAGTTGATACGGAAATCAACCGGCGTGTGCGCCGCCTCGGCACTGCGGGAGCAACCCGCCCCTGGTCGCATTTTCACGCAGCTGACCCTGAGATTCCACTGCCAATGTACGGTGGCGCAATTAGACCGGCACACTGGCAGCCCAAAAAACACCACGAAAAATAACCATCAACACACAGTGCAACGGAGCAATCTTGACTAACACAACCCTCGAACGAACCCTAAATCTGCGCTCACTCGTTCTTTTCGGGCTGGCATATCTAACACCCTTGATCGTTATTGGTATTTTCGGTGTTATCGCCTCGACATCCGCAGGCGCCAGCGCTAGCGCATATTTACTTGCGCTGGGGGCAATGCTCTTCACCGCCGCAAGTTATGGGCGCATGGCGGCTGCCTATCCGGTATCGGGCAGTGCATACAGTTATGTGCGGCGCACGATTGACGGTCGGGTAGGGTTCCTGGTTGGTTGGGTGACCCTGCTTGATTATCTCTTCCTGCCGATGGTTATTTGGCTTATCGGCGGTTCATATCTGCAGGCGCAATTTCCCGCTGTGCCAATTTGGGTTTGGATCTTGGCCTTCATTATCCTAACTACGACCCTAAATATTATTGGGCTCAAAGTTGCCGACAAAATTAATTTGGTGCTGATGAGCTTCCAGACACTCGTAATAGTGCTGTTTGTGGCCTTCTCACTCGCTGCTGTTGTGAGTGAGAAGGGCGCAGCCGGTGTTTTCTCACTCGCACCGTTCACCGGTTCGGGGGCAAGTATCGGCGCGATCGCAGCTGGGGCGGCGGTTGCAGCGTACGCATTTCTTGGGTTTGATGCGGTCACAACTCTGACTGAAGAAACTGTGAATCCGCGCCAAACTGTGCCGCGCGCAATTATGCTTGTAGCGCTGATTGGCGGCGGAATTTTCGTCGTGGTCTCATACGCTGTGCAGCTTGTGCACCCGGGCGGAATTTTTGAAAATCAAGACGCAGCAGGTTTCGAAATTGCAGAGCGGATCGGCGGGGCATTCTTCAGTGCGGTGTTTGTTGCCGCCCTGGTTATTGCACAGTTCACCTCAGGGCTTGCGGCGCAGGCTGCGGGCAGCCGCCTGCTGTTTGCGATGGGGCGGGACGGTGCGATACCTGGAAAATTTTTTGGGATCCTAAGCGAGAAAACCAGAACCCCTGTTTTCAGCATTGCCGCAATTGCGGCTGTGGGGTTGATTGCGATCTTTATGGACGTTGCCACTTCGACATCGTTTATTAATTTTGGTGCCTTTACCGCCTTTGCGATGGTAAACCTGTCGGTCATTGTTTACTGGGCTAAAAATCGTAAGGACCAGCGACTAAATCCGCTGCTCTATATTGTTTTCCCAGCGATTGGTTTTCTTGTAATTATTTATTTAATGCTGCAGCTCGACAGCAATGCGCTGATACTCGGCAGCGTCTGGTTGTTAGTGGGTGCGGTGATTTTAGCTGCCACAACCCGTGGTTTTACGAAACAGCCGCCTGAGCTGCAGGTTGCCGGGCGCGCGTCTTAAATTTTGCTGTGCAACAGGACGCCGTTGGCCTCCGCCTTTTCAATCTCACGCTGGAAATTATCGAGCGCGAGCTCCAAAACCTTTGAACGCTGTTTAGAGCCCTCGGTGGTTTCTTTCAGGCGGTCTCCGGCATAGCGAATCCCGCGCTCAACGCCAGCCGATCCGAGCAGTGAGAAAGCCCACCGCAGCGGAGCGGGCAGCACCTTAATTTTGCCGCTGAACAAAGCCAGAGCAGCAAAGCTTGCGCCTTGCACGAGCATGCTTGTTAGCGGTGCCGGAAGAGCCAGACGTTTCGCCCATTTCATGTGCCGTTCAAACGGGAGCACCGCCGCTAACGGCAACAGAATTTCTAAGCCGTTCGGGAGATTGGATCTGCCGCGCCCTTTATGACTGTCGGTCGTTATCTGCTGCAGCGTGTCTGGGTGGGTTGAAAGCAGTAGGTAGTCTTCACCAACAGAGAGCGCCTTATCGACCTTTGCATATGTCTTGATCGTTTCATGCAGGGCGGCAATCTCATCGCTCGCGTGGCGCAAGATCAGTTTACGAAGCTGCGCAGCAGTGACATCCGGCAAAAGGTCTGCCTTGCTTAGACCGATAACCCAAATGCGTGGAAACTTAAGCAGCTGTTTCCCATTTTCGAGAATATCGTCGCGTGCGTCCACCAGGGCTCGGTTGTAGGTGCTGAGCGCCTCGCGCAGATACGAACCCTCGTTACCTGTGTGATCCGCCAGCTTTTGACCGTCTATGAGCAGCAGCGCAACCTGTGCGGTGAGCATCGTTTTTAGCGTGCTGATGCGCTTTGCGCGCTCCGCCTCGTCGGTGGGTAGTTCTTCTAACCACTCACCCGGATAGTCGTGCCACACCAGCTGCATTGCTGCAAACGGCTTGGAGTTTTTAGTGGGGGTGATTTCTCTTGTGCGGCCGAAAAGACCCGTGGTGATGTCGTTGCGTAAAAATACCGAAAAGCGATGTTCGTGTGCGCCAAGCCTGTCGGTGACCTCTGGGAATGCGCCACTGTCGCGCACCTTTGTGTAGTTGCGCTTAAGCTCTGCCGCCTCGCCGTGATTGCTTGGCACAACTGTGTATGGCTTATCTCGGAGGTATCCCGCCTCCTGCGTAATCCCGTAGAACGCCGACAGCAGAGTGGTTTTACCGCTGCGAGCCGTGCCAAACACGGCGATATGCTGCTCAGCGATCGGTTTAGTCTTTGCCTTTACCATGCAAAATAGCCTAGTCTGACCCGGGCGCAAACCCTGAGCAAACCATCACAACATCTGTGCGCGAGGGGGGACTTGAACCCCCACGCCCTTGCGGGCACTGGCACCTGAAGCCAGCGCGTCTACCAATTCCGCCACTCGCGCGTTTGCCACCCTCAATGGAGACAACTATCGAATTTTACCAGGTGGCGGCAAGCGGTTGCAAATTTTATGCTGGTTTCTGCGATGGCGGGCTAAGGCTGATGGAAACTCATATATCCGGGTGGTAACTTAGCTAGCAGCTAGAGACGCTTACCGGGCGCGGTTAACCCGGTAAATTCAGTGGCGTCAACCCTATTTTAAGGAATGATAAAGATGTCTCAATACCGCACACAAAACCCGGCAACCGGCGAGATTCTTAAAACTTTCGATGCGCTAACTGACGCGCAGGCGGCAGAGGCTATCACCAGCGCCGACGCTGTTTATCGGGAATGGCGCACAAAGAGTGTGCAAGAGCGTGCAAAGGTTGTGCGTCGTGTCGCAGAGATTTTTACAGAGCGTGGTGAAGAGCTCGCGCGCGCTATCTCTATCGAAATGGGAAAAGAGCTGCAGGAGTCGCGCGAAGAGGTCGAGTTTGCCGCCAGCATTATTGACTACTACGGTGTGTACGGCCCCGGCTTGATCACCGACTATGAAATTCCGAGCACAGTGCCGGGCAAAGCCTACATTGAGCATCTTCCGCTCGGTGTGCTGCTTGGCGTTATGCCGTGGAACTTCCCCTATTATCAGGTCGCGCGTTTTGCCGCGCCAAACCTGCTGCTCGGCAACACGATTCTGCTAAAACACGCAGAAGTGTGCGCGGGATCGGCCCTTTTAGTGCAGGAGATTTTTGAACAGGCGGGCGTGCCCGTCGGCGGTTATCAGAATATTTTTGCGACACACGAGCAGATCGCTAACATCATCGCAGATCCGCGCGTGCAGGGAGTTTCTCTCACCGGCTCCGAGAGAGCGGGTGCGATTATCGGCGCGCAAGCGGGCAAACACTTAAAAAAGTGCGTGCTCGAACTCGGCGGCATAGATGCGATGGTGGTGCTCGATGCTGACAGTGTCGCAGAGGTGGCGAAGCAGGCGTGGGATTTCCGCACCTACAATGCTGGGCAGGTGTGCAACTCAAACAAGCGCATCATTGTGATGGACACAATCTATGATGAGTTCGTTGCTGAGCTGCAGCGTTTGGCTGACGGCTTGCAGCCGGGTGATCCGTTAAATCTTGGTGATGGCGAGTTTGTGCCGCTGTCTAGCCGTGCGGCGGCTGAGAACGTTGATAAGCAGGTGCGAGCGGCGGTCTCTGAAGGAGCAACTCTGGTTGCTGGCGGGGTGCTTTCTGAAGGCGCAGGCGCATACTACTCACCCGCTGTGCTAACCAATGTGAGCCGCGACAGCAAAGCATACCGGGAAGAGATTTTCGGTCCGGTTGCTACCGTTTATAAAGTGTCGAGCGATGCAGAGGCGCTGGAAGTTGCCAACGACTGCGCGCTCGGCCTGGGAGGCTCGGTGTTCTCCACCGATGAGGCGCGTGCGCGCAAGGTTGCCAGCCAGTTAGAGTGCGGAATGGCGCACGTGAACACAATTGCAGCCGAGGCCGCTGAGCTCCCATTTGGCGGAGTAAAACGCTCCGGCTTTGGGCGCGAGATGGGACCATTGGGAATTGGTGAGTTTGCTAATAAGCGATTCTTTTTCATCGCAGACTAAAAAACGACGCTAACTAATCATTTCAGTAACAGCAACCCGGAGTAATTAAGACAATGACTATCAACTATGCAGCGGCTGAGACCGTTGAAGATTTTAAACACAACCTCGCGGTGGTTGAAGAAAAGATCGCAGCCGCCTGCAAAGCTGCCGGGCGTGCGCGCGATGAGGTGCGTCTGCTGCCGGTGAGCAAAACTGTGCCGGAAGAGCGCCTGTTTAACGCCGTTGCCGCCGGAGCTACTCGCCTCGGAGAAAACAAAGTGCAAGAGGCGAAACGTAAGTGGCAGAACATGCGAGAGGCCACGAACGACCAGCTGGAGTGGGCGGTCATCGGTCATCTGCAGCGCAACAAAGCAAAAGACGTCGCTGAGTTTGCGGCTGAATTTCAGGCACTCGACTCGGTGCGTCTCGCAGAGGCCTTGCAGCGCCGTCTGGAGATGGTCGAGCGAGACCTAGAGGTTTATGTGCAGGTGAACACGAGCGCAGAAGAGTCAAAATTTGGTCTCGACCCGCAAGATGTTGACGCCTTTTTAGACACCCTGCCAAACTACCCGAACCTAAAAGTGCAGGGCTTTATGACCCTGGCGATATTCAGTGACGATAGTGACCGCGTGCGCACATGCTTTGAACTGCTGCGTCAGATTCGGGATCGTGCGCTCTTAACCCACGGTGACTTGATTGGGTCGGGTTTGCTTTCGATGGGCATGTCGGGTGATTACGAGCTTGCAATAGCTGAGGGCGCAAACTGCGTGCGCGTCGGGCAGGCAATTTTCGGATCCCGCAAATACCCAGACTCCTACTACTGGCCGGGTGCGGCGGGCACCAACTAACCTGCATCGGGCCGGTTATCGCCCGAGTTCCTCTTTAATCTTTGTGGTTGAAATGCCCTCTGTGCGCTCTAGAAATATGAGCTCGCAGTGCTCGCGGAGGATCTCGAAGCGCTCATCACCGGTCCAATCGGCCCCCATTACAACCGCGTCAATCTCATAGCGCTTAACGTCGGAGACTTTCTGATCCCACCGCTCCTCAGGAATCACTAAATCTACGTAACGCACCGCTTCAAGCATTTTTTTCCGCGTCTCATAGTCGTGGTAGGTGCGTTTACCCTTGCCCGCATTGAACTCTTCAGTAGACAGCGCGACAATTAAATAATCGCCCTGTGCCCGTGCGCGCTTCAAGAGGCGAATATGCCCCCAGTGCAGTAGGTCAAATGTGCCGTATGTGAGAATGCGCCGCATTAGTTTGCTCCCTGCAACAGCCCGATGACGCCGCACACGAGGCTTGCCGCCGCTAGTGTTAGAGCGCTAACAATCAACACCAGGTGCACCTTAAAGAACCGAGTTGGGCGACCAGCGGTGTCAAAAGCGCGCGGATCCTGCTTCACCCGACGTAAAAACGGTGGCCACACAACACAGTTAAACACTGCGTTAATAATCAACAGAATCGAAAGCAGAATGTGCACACTAAACTCCAGCCTCTAACTTGCTTGCGGTAATTTCTTCGCCACCGAGCACCAACTCAACAAATTTGCGCAAAATAACCTGTTTTGCAGAGCCCGGGTTCAGCTCGATTGCGACAAATGGCTGCGTGCGGATCAGCGCTAGCGCTTCTTGAGCCGGCATAATTGCGCCTTTTGCCTCACCTTTAACAACCGCTTTGCGCAGTTCATTCATCGAGGTGAAGATTGGTAGCACCAGCTGACCTTTTGCGGTGCGCAGGGTGCGGGTGCGCGTCCCTTTTCGCTTTGAATTTGTGCCACCTGTCACATCAACTACGAGCTGTTCGGTGCGCAGCGCATTCAGGAGCGCGGCAAGTTTTGCGTAATCTGGCGCGGTTAACAGGTCGTCTAGTGCGCTCTCTGCCGGCAGGTTGACGTAGTTTGGAAGATCTATTTCTGGTGCGCTCATTTGCTTCTCTAATCGTTTCTGCCGTTTAAAACAGTGCGTTCATATCTTCTATGCCGCGCATCGCGTCATAGTCGAGAGTGACACAACGGATGCCGCGATCCTCTGCGAGAGTGCGCGCCTGCGGTTTAATCTCTTGGGCAGCGAAAATACCCTGCACAGGTGCGAGATTGGGGTCGCGATTCATCAGCTCCAGGTAGCGGGTGAGCTGTTCTACGCCGTCAATCTCACCGCGACGTTTTATCTCAACCGCGACGGTTCTGCCGTCACCGTCGCGCGCCAAAATGTCGACCGGCCCGATTGCGGTCATATATTCGCGGCGCACAAGCTGAAAGTCGGTGCCAAGCAACTCAATTTGATCCGCAAGCAGTTCCTGCAGGTGGGCCTCCACACCGTCTTTGCGTAAACCAGGATCAACCCCCAGTGACCACTCGTGATCGGCAATTATTTCATAGATAGAAATTAGTAGACGGTCTGCGGTTTTTGTTTGTGTGATCTGCCAAACTTCTTGAATTCCTGCTGCCGTCTGCTCTGCGGTAGGGGTGAGTGTTTCAAAACTAGCTGGCGGGTTCATCCAGTTCAGCGGTTTGTAGCTGCCGCCGTCTGAGTGGATGAGGATCGATCCGTCCGCCTTTAAGATTAGCGCGCGTCGTGCTGGTGGCAGATGCGAGGTGAGCCGACCGGCATAGTCTACAGAGCAGTTTGCAACAACAATTCGCACGCCTTTAAGGGTAGCGGAATCTAGCTGATTTAAATCCCCATCCACGCAGAACCGCGGGTGCGCAGACTGAGTGTTGTGAGCCGTGACAGCATCCACAGATGATAGTTAGCGATCAGCAGAATAGAGATGTACGTAATTTCGGGGAGATTTGCGCCCCAGATGAGAAGCGAAATTGAGACCGGGGCGAAGCACGCGAGGTTTATCAGTGACGTGAGGGCGAGATAGCGTGAGTCGCCGGAACCCATGAGAATCCCGTCGTAAACAAAAACAAGCCCGCAAACCGGTTGTGCTAACGCGAGAATAATCAGGGCTGGTGGGGTGAGCGTCAGCACTCTAGGGTCGCTGGTGAATACGTGGCCGAGCACGGGGGAGAGCAGTAGCAAACCAGTGCCGATTATTGCTCCAAAACCCGCACCCCAGCGCAGTGTGTAGCGCATCACCTGCCGCACATTATCTTCGCTGCCGGATCCCAGTTCTTTACCCACGAGAGCCTGCGCCGCTATTGCAAGAGCGTCCAGTGAGAGCATGAACAGGCCAAAAATTGCGGTACTAATTTGGAGGGCAGCGGTGACCTCATTGCCGCGGATCGTGGCGGCTGCCAAAACCAGCAGCAGCCCGACACGCATACTGAGTGTGCGCAGAAAAAGCCAGCCGCCGCTGATACCGGCGGCGCGCACGCCCGTAAGATTTGGGCGCCAACTGGCCTGTATCTGTGTGACGCGCCGGGCAATTATGACGAAAAACGCCACAGCCATGCCGTATTCAGCGATAACAGTGCCGATTGCGCTGCCGGCAACACCGAGGTTAAAACCGTAAATAAAAATTGCGTTGAGAATAGCGTTTGCGGCAAATCCAACAACGGTGATGATGAGCGGTGTGACCGTGTTTTGCATTCCCCGCTCGAGACCTGTGGCGGCCATTGAGAACAGCATTGCTGGAATACCCAGCGCGCAGATTGTTGCGTATTGCACAGCGAAGATCGGGCTTTCAGCACTGCTATCACGCATCATCAGTTGTGTGAATGGTGTCGCGATAGCCGCTGTGATAAGAGCAGCGGCAAGACCGACAGCGAGCGCAACCCAGATGGAATCAACACCCGCTTGGACTGCGCCTTTTGTATCCCCAGCGCCGAGCTTGCGCGCCACCAGCGGTGTGGTCGCGTAGGCGAGAAATATCATGAGACCAACAACGGTGTTGACCAGTGTTGAACCAACCGCAAGGCCAGCGAGGGCCGGAGCACCAAGATGGCCAACCATTGCTGTGTCGAGCAATACAAACAGTGGCTGGGCGATGAGGGTGCCGAGCGCAGGTAGCGCAAGCCGCAGAATTTCGCGTCGCATAACAGTAGTCTAGTTGTATGAAAAAATCAGGTATCGATATTGCCGAATTGAACCCAGATATCAGGCCACAAGACGACCTGTATCGACACGTTAACGGGAAGTGGCTGGATCGCACTGAGATTCCTGCTGATAAGGCGCGATACGGCTCATTCCATATTTTGCATGAAAACGCTGAAGCAGCGGTGCGAGACATTATCACTGGAAACAGCGAGGTTAATGACGAGACAACCGACGACGACCGTGACGCTGCTGATCTTGTGAAAATTCAGCTGCTGTTTAACAGCTACATGGATGAAGACCGGCTGCGTGAGATCGGCCTAGCGCCACTGCAGCGAGAGCTTGACCGCGTGAGTGAGGTTGAGTCGTTAGATGATCTTATTCGCCTTGTTGCGGCGAACGATATGCGCGGGTTTGCAAGTTTTCTTAGCGCCTACATTGATAATGATCTTGAAGACCCAACAAAATACATGCTCTTCGTCAACCAGGGCGGCATCACTCTGCCGGACGAGTCTTACTATCGGCAAGAGCAGTTCGGCGAGATCCGCAAGAAATTCATTGCACACATTGAGCGTATTTTTACGCTTGTCGGGGTTGCGGATGCGGCTGCGAGAGCGCAGGCGATCTTTGAGTTGGAGACCAAAATAGCGGCGGCACACTGGGATCAGGTGCGCTCGCGGGATGTGCAGCAGACATACAACCCTATGTCTTGGGCCGAGTTTGATAAGCTCACACCTAATATTCTGTGGGAGGAATATTTCGATATTCTCGGTGTCAAGCTGCCTGCTGAGGTGGTTGTGCGGCAGCCCTCTGCGGTGGCCGAGTTCTTTAAACTTTTGGGCAGCGAGCCCCTTGCAGCTTGGATCGACTGGTATCGCTGGCGTGTTGTGCAGGGTGCGATAAGCAGCTTGCAACCGGAGCTTGCCGAAGCAAACTTTGAGTTTTTTGGCACCGTGCTGACAGGCGCACAAAAGCAGCGCGAGCGGTGGCGGCGCGGCGTGAACCGTGCTGAGGGCGCGATGGGTGAGGCTGTCGGCCGCATTTACGTTGCTCAGCACTTTAATGAGCGCGCTAAGTCTGCAATGGATGAGCTCGTCGACTACCTGATTTTGGCCTACCGGCAGTCGATTCAGGCGCTTGACTGGATGAGCGAGGAAACAAAGGCGAAAGCATTAGATAAACTCGCTAAATTTACGCCGAAGATTGGCTATCCGGTGAAGTGGCGTGACTATTCAGAGCTTGCAGTGAGTGAGGATCTGCTTGCGACATCCGCCGCTGTTGCGGAGTTCCACGCGCGCATTGAGTGGGCAAAGTTAGGCTCGCCTGTTGATCGCGAGGAGTGGTTTATGACTCCGCAGACTGTGAACGCCTACTACAACCCTGGTTTTAATGAAATCGTATTTCCGGCCGCTATCTTGCAGCCCCCTTTCTTCAGCGCTGATGTTGACGCAGCAACAAACTTCGGAGCAATCGGGGCTGTTATTGGGCATGAAATTGGCCACGGTTTCGATGATCGGGGTAGCCAGTATGATGGCGACGGTCAGCTCAACAACTGGTGGACGGATGCGGATCGGGCAGCTTTCGAGGAGCGCACCGCAGTTTTGATCGGGCAGTATGATGCGCTTTCCCCGGAGGGAGCCGAGGGGCAAACCGTCAACGGCTCACTGACAATCGGTGAAAACATTGGTGACCTGGCTGGCTTGTCGATAGCGTGGAAGGCCTATCTGCTCTACCTTGCAGATCAGGGTATTTCGCTCGCAGAAGCGCCTGTGATTGACGGTCTGTCAGCTGCAGAGCGATTCTTCTACTCGTGGGCGCAGTGCTGGCAGCAAAAGTCACGACCGGAAGAGACGGTGCGACTTCTAACAACCGATCCACACTCCCCAAATGAGTTCCGCTGCAATCAAATCGTGCGCAACCTCGATGTGTTCCATGAAACATTCGGCACTAAGCCTGGTGATCAACTCTGGCTAGATCCCGCCGATCGCGTGCATATTTGGTAGGTTTTGTGGTTTCCACCGTGCCCGTTCCGTAATGTCTGCGGGGCGGGCACAATAATTTTCATCAGCTTGCTGTGTGTGCTCGATCAGATCTGCGTAGAGCACTCAACCCGCGGGTGTCAGAGATAAGAGTGAATCACGATTCAGTTCAGAAATCTCCGTAGCGCCAAGGGTATTTTCCTTCGCAGGATTTTTAGAATAGGCCCTTCGTATCGCAAGCTTTCCAGGAATGGCTTGGATACCAAAGATTTCAGCCGCAGTTGTAGTAGCAAGCGTGACAGTGTCAGCTGCTGAAATCCCGATATGGGCAAGAAGCGCAAGCTCCTCTAATAAACCGTAACCTGGAATCACAGCAAGTTGTGGGGCCTTTGAGGCAGGTAAGAAGATTACCCCTGCTTGCGCTGCATTCCCAATCCAGCCAACGAGTCGCTCCCACCCTTTGTCCAGTCCTTGACGTTCTTTCCCGGTAGGTTCTCTCATTCCTGAGTGAGCCTCAAGAGCTCGCTTTCCCGTAAGATACCCCATTCCTTGCCTCATCTGCTGCAGGTACCGAGTGTGAGGCACTATACTAGACAACTCTTGAAGATAGGGTGCCTGAATCGCCTCTTTAAGAAAGACTGCACGACGTAGCGACACGAGACCAGTGCAAATAGGCACTCCATGCTCTAGAAGCGTATTCGTTAGCTCAGACCATGAATCTTCTTTAACGTTGGAAGCAGAAGTGAGCGCCTCCCTAGGAGAGCTTTGACTCGGAAGTAAGGCGGCTACTCCATCAATAATTTGCACGTGACCAAGACGCGTCGCTTTAAGTGCCCCAGAACCACGTCCAGAGACTGAGATACCCTTCGGATTAGCTGTTTCCCAAACAGCTTGAAAGAAATCAGGGCGCGATGATCTAACACCAATCCAGCGCTCACCTGTTGCTAAACATAAAGAAACTATTCCATCCAATTGCGATCTGTTTGCAATGACAATTTCACTCCGAGAGAGCGGAGTCGAGTCTGTGATGGTTACAGTTCCACCTATAAGCCTAACCGGATTTAAATTTGCGTTAAATCGGAAACTTGCCGCTATTCCTGAACCTGTATCACGAATGGCAGCAACACCAAATTTCCGACATTGCAAAGCAATACTTTCAGAGTCAGCACAGAGGTTTCCGCATAGATCTTCAACATAACCCGTCACAGCACATGAGGAGTCGATGAGCATATAAGATGAAACGGCTATCATGAGCAGTTCCTTTCTTTCACCCTGAATTGCAGCAGGACGAGGAATTGATAGAACAGGTGGACTAACAGTGAAGCAATTGGTCCGCCTGCTACGGCAGTAACCCCAAGAATCAAGCCCAAAACAGACTTTCCGGCGACGGCTGGGATGCCGAACGCTATGTGGTTTACTCCGTATACCATCGCTTGTAGCAAAAGAAGGTGGAAGAGTAAATCTTCGTGCAAAAAGGTGAAGCCACCAAGAAGAAAAACTCCCCGGTAGAAAAATTCTTCTCCTCCTGCAGAAAGAATAGAAAGAGCGGTAAAAATAATTGAGTTTCGTTGGGCGAGCTGTCCAACTGCATTCATTGTCTCAGAGCGTCTAGCTACTGGCATATACAAGAACGATAAGTCACGACTAACACGGTTGCGGTACCAGCGCTGTGTGATAATCGCTTCCAGTCGAAACGCAAGAAATGCTGATATAGAGCCACCGGCGATGCTGAAAATAAAAATTTGAACATCAAAAACGCCTACGGCACCTGCAATAAGAACCTTTGATGCAATATTTTGAGTCACAATAAAGTAAGTACCGACAGCAAATGTTGTGGCGGCAAGTATGACAGGCATTACGCTAACAGTGCGGTGTCGCCATCTTGGCAGTACTGTTAAGCCGACGCCGACGAACGCCACTGTCATAGAGATGGCAAGGGCGCCACCGATCAAGGTTTGCAGATCCACGGGGGTATTTCCCTAATGTGGCTGGCGTGAGAGTAAAGGTGTCGCAGGTTTTCCCACTCCGATTACAAGTGACACATATTTATCTAAACCGTTGTATCCGAGTAGATCGTTTATTGGTTCGTCAAGAAAACCTGCTACCGCGCAGCAGCCGAGACCTGCAGAGGAAGAAGCTAAGTACAAACTTTGCATGGCAGCACCAACATCAATGTGAGCAATTCGATACCCACGCGTATGGTACTTCCATAGGAAAGAGTTCGCATCATGAACTAGGACTACAACAAAAGGTGCATACAGCAGCCAATCAGATTCAAAAGTCACATCTTGGAGAGCAAGACGAATATCTCCCGTGATCAGAGACTCAAGTTCATGACCTACCTGATCGTATCGATAATATCCCTGCGGAATACCATCAACGTTTTGTACGACAATTCCTACGTCGAAAGAGGAGAGTCCACCCATGGACGGGTAGGGGTAAAGCGGAATATCTCGAACCCCATAACCATCCTCTGAACCATTTTTGCCAAAACTGCGCTTGAGGACAGCAGCGAACTCTTCCTGTGAAAGGGCTGTGGCCATATAGTCGCGCACAGAGCGTCGCTGCCTAACTACGTCATCAAAAGAAATATCTACAGGCGCGTCAGTATCTGGGAGTTGAATCTGATGTGGATTCGTTGATGCCCGGTATCTTTGAAGACGCTCTTGCGTCATCTGCATACTTACATGTTCTGCTGTGAAAAATTCGTTAACCGAACGAACAAATATCCGTTGAATGATTCGTTGAAGGGTGACTTCGGAAATGCCGCTATTCACGATGTCATACGCAGACTCCGCAATTTCCTTCAGAGGTATTAGTGCGTGATCTGGTAGTGAGCCGATGATTTCATTGAGCTCAGCTTGCAGCATCTCACGTGGCGTCAGTGACAATTCAGTATCAGGCATAATCTCCCTTTCATGGTTAGTGGCCTGACAGTTTTACGTGTCGGCAACCGTCGCAGCAAAAATAGTTGCGACGGCTCGATCCACGCCATCAGCAGAAACAAGCCTATTTAGCGCGCTATTGTTGAAGTGTGAAATAATACTGGGACGCATGTGCAATGAGAGTGCTTGGTTAGTCAGTGCGCCAATTACCATGCCTGCTGACTGCATCATTGCTCGAGTGGCTTGGACTCCGTGAGTAAACTGCACGCGTACATGAGATCCCACTAGGATAAGAAGCGGACCGTGGGATAGGTCTTGTGAACTGTCATGAAGTTGTGCTGCTACTTGTTCAGCAAAATTTGATGGAACATTTTGCTCGAAGATAGCACCAGGCTTACTAGGGATTTGTCGCCAAAGTTGATCTTCGAACAGAACTAGTAAATCCACACCAAAAAGTCCTTGCGCGACTACCGGATTTGTCCATGCGGGACTCAGAAGTTGTCCTAGCGGTTCGTTCGGAGACCAGTTGCGCGCCCAGCGTGTTTCTAGAGATTTCTCGAAACCTTCAACTGTCGTTGAAAAGAAATAGTTACGGATATTCTGCGCTTCCTGAGCTGAAGGAAGCCTCTTGAGATCAGCCGCTGTAAATTCTGAGTTAACGAGATAAGACTCTGATGGTGAGCCAGATGTTGAGCTTAGCCGTGTTACTGCCGACTCAATGATGTCTGGATCAAGTTCTTGTACACTGACAGGAGGGATCAGCGTCTGTTCAAGAACACGATATATATGTTCTGGATGAAGTTCATTACGGAGTGTCATGCTGCTTCCTTACAGGAAAGGACTGCGAATATCAGCGCGGTTTTCGGTGCAGGCAGGGCAGCGGGCAAGACGGGTTGCGCGCTGCCTAATAATTTCAAGACGATCTAGATCAATACGAAGGAAATTTCCTTCGAGGTGGGATCCAACACCAAGAATATGCTGGAGAACTGAGGACGTAAGATATGATGCTGCAAGCGATGCTACAAATGCAGGAATTTGCGTCGGTATGCTAGCGGAGCCATTCATTTTCATATAGAGATGGTTGAGCTTCATGGACCGCCCAGCTTCTTCCATGACATCGAAATCATGATAACAACCTGTTTCAGCTGGGACAAACAACGGTCCAACAACAATCTCAGGACCATCAAGATAACCGCCATGCCATGGCACCCCATAAGAGAGCGCATATTCATTCATGTCATAAAACAAGCCGATGTTTGGGCTGTCAGCAACACAAACTGTGAAATCAGCCGGTTGTTCGGAAACCTCTATTTTTGATGATACAGAAATGGCAACTTTGTCTCCAAGCGCATCTTCAAGTAAGCGAGTGCACTCTACTGCGAATTTTCCTTCGCCGATCACCGCTAGTGAATCGATATCAGGAATCGCCGTGCCGTATCCAATCGTAAGGAATCCGAAATCGAGATCATCTGCAGGAACAAGAACTCCGTTGTTAACAAGAGCCTCAAGGAGCTCAGCACCCTCTTCACCATATTGCGTAAGAACACTATGCCGTGAAGCGCCGTTATCAAATGAGAATGCGAGGTCAGAGAGAATTCCACGACGACGAGGATCTACAATTCTTCTGGATGCACGTCCACGACTGCCGAATCGCACTATAACCTCATCGTTTGTTGAACGAATAAGTTGGATGGCAGGATTCAGAACAAGACGCGAATCTAAAGAAGTAGTCATGTCATTCATCTTTCGTTAGATAATGAGGGGTGTTTATTTGACGCAAGCCAAGGATAGTAAGGCCAACGAGCGCGAGGCTAGTAAGTGCTGCAATGGCAGACCATGCAAGGTAGTGGCCTGTAATAAAAGAAGACATTGCACCGTAGAAAGTAAGAGCACCGAATGTAGCGGTAGAGGCAAGTCCCAGTTTTGGTTTGATTGTAAGGAATACCATGCTTGATAAAACAAAAGCAAGAGCTACCCCAACTACAGCATTTGATGACTTAGGAACCCAGATCCAACCAGCTGCATGCGAAATCGCGGAGATTGCGATGCTAATGAGCTTAATAACAAGCACAGCATAGAGATAAAGTAGGGTATTCCTTGGAATTCGCATTCTACGCTCCATCACGGGTACGGGAGAGGATCGGCGGTGAGCTCAGAAAATTCTTGCAGAGATGACGATTCACCTATGAGGCATCGATACGTTGCGTACCGTTTGTGACCAAGCATTTGCATGTTCGGAGGAAAAGCTGGGGCAAGCTCTGGAATGAACACCTTTGTCAGGGAAATTGAACTGAAATTAACAGGAGTAAAATCAAATGCGATTGGTGTCAAACCTGAGCGTCTGCAAATCTCAAGAGCCGCATCAAGTTCGTTCATGTGTGCAAACTTGATAGATAGTTCACTTAGTCGAATAGGCTCGATAGTCTCGTCTCGCAAATACCAATCGAGTTTCTTTTGATTTTCCGCATAGCCATAAAAAGGAACTACTTGGATGAAATTGTCAAAATCATGATTACTTGCATCTCTGTTGATGCCAAATAGGCGATTGAATCCCTGGACGATTCTCCAATTAGGGGCAAGGCGAGGAATTCTAACCATTCGTTCTGATTGAACTAATTCCGCAATTGCGCTGCGGATTGCCTGCTCAGGTGTCACCCCTACCCCGCCACCTGCTAGATAACAAAAGTCATCCAGGCCTTGCTCCACCGATATAGCTGTAACTACAGTAACGCCCTCGCAGTCCGTACGGTGAGCATAAAAGGTGACGTCTACACCAGCGCGTTCAGCGCTTTCAATCCAACGGACAATATGTGGATCTGTCAATTTTCGGTCAAAAATGATAGGACGTGGTGGAATTTTGCAGTACCACGACAGATTGGCAGCATCGCGTTCAATGAGCTCTAAAATGCCGTGTGCTAAAGATGCTGCGGAGTCACGATGCGTTGCTAAACCACCTGAACTTGATACTCCAACTCGGGCTTCCCCTGATTGGCGGATGTAAAAAAGGTGAACGAGTTGCGAAGGCACATAGATTTTATCTCCGCTCAACAGATTTGTTCCGGAAATCCACAAAAGTTTTGCATCCTTATGCCAAGGTTCGCATAGGAAATTAGGATCTTCGAATTGCTCCGGTGCAAATAGTTGGATGTCATCAGGGCCGATAAACTTTTCGCCAGCACATTCAAGCTCATTTGCCGAAGCCCATCGCTCCAACTTGTCTGTTTGTGACGTCAACGAGGAAAATGAACCAATCATACGTTCAATGGCTTCGCCTAGGGATGACAAGATGGCATCTTCAAGAGTGAGACCTTTTCCGCCACCGTAAATATCTCTATCAAGACCAGTAGGGAGTGCCGGTAGGCCGATTAGGCGTCGAAGTGTGTGGTCCAAGGACATAGCAGTAGCAGAACCTTGATAGCCATTGAAACCAATGCCTGGACGAAGGGAGGTTAACACAGTGCGTACTTCGCCGAAGGGACTGTATGAATCGAGCATGTCTCCAATTGAAGACCATTCACGAGAAGTGTGCCGTACGTTTAACCAAGGTATGTCACGGTTATATTCTGTGACATTCAACGGCAAGATTTCAGCTGACTTTGCTTGTGAGAAAGGTTTAGTCATGGTAGGTTATTCCGTTCTCCGCCAACTTCTGAGAGAAATCAGTCCAAGGATGAGCCCTAGAACAAAAGTGATGGCGAGCTTCCACACACCGCCCGATGGGAACGGCGAGCTTGTGTATAAAGACACAAGACAGTCGAACCAGATTTTTAGCGGGTTCCACTCCAGTATCTTCTGTAAGAGTTTTGGCAGCGCATCTAACGGAGCCGCTGCACCGGAACCGAAAAACATGATGAAAAATACTGCGGCGGTGAGGGCATTAATCGTGCGTGTTCCAAATGGTAGCGTCCCAAGGAAAAAGCCAACACAGCATAAAAACGCGATAAGTCCTACGTTCAGCAGCAGGAACACGGGATTGATTGCTTCCTGGCGAAGACCGTGCATAAAGCTAACAATTACAACAATAAGACTAGAAGCGGCGATGGTTAACGTAAGCATCGCTAGAATTACCGCAGAACCGAAATTCAACCCAGATAGAGGTAGCGAGCGATATCTTTTGTCTACCTGCCGTGCACGTAATTCCGCAACATAAACCGGCAATCCCATAAGTAGTAGATTCGCTGCCACCGTTCCAATAAGTGAAGGAAACATCATATCGATAAATTTGATCTGAGTTCCAGGAAGTATTTCTTCTGCGTACGGGACACCGATGAACATGTAAATGATGATCGGAAAGGCCAGTGAAAAGAATACTGCTATCGGTTCTCTAAACAAAAGCACAAGTTCCTGCTTGTACCATACCCACAGTATTTTTACTCGTGATCCGGCCTTGCCATGCTGCACCATCATCATTCGTCTCCGGACATTTGTTCTATACCTGTAATGACAGCGAAGACATCTTCGAGCCTAACCGGACCGGTTAATATATCGGCAGCACTGTCAAGGTGATTTATTTGAGCGGATACGGCAGCAATTGCGTCCGCGTTTCCGATAGCAACGATGGACAATCCAGTATGACCGTAGTGAAGACCTGACTTTTTTATCAACTCGGTTATATGTTCGGGTGGTTCCGTTATGCGAAGTCTCCGATCTCCTCCAAGACTTGCTAGAACCTCGTCGACAGCTCCATTAAGACGAATTTTCCCTCGATCCATGACAAGAAGCACATCTGCAAATGCTTCCGCTTCAGCCATGTCATGAGTTGAGGCTAATACAGTACAACCTTCAGAGGTTAAGGAACGCACAAAATCCCAGACAACTGAACGCCCTTCGGGGTCGATACCGGAGGTGGGCTCATCAAGCACAAGCAAAGAAGGGCGGCCAATAGCAGCGCACAAGATATCAAGACGACGCCTCTGCCCGCCAGATAGATTGTCGACTGTTTTGTCAAGATAATTGTCCACGCCAAGCTTTGATGCCATTGTACGCCAGTCTGCGGGATCCGAATATAAACATTCAGTAGCGCGGATCACTTCCCTAGTTTTAATTCGCGAGGGAAAACCAGAGCTCTGAAGTTGGACTCCAGTATAGAACCTATGTTCTCCACCTGGGACAACTGGGATGTTGAGGATTGTAGCCGAACCTTTAGTTGGGGCGCGCAGCCCAACAAGCATCTCCATAGTGGTTGTCTTACCAGATCCATTTGGCCCCACAAGAACAGTAGTCTCGCCAGCCAGGAGGTCGAAGGATATCTCATTGACAACACTGAGGCCGTTGTAAACTTTTACAAGACCAGAGACTGACGCGATCTTCTGCTTCGTCCCTACGCAATCATCAGTTTTTGCGGATACTTCTAACATGGCTACCGCTTCTGCGTTCGAGTCGTTGTTTTGTATGGATGCTCAAAATTTAAGTTATTTATGGTGCGCAGAACTTGCGTACCATAAATCGAATTCTTATTAGAAGTTGAAGATGTTGATCCAGCACCAGCAGCAACAACAGCAGCACCAGCCACCCGGTGCTACAGCGGATTCTGCTGAGAAATGCTTCTCTTCTGCGAGAGGCGTAAAGTCCATGAGTTTCTCCAATCCAAATGACTAATAAGAATAATGAGTATTGTTATCACAATATAGCAAGAACTTAAATCTGCATAGAGTTTGTATTGACATTACGCTAAGTGAATAAATCTTTTACTTCCCTCAAAACCCGGCCGCGGGTATAAAAAAATGCTGGCTTGGAATGTACCCAAACCAGCATCTAGTTGGTGGCGAGTGAGGTGTGTGGTTTCATGACATCGTTCCGCCCTGACTGATCACCATGACAGCATTGATGTCTCACGAGATCGTTCCGGGGTGTCTCACGTGATCGTTCCGCTTTAGCAGGCATCGTACGATCATGAACAACACACAAAAGAACCGGGTCATCGTCATGGCCATTATCGAAGGAAACATGAGCACCACTGAAGCTGCTCACCGTTTCAAAGTCTCAACCAAGATGGGTACGAAAACTTCTCCAGCGCTACCACGAAGGAGGCTTAGAAGCCGTTGACCCGCAATCGAAAGCACCCCGATCAAACCCGCACCAATACACCGATACAACCACCACTCAGGTAGTGAGCATCCGAGACCAACTCACCAATCAAGGACTAGACAACGGACCACATTCCATCTGGCTTCAATTGCCCCAAGCCAACCGCCCGTCAGTAGCAACAATCTGGCGCATCCTCAAACGCCACAACCTGATCACACCCCAAGCCCAAAAAATGGAACGATGACGCGAGACATGCCAACACAAAATAAAAAATGTCTCGCGACACAGCCGGAACTATGTCGCGAGACATCACACTGTGGCGAGTGAGGGATTCGAACCCCCGAAGCTTGCGCGGCTGATTTACAGTCAGCTCCCTTTGGCCGCTCGGGCAACTCGCCAGTGGTCGAAAGTATTACGACCGAGTATTTATCTTACGGTAAACACACACGCTTTGTAAAGTTAGCGTGGGGTTTATGAACACAAGGGAGTGTGATGAGCGGTTTTATGAGGCTAAGGTTAATAGTCGCGCTCAGGAAGCACAGTATCGGGTGTGCTGAATTGTTCGGCGGCCGCGTCCAGAGCATATGCAATGGTTGTTAGCGCACAGTTAACCAATAGATCTAGCTGTGCGTCTGTCGCCCCAGCATGGAAATCGTGCGCAAATAATGCACGTAGCAATAGGTCACCGTCTGCTGTATCTTCATAAATTAGTTTTGGCCAATGGCGCTCACGATGCCAGTCGTCGATGAACGCCTCTAGTTCATCGCGCCGTGCCGGGTCAACTGATTCACGGGCAAAGGCGGTTATATGCAGGATATTGCTAGTGCCCTCATCGAGGTGGAAATAGTGTAGATAGTTGTTCCAAAGGCCTTTTATGTAGCCTTCCTCGTCAAGCTCATAGTGCCACTCGTAACTATCAAATAGTTTGATTAAGCGCCCCAACGTTACGACTGTCACCTGCTGCTGCAGAGGCTCCGGTGCGTCGGGATTTGTCGTAGATGATTCACGCACTGTTATCGCACCCCCTCTTTAAACATTAGATCTTCAAGCTCTGTCACAAAGTCGAGTGTGTTAATGACTGCGCGATCAATGTGTGTTTGCAGTTGATCGAAAGTTAATCCGTATTCATAGTCGACTGTAACTTCGGTGATGGTCTGCAGAGTGCCGTCATCATCTATACGTATATAAGCTTTTGGGAAGAGCTTATCGCGGTGCCAGTCAGAAATGAATGCACGCACTAGCTCTAGTGCATTAGCGCTGATTATGCGGTGCCACTGGCCAGATATGCACAGCAGCTCCTGCCTGTTGCCGGTAATTGCAAACAAAAACTGCACATCACGGAATGTGGCACCGAGCAGGCCCCTATCGGTTGTGAAGTAGTGAATTCCCTTATTGGTGAAGTGTTTAATTATGAGCTCTTGAGACAGCGGGTGCAGTTTATCGTCGAAACGTATCTGGTCGCTGCCGCTGGGTCGATTAGATTGCGTCGTCATGCCAGCCTCTCTGTTTATTGATATTTCCACTCTAGCTGTGGGGTGTATGACTTTATATCGGTCTTAAGCGCGGCAGGATAAAATAGGATCGTGACTTCGAAGATTTTGCTCTACTATGCTTTCCAGCCAGTTGCTGATCCTGACGCTATCCGTCTGTGGCAAAAAGAGTTGTGCGAAAAACTCGGCTTGCGTGGTCGCATTATTATTTCAAAACACGGCATCAACGGCACGGTCGGTGGTGAACTCGACGCATGCAAGCTTTACCTGCGTGCGACACGAGAGCGTTTTAATCTTGACGTGAAGTGGAGCGACGGCACCGGGCTCACCGAAAAACCACAGGTGATGCACGGCAAAGATCGCTCTCCGCGGTGGTTGCAGAGCGTAGATTTTCCCAAGCTCAGCGTTAAAGTGCGCGACGAGTTAGTTGCTTTCGGGCTGCCTGACGAAACTGAGGTTGACGAGAATGGTGTAGTCGGTGGTGGCACTCATTTGAAGCCCTGGCAGGTAAATGAGATGGTTGAGAACCAGGGTGATGACGTTGTGTTCTTTGACGGTCGCAACGCTTGGGAGGCTGAAATCGGGCGTTTTAAAGACGCGATAGTGCCAGATGTTACAACCACCCATGATTTCATTCGTGAAATTGAGTCGGGCAAATATGACCATATTAAAGACAAGCAGGTTATCACCTACTGCACTGGTGGAATTCGATGCGAGATTCTCTCTGCGGCTATGATCAAGCGCGGTTTTGAGAATGTGTACCAAATTGACGGTGGTATCGTGCGCTACGGTGAGCAGTTTGGTAACGACGGCCTCTGGGAAGGATCCCTCGCAATTTTTGACGGCCGTGAATCTATGGATTTTGCGCCGGGAGCTAAAAAGCTGGGTCACTGCAGAGTTTGTGGCACCGAATCAGTTTTCGTTGCAAACTGCAACATTAACAAGTGCAAACAGCGTTTTGTGTCGTGCGAAGAGCATAAAACCGCTGGTTGTGTAGAACACTCAACGCTCACTGCGACAAACTAACTCTGGGGTGCGAAGCGCGAGCTACCTGCGCTTCAGATAGCAGACGCTAAGCGTTAAAGAGTGACTGCCCGATATATTCGCCCGGCCCAACTCCCGGGGGCACCAACCACAGCCCTGAGCCGATATGGCGAATGTACTCGTTGAGCAGATCACTCTTCAGCGAGTTTTGCACGCGAATAAATTTTGCGGGGTCGTTTTGAAACGAGATAAAGAAGAGCCCGGCGTTAAGCTGCCCTAGATCATTCGAGCCGTCAACATAGTTGTAGCCGCGTCTGAGCAACTGCACACCCTCATTGTTTTCTGGATGTGCGAGCTTCACATGTGCATCAACGTCGATCAATGGTTCCCCCGTTGCGTCGCGCGCTGTAAAGTCTGCGGCGTCGTGCTCGCGCGCCTGCGATCCGCCACTGAGATAGGCGCCCTCAAGCTTGTTGCGCCCGATAACACGCTCCTGCTCCGCAAGATTCTGCCGATCCCATATTTCGATTGTCATTTGAATTTTCCGCGCCACCAGATATGTGCCTCCAACAAACCACTGGGGCACACCGACGCCTGCCTGCACAAAGACGTTGTTTGCGAGCGCCTCTGAGTCTTCAGCCTTAATTGAGGTGGTGCCGTCTTTAAAGCCGAAGAGATTGCGCGGTGTTGCTTGCGCCCTGGTGGTAGCTGATGTGCGCCCAAAGCCCAGCTGACTCCAACGCAGATGCGCACGCCCAACCGCAATCCGAGCGAGGTTGCGAATTGCGTGCACAGCAACCTGCGGATCATCCGCGCAGGCCTGCACACAGAGATCGCCGCCGCTAATTTCTTCTTTTAAAAGGTCGAAAGCAAACAGCGGTAGTTCCACAAACTCCGGTGGCAGCTGAGCGCGCAAACCGTATGGATCTGCAATAGTCTCACGCCCATTTTTCTTATCTGCAAAGAGTGAGCGGCCGAAGCCAAATGTGAGTGTGAGGTTTGCAGCACCCAAGCCGAGCGCTTCTCCGGTGTCATCGGGTGGCAAGAGAGCGGCTTCGGGTATTGCGCCGGTGCCAACCTCTTTCCCCTGTGTGAGCAAGCGGGCAGCGGCCGTCCAATCCTTTAAAAGTGAGATCAAATCATCGCGGGTGGCGCTGCGCACTAAATCAAAGGCTGCAAAGTGCAGCCGATCCTGCGCTTCGGTGGTGATGCCCGCTTGATGCTCTCCTTCGAACGGCACTGTGCCGTGCAGCACATCTACGGTTTTACTGCCACCGACTCCATTATTTCCCGAGAGGGCGCTCGCGGTTGCGATAGACCCGAATGCTGCTCCGACAACGCCGGCACCCAGAGCCCCGAGCACCGCACGCCGAGACGGCGCTAGGGCCGACGGCGTAACAGACTCGGGGCTGCGGGAGTTTTCTGGCATTGTCCTTAAATTTTCTTAGAGACCGAGCACGGTGTTTGTTAGCTTCGAGAGTGGCTCGCTGAGTGCCGACAGCTGGGCGCCCAGTTCGTTGCGCTCGGCGGTGGTAACAGTTTCATAGTTTACGAAACCTTTGTCATATGAGCCGTAGGTGTCAAGCAGTGCGAGCATTGCAGCAAACTGCTTATCTAGTTCGGCAACCAGGTTAGCACCTGTCTCACCCTTTGATTCTGCAAGCTTGCGCACAGATTCATACGCAACGTTTGCGCCCTCAACATTTGCGTAGAAATCAAAGAGATCGGTGTGCGCGAACTCATTTTCTTCACCGGGGAGTTTGCCGTCAGGGGCGGCTACCTCGTCGAGCAATCCGACAGCGCCGTTAGTGACGTCTGCGAGTGAGAGCTCAAAATCATCACTTGTTACCAGGTCGTGAAGTTCCTGCACAGCGCTCTTAAGGCCCGCTCCAAGCTCTGCTCGCTCGGCTTCTGTGAGAGGCTGAATATCCTCATCAGGGTAGTTAGCGCGGGCGGCATCGATCCACATATCCATTTCGATCCGGTGGAAACCCTCAAACGGAATATTTTCGGCTTCTGCGCCGGGCTTGCGGTAGTCGATCCGTGGATCCAGGTCACCAAACTGCTCTGCCGTTGGTTCGATGCGCTCATAGTGCACACGGGTGGTTGGGTAGAGTGTCTTTGCTGTGTCAAAGTCGCCGGCAACGTAAGCCTTCACAAACGCTTCGGTTTTTGGCAGAAGCTCTTGCACCTGCTGTTTTGTGTAGGCAATGTATTCGTTTAAGGCAGCGTCAATGGCTTCTTGCTCATCGGCTGGGAGTGCTTGCACTTCACCGCTCACCGTGAACTCTGCTTTGCCGATATCGGCGCCCACCATGCCGGGTTTGCAAGCGGTGAAGTAGGTGCCCGGATCGGCGACGTATGTGAGATCGCGTGAGGTGCCGGGTGCGATATTTTCTATTTCTGTTTTGATTGTGAGACCGTTCTCACCCAAGAGATAGAACTCGTTTACCTTGCTGCCCTCGTTTTTAATGCTGAACGTGATAACGCCCGCTTCCGCTTTGCTCATGGATACTGCGCACTCGGTGTCGGTTGCGGTAACGGCGATATTTTGGCTCGGATCGCTTGCGGCATCAACGTTTGGCACACAGCCAGCGAGTAGGAGGGATGCTGCTGCGGGCAGGGCGACACCGGCGCCGAGGTGTTTCTTAGTAGCGTTCAACGGCTGTCCTTTCGAAAGAGGCGTTGGTGGTGCCGCCACCCACTAACTGCTTTTTGTTAGAGGTGTGATTTGGATTTCGTGCTTCGACAACGCAGCGGGTTGCGGCGGCTGCAACCGAGGGTTTAGCCGGGCGTTTTTGGAGCACAATAAAGACTGTGAGGGTGATTGACAGATAGAGCAACCAGCCGAAGATTTCGAGTTTTGTCATTTCTGGGCTGAAACCGATTGTGCCTTTTAGCAGGGATCCCAGCAGGCCGTCTGGCGCAATAATATGGCCGATTTGGAAAGCCCAGGCATTTTCGCCCCATAAGCCGTGTAGGGCTGCGGGCGCCCAGCCCGGAGGCAGCGCAAACGGGCCGGGAAGCACGTCTGCTTCTTGGAGGTCGTGGATCGCATACGCAAGTATTCCGGCGGTAAAAATGATTAGCAAAAGACCCGACCAGCGGAAGAAGCGGCTAAGGTTGATGCGCACAAGCCCGGCCTGCAGCGCCCAGCCGAGAAGAGCAGCAACTGCGATGCCGGCGACCGCGCTGGCAAACCCTGCAAGCGGGCCAAGCTCAAAAGTTTTTGTGGTTGCCCAGATAAAGAGGGCTGTTTCAAGCCCCTCACGCCCAACCGATACGGTGGCGAGGGCGACTATGCCCCACGCAGAGCCCGTAATCATTTGTGTTGCGAGTTTTCCCTGTAGCTCGGTTGCGAGTGTTTTTGCGGTGCGCAGCATCCAGAAAATCATGGAGGTGACCATCGCGACTGCGATTAGGGAGAGGGTGCCACCAATGATTTCTTGCGCCTTAAAAGACAGTCCGTAGGCCCCATAGGTGAGAATGCACCCTGTTATTAGAGATAACAGAATCGCGAAACCAACTCCGAACCAGATGCGCCTTACAACATCGGGCCGTTCGCACTTCCTGGCGTATGCGATCAAAATACCCACGATGAGCGCAGCTTCAAGCCCTTCGCGAAAGCCGATGAGGAATGTTGCGAGCATCTGATCCTTTAGTGTTGGTTGCTTGTTTGAGCACATTGGTGCCCGAACTTAACCAATTGTACATAGATCTGATGAAGTTAGGAAGTCCTAACTCTAGCTAGCGACCGAGCTCGAGCAGCCAGTCGCGCACCTCAGGCAGTTCCCACATAATCCCGTAGCGGTGATTCGTTATCGAAAGCGACTGCTCTGCCAGGAATGTCAGCAGCTCTACCGGCCCTGCCAGAGTTACCTCCTCAGCCCAGACGCCAATATTTGGGCGGGCACTCAGCCACTCAGAGAGCTGGGCAGCATCACCGCCAATTAGGCGGATCCGCTCTGCAGGCCGACCGCCGGCATCAGGATGTGACACCGCAACACTCTCAAGCCACACGTCATCGCTCTCGAGACGGTAGTAGGCCTGCTGTCGTTCGAGCAGCTCTAGTATCGAGTCCGGGAGCACGGTTCCCGTTGAAACAGTAATTGGCGCGCCAACCAACAATGCGGCAGACAGCACACGCACAAGCGGTTCTAAGGGTTGGTCTTCGGCCAAACGAATCACAGTGGGCACCGGCCAGTATCGCAGCACATTGTGCTCGACACCGAGCGCCGCAACATCGCGCACAATACCTAATTGGGTGCGCCATGTCAGCGCATCCGAAAGGGCAGCGCGTCGCAACATGTCATACTCGTGGTAGCTCAGCCACTCCTGTGTGGTCTCAATCAGCGCGGTAATTTCTGGATCAAGGCCGCGTAGGTGCAGAGTTGAGCTGGCGGTTCCCTCGCGCAGCTTCCAAGCACCCAGACCCAGCAGCTCATGCGGGCCACCTGAGAGGGTGGCAACACCCGATCCGGCTAGACCCCAGGCTCCGCTCGGCAGACGCTCCACTCTCGCCTCAGTAGTGGCGCGATTGACGGTCAGGCTCGCCGCACGCACCTCTTCAGCCCACGGAATAATCTCATCGGGATCCCAACTGAAGAGCGCTGCCACCGCCCCAGAACTCACCTGGTTGCTGACAGAGATAACCTCCTGCATAGTGCTTACGCGCAGCACGCCAAGCACAGGAACTGTCGCCGCAACATCCCAAAAATCGCTCTCGGCTCGCACACCCAGTTTCACGCCCGGCGACCACACCAATCCGGCATCGTCAATCTGCCGCGGAGTGACAAGCCACGTTTCACCGCGCTCTAATGTTGTGAGCGCTCGCAACTGCGCTGCCGTCGGCGGGGTGCCTAATTTTGGCGCGAACACCTGCAAACTATCGACACCAACGCCCGATCCGCCCGTGAAAGCTGCTGCGGGGAAGGGAGAAACCTGCCGCACCGCATCAGCGAGCTGAGCGCGGAAGTGCTCAGAGCGATACATCGCACCCTGTGCCACCACTGCGCGGATACTCCGTAAACCGCTATCGGCGCCGGTAAATGCCGAAGCAACGATAGCGCGCACACTGCTGTCGATATCTGCCGCTGTTGTAACTGCCGCAACTCCAACCTGGGTGAAGCGCCCCTGCGTGCGCAGCCCCGGCGCATACCGTTGCAAACTCTCGCGCAGCGCAGAGCTGCCAAGCACAACAGAGTTTACGAGGCTGTCATCTAAGGCAAGAGCAGCTGGGTCGCTCGACGCAGTAATAGCGGCAGCCCCTGCGGGAAGCCCCGCGCTGCGCCACCCCTCTAACGCCTCATTAACGGCCTGTGCAAGTGCGTTAGGGGCGCCAATCAAATTGTGATTCCCCGCGGCAAAACTAGCTAAAAAGCTGACAAGCAAATCACCGAAGAGATTGGCAGAATCGCTAAGCAGCAGCGTGTTACCGAGCGGTAAAAAGTGGGCGCCGCGCACGCGGATCAAGTGCTCGGCCTGCTGCGCCAGATAACGCGCTGAGTCAATTAGCTTATTTACCTCAGCATCAATTGCGGCCGCACTCAGGGTGGTGGTGCGCGCAAAAAGCTGCGTGTAAGAATCGCGCTCAGCCGCGGTTGTTAAAGCAATCCGCCGCAGCACACGGGCGCGCAGAGCAAGATTGTCGTGCAGTGGTTTTGCGCCACTCTTGCGGATCACGGTTGGTTCCGTGGTGTCAGAGAGCTGCCCCGCGGCTGCAGCAGCACGATCCTGCAGCTGTTGCTTGAACCAGTCCCGGTTAACGGCAACTGTTGCATCCGTCTCCGGCTCATTAGCAAAACCAGAGTCGGAAACAATCGGCAGGCTGCGAGTCTGCGCCGCCTGGTCAAGAATAATCTCACCCGTTTCCTGGTTGCGAGAAAGCCCGAGCACGGCAGCGGTGAGCCCGCCCGTTTCATACATGTGGGTATCACCGGCGGGATGGAAAAACAGCGACGAATCCCGCACAGACGGATCCCACTCCGCAGTGCGATCCTGCGTGCGATGAGGCAGTGGTGGTGCGCTCGCCGCCAACTCACACACCCGTTCGAGATTGGCGAGTTCTGCTTCGCGCGCTGTCGCAGCGCCCGGGTGCAGCGGGTTCAGAGCGTGGCGGTACGCTAGCGCGGCCCCAGGATCGGCCGCTTCTGCCACCAAGCGTAGAATCTGCGGTACCACACCAGAAAATTCGTCCCGGCTGAGTACCGGCAGATGAACGCGAGTTGGCACCGCCGCAGCACGCAGGGCAATCAGTAGTTCAGCCGCCAGCCCGGAACGCACCTCAACTGTGAGCTGCTCTGAACCAAAGAGCTCCAATGCCGCAGCAACCAAGTAGGCAGAATCGCTCGCGAGCACAGTGCTAAGACCCGGCGTTAGGTGTGCCTGTCGCAGCAGCCGCAATGCTGCTGCTTCAACCTGCGCACGCGATTCGAGGACTGCAACCGGCTGCCCCGAAATAATCGCAGTGATGGATTCTTCCGACAGAGTGGATGCTGTGGCAATGCGCAGCTCCAGCGGGGCACCACCGTTTTGCATGCGACTTGCTGCCTGCACACTGTAGACGGTCAGCATCGACGCGGCCTCCGGCATCTCCGCTTGCAGAGTGACACCAAAGCGGTGCTGTAAAAGATCTGGTTCAGCCAGCAGTCGCAGCACGATACTGCGCAAAAGCTTTGCGTCAGCGTAGTTTCCGGCGGTAATGGTCACCTGCGTGCCGTGTTCGCTGCCTTCTTGGATTAACTGCCTGAGCGCGGTCACTGCACGCTGTGTGCGAGTTGCGGCACCCCATACAGAGCCCGGCACCAGCCGGGAAATATCAACAAGTAGGTGCTCTATCTCAGGTCGATAGGCGAGAGCGAGCAGCCGGCGCAGCTCGTGACTGGCGGCCACAGGCCCGAGCACCGGGGTGCCGGTTAAGGCGACCACAGCTGGGGTCTGCTGCGCAGTCAAAGCCTTGAGCGGTTCGAGCAGTGCTGCTGCGGGACTGTTTTTAGTTGAATCGCCCGGAAGAGTTGTTGTGACAACCAGGTGAGCGATGCGCTCACGCATCCATTTGCGCGCCAACGGCATCACCGCCCACGGCATACCTAGCGCCCCGATCGAGCCGGCTTGGAGTGTTAAACGGTCGCGGAAATTAACCGATTCGGGAATCTCTTGCGCAAGCTCACGCAGGCCAAAGGCAGCGGTTACTGCATCTTCGGTGCCGGCAATAAGTTGCAGCAGACGGTTTGCAAACGACAAATTATCTGGGTCTTGACTGACCTCTTCAAACAGTGAGTGCTGCTCAGGCTCGGCTGCTTTCACCCAGAGAGCGACGCGCGCTGCGGCACGGGCGGGAATCTCTGCCCACACTGCAGCAACTTGATTTATATCTTTGCCGGTTAGCTCTTCGGGAGTCTCCATAAATTAACTTTATGCGGCAAATGGCATATAGGCAGTTGTGACGCGCGAGTCTAACTCAGCATTGCCCGATCGTCGAGGCTAGCGCCCTTAATCTTCGCAAATTCACCAAGCAAATCTGCAACAGTGAGCTGGGCTTTTGCGGCCGCATCGGCTGTGAAAACAATCTGCCCCTCATGCATCATTAAGAGCTTGTTTCCCAGGCTTAATGCCTGCTGCATGTTGTGCGTCACCATTACGGTTGTCAGCTTGCCGCGTTTCACAATTTGATCGGTGAGATTTGTAACAAGCTCTGCACGCTGCGGATCAAGTGCCGCTGTGTGTTCATCGAGGAGCAAAATATCAGGGTGTGTGAACCCTGCCATTAGTAGCGACAGAGCCTGGCGTTGACCACCGGAGAGCACACCAACTTTTGCGGTGAGACGGTCTTCCAGCCCGAGGTCTAGACTTTTAAGCTCTTGACGGAAGAGATCACGCTTCGCAGCGTTTAAGCCGAGTCGCAACCCTCGCCCCTTGCCGCGTGAGAGTGCGAGCGCCATATTTTGCTCAATCGTTAGGTTTGGTGCCGTGCCCGCCATTGGGTCTTGAAAGACGCGGCCGACAAACTTAGCGCGACTGGGCTCATCAAGTTTGGTGACGTCACGACCCGCAATTGTCACACTGCCGCGATCCGGACTGTAGCGGCCTGCGAGTGTGTTTAACAGAGTCGATTTACCGGCACCGTTTGAGCCGATGATAGTGAGAAAGTCTCCCGGCTCGAGGCTCAGATTAATATCAACGAGAGCGCGCCGCTCATTGACCGTGCCAGCAAAAAAAGTCTTGTGGATGCCTGTCAGTTTAAGCATTAGCGAGTGCCTCCATCCGCGGGGATGAGTTTGCCTTTGGAGTTTAAGCGCGGGATCCACAAGTTTTTGAAGATACCGATGCGCGGTAACACCAGCGCCGCGAGCACCAAAAGTGCGGTGATAAGACGCATATCGTTCGGATTCAACCCGACTGCCAGCGCAAAGAAAATGATCACACGGTAGAGCACGGCACCAACCACAACAGCGAGCGTGGCCTGCCAGATGCGCGACTGACCGATAACCGCCTGACCGAGGATGACAGACGCGAGACCGATAAGGATCATGCCCACGCCCATGCTCATATCGGCGAAGTTTTGATACTGCGCGAGCATTGCGCCGGCGAGCGCGACAAGGCCGTTGGAGAGCGCCAGAGTAAGTATTTTGGTGGCGTTGGTGTTAACACCGAATGAGCGGATCATCGGTTCATTGTCACCGGTTGCCTGCACGGCTAAACCGAGGTTGGTTGAGAGAAACCAGTCGATGACGAGTTTTAATGCGATGGCGACCACCGCAAGCACAAAAACGCCACCCCAGGAGCCGAGACGCAGACCCAAGTCTGCTAGTGCGCCGTCTCGAAGCGGCGTAAACACTGTGTCTACCCGAGTTAGCGGGAGATTTGGCGAGCCCATGATGCGCAGGTTAATAGACCAGAGCGCAATCATCGAGAGAATACCGGCTAGCAAACCGTCAATTTTTAGGTATGTGTGAAGCACTCCCGTGATGGCCCCTGCAATAAGACCGGCGCCGAAACCAGCAAGGGTTGCCAGGAACGGATTTATGCCAGCCGTAATCAGGATGCCTGCGGTTGCTGCGCCGGTTGTGAAGCTGCCGTCTACCGTGAGGTCGGGGAAATTTAAGACCTTGAACGTGAGGTAAACGCCGAGCGCTACGACGCCGAAAATAAGGCCGAGTTCGAGGGTGCCAATCATGGGTTCTGCTTACCTAAATAAAACACAGTCGGGGGCGACCCGAAAGCCGCCGCCCGTTAGTGTTAGTGATGCGATTTTACTCGCTGATCTTTTCTGCCTTATCGAGGATCTCTGCCGGGATGGTCACACCCTGGCGTGCGGCAGCAGCTTCGTTCACAACATAGGTGTATTCGTTAGCGAACTCTACTGGGGTTTTTGCTGGGTCTTGCCCCTTGAGAATTTTCAAGGCCATCTGCCCGGTCTGGTAGCCGAGTGCGTCGTAGTCAATGCCCAGGGTTGCAACAGCGCCACCCTCAACGGTGCCTGCCTCAGCACCGATTACAGGGATCTTCTTCTGCTCAGCGACGTTAACGACAGCTGCGATACCTGATACAACGAGGTTGTCTGTTGGAACGTAAATTGCATCAACGTCACCTAGGGCATCGGTTGCCTGCTGCAGATCGCTTGCTACGGCAACGGTCTGGGTAACAATCTCAAGATCAAGATCTGCAGCTGCTTTTTTGGCGGCGTCAACCTGAACCTGTGAGTTTACTTCACCGTTGGCGTAAACGATCCCGACCTTCTTAGCGTCGGGCACGATTTGCTTCAGCAGCGCAAGCTGGTCTTTGATCTCAGCTAGGTCGCTGGTGCCGGTGACGTTGTTGCCGGGGGCGCTATTGCTTTTAACCAGCTCTGCAGCCTCTGGGTCGGTGACAGCAGAAAACAGCACCGGGATGTCAGTGATGGTTTGTGCGGTAGCCTGCGCAGCTGGGGTTGCGATTGCGTAAACCAGGTCAAGATCGCTGTTCGCAAAGCTTTGTGCGATGGTTAGCGCTGTGCCCTGCTCGCCGTTCGCGTTCTGCTCTGTCCAATCAACATCAACACCTGCATCGTCAAATGCGCGCTTGAAGCCAGCGTTTGCAGCGTCTAGGGCTGGGTGCTGCACAAGCTGGTTGATGCCAATCTTGTAGCTGTCAGCAGCGGTGTCGCTTGCGCCGTTAGTTTCGCTAGTGCCGTTCGCGCAGGCTGCTGTCGCAACTGCGGCGGCTGTGACCGCGACCAGGGCGGCCGCGCGCATGAAGGTTTTACGCATGGTTTGGGTCCTTTGTATATGAGTCACTAAAGTGACTATTTAACTGACGCATTTATTCTAACTTGAACGCAGCATTAAAGGTGAGGTTGTGCGCGCGTATTTGCCTCTTCCGCGGTTATACTTGTGAGTTAGTATTCAGTGACAATTACGGGAGCGAAGATGGCGACAGGTTCTGAGCGGGCACGCAGCTCACTGTCTTATTTACGCCGCAAAATCACAACAGGTGAGTGGGCGGTTGGGTCCCGTATTCCAATTGAGCCCGAACTCGTTGAGCAGATGGGTGTCGGCCGCTCCACAGTGCGTGAGGCGGTGCGTTCGCTCGCCAACATGGGAATGCTTGAAACGCTGCCGGGGCGCGGCACTTTTGTGCGTTCGGCGACCCCCTCAAGCGCGCTGCTGAATGAGTTTTTGAACGCTTTTACGCTTGAAGAGATTCTGAGCTATCGCCGGGCCTTAGAGATTGAAGCGGCGCAGCAGGCGACCATTCATCGCACCGAAGAAGACATTCAGGCGATGATTGTTGCTGCTGAAGAAGAAAAAGGCTGTTCGCTCTGCCCTATTGCCACAGCAAACAGCGCGACTAATGCTTTTGAGAGTAAGTTCCATTTGCTGATGTTTGATGCGGCGAAAAATCGCCTGCTTTCTGCGCTTTATGCGGGTATCAACGAGCAGCTGCGCACCCCACAGCATCGTGGCCGCCTGGTTAATATGGCCTCCGCGCAGGAGATGGAAAAGTATCACGCAAAGTTAATTGATGCGATCCAGCGACAGGATTTTATCGATGCCGTGCACGTTATGGCCGCGCATGTTGACCACGATGTTGTGATGGTTAGCGAAGAACAGCAGATTGTGCCCACGCTCGCACGCTCAGACGAACAGCAGCAGCGCATTGATGATCTTGGAATCGACGATTAGTATCGTCGCAGACGTGACAGAGCTTGAGATTAATTAATTAAAGGAGCTATTAAATATGAGCAACACCCCAGTTATTCCACACTGGATTAACGGTGAGCGCCGCGAAGGAGCAGGCGCTACCAGCCCGGTGTTTAACCCAGCCACAGGTGAAGAGATCGCCGCAGTCTCGCTGGCTACTGAGAGCGAAATCGCAGAGGCTATTGCTACCGCGCACACCGCGTATGAGAGCTGGAGCCGGCAGTCGGTGGCCCGTCGCCAAGCTATTATTTTTAAGTTCCGCGAGCTGTTGAACGAGCGCAAGGGTGAGCTGGCTGAGATTATCACTCGCGAACACGGCAAGGTGTTGTCTGACGCTATGGGTGAGATCCTCCGCGGGCAGGAGGTTGTCGAGCTTGCAACCGGGTTCCCGCATCTGATCAAGGGAGCTTTCAGCGAGAATGCATCAACCGGTATTGACGTCTATTCAATTAAACAGCCGATCGGTGTTGCAGGAATTATTAGCCCGTTTAACTTCCCTGCGATGGTGCCAATGTGGTTTTTCCCAATTGCCATTGCTGCAGGTAACGCGGTTGTTGTAAAACCATCCGAGAAGAACCCGTCAGCTTCAATCTGGCTCGCAGAGCTGTGGAAAGAAGCGGGGCTGCCAGACGGTGTTTTCACAGTGCTCAACGGTGACAAGCTTGCGGTAGACGGTTTGTTGCACTCAGATCAGGTTGCTTCTATCTCGTTTGTGGGATCCACCCCGATCGCGAAATACATCTACGAAACTGCTGCCGCAAACGGTAAGCGAGTGCAGGCGCTGGGCGGCGCAAAGAATCACATGCTGGTGTTGCCTGATGCTGATCTGGATCTGGTTGCGGATCAGGCTATTAACGCCGGATACGGTGCAGCGGGTGAGCGCTGCATGGCGATCTCAGTTGTTTTGGCAATTGAGAGCGTGGCTGATGAGCTCATCGAGAAGATCAAGAGCCGCATGGCAGAACTGAAGATCGGTAACGGTGCTGATGAGCAGGAACCGGATATGGGGCCACTGATTACCGCAGAACACCGCAATAAGGTGGCGGGATACATCGATATTGCTGAGGAAGATGGCGCAGATGTTGTTGTCGATGGCCGCGGCTTTAAGGTTCCTGGCTGTGAAAACGGGTTCTTCCTCGGGCCAACACTGCTCGACCGCGTGCCGACTGACTCTCGTGCCTACACCGAAGAAATCTTCGGCCCCGTGCTTAGCGTTGTGCGCATCCAGAGCTTTGATGAGGGTGTTGAGCTGATTAACAGCGGCGCTTTTGGCAATGGTACTGCGATTTTCACGAATGATGGTGGGGCTGCTCGTCGCTTCCAAAATGAGGTGCAGGTGGGCATGATCGGAATTAACGTGCCGATTCCTGTGCCGGTTGCTTACCACTCATTTGGCGGTTGGAAAGCTTCTTTGTTCGGTGATTCCAAGGCCTACGGTGTGCACGGCTTTGACTTCTTCACTAGAGAAAAGGCTGTCACCAGTCGGTGGTTGGATCCGGCAAAGCACGGTGGTATTAACCTCGGCTTCCCGCAGAACGACTAGTTTTGCGTAAGGGGAGGGGGCTAAGGCTCCCTCCCCTTTTTGTGCCCTAAATTCTGTGTTTTTCGGGGGGGGGGAGTGTTTTTGAGCAATTACCGATTTTATATTTATCTTTCTTGGGCGTAGGATTAATTTGCCTTACATAAATCTAAATATTGGAATTGATGATAATGCCTAGAAGAAAGTCCCCTCTTTCAAGCAGCCTCCATAAAGCTTTAAGCGCTATAGCGGCTGTATTTATCGGCAGCAGTTTGGCTTTTGGTACCGTCGCCCCCGCGATGGCGCAAACAGGCACTGCTGCTCTTAACGCTACTTTGACTGCGTTGAATCCAAACATTCGCTCGGGCGAGCAAGCGACATTTCAGGTTGCATGGGCCTGTAGCTCAGTCACTGTGGACTGTGCAGGAATGACGGTTAGTGTGCCCATCGATATGCCGAGCCCGGCAGATCGACATATTGAGAAGAGCCACCCGACCTTTGTGTCAGCTTCGCCTTCGTCAGGCGGCTTCTCCGGCAACCCTGTTTACAACGCTCAGACCAGAACCATTACATGGAAGATGAGTGACACTGTGCCGGCGGGTAGATCTGGCACGATGAACTTTACTCTGCAGACTTCACGTCCTTACACTATGGACGGGGCGACAATCTCACCTGTGGTTACAGTCGACGCTGACAACGTTGCCACTCCTGCAACTGCTACTGCATCTACAACGGTGACGGGCGAAGCCTACGTTGGAACCAGTTTTACACAGCCAACTGCTGCTACGCCAGCCGTTGGCTCTCCGGTTGAATATAGGGTTGTTGCTTCTCGCACCCCCAGCAGTGGGGCAACGCAGCTTGAGAACCCAGTGAGTCCAGATAAGAACCGAATTATTACACCGGGCACAATCGGGCTTACCGAGGTAGAAACTGTTGTAACTGTTCCTGCCGGAGTTACCAGCGTCGAAGCCTCACACGGTGGTGTGTATGATCCGGAAACTAACACAGTCACATGGCCAAAATGGAATGACAATGACGAGGGTGGCGACTACCTTGGGCGACCTGATTACACCTTGAAGGTTGTCTACCCGGAGTCCTTTATAAATCAGCAGGTAACTCTAACTGCTAAAACAACCGCAAAAGAGTTCGGAAGTGGTGAGCTTTTAACGAGCAACACAAGGACGATAACACACTCGTTCACAACGCCAACTCCGCGTGGAATTTTTGCCAAGTGGAACGGGGTTAGCTCTCCAGGTGATCCTGTTAGCGGTAACAGTTTGGCAGTGAGTGCGCGTGGCCTTGAGTTGCGGTCGTCTTGGTCGGTTTCGGCTAATAATACCGGAAACGTGCCGATTCACGTGCACACCGTTGACTACGTGCCGTGCGGTTTTGTGTCACCGAAAGACGGTTCGACTAACTGTAAGAATCCCGACTCGATTATTACTGCATTCAAACGAGCCGGCGCTGGTAAATCAGCGGCTTCGATGCAGGTGAGCTGGGTAACCAATCTCGGCAACACCGGGCAGGGCGTTATCACCTCTGATGAACCGTTAAAGGTTGAGGGGTTGGCGTCTGGCGAAGCTGTTACAAAGTGGGAAGTTCAAGCAGACTTGGGTGTTGCTGAACAGGCTCAAGTTGAAGCGGTGGCGACCACTGCAACGACTGTTCCTGAGTTTGCGCCAGACTCAACGCAGTATGCGCGGGCAGATGTGCCAAAGGGTAAGGGTGCGCCTGTTATCGTTGAAAACACTGCCACCGCAACCTTTACAAACCCAGCTACGGGCGCTGTTGTAGGGGAAACAACTGCTAACGCTTACATGCGTGTTGAGAACAACCCTCGGCCAAGCTTCAGTGTCGAGAAGGAAATTATCGGCTCAACTAACCTGCAGCCGGGGCAAACTGTTGGATTCTCATTAAATATTCGTAACAGCGGCCTTGAAAAGGCTTATCCTGTCTACACCGATCTGCTACCTAAGGGTTTGACATTTACGTCACTTCGAAGTGCACGTGCGCAGCTCCCGCAAATTTTCAACAACAGGGAATTTACTACAGCCAATGTCAATGTTGAAACAGTTGATGACTGGAACGGCACCGGCCGCCAGTTGGTGCGCTTCTCATTCCCTGAAGATATGGGATTCATAGGCGGCGGCTCCTTCTATCTGACCTTTAATGCTTTAGTAGGGAAAAGCGCTCCTGAGGGTGTAAACACGAACACCTTCCAGGTATTCGATCGCTTTGCAACGGGAATTGGTACTGAATCAGATCCAACTATCTGCAACAGAGGTAGAGGAATCTCTGAGCCTGATGCTGATAATAAAGCAAACCTTGGTGACCCTAACCGTGTTGGCTGTGAAGCATCTGTAAACTACACCGTTGCACCTTCACCAGCCATCGGTGGTGTGAAGCAGGTTAAGGGTTCTCGTGATAAAGAGTTTAAAAACTCACCTGACTTCGGTTACGTAGATCTTGGTGCCCCTGCCACCTTCCGATTGAATGTGACTAACGAGGGTAATACACCACTCAAAAACGTGATCGCTTATGACCTGCTGCCATTCGTTGGTGACACCGGTGTTGGCCCTGCTCATATGCTGCCGCGTGAATCTGAGTGGACGCCTGATTTGACCGGTCCAGTCAAGATTGCAAGCAACGGAGTCACCGCAGAGGTGCGCTACTCTACATCAAATAACCCGTGGCGTGAGGAAGTTACCGGCACAGGTGGAGCGGCCGCTCTCCCTGCAGACTTTAACCAACAGTGGTTGACTGCAGATCAGATCACAGACTGGTCCAGTGTTAATGCAATTCGTATCCAGTTTGATAAAGATCTTGTGCTAAAGCCACAAGAGACGTGGGTTGCAGAAGTTTCTATAAAGGCCCCAATCGAAGCGGAGGGCGTTGCGTGGAACTCATTCGCTGTAACCGCGCAGCAGGCTGCGAATGATCGGTGGTTGCTCCCTGTAGAGCCTCCAAAGGTGGGTTTGCAGCTCCCGGTAGATCTGAAGTTCTCTAAGAGCCTCAACCCGGGTTGGGTGATCGACGGGCAGGGCACAAATGCTACTACGGCGTCAAAGGGCGCTAAAGTGCGATACTCCTTAACCGTCAATAATGAGGGTCAGGGCCGTGCATCAGGGATTGTGGCGGTCGATAAGTTGCCAGCGGGCTTAACACTCCTACAGGAGGAAACAAAGGCCGATAACGGCACCTTTGATCCGGAGACATTCACGTGGACTCTCGCCGATCCGCTTGACCCGTTGGTGCGTCAGGGTGAGGAAGGCACATTCCCGAACACTGCGACTTTGGAACTTGTCGCAACAGTTACCGGTGAGCCTGGCCAGGAAATTTGCAATACTGCGACGATGACTTCAAGGCAAACTCCTGATCCTGTTGAAAGCAAGGCGTGCTTTACGATTGGTGCTGCTGTTACTGGCACGCTGTGGCACGACTCGGATGATGATGCTGTTATCGATGAGGGTGAGCAGCAGCGGTTTGCTGGTGTGACTGTTGAGTTGGTCAACGGCAAGGGTGAGGTTGTTGCTACTGCCGTTACAGCAGAGGACGGTAGCTACAAGTTCACTGGTGTCGAGCTTGGTGATTACACTGTGCGTGTAAACCCTGCTGGTCTGCCTGAGTCGGAGACTGAGTGGCTGAACAGTGCGAAGCAGTCTAATGAACGGAAGATCAGTGTTAAGGGTGACCTTAACGGTGTTGATTTCGGGTTCTTACAGCCTGCTTCTATTGGTGATACTGTCTGGCTTGATGAGAATAATGACGGTGTGCAGGGTGCGGGTGAGCGTCCGCTTGCTGATGTTACTGTCAAGCTTGTTGATGCCGGTGGTAAGACTGTTGCGTCTGTGAAGACGGATGCTGAGGGGAAGTACAGTTTCCCTGGCTTGCGTCCTGGTGCTTACACCGTTGAGTATGAGACTCCTGCTGGTTATGTTCCTGCGTCTGCTGAGCAGGGGGCTGATCGTGGGGTTGATTCAAATCCGAATAAGAGCGCTGTGACTGTGGTTTCTGGTGAGACTAATAACAGTGTTGATTTCGGTTTTGTTGGCGCTGGTGTTATTGGTGATCTCGTTTTTGAAGACACTAATGGTAACGGTAAGCATGATGCTGGTGAGCCTGGTGTTGCCGGTGTTGTTGTGACGCTGTTGAACGCTGCTGGTGAGCCGGTTGATGTGAACGGTAATGTGCTGGCTGATGGGGCTGAGCCTGTTACCGCGGTTACTGGCGCTGATGGTAAGTACCGTTTTGAGCGTGTTGTGCCTGGTGATTACAAGGTGCGTGTTGCTCAGCCTGATGGTTTTGTGCAGTCGTTTGGTCCTGGTGAGGGCGAGCTGTCTTTGACTTCGGGGACTGTGAGCCTTACGCCTGCGGCGATGACTAATTTGGATCAGGATTTTGGTTTCTATCGTCCTGCTTCTATTGGTGATACTGTCTGGCTTGATGGTAACGATAATGGTGTTCGTGATGCTGGTGAGTCTGGTATTGCTGGTGTTGAGGTGCATCTGCTTAATGCAGCTGGTGACCCTGTGACCGATGCAGCTGGTGACCCTGTTGTTGTGACCACCGATGCTGAGGGGAAGTACAGTTTCCCTGGCTTGCGTCCTGGCGACTATCAGGTGAAGCTAGTGCTGCCTTCTAAGAATGCGTATGCCGCGACTGTGACCGGCGCTGATAATAAGCTTGCTGAGCTGAATGCTGGTGAGGGTGTTATTACTCCTGTGACTGTTGTTTCTGGTCAGGAGCGTCTGGACGTTGATGCTGCTGTGAAGAATGCTGGTGTGATTACCGGCAAGCTCTTCAACGATGACAACGGTGACGGTGTGCAGGATGCCGGTGAGGGTCCGTTCAATGGTGTGACTGTTGAGCTGGTTGATCCTGCTACCGGTAATGTCATTGCTACCGCTGTGACGAATGATGCTGGTGGGTATCGTTTTGCTAATCTTGCTCCTGGTGATTACCAGGTGCGGGTTAAGACAGATACTCTGCCTGCCGGCTACTCGCAGTCTTCTGGCCCAGCAGCCGGTGGTGTTTACGATGTTGCTTTGAGCGATGAGTCTGCTGAAAGCATGGTTGTGAACGATCGTGACTTTGGTTACGCGAAACCGGTTAGGGTTGGTGACCGTGTCTGGCTCGATAAGGACGGTGACGGAATTCAGGATCCTGCTGAGCCTGGTCTTGCGGGTGTAGTTGTGAACCTGCTTGATCGTAAGGGTGAGCCTGTGCTGAATGGTGATGGTGAGCCGTTGACTGCGACTACCAATGAGCAGGGTCTGTACAGCTTTGATGAGCTGCCTGCCGGCACCTACACTGTGAAGTTTGATTTGCCTGCTGGGTTTACGGCTTCGCCAGCTGATGCTGGTAACGGCCGTGACGACTCACGCGGCGAGAGCTACACCTTCACTATCAGTGGTAAGGATGTTGCGCGTAGCGATATTGACTTCGGTGTTGTTGGCACCGGCGTTATTACGGGCAGCATTTTCAACGACGGTGATCGCGACGGTGTTTTTGATGGGGCTGAGAATACTTTCGAGAATGTTGTTGTAGGTCTTTATGATGCTGACGGTAATCCGGTGCTCGACTCTGAAGGTAAGCCGATTACTGCGGTTACTGATAAAGACGGCGGTTATGTAGTTGAGAAGCTGTGGCCGGGAGAGTACACCTTGCGCATTGTTGATGTGCCTGCTGGTTACAAGTTGACCACTGATGAGGTGCTTTCGGTAGAGCTTACGCCTGAGCAGATGACTGCTGAGCAGCAGGACTTTGGTCTGATTGGCGCTGGCAAGGTGACCGGCACTGTCTGGAATGATGCGGATCGCAGTAATCTGCCTGACCCAAGTAAGGGTTTCCCGAATGTGAAGGTTAACCTTTTCGATGCTCAGGGTGAGCTGATCGGGACTTCTGAGACTGATGAGAATGGTTTCTTTGAGTTCGGTGATCTTGAGCCTGGTAGCTACACGGTGAAGATTGATCCTGATACTGTGCCTGCTGGTTTTGAGTTCAGTTTTGGTGCTGACGGCTGGTCGGTTACCTTGGATGCGGGCAATGAGTGGACTGCTGAGGCTAATTTCGGGCTTGTGAAGTCGCCTGAGCCGATTAAGGCTGCGCCTCGGAAGCCTGGTCTGGCTATCACTGGTTCTAGTGGTGAGTTTGCTGTGATCGGTGTGATCTTGGTTGCGCTTGCTGCTGGTGTGCTGCTGGTGGCCGGTCGCCGCAAGGAGGAGCAGGAAAGCTAGCTAGCTGACTAGGTTAGTTGTTGGGGGTTCGGGTGTTACTCGGACCCCCAAACTATTACCCCAAGCTACCGCTATTTGTGAACGATTATCATTAAGGGGTATGCTGGAGGGTATGCTAAAAAACGGTTTACGAAAGAGAATCGCCACCCTAATCGGTGCTTTCGCAGTCTGCGGTCTCGCGCTTGCTGGATGCGCCACAGGCGGCACCTCTGACACCGGAGCAGCACAGAGTAGCGGCAGCGCAGAAGGCAAACTTAAAGTAGTTGCGAGCACCACCCAGGTGCAAGACTTTGTTGCGCAAATTGCCGGTGATCGTGTGCAACTCACCGGGCTTTTAAAACCGGGTGCCAGTGCGCACAATTTTGATCCAACCCCAGCTGATCTAGTCGCACTCGGCGAGGCAGACATTCTCTTTCTAAACGGAGTCGGGCTTGAAGAATTTCTCGACTCGGCAATTAAATCGAGTGGCTTTCACGGCAAAATTGTTGAGGCGGCAGACGCTGTAGACCTAGAGGCCGCTGCAGAGATAACCGCAAAATCTGCCGCGCAGGGTGAAGCTGATCACGACGGTCACGCTACCGAAGCTGAGGATCACGATCACGATCATGATCACGATCACGGTGGTGTCAATCCGCACATTTGGACAGCACCGAAAATGGCTCGGCAGATGCTTGACCCAATTGCAGAGGCGCTGAGTAAAGCAGACCCAGAAAACCGGGAGTACTATCACGAAAACGCGACAGCCTATGGTGAAAAACTAGCTGCGCTTGACAGCTGGATTGCGTCAGAATTCGCGAAGGTGGATCCTGCTAAAAAACGGTTTGTGAGCAGCCATAATGCTCTCCTGTACTACCTTGACAGTTATGGCATAGAGTTTGTTGGCAGCGTGATCCCGAGCTTTGAAGATAACTCCGAGCCGAGTGCTGCGGAAATTAACGAGCTTGTTGCCAACATTAAAAAATCGGGTGTGCAGGCTATCTTCTTTGAGTCAAGCGTTAGTGATCGGCTCAGCAAAACCGTTGCAAACGAGGCAAACGTGGTGCTTGTCACAGATCCGATTTATGCTGATGCTGTCGGTGTAGAACCGCCGGCAAACACCTACATCGGGGCAACGATCGCCAACACAGAAAATATCCTGCAGGCGTGGGGATACGATCCTTCTCCTGTGCCACAAGAAGTCACAAACTAGTGCGGGAGTAAAAGGCGGCATTCGATCTGGCACAACCTTGTTCGAGAACTGTCTAACCTCACACCCCAGTCAAGCGATACAGCGAGATGAGTAAAACTTTAACAAGACCGATCCCGCCACGAAAGCCTGCGCAGGCAGCAGCCGTGGTTGATCTGCGAGACGCCAGTTTTGGCTACGCCGGCAGGGCAGCGGCAGCAAACATCACCGCCACCCTGCATGCGGGCGAGTCGGTTGCTTTAATCGGGCCAAACGGCAGCGGAAAATCGACGCTGCTGAACGGTCTCGCCGGGCTTACTGAGCATCTTGGCGGCAGCGCGCAGGTGCTCGGGGTGCGGCCCGGATCCGCAAACAAACAACTGGGGCTGCTGCCTCAAGCAGACAGTCGCAACCTGCAGATTCCTGTGTCTGTGCAGCAGGTCCTCGCAATGGGTCTCTACAGTCACCGCCGTGCGCTGCAACCGATCGGAAAAAACGGCAAAGCCGCCATCAGTGAAGCCTTGTCGACTGTAGGCCTGACAGAGCACGCGAAAAAACTTTTCTCAGACCTCTCCGGCGGGCAGCAGCAGCGTGCAATTCTTGCTCGCGCTCTCGTCGCAAAACCACGCCTACTGCTGCTAGATGAGCCGTTTAACGGTCTCGACCGGCCCAATCGCGACGCCTTACTGCGCACTATTACAGCTCTTAGAGAGAGCGGATGTGCCGTTGTTGTGAGCACGCACGACCTTGAGATAGCGCGAGATGCCTGCACTCACGTGATGCTCCTCGACCAGCGTATGATCGCGTTCGGCACTATTGCCCAAGCGCTCACCCTTGAAAACGTCGCGGCCACATTCCACGACACAACTGTTGAGATAGACGCGCACAAACTCACTACTCGCCACGAAGACACCGGGCATCAGCACCACGTGCACCACGGCGACCACATTCACGAGATGCACACGCACGCCGCCGCAGATCCTGAAGAGTGCCCGTGACCTTCACAGACTTACTTGCCGCCTTTCAACTGCCGTTCATAATGCGCGGTTTATTAACCATGCTCATGCTCGCAGCTGCAGCCAGTATTATCGGGCTTTTCGTGAGTTTTCGAGACCTCGAGTTTGTCACTGACGGGCTCGTGCACGCGGTGTTTCCCGGTCTAGTAATCGGCTATATTATTGGCGGATCAACACTCCTCCTACCTGGCGCGCTTGTTGCCGCAACGATCGCGGTCGTGCTTATCACCCTCCTCACGCAGCGCGGCAAGCTCGGTAATGATGCGGCTGTCGCGGTGATCCTCACCAGCGCGTTCAGCCTCGGCATCGTGCTCGTTTCACGGCAGCAGGACTATGTGAGCGCCTTGAATGCGCTGTTATTTGGGCATCTGCTGACCGTCACCGCGACGCAGCTGATCGCCCTTAGCTGTGTAGCGCTGCTCTCAGTGCTCATGATCCTCATGACTTGGCGACGACAGATCTTCCGTGCGCATGATGTGAGCGGTTTCCGCGCCGCCGGTTACAGTGTGCTGGCTACCGACCTCATCCTCGGGGTTGCGATTGCGTTTCTGATAGTGGCTGGTGTGCAAGCGCTCGGTAATCTGCTGGTTACAGCGCTGCTTATCGTGCCAACAGCAGCCGCTCGGCAGCTCACTAACAGACTCTGGGGAACGGTGCTCCTGGCGTTTCTGATCACCGCATTCGCCAGTTTCGTAGGCATTGCTTTTGCAATTTGGTCGTCATTCGCGCTGGGCGTAAACACCCCCGCGGGTGCAGCGGTAGTGCTTGCCCTCATCGCAATATACGGGCTGACCCTGCTGCCTTCTCTAGCTCGCAAACTACAGAGCAGAAAGGTTGCGCAGTGACACTAAGCTATCTCGAACGCGCAGCCGTTGAACTTCTGCTGCTCTCCATGCTTGCTGCGATAGTCGGGCCGCTGATTGTGATGCGTGGGCGGGCTTTCTACTCGGTAGCGCTCAGTCACGCAACCTTCCCCGGTGGCGTAATAGCCGCAATGCTGGGGATTAATGTGCTTTTCGGGCAGGCGGTTGCTGCCCTCCTCCTGACAGTGTTGCTCGCTTTGCTCAGTCGTGTTAAGCGACAGGGGGCGGGCACGGCAACGGGTATCGTGCTGGTTTTCGGTTTTGCGCTCGGATCCCTGCTCGCTTCCCTGCAGGGTGGCAGCTCAATTCCGGTTGAATCGCTGCTTATCGGTTCTCTATTCGGTGTGCAAACAACAGATATTGTGGTTGCCGCAGTAGTGCTTGGCAGCGTTGTCGCAGTGCTCGGTTTCACACATAGAGCACTGTTTTATGACACATTCGATCGCATCGGATTTCGGGCGGCGGGCGGCAATCCACTGCTGCCTGAGTTAGTGGCGACAGCCATCACCGCCGCAACAATCGTTGTGGCAATGCCGGCCGTGGGCGCAATTCTTGCGGTCTCGCTTGTTGTTGGGCCGGCCGCAACCGCACAGCTTTTAGTGCGAAACATCGCCTGGGTGCCGCCGGTCGCATTCATTTTGGCGGTTACCGCCAGCGCAGTCGGCCTGTGGCTGTCATGGCATTTTGCAGTTGCCGCCGGAGGCGCAATCGGCCTGGTTGTCGCGCTCTTGTTTTTGCTGTCACTCGGTGTGCGCGCGATCCGCACCTGACATATTTAAACTAAACACATTACAATCTTGTGCAGAGCCCTAAGGAGCGAAAATGGTTGTAAAGCGGAACACCTGGCAGCGTGAGGCTGTGCGGGCGGCCATGGCGGCCGAGACCGGGTTTGTGAGTGCCCAACAGCTGCACGATCGTTTGCGCGCTGAGGGCAGCACCATCGGGCTTGCAACCGTCTACCGTTCGCTCGCCACCTTGGTGGAACTGGGTGAGGCAGACATGCTGAACTCACCCGAGGGTGAAAACCTCTTTCGATTTTGCAGCACAGACCACCATCACCACCACCTCATTTGCCGCAAATGCGGGGCAGCGGTTGAGATTGCGGCCGCCCCAGTTGAACGCTGGGCGCAAGAAGAAGCAAAGCGACACGGCTACAGTGACGTAAAGCACGTGATCGACATCTTCGGTATCTGCGCTAAATGTCGTTAATCTAGCGCGGTAATCAAACTTGCGCAGGCTGTGCTAACTAGCGTAAGCTTGATTCTTGGCTGTGTTCTCTCCTAGGAGCGCAGACCGTGACCCGTGCCAACCGGCCGGGACGCAGACAAGAGATCTTGGGAAGAATCACTGCGATTCTTCGGTACTGAGAGGAAACATTTATGGCAGCAGTGTGCCAGGTGACCGGAGCCGTTCCAGGCTTTGGCCACAACGTATCACACTCACACCGCCGCACCAAGCGTCGGTTTGATCCAAACATTCAGAAAAAGACCTACTTCGTGCCTTCACTCGGCCGCAAGGTTACCCTGACCCTGTCAGCAAAGGGAATCAAGGTTATCGATGCGCGCGGTATCGAAGCCGTAGTTGCAGATCTGCAGAAGCGTGGGGTGAAGCTCTAAAATGGCAAAAGCTCAAGACGTTCGCCCAATCATTAAACTGCGCTCTACCGCAGGCACCGGTTACACCTACGTAACCAAGAAGAACCGCCGCAACACTCCAGATCGACTCGTGCTCAAGAAGTACGATCCGGTAGTTCGTAAGCACGTTGAATTCCGAGAGGAGCGCTAATCATGGCGAAGAAAAGCATGATCGCTAAGAACAAACAGCGCCAGGAAGTTGTTGCGCGCTACGCAGAGCGTCGCGCAGAGCTGAAGAAAGCTCTCGTAGACCCAAACGGCACCCCTGAGAGCCGTGAAGCTGCTCGTCGTGGCCTGCAGAAGCTGCCACGCAACGCTTCTCCAGTGCGTGTGCGCAGCCGCGACGTAATCGACGGTCGTCCACGTGGCGTACTTTCAAAATACGGCGTCAGCCGTGTGCGTTTCCGCGATATGGCACACCGCGGTGAGCTGCCAGGCATCACCAAGTCAAGCTGGTAAACGCTTATACATATACTGACGTAAGGGCGGGCACTGTTAAGTGTCCGCCCTTATGCTTTTGCATTCTAGGTGTGCGGATGAAGCGGTATCGTTATGGATGGATTCAAAATCGAGAGCTGGGAGAAGTAAATGCTGCGACACGTTGTGATGTGGAAAATGAACGGCGCCACCGTCGAGGCGCGAGCTGAGCAAGCCGCCGAGTGCGCTGCGGCGCTTAAGGCTATGGACGGTAAAATTCCGACTCTAGAGCATATAGAGGTGCATGCGGAGAGTCTTGGAGCTGAGGGCAACTGGGATTTAGTTTTAATCACTGACTTTGCAGACGCGGCAGCCCTTGCAGAATACAGCGTGCACCCGGAGCATCTGCAGGTTGTCGAGATAGTGAAACCGCGCTCTGCTGCGCGCGCCGCAGTTGACGCCGAATATTAAAGACGATGTAACCCTTGCGCCTATCTCAGCTATGGAAATCGAAGATATTTGCAAGCCTCGAAAAGCGCAAAATCGGGTTAAAAACCATAAAAAACTCTGAGAAACCGGAAAATTGCGGGGCAAACACTAAAAAAGTCGCCGCAAAACACCGCTAATAGGCGATTACTGGGGTAAATTAGCGTCAGATCAACTGATCGACTCCGTGGCACCGTCACGGTGGAAACTCCCCTTGTGGGGCTTCCCTTGAGTCTTAAACAATTAGGGTGGATACCCCACTTTGAAAGGATGACAAATGTCACTCAACAAGACTGAACTCGTTGCAAAGGTAGCTGCAGAGACCGGTCAGAGCCAGGCAGCAGTAAACAGCGTAATCGACGGTCTCTTCAGCGCAGTTGCTGAGACCCTCGCTAACGGCGGTAAAGTTTCAATCCCAGGTTGGGTAACCTTCGACACCATCGAGACCGCTGCTCGCACTGGCCGCAACCCACAGACCGGCGAGACCATCAACATTCCAGCTGGTAAGCGTGCAAAGGCTACCATCGGTTCAAAGCTGAAGGCAGCTGTTAAGAAGTAAATCTTTTAAAAGAATTTAGATCCCGGGGTCGCAGCTATCGCGGCCCCGGGATTTTTGTCTCCGGTAGGCTAGACGGGTGAGTAAATCTGTCCGTATCTTTATACCAGCGCTAATACTGCTGCTGGTGACGACAGCGCTCACACTCGCCGCCGGTCTCGATATGGGTGGTGCTAGCGCTGCACGAGCGCTGCTGGATCCCGGTGTTTTTGTGCGTTATGCGGTGCCGGCCTCGCGCACGGTTGTAAACGTGGCTCTGGCGATAACGGTCGGCTCTCTCGTTCTTGCACTCTGGGCGCTCGACCCCAAGAGTAAACTGTGGGGAAAAACGATCGACCTTGCCGCCGGTGCGGCAGCAGTGCTGACAGTTGCCGGGATGCTCGCAACAGTGACAACCTTTATTGATGTCAGCAATCAGAGCTTCAGCGCAGACGCACAGTTTGGCGCGGCGCTGCTTCAGTTCATTACCGAGTTCGAGCTTGGACAGTACTGGTTCTTACTGGTTTTAAGCGCGGCTCTCACAACTGTGCTCTGCTTTGGAATCCGCTCTCGGAAGCTCCTGCTGCTGCCGCTTCTCACAGCTGGGCTGACACTGCTGCCGCTTGCGGCGCAGGGCCATGCCGCTGGCGCAAGCGGGCATAGTCTCGCCGTCAACGCAATTTTTATGCACATAACAGGCGCTGCAGTCTGGCTCGGTGGGCTGGTAGCGGTGTCTTTAATAGCAAGCAGTGCAAAACCACAGCAGCTCGTGAATATCGTGCAGCGCTACTCATTTTTAGCGCTGTGGGCGTCGTTTATCGTCGCTGCATCCGGCGTCGTTAGCGGCGTTATTCGCCTGTCAACTGTAGACGATATTTGGGGCACTGGTTACGGCAGGCTGCTGATCGCCAAAGCTGTCACCTTGGTGTTAGCTATTGCCTTCGGGGCGTGGCAACGGCTGCGCATTATTAACTCACTGGAACGCGCAGCAACCGGGGCGGTTGCCGGAAAGCAGGGGTTTGCCGCGATCCGCAAGACTTTTGTAGCTCTGGTGCTTTTGGAGCTTGCCGTGATGGGAGCAGCCTCTGGTTTTGCTGGTGCCCTCGGCCGCACTGCAACCCCGCAACCTATCGAAGTAGCGCGTGAATCACAGCGCGAAATCACCCCTGCAGAGTATCTAACGGGGGATCCGCTCCCGCCTGAGTTTACACCTGCAAGCATATTCAACGCGTGGAAATTCGATTTGCTGTGGGCTTCTTTCTCGCTAGGCGGTATTGCGCTCTATCTCTTCGGGGTGTGGCGCTTGCGAAAACGCGGCGATAGATGGCCGATTCTGCGCACTGCATCTTTCATAACCGGAATGCTGCTTTTGGCATACGTCACGAACGGCTTCTTAAATGTTTATGAGGCATATCTGTTTAGCATGCACATGCTCGGGCACATGTTCCTGACTATGTTGATTCCGACCCTCCTGGTGCTTGGCGCGCCGGTAACTCTGCTGCTGCGGGCGGCCGCAAAACGCCGCGACGGTTCTTGGGGTGCGCGTGAGTGGGTGCTGTGGCTGACTGAGACCCCGTGGGCAAAGTTTGTAACGCACCCGATTGTGGCGTGTTTTATTTTCGCAGCCTCACTCTGGGTGTTCTATTTCACGCCGGTGCTGCGCTGGGCGATGGAGTCCCACCTCGGGCACCAGTGGATGATTGTGCACTTTTTGCTCTCCGGCTATTTTTTCACCCTGACGCTGATCGGCATAGATCCGGTGCCGAAACGCTATCCGCACACACTGCGCATGGTTTTATTACTCGTCACTATGGGGGCGCACGCCTTCTTCGGAGTTACGATCATGAGCGGCACCGGCCTGCTTGCGGCTGATTGGTTTGGTGCGATGGGGCGCACATGGGGGGCGGATCCTTTACGCGATCAGCAAAACGGCGGCGGTATCGCTTGGGGCATTGGAGAGCTGCCAACTCTTTTGATTATGCTGGTCTTGGCGTGGCAGTGGGCGCGTTCGGATGAAAAAGAGCAGCGCCGCCGTGACCGCGCCGCTGAGCGCTCCGATGAGGCAGAGTTGCGCGCTTATAACGAGATGCTGCAGCAGCGTGCGGCACGCGACGCT
>NZ_JAAIJZ010000004.1:0-72334 GCF_011752005.1 Canibacter zhoujuaniae | reverse complement strand
AACCCAGACACTGATGGTGACGGGCTGACCGACGGTCAGGAAAAGGAACTGGGCACCAACCCAACCAACCCTGACACCGACGGTGACGGAATCAACGACGGTGACGAAGTATCTGGCGAAAAGAACCCGTTCAAGGACAACAAGTTCGACGAGAACGGCAACCCAGGTAACACCGACCCGAAGAACCCTGACACCGATGGTGACGGCGTAAAAGATGGTGAAGAAATCAACACCATCGTGGATCCAACAACAGGTAAAACTATTGACGATCCAAACGCTAACGATCCAAAGACCAACCCGAACTCTAAAGACACCGACGGTGACGGTGTGACCGACGATCAGGAGTTGGCTGACGGAACCGACCCAACCAACCCAGACACTGATGGTGACGGGCTGACCGACGGTCAGGAAAAGGAACTGGGCACCAACCCAACCAACCCTGACACCGACGGTGACGGAATCAACGACGGTGACGAAGTATCTGGCGAAAAGAACCCGTTCAAGGACAACAAGTTCGACGAGAACGGCAACCCAGGTAACACCGACCCGAAGAACCCTGACACCGATGGTGACGGCGTAAAAGATGGTGAAGAAATCAACACCATCGTGGATCCAACAACAGGTAAAACTATTGACGATCCAAACGCTAACGATCCAAAGACCAACCCGAACTCTAAAGACAACACCGGTGCACCAACCGATGGTGGCGAAGATCAGGGTGGCAATGCAGGTGACGGCAAGACCGATCCGGTAAATAACGGATCAGGTAAGGCTAAGAAGGTGCTGGCAAACACCGGTGCAGAGAATTCAACTCTGTTCGGTATGGCTGCGCTGGCAAGCCTCGCAGGTGCTGCAGCACTTCTGCTGCGCCGCCGCAAGAACTAAAACGCCTGTGACTGTTGCGCAGCCGGTCGGCCTTTAAGATCGGCCGGCTGCACACAACACACCAAGTAAGAGCCTGACTCTGGGAAACTTTCCCGGGGTCAGGCTCTTACTTATGTATCTGCGTGCTGACAAGGATTAAGCGGTGCAGCTACCGTAGCGGGCAAAATCGACTAACCTCGAAGTTATGCGCATTGCAACTTGGAACGTGAACTCTATCCGCACCCGCGTTGGCAGGGTTGTCGACTACCTGGTGCGCGATGATATCGACGTGCTAGCAATGCAAGAGATCAAATGTCGCCCCGATCAGTTTCCGGTCGCAGCGTTTGAGGATGCCGGCTATCAGGTTGTGGCACACGGTCTCAACCAGTGGAACGGCGTCGCCTTTGCGAGCCGCCACAAGATGACAGACATAACCACAGCTTTCGACGGCATGCCCGGTTTTGGTAAAGCAGTCAAAGGGCAAGAAACTGTGCAAGGCACAGGCCCAAACGGCCTCCCGCAAGAGGCGCGCGCACTCGGGGTAACCGTCGGGGAACTGCGTCTCTGGTCGCTGTACGTGCCAAACGGCCGCGCACTCGACAACCCCCACTATGAATACAAGCTCGAATGGTTGCAGGCCCTCAGACAGCAAATGCACGCGTGGTTGGCCGCTGATCCGCACCTACCGCTTGCTTTGATGGGTGACTGGAATATCGCCCCAACCGCGGCAGATATGGGCGATCCAGCGTTTATTCCCGGTGCTTCAACCCACGTTTCAGAGCGTGAGCGAGCCGAGTTTGCAAAATTCACAGACGTTCTCACAGATGTTGTGCGGCCGCACCAACCGCACGGCTACAGCTTCTGGGACTACCAGGCAGCTAAATTTGAGCGGAATCTCGGTATGCGCATCGACTTTATTTTCGGATCAGACAGCTTTACCGATGCCGTCACGAACGGCTATATCGCAGCTGAAGAGCGGGAGGGTGCGGGGCCCAGCGATCACGTGCCGGTAGTCTGCGATCTTGATCTTGACCTGCTAGAGGCTGCATGGGAGGAAGAAGACTCACCAATGCTGTGGGCGTAAACAAAACGGTAGCTGAGGCGGGACTCGAACCCGCGACCTCACGATTATGAGTCGTGCGCTCTCACCAACTGAGCTACTCAGCCGCGTTGGCCTTTCAAGCGCAAAGCTTTTGCAAAAAGACCAGAGCCCCGAGCCAGGATTGAACTGGCGACCCCTTCCTTACCATGGAAGTGCTCTACCACTGAGCTATCGGGGCGTTTGCGTCTATGACAACTCGTCTAAGATATCAGATAACGACGAAAAGTTGCAAATCAGACGCAAAGTTTTTCGTCTGCGCGTGTTGCGCAACCGGCTAGGCTAGTTACTGTGAAAACAACTGTTCTCGCTATGGGCTTGCTGCTTGCTGCTTTCATCGCGTTCGGGCGCGCGCTCTTTGGGCTGCTCGGCTCAAACACCGTCTGGTATACCTTGGGTATCGCCCTACCCTATCTCTTGGTTTCTGTGTGGCTTAGCAGGCGTCTGGCAATCACTGCGCGCGCGGGGCGTCGCACAACCCGGGGGGTGATAGTCTCCGCTGCCCTCTCATGGCTTTGCGCTGCAATCTTCGCCGTCACTGTGCCCGATGTGCAGGCTGATGGATCCCTCGCCGCGATCACCGCGCCGCCAGGGTCAAGCCCCTTCGCGCTTGAAATGGCGATCGCACTCTGCAACCCGTTTGCGATTTTACAGTTTGTGTTCCTTGGCGCGGCCATAGCGATTTCGTGGCACAACGCTCAGCCGGCGCGCATTGAAGTCGATTAATCGCTAAACTTAACGTTGTGTGTCGCAAGCGGCACTACACCTGGAGGATTCGCCTAGCGGCCTATGGCGCACGCCTGGAACGCGTGTTGGGTTAACGCCCTCAGGGGTTCAAATCCCCTATCCTCCGCTGATGCCTCACTGCATCTCTTTGCTGCGGTGAGGCTTTTTCTTTTAAAGCCCTGCGCTGCTACACAAAGCCTCCCGCAAGCACAAAACCCCGCCACTCTCAAATGAAACTGGCGGGGCTTTGTGCGTTTAATAAATTATTTCTCTGCAGTCTCTGTCTGCGCTTTGGTAAACCCGGTTACCGGCTGCGCTTCATCGAAACCGGCTGGTTGAGTTCTAAAGCCCTTAGTTAGGAAAACCAAGTAGATCAACCCGATGGCCAGCCAGATGCTGCCGAGCATAAGCGATACGGATTCAAGATTTACCCACAGTATGAGCGTCATACCGGTTCCGATAATCGGCATCACAATGTACTTCATGATGTCTTTTCGAGTCTTGCGACGCCCCTGACGCACGGCGTAGTAGGCGATCACAGACAAGTTCACGAAGGTGAAGGCGATCAGCGCACCAAAGTTGATGAGGTGTGCGGTGAACTCAAGATCCAGCCATCCCGCTAGCAGTGTGACAACACCCACCAAAAGAACTGTGTAGATTGGGGTGTTGGTCTTTGGTGAGACATAACCGAAGAATTTGCGCGGCAGCACACCGTTGCGACCCATCACGAGCAGCATTCGGGCCACTGACGCGTGTGATGCAAGGGCGGATGCCATCGTTGCCGCAAAACCTGCTGCGGTAAAGATCCACATGAATACATCGCCGCCAACCTGCTGACCCATCTGCGGCAGTGCGTTTTCAACATCGCCAAACGTTGAGTTATCTGGGAAACGCTGCTGGGTAAAGTAGCTTGCTACTAAGAAGATCAGACCGCCAAGCAGCACAGTCAGCAAGATCGCTTTCGGCATGATTTTTGGATTTTTTGCCTCTTCTGCATACATGGTTACCGCGTCGAAACCAATAAACGAGAAGCACACAACGGTTGCTGCTGCAACGACCTTCACGAAATCGAAGTCTTGGCCGATAAAAGGTTGCACTGTCCAGAGTTGCCCGGTGCCCGCGCCCTTCTGCACCTGGCCGATCAACATAACAAGGAATGAAGCCATGATGATCAGCGCGCCAACAAGCAGCAGGGAGTTAAGGTTTGATGTGCCCTTCATTGTGAAGTAGACCGAAGCGGTGACAATTCCAGAAAACAGGAAGACCCACAGCCACGGGTTTACAGCCGGCACCAGCTGCTCCATGTACTGGCGCAGAATAAGCACGTTCACAAGTGGCAGCATGATGTAGTCGAGCAGCGCAACCCAGCCCACCATGAAACCAACATTTGGGTGCATCGACTCACGGGTGTAGGTGTAGGCTGAGCCAGCGCTTGGAATAGCTCTCACCATTTTGCCGTAGCTAATCGCGGTGAAAGCCATCACGACAAGAGCGATAACATACGCAGATGGAACCGCCCCGTGTGTGTCTTCCGACACGATAGCGAACGTATCAAACACCACAGTTGGGGTCATATAACCCAGGCCGAGGCCAACAATAGCCCACAACCCGAGGTTGCGCTTTAGCGAACCATTTTGTTGCGCCACTCCGCGCTCCTTTCCGGCTTCTTTACCAGTCGACAAGGATCAAAAACATAATCCGATTTGTAAGTTTATACGCATATTTCCAAATAGTGTGCTGTTCTGAAAATAAATTTTTGGATCACTATCGCTAGCACGCTCTGTGGATAAATCTGAGCTGCGAAAATTATCCACAGATTCTTTTAGGCGCTGATTTTGCCCGCCCACCCTCTCCTACGGTTATGGAAAACACCCCAACAGCAAGGAGATAGGGATGACGGCTAAGACCAAACATAAATACAGTCGGGGGCGGATCGGCGCTCTGCTAGTCTGCGGCGCGATAATTGCGGGATCTGCCGCTTTTAGCGGCGGGAGCGTGCTTGATCCGCTCGGCATGCAACACACAGCGCCGGCCGCGCAAGCTGCTGAAAACGGGCCCGGGTTTTACAGCCCAAGTGGAATCGGCGCCGGCGGCTTTTACATCGACAGCAGCAAACTTGTGCACTACTGCCTCGAAATTGGCATCAAGATTCATACTGGTAGAGGGGATGCCGCCTCAGTTAATGTAACTAATGTTCCCGCATGGCAAGAGGTAGCGAATTACGGCCCGGCTGCGGGCACAGTTATGGGGTCGGTTGCGGTTACAGGCGAGCACCTCCAGGCGCTCAACTACATTCTCACAAAATGGGGGCAAACCGCAGACAATCAGCAGGCGACCGATGTGCAGTTAGCAGTCTGGCAATTACGCGGCCAGCTGGGTGTTACCGGTAAATATTGGGATTACTTTAATTTGATCTTGGATACCGCCCGTAAAAGCGGCTACACCAGCAATCGGTACGAACAAATGGTTGCGGAAGCATACGCTGCAGTGCGCGCCTCAAACACCGCAACCGCTGACTTTACCCCCGGTCAGCTCAGTGTGAAAAGCGCTAGCGGCTATTCCGGGACTATCACCGCACCGGCTGGCACCACCAAACTTAAAGTGTCAAACGGAAAACTAAAAATTGAGGGCAAACTTGTGGCAGAGCACACTTTCTCTGAGCCTTTAAACGCGCCGGCCACCTTTGAGTTTGTGGGCGAAGCTCCGCCAGAGGCTGGCTGGAATCGCTACTACCAGATGTCGTTTAGTGGCTCCCAAACAAATAAAGTGACTCGCACGGTCTATCCGGGCACTGTCCGAGTTTCAAAAATTCCCGGCATGCAGGGCGTGGTCACCAGTGAACCAACTCCGCCACGCACTGAAACGCTCGAAGAAACAAAACCGCTGCAAGATATTTACACCACAATGGACACCCTCTGGTCACCGGGACTGTCGTCGGCGGTGGAGAGCGAGTTTGTTGCAAGGGGAGCAAGTTTTAGCGATACGGTTACATTCTTCACTGCCGCTGAGAGCCAGAACCAGTGGCGCACAATGCACTCCCCCGACGGCACACCGATATATGCGCCAATTCACGCCACCGGCACACTCTACGGCCCGTTTTTGAGCGACCCGAAACTAAACCCTTCGATGACAGTGCCAAACGGTGCCCCGGTGGCAGGTCATGCAGAGGTGACCTCAGACCCCAAGCAGGGTGCCGGCACATACTCTGTTGACACGCATAATTTGATCGCAAACGAAGCTGGCTACTACACCTGGGTCTGGAATATAGAGCACGAAAAGCAGCTTCCCGAGGTGTTAGAGCCGCACAGTCAGGCCGGTATTAGTGGCGCGCCAGCGATTCCCGAAAAATATTTCTTCACCGACGGGTTTGGGCAGCGCACCGAAGGCCAAACTGTGCCCACCGAGCTCACACTCACAACTAAGGTTCGCGATACTGCACGCTCTATTGGTGAAACCACTGTAGACGCGGTTGCGGCGCACCCTGAAAACGGTGGCTGGTTGCAGGATGCGCAGGGTAACCGTGTGCCCGTAACCCTCAGCGGCATCGCTTACTACAGCGCAAGCAAACCGCAAAGACAGAGTGCCGTGCCAGCAGATGCTGTCGCTGTCGGGCAACCTCTATCTGTGTTAGTAAACTCACCTAACGACCCGGTCGAGAGCGCTGAATTTCGCGTTCCACTCACACTGCGTGAGGGGTATATTAGCTTCGTCTGGTGCGTGCATCGCGAGGATCAACCCGAAACAGTGCGCGGGTTAGTCAAAGAGGGGTGTGACGACTACGGCATACCCGAGGAGACGTTCAAAGTGAACACTCCCGAGGTTGCAACCAAAGCACAGGCGCAGGGATATTTCAGGGCAGCAATTTACGACACCGCTATCGTTTCAGGATCGCTGCCGGATCTCCCCGCGCGCATCAGTTTTGAGCTGTTCAAAAAGCCGGTAGCTGGAGAGCCTAAATACGGCCCTGACTGGCACCCTGTCGTAGATAACAAGGGCAACCCTGTGCTGTGGCAGGCAGATGAGTTGCAGAATCCTAATGCAGTGTGTGAGGCGCAGCCGGTTGCAACCACCGAGGCCATTCCGGTTGCTGGCGTTGGAGAGTTTAAGTCACCCGCGGTCACGGCACAAAGCTACGGCACCTTCTATTGGGTTGAAACCGTCGAAATCCAAGATCCAGACACGGGTGAGTGGGTTAGAGTGCACCGCGGTAAGTGCGGAATTCCAGACGAGACGACTACAGTTTCTGAACCGCCTGCCCCCGCACCACCGCTGCCAACGCCACCTCCATCAAGCCCAAAGTTGGCGGCAACCGGTGCATCCGCAGCGACGCCGCTAATGGGCTTAGCTGTGCTCTTAACTGCTGCCGCAGTTGGCGCGCTGGGGCTTACCCGCCAAAGCATCGGGAAGCGCGAAAAACGCCGCGGCACACGGTAGCGTCTGCAGGGCGCAGTGAATCCGGCAGGAATCGTGGGTGTTATTTCAAATAATAGATATAACACCCACGATAGTCCGATGCGATTACCAAGTTTTGCGCTACTCGCGCACCAAAAGCTGGCGCTGTGCCAACTCTCGATACAGCGGCACCGTCTCTATCAACTCGTTATGGGTGCCCTGCCCGAGCACTCTGCCCTCATCCAAAACAATAATGAGATCACTGTCAACAACAGTAGCGAGCCGGTGGGCAATCACCACTAGAGTGCGATCGGCAGCCACAGCGTTAATAGCGTCGCGCATCGCAGCTTCGTTAACACCATCAAGATTCGCGGTTGATTCATCAAGCAGTAGCACAGGGGTGTTTGCCAGCAGAGCTCGGGCAATCGCCAGGCGCTGCTTCTCGCCGCCCGACAGCAGGATGCCCTGGTCGCCAACTTCAGCATCAAGGCCGGTTGCAAGATCGCCCTGTGCTGCAGCACGGTCGAGCAGGCCCCCCAGGTTAACCTGCCTAAGCACCGCTTCACACTCCGCATCACTCGCATTCGGCGCACTCAACAGAAGGTTATCGCGCACTGTGCCAGCAAGCACCGGAGCATCCTGCTCAACATAACCGATTTGTGCGCGCAGTTCAGCACGATCTAGATTGCGCAGGTCGATTCCACCAAAACTGATAACGCCGCTATCCGGATCGCTAAAACGTTCAATTAGCCCTAAAATCGTTGACTTACCCGCACCCGAGGGGCCAACCAAAGCAACTCGTTTACCGCGGGGCACGCTAAAGCTCACACCGTGCAACACCGGGGTTTCCACAATCTTCGGCGGGCGATACTGGTTGCGTTCGCGCCGACCCCCAACCAGGCTGCGCGCCTCAACTCTGTCGGGTGCGGCAGAACGGTAGGTGAAATGCACATCAGAAAATTCGATATGCGCGGCGGCGGGATCCTCCTCTGACAGCGGGATTAACTCACCCGCGGGCGCAAGCTGCGCATCTGTTGCGGTTTCCGTGTCGAGTCGTGTGACCTCCTGAATCCGCCCCAGCGCACCAAGCGCCCCATTAACTGAGGCCACCGCGCCAAAAATCTGCCCGAGTGGCGACGCAAGCAGGAAAACAAAAATCAGGAACATCACAAGCTCAGAAATTGTGGTGTCACCGTGCGCTACACGCCACCCGCCGAAACCGATAACAACTAGGAAAACCAGCTGCAGTGCGATAAACGACAGCGGCACGATCAGCGCAGACAGACGGGCCACTCGCAGACCCAAACCGAATGCTTTTTCTGCCTGTGTTTCAAGCAGGGTTGCCTCACGCTCGCTGGCACCGTTTGCCCGAATAGTGCGAATAGACGAGATTGCACGGTCTACCCCCGCCGCAAGGTCACCAACCTGCTGCTGTGTCTCGGTCATCAGCGGTCGCATCCGCGCCGAAATCACCACAACAACAAGCAGTGCTGCCGCTAGCACCGCCGCGGTCGCAAAGAACAGCACGGCGTCAGTAACCAGCATTCCAATAACAGCACCAACTAAAACCAGGTTGCCAGCTATCGCCTCAACAAGCCCCTGTGTGAGCACAGCACGCAACGCAGTTGTGTCGCTACCGATCCGGCTGACAAGATCACCCGAACGACGCCGATCAAACTCTGGAATCGGCAGAAAAACCAATTTCCTGATGAGGTTGCGGCGTGAATTCAAGACAACACCCTCGCCCATACGCTGCAGGGTGTAGTGCTCAAGCCCAGAAAATATTGATCCGACAACCACACAGGACACCAACAGAGCAACCAAAACGCCCAGCGGTTCACTCATTTGGACGCGTTCAATAATCTTGCCGACCAAAACCGGCTGCGCCAGTGCCAGCAGAGCAGCCAACGCGCCAAGCACTAACGCTATGGTGAGCAGTTTACGCTGCTGTAAAACATACGGCAGCAGCTCTTTCACCGAGGCTCGATGCGGATCTTTTTCAGTCTTTGGCTTCGCTAACACGGTTTGTTCCTCGCTCTAATTCAGACTTTTCTACATCGAATGTCACACGGCGCTATAGCCGTAGTTTAACCAGCTGCCGCAATCTGGCGCTGGGTTACGGCAAGGTGCAGCGCGGCTTCGGCTGCCTCACGCCCCTTAGCCTCAGCTGCTCCGGGCAAGCCCGACCGCTCAAAGGCCTGTTCTTCGTTGTCGGTTGTCAGCACACCGAACCCGATGGGCTTACCGGTATCCAACTGCACCCTTGTCAGCCCGTCGGTGACTGCGTTACAGACGTAGTCAAAGTGGGGCGTGCCACCGCGGATAATGACGCCGAGGCAAACCACCGCGTCATAGCCGACAGCTGCGGTGGCGGCCGCCTGCGCGCCAAGCGGCAGCTCAAAAGAGCCGGCAACACGATAAACATCAGCGCTAGCCCCAGCACTCTCAACCGTGGCAAGTGCGTCAGCAATCATCGCCTCTGTCACTTCCTGATGCCAGCTGCCGGCAACAATCGCAACACGCATTCCGGTAGCGTCTACTCGTAAATCTGGTGCGCCCTGGCCGCTCATTAGTTTTCTCCTAAATCTTGAGGCAGAGTGTGCTGCATCCGGTCACGTTTAACAGCCATATACTCTCGGTTTTCATCACCCACAGCCACAATCAACGGCACCCGCTCAGCGACGGTGATTCCGTGTGCTGCAAGCTGCGCTATCTTGTCTGTGTTGTTGGTGAGCAGTCGCACATTATTGACGCCGAGCTCGTGCAGAATATGTGCGGCTGGCGCGTAATCGCGGTTATCTGCCGGCAGGCCGAGCTGTAGATTGGCGTCTACTGTGTCAAAGCCCTCTTCCTGCAGCGCGTATGCGCGCATCTTGTTAGCGAGCCCAATACCGCGCCCCTCCTGCCCTCGCATGTAGAGCACAACACCGCCCTCTGCCGCGATGTGCTGCAGAGCCGCGTCAAGCTGCGGGCCGCACTCGCACTTCAAAGACCCTAATGCTTCGCCGGTCAAACACTCCGAGTGCACGCGCACTGTGGCACCCAAACCCGGGCGGTTGCCGTCGGCATCTAGCCCTACTACAGCGATGTGATCGACCCCTAAATGCCGATCACGGAATGCAAGCATTCTGAGGTCACCGTATTTTGTTGGCACGAGTGTATCGGCCTTTAAACTAACCCGCCGTGTGCGAGTTTTAACAGTATTTTCCCCGGTCAAAGCACCATTCTCGGTAAGGAATGCAATCAAGCGTTCAATTGTTGTGACAAGCACGCCCTCACGCTCACCAAGCTCTAGAAGCTCTGGCAGACGCATCATCTCACCATCATCGGCAACAATTTCTGCAATTGCCGCTACCGGCCGAAGCCCAGCCAAACGCATCAGCTCAACCGATGCTTCAGTGTGCCCTGCGCGCTCACGCACGCCGCCGTCAACCGCACGCAACGGAAGAATGTGCCCCGGGCGATTCACATCGCTTGTTTTCGCCTCAGGGTTTGCCAAAACCCGCAGCGTCGTCATCCGGTCTTTTGCGCTAATACCGGTGGTCACGCCCTCTGCTGCGTCAACCGTCACAGTGTAGGCGGTTGAACGCGCATCTTCATTGCGCTCCACCATCATCGGTAAATCAAGCTGATCAGCTATTTCGTTGGTCATTGGGGCGCATAATAAACCGGACGAATGCTTCACCGTCCAAGCCACCCATTCTTGCGTGGCTAGCTCTGCCGAGAGAATAACGTCGCCCTCATTTTCTCGATCCTCATCATCTGCAACGATGACCGGTTTGCCGGCTCGCAACGCCTCAAGCACCTCAGGGATCTCAGCGATTGGCATGGTTATTCTGCTCCATCCTGGATTTCAGTAGTTTGCGCGGCGTCGTGCAGCCTAGCACCGCCTGTTACGCGCGATCCGAAAGCTGTCAAACGCGCAACATGACGCGCAAGAATATCTGTTTCGATATTTACAACGTCTCCCACTTTACGCTCTCCGAGGGTGGTTGCGCTGAGTGTTTCCGGAATTAGCGACACCTCAAACCACTGCTGGTCGGCCGCCGTCGCAGCATCAGACACCTTAGAAACAGTGAGCGAAACCCCGTCAACAGTGATTGAGCCTTTATCAACAACGAGCGGCGCGTGCTCTGCTGCCAGTGAAAAACGCAGCACCCGCCACTTGTCGCCCGGGCGCACCTTAAGCACTTCGGCGATGCCGTCAATATGCCCCTGCACAATGTGACCACCCAAGCGGGCGCCCACCTTCGCAGCACGCTCTAAATTCACGCGCCTACCAATCTGCGCACGCCCGAGTGTTGAAAGACGCAGGGTCTGCTCCATCACATCGGCAGTGAACTGCTCTTTATTAAACTCCACCGCGGTGAGGCAGACACCCGAAACAGCAATAGAGTCACCGTGCTGCACATCGGTGAGCACTTCCGCACCACGCACCGTCAGGCGAACACCGTCACCAGCTGCTTCAATCGCCACAATCTCACCGGTAGCTTCAATCAGCCCCGTAAACACCAAGTGCCTCCTTCATAACCAAGCGCACCAGCAGGTCGTCGCCGAGCTGGCGCGTCTCCACCGCACTAAAACGTTTAATTTCCGCAATTGATTCCACACCAATATCACCAATTGCGTGGCGCTTGCCGCCGAGCAGCGCGGGCGCAATATAGATCAGGCACTCATCAACAAGGTTTAGCGCGAGTAGCGCACTAATCAGAGTCGGCCCACCCTCAACAAACAGAGTGTTTATCCCCTGCGCCTTAAGCTCATTGAGGTCTTTCAGCAAATCTGTGCCATGCTTGCGGATCGGCGCGCCAGCCGGGTGACTGTTTACCCGCGCCGCGGCGGGAATCTCGCGTTTGCCAAAGATCACGGGTCGCGGCTGCTCCCTGGCCGGCACAAGCAGCTCACCGTTAACTCCACGCGCTGTCAAGCTCGGGTCGTCTGCGAGCACGGTGCCGGTGCCCACTGCGATAGCGTCAGCTGCCGCGCGGCGTAAATGCACATCGGCGCGGGCTGCGGCGCCGGTTATCCACTGACTGCTGCCGTCGCTTGCGGCCGCACGCCCGTCTACAGTCTGCGCCCATTTTGCAATAGTGTACGGGCGAGATAGTGCATCTGCGCCTGCCGCACCGCCCAGGTTGCCCGTCTTACTGCCGCCTCCCACACGACGCAGCCAGTCACTGCGCAAAACATCTGTGCTGAGTTTCCCGACTCCGGCCTTAACGGGTATCCCGGCTGCCGCAAGCGCACCCGCTCCGCCGCCGGATAGCGCGCCGGGGTCGGTTGAACCGAACGCTACCGCGCCGATCCGCACCGCTTTTAACGCTGCAACGCAGGGGCCTGTGCGGCCGGTGTGGTTGCAGGGTTCTAGTGTGACCACGGCGGTGAGCTCGCTAAAATCTGTGACGCCGCGCGCCCGAGCTGTCGCAAGCGCCGCAATTTCAGCGTGCGGGGTGCCGGAGCCCAAATGCCAGCCCTCAGCAACGATGCGGCCCGCAGCATCAACTAACACGCATCCGACCTGCGGGTTGGGGGTGTCAGCGGGGCCGCGACGCGCGATAACGCAGGCGCGCTGCATCGCCTCCTCTAGCAGCTGACCGTTCAACACCGCAGTCGTATCTCCCTTTATTTAAATTGGCTAACGCGCTTCTTTTACCGGTAACCGCACGCATACTACCCAAATTTGTGTGCGGTTTAGGTGGGTTTTAGCGCAGGCCCATCGCCTTGTAGACACGATCCAGAGTTGCGTTTGCAACCGCATTAGCGCGCTCTGCTGCGCCTGCGAGCAAACGGTCAAGCTCTGCCCGGTCACTCAACAGTTCGTTGGTGCGCTCACGAATCGGCGAGAAGGTTGCTTCAACAACCTCAGCGAGGCCCTTCTTCAAATCACCGTAGCCGCGGCCAGCATACTCTGCTTCGATACTCTCGATTGAGCGCCCAGCCAGCACCGCAAAAATCGTGAGCAGGTTTGAAACTCCCGGCTTGTTTTCGCGGTCAAAGCGAATCTCGCCATCGGTGTCGGTGACCGCGCGCATAATCTTTTTTCGAGTTTTTGCGGGATCATCAAGCACGTTAATCAAACCCGCATCACTCTCAGCTGATTTCGACATTTTCGCTGTCGGATTCTGCAGGTCAAAAATCTTTGCTGTGCCCTGCTGAATTTGCGCTTCCGGAATAACAAAAGTGTCGCCAAAACGCTGATTAAAACGCTGCGCGATATCGCGGGTCAGCTCAACATGCTGGCGTTGATCTTCACCAACGGGCACAATGTCTGCGTTATAGAGCAGAATATCGGCCGCCATCAGAATCGGGTATGTGAAAAGCCCCACCGTGGTTGAATCAGAGCCGTAACGCTGCGACTTATCTTTAAACTGAGTCATGCGCCCGGCCTCACCAAAACCGGTGATCGTGTTAAACGCCCACGCGAGTTCTGCGTGCGCTGGCACGTCGCTCTGCACATACAGCGTCGATTTTGCGGGGTCTATGCCGGCAGCAATGTACTGTGCTGCCGTGCGACGGGTGCGCTCGCGCAGCTCCTGTGGATCCTGCGGAACGGTAATCGCATGCATGTTTACAACACAGAAATACGCGTCAAAGCTGTCTTGCAGCTCAACCCACTGGGTTAGCGCACCCACATAGTTACCAAGATGCAGCGAATCAGCAGACGGCTGCATACCCGAAAAAATCACTGGTTTATTCATCTTTTTACTTTCGTCTGAAAACTTGCTTGAGGATCGGTCGGCTACCCTATGCCAGCCGGTAGTCGGCGACAACCGGCGCATGATCGCTCCAGCGCGCATCGTAGCTCGGATACCGATCAACCCGATAGTTGGTGACAGCTGATGCCAGCGCCGGAGTGACAACGTGATAGTCGATGCGCCATCCGGTGTCGTTGTCAAACGCCTGACCGCGATTTGACCACCAAGTGTATGGCCCCTCAACCTCACCAGCAAATGTGCGGCCAACGTCGATATAGCCGAGGCCTGCGCGCTCCGATCCGTCCACTGTTTGGGCTTTTTCACCTGCCGGTGTAAAGAATGCGTCGAAGTAGGCGCGCTCTTCAAGCAGGAAGCCCGCCTTTTTTCTGTTGCCCTTCCAGTTCTTAATATCGAGCTCGCGGTGGCCGACGTTGAGGTCTCCCACAACAGCAACACGGTCGCGCTCTTGGGTGAGCTCGGCTAGGCGCGCGCTCATTGCGTCAAGCATCGCCCACTTCTGCTCTTGCCGCTCTGTGCCAACCTCGCCTGAGTGCATGTAGACGCTCACGACTGTAACCTGCTCACCGTCGATCGTATAGTCTGCCTCCAGCCAGCGACCGTCAGAGTGCGCCGCAGCGCCCCCCACCCCGCGTCGCACAGCATCGGGCGCAACCCGGCTGATAAGCGCAACACCCGCGCGCCCCTTCGCCGCAGCCGCATCGTGTTCAATATGCCAGCTGTCGTCAATTAATTCAGTCAACTGTTCGGTTGTGGCGCGCACCTCTTGCAGCGCAACCACATCTGCACCGCTGTTTGCGAGCCACTCTGCCATACCTTTCCGGTATGCGGCACGCACCCCATTGACGTTGACAGACGCTAAACGGAAGTTTGTTGGCATGGCTACTAGTTTAGTCTGCGGTGTTGGAGGGCGCGGGCGGTATTCTGTCACTATGGTTACCCCACAAGATGACTCAGCGACACCGCACGCTACCCCACCTGCCGGCACGGGTTTGGGGCCTTTAAACCCCGCGCAGGTTGCTGCGGTGCAGGCTGGTTACCGCTCTGAGGGGGTCGCGCTTGAGCTTGGCGCACTGGTGAATGGGGAGGCGCTGCCTGAGGTGCAGATCCGCATTCCAATTTCACAGTTGAACAGGCACGGGCTTATTGCGGGTGCGACCGGCACGGGGAAAACCAAGAGCCTGCAGATTTTGCTTGAACAGCTGAGCGCCAACGGTGTGCCGGTTTTTGCCGCCGATATGAAGGGTGACCTGTCTGGTGTTGCATCGCCTGGCACGGCGAGCGAAAAACTGCTTGCCCGCACCGCAGGAATCGGTCAAAACTGGCAGCCGGCCGCATCTCCTGTTGAGTTCTACTCACTCGGTGGGCGCGGGCAGGGTGTGCCAATTCGCGCAACGGTCACCAGTTTCGGCCCGCTGATGTTTGCAAAGATTTTAGGGCTCAACAACACGCAAGAATCGAGCCTGTCACTAGTTTTTCAATACGCCGACGCCAACGGTCTGCCGCTTGTCGATCTGAAAGACCTCCGCGCCGTGCTCATGCACCTCACAAGCCCGGCAGGCAAGGAAGAACTCGCCTCTCTTGGCGGCGTCTCGAAACAAACTGCGGGTGTTATCTTACGTGAGCTGTCTAACTTTGCTGCCTCAGGGGCCGATGTTTTCTTCGGTGAGCCAGAGATTGACGCAAACGATTTTCTGCGGCTTGCTTCCGACGGCCGGGGCATTGTGTCGCTGCTGCAGCTGCCGGGTGTCGCCAATGAGCCGCGTTTATTCTCGACATTCCTGATGTGGCTGCTCGCCGATCTCTTTAACTCCCTGCCTGAGGTTGGTGATCTTGAAAAACCAAAGCTCGTGTTTTTCTTCGATGAGGCGCATCTGCTGTTTAACGGCGCATCGAAGGAGTTTGTGAACCAGGTTGTGCAGACTGTGCGACTGATTCGCTCAAAGGGTGTGGGTGTATTCTTCATCACGCAAAGCCCGAAAGATATTCCAAATGATGTGCTCGCGCAGCTCGGGTCGCGGATCCAGCATCAGCTGCGCGCGCACACTCCTGATGATGCGAAAGCGTTAAAAGCGGCCTCTGCAACCTATCCGCAAAGCGGCTACAAGCTTGAAAATGTGCTTACCCAACTGGGCACCGGCGAGGCTATTATTACGGTGTTGAGCGAGAGTGGTGCGCCGACACCCACCGCATGGACCAGAATGCGGGCACCGCAGGGCAGCATGGATCCGACAGCACCGGAAACAATTGCGGCAGCTGTTGCAGCTTCACCGCTGCTCGCAAAATATGGCACCCCGGTTGACCCGGAAAGCGCTTACGAAATTCTTGCAAACCGTATGAATCAGAGCGCGAACGGCACTAACAGCGCAGAAGTTCCAGTTGAGGATCAGGCACGCAGCTACGGCCCGCCAGAGTCGCTGCCACGCCCTAGCCGCACAACAACCCGAACCACCGCACGAAGCCAGAAAAGCACACTCGAGCAGGTGCTGGGCAGCCGCACCGGGCAAACAGTGGTGCGCGAGGTGGTGCGCGGAGTTTTTAACGCGCTACTGAAACGCCGCTAGCGTCTCAAAAGCACGGCTTCCTGCTCTCCTGCAGTGTGTTTCACTCGGTAGTTGCCGCCGTGACACTCAATTAGGGGCTGGCTGCGCTAAAAATTGGTCATCATGTGCCGAGATTGTCAAACCCTTGGCGCAATTGTGATCTAGTGTGCGCTCAGCATCGGTGTGCTAGCATAGGTGTCAACATGACCGGTTCCGCTGCCCATCTCTGTGGCAGTCCAGGGCCGGTCCCTTTCTATCTTCACGAGGTTGCATGGGGATAAAGCCGTTCAAGAGCTATGAGGAACAGGTCAGCATCCTCCAGTCACGAGGAATGAGCATCGACGATCTCGCTCATGCTGCCAATGCCCTGCGCACTCACAACTACTATCGGCTATCGGGCTACTGGCACTCGATGCATCAAAGCTCAGCGCTACCGCGAACAATCCTTCAAAACGAAAAAAGGAGGATACTGAGCATAACGAGTGGATAAAGAAATATCATCAAGCGCTGCGTAACTCGCGGGAAGACTTCGTTAAGCACCACCGCAGCCAATATGACGGAGATCTTCCTATCTGGGTGGCTGTTGAAGTCATGGATTGGGGAATGCTCTCCCACCTGTACAGATTTGCTCCCAACCCCGCTCGCAATCAGATAGCGCGCGAGTGCAATATGCGCGGGCCTCAATTGGAGTCATGGCTGAAATCACTCAATATCTTGCGAAATTATTCGGCTCATCATGCTCGCTTATTCACGCGAGTGTTCGACATTAAACCAAAGACGATCGATGACCCTCGCATGAAGCCAGTTGAGAACGTCTCACATCTTGTGTTTGGCCAGCTCAGCCTTATACAGTATCTGCATGCTGTTTTGGGAACAGGAAACGGCGTACCTGACCTCGCAGGTGTTCTGGAAAGCTATCCTCACAACCACCTCGTCTCCTTCCACCGCCTCGGGGCACCTGAGAATTGGCGTGAACTTGACCTCTGGTCTTAGCTACATTGCTCGACTGCCTCATAACAACTCGAAAACCCGTGTCGGAACACGGGCCCGCTTGGCTCTTCTGAGAGTGGCGAGAGCCGATAATTGAAGACAGCGAGTCTCGGCGCCCATTTCGAGCGCCGGGCTGAGACAGTCAGGGCAGTCTAAGGCGTTTCGAGGGTGATGACGGTGTCGTAGAGGCCAACTTTATGGAGGTCTTCCCGGCGATTTTGCTCCGCATGGGAGGCGTAACCGACATAAGACAGTGAGGCGTCCTCGTAGCGGCGGAACGCAAAAACCGCCTGGTTCATGTGGATGGAGTTGAAGACCCCCAGGTTCACCAGGAGGTTGAAGTCTTCCACGGATAGGCCGGTGACCCGTTTAAACAGTTCAGGTTCAATCTTGGTGATGACATCGTAGAGCGTATTCTCCCTAAAGTCGGTCAGATACATGAACGCAGGGATCCGGGTGGCAAACTTGATGAGCTTTTCCTGGATCTGCTTACGCTTGGACCTATACTCCTTCTCCTCAGCTGACAGCTCCTTCTTCTCTTTCGCGGTCAGCGAGTCGCCTTTTTCCTTCTTCGTCTTCGACACGTGTTCGCTCTTGTTCACCACGGTCTCGAAGATGTTAGCACCCAGCGCGCGGAAGCCTTCGATATTAAGGATCGCTTCCATAGCTCGCTCGTCGTTCATAATCTTCTTGAGCGTCATATTGTCGACGTTAACGAGGATCGCAGACTCCCACTTCTTCGCCAGCAGGGTGGCTGAGGTGCCAGACATGGCGATGTCGAGCACCTCGCCCGCGTCTATCTCCTGCATCGACGCACCGTCATAGGCTAATACCGGTAGATAGTTGACGAGCTCGGCGACAGCGTGCTCGGGGCTCTTCGCCTCCGGATGCAGCCCCGTGCCGTAGTCGGCGATCTGGTGCAGAGCGCGGGTTGGTGCGAAGTCAAAAACGAACCCCACGGGTTTGAGGATCTCCTCCCGGCTTGGGTCATCTCCATCGGGGTTCTTGATCGCCCACGGGGACTGCACCCGAAAAGCAGCCTGGAAGTAGGATTCCGGGCTGGTCAGGTTGCGCAGCATGAGGATCGATGACCACTGTTTGACGGTCACCCCGGTGGTGAGCTTGCCGCACGAGAGCGTGATGGTCTTTGTATCGTGCCCATCCCCGATCGCCTCACGCACGGGTGGGAGTGCTTCAACCCCAACTCCAGCGCCCGCTCCAGCGGCGACAATCACCTGGTATTGGTGCCAGAAGGTGTTGTGTCGGGCGGCGAGCAGGTTCGCCATAGCCTGGCAGGCAGCAACGTTCGGCAGGTACCAGAACGAGTGCTGGAGGTAGGGAAGCAGCCGGGCATCCGCGTAGGGGAAGGGCGGGCGGCCACCGGCTTTGAGCATATCCATCTGTGTTGGTGCGTGTTCGCCACGGATCAGCTCCAGCCATTTCTGCACATCCGACTCGTGAACAAACCTAGCTTTGTCACCGCTGCCTGTGGCTTCGAAGAAGGTGTTGAGGTCGAATTCGTCAAACTCACCCTGATGCGCGATAGCCACTAGGTCATCGGGCATCCGGTAGGTCAGCAGACGCATCTCCGGTAGTGCGGCATACGGGTTCCATTCTCCGGGATGCTCTGCAGCCCACTGACGCTTAGCAAGCTGCTCGTCGGTGTAGGTCCAGTTGAAGATCTGCTCTTCAATGAACTCGCCTGTGGCCAGTGCCTTGAAAGGAGTGCCAGAGAGGTAGAGGTAGGAGCGGGTCGTGATGGGAAGAAAGTCATCCTCATCGCTGCCAAGCTCGTCGAGCTCTTCATCGAAGGCGGTCAGCCCCTCGTGATACTCAGCCTTAAGCTCTTTGGCCGCTTCCTTCTCATCCTCACCTTCAAAGAGAGCTTTGGCGTTGTCACGCCAGGCACCGAAGTGGTACTCGTCGAAAACCACCAGATCCCAGTTGACGGTGTGAATCCACTCGTTCTTCGACTTGATCAGGCCGGTCTTCTTGTCACGCCCGAGGAGGTCCTGGAAGGATCCGAAGTAGACCAAAGGCTGATCTGCTCTAACTTCGATACCCTCATCGAGGGTTTTCGCGCTCAGATACCGCCAGCCCTCAAAATCCACATGGCTAGCCAGGTCTTCACGCCAGGCGTCTTGCACGGCAGGTTTAAAGGTCACCACCAGCACCCGTTTGGCACCCATGCGTTTGGCGAGCTGGTAGGTGGTGAAGGTCTTGCCGAAGCGCATCTTCGCATTCCATAAGAAACGCGGCACCGCGCCCGGATCTTCCTCCCAGATGGAGTTGTAATAGGAAAGGGTTTGCTCGACAGCGCGGGCTTGCTCGGGGCGCATCGCGAAGGTCTGGTAGCGCTCGCCCGTGTACTCCACGCCGGTGCGCAGTTCTGCGATAGCAGTGAGCACATCAGCGGGTTTGCAGCGCACCCACTCGGTCGCTGACCCAAAGTGTGGGTTCTCAAACCCCTTTGCTTTCAGTCGCTGGATGACCTCCTTGTCACGAAAGATGCTGCCGTCCTCACGCTCAGCAATGATGTCGGCGTGCAGGGTGAACTCCTGCTGCATCTGCCCCTGCGACTGGCGGATCCGCTCGCGCACATCCTCTTTGGTCGTCTGGCCGATCTTGATGAGCCCCGCATAGCTGGCTGGCGGATTCTTCGGAGACCAGGCGTAGATCCGCAGCCGCGCTGAGGGTTTTGCGGGAAGCAGCTCCTCATCCCGCCTGGGCATCAGTCATCCTCCATCGGGCGCACTATCGACTCAATGAACGCGATCTCCTCCTCGGTCAGCCCGTATTTGGCATACAATTCCTCATCCGTCCATTCGCGGTCCCAGGACTGGGCGGGAACAAAAGAATAAACATTCCTGGTGGCGTGCTGTGTTGATTTCCTTAGTGATACAAGGAAGCGGACGAAGCGAGTTCGAAGGTAGCTGGCAAGTGACTCTGCTTCCTCGCGCGAATCGAAGCTTCCTACCATGATATACGTCTCAGTACATGCGGTTCCGGGCTCAGCAATGATTGGGCGGCTCAGGAACATTGTCTCCACCGCCGCGCTCGTGCCCTGAACTGCTGTCATGAACACTTTCCAGTCATCGATCCATTCTGGATGGGCCGGGATCTCGTCACGTTCAATCCACGAAATCTTCTGCGAGCCAAATAACTTGATCGGGTCCTGCATGGATCGTGGTGATTCCTTCCCGTGGAAGAAGGTCCGGAATCCGAATGGCTTACGCGATGAAATCTGGCCTTCTATCGACTCCTCGCGCCGGGCCAGGACCTTCTTCAGGATCGGCACTGCTTCGTTTCGTCGAACCAGAACATCAAATTCGTTCAAGTAGCGTTCCACCGCTGGGCCTGTGGGTTTCCCATCCCACATGGTCTGGATACTGCATGGTCCATCATAAGTACGTGACCACAGGAAGTAAGAGACTCCGCCCCGGATCTTCACGCCAGGGAAGGCCTCGTAAAGCTTGGGGTAGTCGACCAGAGCGCGGAGCCGTCGGTCGTTGAGCATTGCGGCGCGAAATTCATCTAGACCCTTGCCTCCAGCGAACCATCGTGAGGGAACGATCATCGTCAGATACCTAGGATCGAGGGCCTTAGCTTGCTCAACAAAGTTCTGGTAGATGGGGGCTGCCGATTTGCCAAAACCTCCATCGGAGAGCTGGTAGGGAGGGTTGCCGACGATAAGGTCAAAGTGCATGTCGTCTCCAAATATTTCGCTAATGCGTTGCTTAATGTCATCAGTGTGAATGAAGGCGTAGGCGTGGGTCTCGAGGTCCTCGCCGCGCCCATAGTCCTCTTCCCCGGCCCCACAGTACGAGCAGCGCCGGCCAGTGCGGATAAAGATTTCCTTGCCGGAGAGTGGATCAATACGGCTTTCGCGTGTGCCGGTTTTGTCATCCCAGGTGTGCTCGGTGCGTTCAAACCAGATATTACCCTCTGGAGTGTCAAAGGCCGTGCAGATGGAGTGCTCACTGTCAGCGTACTTCGAGCAGTACACACTGCGGCGGGACATGAGGGCAGTGAGCTCAGTGATAGCAATCCCGTAAATCTGCTTGGTGAGGATGTGGTTGACCCGCTCCTGAGCATCAGGAATAACGGTAATGAGGCCTTCGTTGAAACGGCGGGTCGCCTCCCGTAGAAATACCCCGGTTTTCACGAACGGATCCAACACGCGAACGTTCGGGTTCGCCCACAAACTCTCCCCGTCATGGTCACGCGCCCATGCCTCAGCGGCGAGGTCAAGCATCGCTGCAGCCATCTCTGGAGGCGTGAACACTTCATCGTTCGAGAGGTTCGCGATGCAGGTGAGCACATCCGGATTGTGGCTGCTCAGAAGGAGGTTTGAGATGCTCATGTCTGCTGCATTCCGTTAGCGGCAAGCTCGGCCACAGTCATTGGAGGGAACGAGGTATCCGGGGTGAAGATGTCAGCGATGTCCATGGCGCCGAACAGGGTGTCTTCCCCAAAAGCTGCACGCTTTGTCAGATCCTGATACTGGAAGTCTCTCCGCTGAAACTTACCCGCTCCGAGATAACCCCACTCAGCAAATGTTAGAGGCTCCCCGCTTGGGGTCGCCATGGTCAAAGCATCAGCCTGCGCAATATTGAGCGCAAGAACTGCGCGAGCTGCCGCCGCCCACGTGCCGTCAGGATCCTCACCGATAAAATCCGTGAAGATAGCCAGGAGGTTAGCGCGGCAAATCTCAGCATTATCGGCGAGCAGCTCAATACCATAGGTGCTCATGAGGGCCAGGAGTGCATAGTGGCGGCGCTCAAAATCGTTCTTACCGTAGCGGGCTTGCACAGTCGAGAGCTTCCGGCGCAGAATCTCCTGCAGGAAAGCACCCTCACCACAGGCCGGCTCCAGCACGCGCGCATCTATACGCTCCGACTCGTCTTTAACCAGGTCGAGCATATCGTTGACCATCCACTCCGGGGTGAAAACCTCGCCATGGTCGGCCACACGCTGCTTCGACTTAACTAGCTGCACCTGCTCGTTCACATCTTCTCCTCGCCTGCTCCAGTGTGGCACATCGCCGCCGCCTTGACCGCCTCAGCTCGACACTCGAAGCGACCGCGAAAAGCCACGCTGTCTTCACATTATCGGTTCTCAATACTCCCGCAAGAGCAAGGCAAGGCCGTGTAGCTCCAGAACAGCGAAGACGCCACCCCGGTTATACACCGCAGGCCGGGGTGGATGAACACAAACCGAAAGCCTGCAGCGGCGGTGCCCGCCGATAACTGCCGCGGCAGGTTCACGGTCGTGCCCGATGACGTTGGGGTGCCGCTAACCAAACAGCTCTGGAAAGCGATTGCTGAGCGATTGTCGCAGGTCCCGCTCCTGTACGAGTTCCGTCAGCTGCTGCAGGAAGTCGTTCGGGTGGGAGGATTCCACATGGTGTACGTCAAGGGAAAGCTGGCGGTTAAAATCTTGCTGGATGGAAAGCACCTCCTGCGCAGCCTTCTTGCCAGTGGGAGACAGTGAGTGCATGGTGGCGCGTTTATCACTGTCGGAAGTGGAACGCACGGTGAGCCCCTTGCTTTCCAACGTTGCCAGCAGGCGGCTGGGGCTGCCTGGCTCGCACACCAGATAGGCGCCGACTTCCTTGGTGCTCAGCGGGCCGCATGTGTGGATGATTTCTAAGGCCTCGGCTTGCGCGGCAGTCAAGTCTAAGTGGGCAAAAGCGGCGTTGAGCTGGCGGTTTCCCTGGCGCTGCAGTGCGAGGATGAGGTAGCGCAGCTGTTGGGGGTGGTCTGATAGCTGTGAGGCCCGGTTCATGCGAGGCTTCCAGTCGTTACTACCTGTGCAAGTCGACTCAATCGCTTGCCGGGGACCAAGCTAGCCTCATGCTGGCCGATGAGCGCCACCAGTGGGCCCTGCTGGAAGATCTCGTGGCGCACCCGCGTGCGTGCGCCTTGGCTGCTGAGGTGCCAGGAGCTTTCTTCTCGCAGGCCGGGCAGTGTGATGGTCATGCGAACTGTATTAGCCTGCTGGTTGAGCTCGAGTGTTCCGCGTAGTAGGCCCAGAGCCTGAATGGAGAATTTCCCAGGGGTGGAGGTGGCTTTCGCTGAGGTGAAGGCCGGGTTCCAGGAGGGGGTGTTTTCGATGTCGCACAATGTTGCGTGAATGGCCGTTAGTGGGGCTGCGATGGTGTGCTCTGCAGCAAAGGTAGATATAGATGACATGTCACATATATTAGCAAAAGACGCTGACGGATGGGAGCTGAGGGGCATTGTCTGGTTGGCTATTGGCGGATCATTAAGACGACAAACCGAAGACGGGTCTCCCCACCCCAAATAACGCTCCAAAACGGCAAACGCCACCCCGGACACTTCCCGGCCGGGCCGGAAATCTTTGTATCCAGAGTGACGTTCTATCGGAGCCAACTACGGGAATTGAACCCGTGACCTGCTCTTTACGAGGGAGCTGCTCTACCGACTGAGCTAAGTTGGCCAGCACCGCAAGCGGTGCATGTGTGCCCTAGGGCACAATTATTTACTTTAGCGCAGGCGCTCTGCTAGTCACAAACGGTGCCCGATTCAGGCACTGCGCCCGTCTTAAAGTAAGAATCTACCGCGTTATTGATGCAGCTGCTGCTGCCACCGTAAGCAGTGTGGCCCTCACCCTTGAAGGTGAGCAGGGTGCCGCTCTCAAGCTGCTCAGAAAGCGCAACCGCCCACTCATACGGTGTAGCAGGATCCCCTGTGGTGCCAATCACGATAATCGGAGGCGCTCCGGCACCTGTCACAGCTGTGCGCGTATCGGCAGCGGTAGCTGGCCAACCCCAGCAGCTTGCATCACTGTAACCCTGGTAGGGGCCAAAGAGTGGTGCTGCAGCGGCAAGCTGTTCAGCGTCGGCACGCATCGCCGCAAGATCAGGCTTTGACTGCGTGTAGTCGAGGCAGTTAATCGCAATGAACGCCTGCTGCGAGTTATCGTAGTATGTGCCATCTTCGTTGTCGCGGCTGTAGTAAAAATCTGCGAGATAGAGCGCTGTATCTGCGCCGCCCTCGAGCACCTCAGAGAAAAGGTCATCTAACAGCGGCCAGTTGTTTTCACTGTATAGCGGTGTGGCGATCGCTGTCAGAAGGGTATCAACACCCACCTGACGCCTATCACTGCCGGTTAGTGGCTCTGCCTTTACCTTAGCCAGCATATCTGCGATGATCTTCTTCCCATCATCGACAGTGCCATCAAACCAGCAGTCACCCTCAACGCAGGCGGTGAGATAGTTGGTCAGCGCCAGCTCGAAACCTTTTGTCTGCACAGCTACAACATCAGCTGTGTCAGCGGTTGGATCAAGCGCCCCATCTAGCACGAGTCGCCCGGCTTTATTCGGGAATCGATCCGCATATTTCGCGCCAATAAACGTGCCGTAAGAGAAACCGAGATAGTTCAGCTTCTCGTCACCGACAAGCTCCCTTAGAAGATCGAGATCCTGCACGGTTGAGTCTGTGCCCACATATTTGTAGAGCTCGCCAGAGTGTCGCTCACAGCCGGCACCCATTTTCTGGTTTTCGGCATACACATCATCCAGCCACTCCTGCGTGCCAGCTTCTGCGTCGTTCGGGTCGACACTAAAGAGCGCATCGTCAAGCTCTTTATCTGTGTAGCATTCGATCGCGCTTGAATCACCCACACCGCGTGGATCCCAGCTAGCAAGATTGAATTCATCAAGCAGGGTCTCTGCAGCGTCTGAATATTCTAGATACTCAATACCCGATGCGCCGGGGCCGCCCGGATTCAAAAATAGTGTGCCCTTCGGGTTCGGGTTTGTTGACGGCTTGCGCATCAGAGCAAGCTCAACAGTCTCCCCGTTGATATCTGGGTTGTTCCAGTCGAGTGGCGCTAACACAGTCGCACACTCTAGGCCCTCACCACAGTCTTCCCACTTAACCTCCTGCTCTGTGAAATCTGCCGGCATGTCACCGCCTGCAGATCCAGCAGAACCGTCAACGCTCGCCTTTGAGACGCACCCCGTCAGGCTCAGCAAAATCACTGAGCCGGCTGCCAAACTTCGCCAGCCAAAACCTCGGTTGCTCACAGTTACACCTACTTTCTATTGCTATATCGATATGCCACAATGGCTGCGAAAACAGCCTCTAAAACTAATTCAGGACGCACATTTCGCACCACCCGCTGCCGCGCTTTTTCAAGCGTGTCAGCAAGCTGCAATGTTTCCTTTAGATGCGACTGTACCGCATATTCTGCGATCCGGTCACGATACGCACTATTAATTAGTGGCTGTTTAGCACCCAACTGCAACACTAAAAGGTCGCGTGCGAGCGCCAACAGGTCAAGCAGCACCCGATCTGTCGCATCAACTTTGCCGCGCGACAGACGCCCCTTTTCGGTGTCATCGATCGCCTTCATATCACGACGAATCTCTGCCGGCACGGGATCTCCAAGCTGCAGACCCATCTGCTGCATTAGCTCGCGACGTTCCGCATCCAGCTGCCTGGCTACCAGCGCCTCTGCATCAGCAAGACTAATTTCGCTCAGCTGCACAGCGGCCGCCATCGCTTCTGGCAGAGTGCGCACACCGAGCGCAATTTCCACCGTTTTCTCGCGCCGCTGCATTGCCTCTGCATCTATCGCCAAGCGCCTGGCCATACCAATATGCCCCTGCGCGAGCTGCGCTGCCCGGCTCGCTAACGACGGCTCTACTCCGTCACGCTCACACAGCAGCTGCGCGACCTGCTCACTATCGGGGGTCACCAGGCGCACCAGCCTGGTGCGTGATCGAATTGTTGGCAAAAGATCTGCCTCTGCTGGTGTGCAAAGGATCCAAACTGTGGTTTGCGGTGGCTCCTCCAGCGCCTTTAAAGCAGCGTTTGCGGCAGCCGTATTCATCCGATCCGCATCTTCAATCACAATGACTCTGCGGGGGCTCACCGCCGGCGCATAATAGGCGCTGGTGACCGCTTCACGTATTTGCTCAACGCCGAGCTGATTTGTTTGTGTGCGCACAACCAGCACATCAGGATGTGTGCCCGCAGCTACCGCACTGTATTCGCGAGCGCGCGCAGCATCACTTGTGTCACGTGCCACCAGTGCGGCAGCAAAACGCAGCGCAAGATTAAACCGGCCCGACCCGGGTGGCCCGGTAATCAACCAGGCGTGCGCGAGATCGTTAGCGCCCTCCGGGCTCGCAGCGTGATCGAGCGCCGCAACAGCGTCTTGCTGGCCCACAATCTCGCTCCAAAAATTCATACTGTAAGCCTAACTTAGTGGTGTATTAATTGATATCGGGCTTAAGTTTGATCCCTGAATTGCATCTCTTTAAACTCCACTCGCCCGGTGCCGGCGGTGTGTGCAGCAACAAGCTCAAGAAACCGGTGATCCGCATCTGTGTCTGTTGTGAGCCAGAAGTCTTGTGCAACAACATCGCTGTAGCTTGCATCTCCGACAGCGATCCCCAGTCTGCGTGCTGCTGCGGTGAGCGGGCCTGCCTGTTCGTATGTGACTGTTGCGGTAACCCGCTGCTGTTCTTGCCGAATTACAGTGCGCGCCTTATCTACGGCGCTGGCAACTCCGGCACGATAGGCGCGGGTGAGCCCGGCAGCGCCCAATAACACACCACCAAAATAGCGGGTCACAACAGCCACAACATCGCTCAAACCCGCCGCCTGCAGCGCCTCCAGCATTGGCGCTCCCGCCGTTCCCGAGGGTTCACCATCGTCGTTCGAGCGGGCGAGTCTTGCATCTTGACCGATCACGAACGCTGTGCAGTGGTGCCGGGCACGCGGATGCTCAGCTTTTACCTTGGCGATCACCTCGCGCGCCGCCTCTTCGCTCTCAACCCGCACTAACCGTGTCAAAAATCGGGAGCGTTGAATTTCCAGCTCAGTATCCACGGTCTCAGCGATCGTCTTGTAGGCAGACATAATTCCATTGTGGCAGCTGCTTAGGCACCACCCGCCCACGCGCGCTACTTCCCCACTGCGTCAGGCACAACATATTTGGCGCCCTATTGCATAAACTGGATTGCATGTCAGGTGTGCGTGTCGATGTGTGGGTGTGGGCTGCAAGGCTCGCGAAAACCCGTTCACAGGCAACCGCCGCCTGCAAAGCGGGTCATATTAAGGTCAACGGTGCTACCGCTAAACCTGCGCATAATCTAAAACTCGGCGACACTGTGCGATCAACCCTATATTCCGTTGAGCGCATATATCGAGTTGAGGCTTTCGCTACCAAGCGTGGCAGCGCGGCAGAGGCAGCTGCGCTCTTTACCGATCTCACTCCGAAACTGCCGCCAAAACCCGAACGGCCCGCAGAGATTGTCCGCGAGCGCGGCGCAGGTCGCCCGTCAAAGCGTGAGCGCCGCCAGCTTGACGCGCTCAGAGGTTTTGTGCGGTGACTGCTACAGCAGCACGATCGGGGGCGGATCGTGAGCGTCTAGCCGAGACGGTGTGGCGTGAGCGCGAGCGCGCCCATATTGCGCGCGCAACCGAGTTTACGAGGGCGCATCTTGAGCGCAAGGCACGCGGAGAAAAACACCCCATCTGGGATTTTCTTTTCACCTACTATCCTTTTAAGCCCGCCCAAATAAAAACCTGGCATCCGGGTGCTGGGGTAACTCTGGAAAATGGCGCCGCATCTCGCAGCGGGTGGAAGTACTACAGCGGCGCTGATCCGCAAACAAGCAGTGATGCGTGGGTGAATGTGACAGCGTTTATGGAGAAGCGCGGGCGCACCGTCGACTACATTGAAAACCTACTGCGCCAGACGCTTGAGCGCACACCGCGCTTTGGGTGTTTTGGCTTGCACGAGTGGGCGATGGTCTACAAACTAACACCGGAACAGCTGCGGCACCGCGGCCTGCGCTTGCGGATAGGGCACCTAGCGACCGATCGGGTTGTAGAAGACAGCTATATTGTGTGCTCGCACTTTGATGCTTTCAGATTCTTTACCCCCGCGGCAGCGCCATTAAACACACTCAATCCGACCCGCGAAACCCAGCCTGAGACTGAGCAGCCGGGCTGTTTACACGCTGGTATGGACGTCTACAAGTGGGCTGCAAAATTAGAGCCTCTCGTGCCGGGCGAGCTGCTGCTCGACTGTTTCGAGCTGGCTCGTGATATTCGTCTGGTTGATATGCAGGCCTCGCCCTATGACATCAGCGAATACGGCTACGCAGCTGTGCCGATTGAGACCCCGGCAGGTCGCGCACAGTATGCTGAGCTGCAGCGTGGGTTTGCGCTGCGCGGCAATCAGCTGCGACAGCGGGTGTTAGACGCAATCGCTCTCGCTCGCGCACACGCTGCTTGATAGTTACGGTTGCAAGTTACTATTGGCAAAATTTTTTCGTGCGCCCCATATCTTAGATAGGCTATTTCTACCCACTCACACCAGATGAGGAGCATGATGAGCCGCTTCAGCCAGGCAGAGATCAACGAAGTTGTCGAAGTTTATCGCACGGCACTAGAAGATGCGATCGCTGATTTGGGCGCTAAATCTGCGCGCGAGACAGTGCAGGCGCACGCCCGTGAGTTGGTTGCTGAAGAAGACGAGCAGCTTGCGGATCTGCTGCAGCAGCTTGATGAGAGCGATTTTGGCGAGCCTATCTGGAATCTTGAGGAGGAGATTCTCGACGATCGCCTCGATCCTGATTTTGACCACATAGATTTGAGCGACTCTGCAGATGACACGGGCGCTGACACAGATGGCGCGGACACAGATGACCCGGCCGCAGAGGATGAAAACAGCGAGGAATCAGCTGACCCCCTAACCGCTGAGAGCGATGATGAGCCGGTCAGCGCCGACCCGAGCGCAGATGTTGATGCAGATTCTATGCTCGCTGCCTTAGATTCTCTCATCACAGCTAGCGGTGTTTCTGCGGCAGAACTGGGTAGCTTCGGCGCTGCTGCGGCCGCGCGCGGATCGCAGAATGCGGCAGAAGAAGACTATGATGACGAGCTCGACGATGATTTTGACGCTCTCGACGAGCTTGATATTAACCTTGACGATCTGCCTGATTTTAGTGCGGATCTAGACTAACTCACTACCGGGCACAGCGGCACACCTCAGCCCGCAAGCCGCTATTCGGCACCAGCGGCAATTCGCTTGTGGTGCTGAATCACCTCGGCAACCACGAAGTTAAACCATTTTTCGGCAAACTCCGGGTCGAGATTAGCGTCTATCGCAAGCTGTTTTAACCGCGCAATCTGCCAGTCTTCGCGGGCCGGATCGCTCGCCGGCAGCCTGTGCTGCGCCTTCAGCAGCCCAACCTCTTGTGTGCACCGAAAACGTTCGGCGAGCATGTGCACAAGCGCCGCGTCAATGTTATCGATTGAGCCGCGCAAACGCTTTAGCTGCTGCGTCACGTCTGCTGCCGTTGTTGCTTCTTGGTCAGCCAATTTAAACCTCTGTCGCAGCTTGTTAGTCGTCGGTGAGCGAGTGCAGCACTACCACCTGCTCACGCTCGGGGCCAACACCAATCGCACTAAAACGCGCGCCACTCATCGCCTCGAGCGCACGAATATACTTCTGCGCGTTCTCTGGGAGATCCTCGAAAGTGCGGGCGTCTGAGATATCTTCCGTCCAGCCGTCAAACTCTTCATAGATCGGCTTCGCGTGGTGGAAGTCGCTCTGGTTTACCGGCATTTCTTCATATCGCACACCGTTCACATCATATGCAACACACACCGGAATCTTTTCCAACCCGGAAAGCACATCTAACTTCGTTAAAACAAAATCTGTCACGCCGTTGATTCGCGCAGCATAGCGCGCAATCGGTGCGTCATACCAACCGCAGCGGCGCGGGCGCCCTGTGGTGGTGCCAAACTCGTGACCTTTTTCAGCCAGGTATGCACCGTTCTCGTCAAAGAGTTCTGTCGGGAAGGGCCCTGCACCAACTCGCGTGGTGTATGCCTTAATCACCGAGATGACCCGGGTCAGATGCTGCGGGCCGATGCCCGAACCGGTGATAAGACCACCGGTTGTCGCGTTTGATGAGGTCACAAACGGGTATGTGCCGTGATCGATGTCGAGCATGGTTGCCTGCCCTGCCTCATACAGCACAGTTTTATTGTCTTCCAACGCCTGGTGCAGCAGCAGTGAAGTGTCGCACACCATCGGCTCAAGCATCTCTCGATAGCTCAAAAGATCTGCAATAACCTCGTCTGCCTCAATTGCACGGCGGTTATAGATTTTGACCAGCACCTGGTTCTTAAACTCGAGCGCAGCCTCAACCTTTTGACGCAGAATGCTTTCGTCAAAAATATCTTGGATTCTGATGCCGACGCGGTTGATTTTATCGGCGTAAGTGGGGCCAATACCGCGCCCGGTGGTGCCAATCTGTCGCTTTCCGAGAAAGCGTTCTGTAACCTTGTCGAGTGTGCGGTGATACGCGGTTATCACGTGTGCGTTAGCGCTCACCTTCAGACGCGACACATCAACCCCGCGGCTCGATAGCGCGTCGAGCTCCTGCTTTAGCACCCCAAGATCAATAACCACGCCATTAGCTATCACCGGCACAACACCGGGGGTTAAAATGCCAGATGGCAGCAGATGCAGGGCATACTTTTCATCGCCGATAACAACCGTATGACCGGCGTTGTTACCGCCGTTGAATTTAACTACGTAATCGACCTTGCTGCCGAGCAGGTCGGTAGCACGACCCTTACCTTCGTCACCCCATTGGGCGCCGGAAATCAACAGAGCAGGCATCTGGGCGCGCTCCTTTCGCTATGCCGCGTCAGCGGCGGTTAAGAGAGGGTATCCCTGTTCTTTTAATGCAGCCTCGATTGCAGCTATCGCGGCTGAATCTGAGTCCTCCAATAGTTTAACAAGGCGCGCAGGCTCACCCTGTTCGCTAATTTTTGCTGCGGATCGCGCTAGCGCATAAAAAGCCAACAGCACTCCGCGGTTTGGCTCGTGCCGCCACGGCACCTGTCGCACACCACCCCAGCCGTTCTTCCGCAAGGCATCAAGGCCGCGGTGGTAGCCAATTCGCGAGTAGGCGTAGGCGTTCAAGTCGTCGCCGGCCACTGCGGCAAGGTTCGCAAGCTCCGCCCACGCTAAGGAGGATTCTGGATGCTGCTGCACCACCTTAGCGACAGCACTCAAGCGTGCCGCATCGTCGCCTGTGACAGCCGCGAGCGCGTCACGCACTTCTGGCTCGTCTGGGAGCAGGGTTGGCTCGGGCGCGAGTAGGTTTTCAACCATGTTTACGACCCCTTAGCGGAAGTTCACGAACTGTAGGGCAACCTCAACATCTGCTTCTTTCAGCAGGGCGATAGTTGCCTGCAGGTCGTCCCGGCTCTTTGAAGAAACACGCAGCTCGTCACCCTGAATTTGGCTTTTCACGCTCTTCGGCCCCTCATCGCGAATGAGCTTGTTCAGCTCTTTCGCGGTCTTCTGGTCGATCCCCTCTTTTAGCTTTGCTTCGATCCGGTATTCCTTACCGCTCGCGTATGGCTCTCCTGCGTCGAGACACTTTAGTGAGAGGCCGCGCTTCACAAACTTTGACTGCAGCACATCAAGCGCTGCGAGGGCGCGTTCTTCGCTGTTTGCCTTCACTAAAATCTGCTCTTTGCTGAGCGTTATTTCAGCCCCAACACCCTTAAAGTCATAACGCTGCTCAAGCTCTTTGCGCGCTTGGTTGGTCGCGTTTTCGACCTCCATATGGTCGATCTTGCTTACTACGTCAAATGATGAATCAGCCATGCTAACAACTCTAGTCGAGCGAAACTGCGGGTGTCTTGAAGTTATTCAGGGTGCGGATCACACGGTGCAATTCGCCCACTTTCCGTTTCGCGAAAACCGCTTTAATTCTGGGCAGATCCGGCACATCCATGTCTTTGATTTCCAGCGGATGGGCAGCGGTGCGCTGAAACTGGCCGCTCTCAAGCAGAGGCCCAAACTGCTCATTCAATTGTGTTATTTCTGCTTCTGTTGGGTCGTTACGCAGCCGGAATACAAGGGTGTTATCGATCCAGCGAATCGAGTGATAGTTGCGCCAGAATGTTGTAATTTCGGTGATTGCCGCATCTACCGATTCGGTGATTAACACGCGATCGAGATCACCTTTTGTTATCAAGCCGCCTGCTTCAAGCTCCTCGGTTACATACTTCTGCAGCCCGTGCCAGAAGGTGCCGCCCGGTCGATCGAGCAGCACTATTGGCGCAGGAATCATCTTGCCGGTTTGCTGCAGGGTGAGCAGCTCGAAAGTTTCGTCGAGGGTGCCAAAGCCACCGGGCAGGCACACGAATCCGCGCGACTCTTTCACAAGCATCAACTTGCGGGTAAAAAAGTATTTCATCGCGACGTGCTGATTGCCGTTCGCATGCACTTCGCTCGGCTCCTCTTCAAAGGGCAGGCGGATCGAAACACCCAGCGCCTTCTGCGGCCCAGCACCGCGTGCGGCTGCTTCCATAATGCCGGGGCCTGCGCCGGTCACCGACATCCAACCCAAATCCGCCATGCGACGCGCCACCGTTTCCGCCTGCTCGGCTGTTGGATCGTCGAGCGCGGTGCGGGCAGATCCGAAAATACTAACCTTGGGCACCTCAGCAAAGCGCTCAAAAATGTTGAAGGCTGCGCGCATCTCTTGCAGTGCTGCAGCAGATATTTTCATATTCAGGCGGCTGGCCGGATCCCTCCCGAGCCCGAGGGAGGTGTCCACTAATTGCCGCACCAAGTTCTCGTTTTGCTGCACCCCGGCGGTTTGCAGCAACTGGTCAATGAGCTGCTGCAGCTCAACTGTTTGCGTCATAGATTACAGCCTATTGCACATCTATATCGGCTGCCCGAAACGCCGCTTTGGGCGCGGTAGTTATTGTCTAGCTATGCCGCAAACAAAACAGCCCGATTCGCGCGAACCGGGCTGTTAAACACCTTTACTGTGTCGGCTTAGTAGTAATGACCGTGCCTGTAATCCCAGCTATTGAAGCACTCTGCGAGATTTTCGAGGATCTGCGGCAGATACACACCCTTACGAATCAGAATCGGAGCTGGGGTAACATCCCGCTCACCGTGCTGCTCAGGCACGAGGTTGCCATCGTCATCAACAAACGACACCATCACGCCCTGCTCGTAACGGGTTTCTGGGGTTGCGTCTGGCTGGATCGATGCAACGTAGTCATTGCCCTCGATAATCAGGTCAACACCGTTTTCGATCCGCTCACCGATCCCCTCAACAAGACCGCGGTTGCCCTGCCCTGAAGGGTTTGCTGAGCTTGCGAAAGACAGCGCGTTGCTCTTCGCCCAGCGCTCAGCAACAATCTGCTCGCCTGGGGTGCCAAAGCGGATGACAAAGCAGCTGGTGCCGCGCACATCCGTCATTAACTCAGCAGCGCCCTCCGGGATGTACTTCTGCTTAGCTTCTTCTTTCCACGGCAGAATGCAGCCCATCAGCACATCCTGATCCCAGTGCATCTGGTAAAACTTTTCAATCTCCGGAGTCATCTCAGCAAGCTCTTTGAGCTGTTCCATCGAGCCGCACAGCACCACACCAGGCTTGTTGCGCTTTCTGTTTTTAACATCAAACTTGCGTTCCAGACCCGCCAGGTCTGTTGTCATAATGATGTAACCAACCTTGGTTGGGCTGACAATAATTTTGCCGCCCTCATCGAGCAGATCTACTGCTTCCTGAACCAGTTCACCATTCCACGTCACACGCGCAGTGCTCACAGATGCTCCTTGAATTAAATCGGTATAACTACTAAATCTTAGCAACGGCAGTTGCGCAACTAGTGCGCACCGCTAACGCTGCACCAAGAACCTCATGATTAACTCTGCTGCCGCTAATTGTTTCACGTGAAACAATTAGCAGCGCTGTCACGCAAAGTACTCAGTCAAGCAGGAGTGCGGGCTCCTCAATAACCGAGGCAACATCGGCAATAAAGCGCGACACAACATCACCATCAACAACGCGATGGTCGAAGGAGCCCGCCACGGTTGTCACCATGCGCGGCAGAATCTCACCGTTCACAACCCACGGCTTTTCTTTGATCGTGCCCATGGCAACGATCGCAACCTCCCCCGGGTTCAGGATAGGCGTGCCGGTGTCCATTCCGAAAACGCCGATGTTGGTAACCGTAATCGTGCCATTAGCCATTTCCTCAGGCGTGGTGCGGCCCTCGCGCGCAGTCAGCGTTAGCTTTTCGATTTCCTTCGCCAGATTGAGCATCGACAGATCCTGCGCTTCTTTGATGTTGGGCACAAGGAGCCCGCGTGGCGTTGCAGCAGCGATCCCCAAATTCACAAAATTGTGAACGATAATCTCTTCATCTGTCCAGGTTGAGTTCACCATTGGGTTGCGGCGCACCGCCCAAATAATCGCTTTCGCCATCACCAACAGAGGCGACACTTTCACCCCGGCAAAATCAGGCGATGCTTTCAAACGTTTGACATACTCCATCGTGCGCGTCGCATCTATTTCAGTAAAAACGCTCACATGTGGAGCGCTGAAGGCGCTTGCAGTCATTGCATTCGCTATCGTCTTCCGCACACCCTTGACCGGAATCCGCTCTTCACGAGAGCTCGCCGCTTCGGGCGTATCCAGGTTGCGGAACACGCTCGCCTGCGAGGCGTGACGCACAACATCGTCGCGCAAAACTTCGCCGCCGATCCCCGAGCCGCGCACACTCGCAAGATCAACGCCCAAGTCTTTCGCGAGTTTACGGATCGGTGGTTTCACCAAAACGGGTGATGAATCTGCAACCGACGGTTTCGCGCCAAGCAGCGGCTCTCCCCCGCTTCTGCGCCGACTGCGCGCAGGCACCTGGCTCCCGTAACCAACGAGCACAGCCTGCTTCTCTTCGTTCACACCTGCGCTAACATCTGCAACAGCCTCAGCGATCTCTGCATCCTCGTCGCTAACGGGTGCGCTCTCCCCTGTCGCCGCAGCAACAACCCCGTCGTCAACCTTCAGAAGCGGTGCTCCGACAGGCACTGTGTCACCCACCTGGGCTATTAACTCTGTGACCGTGCCCACAAACGGGCTCGGCAGCTCTACCAGGCTCTTTGCGGTCTCAATCTCACAGATGGTTTGATTCAGTTCTACTGTGTCGCCCACCTTAATCAGCCAGGTCACGAGGTCGGCCTCGGTGAGACCCTCACCAACATCTGGGAGGTTAAATACCTTTTCGCTCATCGTGCATAGCCTTTCTTAGTAGTGCATTGTGCGGTCGACAGCCTCAAGCACACGGTCTGCATCTGGCAGGTAGAGCCCCTCAAGCATCGCCGGCGGAAACGGCGTATCGTAACCGCTCACTCGCAAGACTGGTGCCTGAAGAGTATAGAAACAGCGTTCAGTGATGGTTGCGGCTAGTTCGCTACCGAGGCTGACGTTCCCCGGGGCCTCCTGTGCGATCACAACGCGGCCGGTTTTTCGCACAGAGGTAAACAGTGGTTCATAATCAATCGGTGACAGGCCGCGCACGTCGAGCACCTCACAAGATGTGCCCTCTGTTTCTGCAATCTGCGCCGCCTGCAAGAGAGTTGAAGTCATCGCACCCCACCCGATGAGGGTTACGTCACTGCCAGCGCGGGCAACACGGCTCTCATAGAGCCCAGCGGCTGGCTTCTCAAAATCGACTTCACCCTTCATCCAGTATTTCGCCTTCGGCTCTAAGAAAATTACCGGATCGGGTGATTCGATCGCCTGCCTGAGCATCCAATATGCATCATTCGGATTTGCTGGCGCAACCACGCGCAAGCCTGCCGTGTGCGCAAAATAGCTCTCAACGCTCTCCTGATGGTGCTCAACGGCGCCAATATGCCCACCATAGGGAATGCGGATCACAACCGGTAGGGTGATTGCGCCCTGCGTGCGGCTGCGGTATTTCGCCAACTGACTGACGATCTGGTTAAAGGCGGGGTAAACAAAACCGTCAAACTGGATCTCCACCACGGGCCTGTAGCCCGCCATTGCAAGCCCGATAGCGCTGCCAACGATACCCGCCTCAGCAAGCGGCGTATCCAGCACCCGCGCACTGCCAAAACGGCTCATCAGCTTATCGGTGACGCGAAAAACACCGCCGAGTTTGCCAATATCCTCACCCATTAAAAGCACGCTGCTGTCAGCTTCCATCGCATCAGCTAGCGCCTGATTCAAGGCGTGCGCAAGGGCTTTCGTCTCTACACTCATTCTGCGCTCTCCTCAAACGATGCCTCATATGCCGCCATCCAAGCGCGCTGCTCGTCAATCAGCGGATGATTCTCAGCGTAAACATGGGCGAACATTGAATCGGGGTGCCCCTTTTCGATGCTCAAAAGTGCCTCCCGCACGCGGTGTGCCTCAGAGGCAGCTGTGTCATCAACCGACGCAAAAAACTCGTCCGTCACTCCCTGCGAGCGCAGATAGTGCGCCAGGCGGTTGATGGGGTCGCTCTCCTGCCAGTGTTTCAGCTCTTCCGCATCGCGGTAGCGGGTTGGATCATCACTCGTGGTGTGCGCGCCGATCCGATAGGTGAGGGCCTCAATATAGCGCGGGCCGCCACCATTTTTTGCATCGTCTAGGAATGTTTTTGCAACCGCGTATGCTGCCAGCGGATCATTCCCGTCGATCTGCACAGCCGGAATTCCAAAGCCGAGCGCCCGGCGATACAGCGGAGTGCGTGACTGCCTAGACACGGGCACCGAAATTGCCCATCTGTTGTTTTGCACAATAAACAGGGTTGGTGTCTGGTAACTCGCCGCAAAGATAAGCGCTTCGTTGGTATCTCCCTGGCTGGTGGTGCCGTCGCCGTAGAACACCATCGTCGCTTTCCCGGTTGCGGTGCCAGGCTCGCCCGGATCCATGGTGTTAACTCCGGCTGCCTGTTTTGCATCCAGCAGCTGTGCTAGCGAATGACCAACCGCGTGCTGCGCCTGCGCACCCAACACCAGGGTGTAAATGTGTGTGTTGCCGTTCTTCGGATCTTTCGGATCCCAGCCGCTATTGTGTGCGCCGCGGAATAGTTTTCCAACATCAACAAGATCCACCCCGCGCACCCGCGCGACGGTGTGCTCGCGGTAGGCGGGGAAAATATAGTCGTCTGCGTCTGCCGCATTAGCAAACCCAACCTGGCAACCCTCCTGGCCAACACTCGGCACCCAGAGCGCCATATGCCCCTGCCGCTGCAGGTTTGTGCACTCACGGTCAAAGGCGCGAGTAACAACCATATCGGAATACCAGGCTTTCAGCTCTTCTGCTGTAATCTCTGCGAGCGCGGCCGCAAACGGTGCAGCAGAGTCGCTCGGATCCCAGTTGCCCGCAGCATCTAAGAAGCGCACAGGCGCAGGATCGTCACCGCCCTTTAACCCGCTGAGCCCGGTGGCAAGATCAAAGCTCGCTTGGGGGTCTGTGTTAGTCATCCTTACCCTCTCCAGCGTGCTGTGCTAGGTAGTCTTTGAGCGCGTTAAGCACCGCGTCAACGCTCTCTGCTTCACCGACGGTGATGCGCACACCCCGGCCTGGAATGTGTCGTACCAAAATATCGACCTGCCGGAAGCTCTCGGCCAGCTTCGCTCCAGGATCTCCAAACACTTTCGGGCCAACACGAGAGATCTCAACGTTTGACAGCCAAATAAAATTGCCCTGCGCATCTGGTGGGTTAAAGCCGAGCGCGCGCACCCCATCAAGCAGCGCCTCACGGCGGTTTACAATCAGCTGCACCCTGCCCCGCATCTGGGTTTGTGCTTCGTCGCTGAGGGCTGCGATACCCGCCACCTCAGCAACCGTTGAAACTGACAGCGGTATTGCGGTCGCAGCAGCAGCCCGCCAAATGCCCGCGTCTGCAAAACCGTAGCCGAGCCGCAGCCCGGCAATGCCCTGTGCTTTAGCGAAGGTGCGCAAAACAACTAGGTTTGGGAAGGCAGCAAGGTGTTTCATGCCGTCTACTGCGTCTGCTTTTCTGACGAATTCGGCGTATGCCTCGTCTAGCACCACCAGCACGTGCTCGGGCACGGCGGCCATAAATTCTAGAAACTCGGTTTCTGTTATCACCGGGCCTGTCGGGTTGTTCGGCGAGCATAAAATAACTGCGCGTGTATTCGCGTTAATGCTGCGGCTCATTGCCGGGAGGTTGAGGCGTGCGTCTGCGGTGAGTGGCACTCCAAACTGGGCGGCGCCTGAGGCGAGGCCGAGCAGTGGGTATGCCTCAAAGCTTGGTTCGGCGCAGATGTAGTTATCGCCCGGCCCGGCTACCGCATGAATAAGCTGGTAGAGAATCGCGACCGATCCAGCCCCAAATTGAATCTGGTCACCAGCGACAGCAAACTTGGCTGCAAGTTTGTCGCGCAACTCTGGCAGTTGCGGATTTGCGTAGCGGTTAAAAGTATCTGTTTCTTGCACAGCTTTGAGGATCGCTGGCAGCGGCTGCCACGGGCTTTCGTTGCTTGACAGTTTAAAACCCGCGCGCTTAAGCCCCGCACCCTGCCGATAGGCGGGAAAACTCGCGACTTCCGGCCGAAACCGCACCTTCAGGCTGTCATTATTCATTCTCATTATTGTAGTCGTCGCGTATTCCGAAACCGTGATAATTCACCCAGCGCAGCCGCGGCCGCACGGCCACGCTTTACCGGCTTCTGCAAGAGGTTTGAGTGTGCCTAAGCAAATAGGGAACAATAGATTTAGAAACCTGCATCCAGCTCGGAGGAACCGATGTCACTTTTGCCACCTCAGCCCATCAGCCCGCTCGACGGCCGCTATCGCAAGCCTGTTAATGAGCTCGGAGACTATCTAAGCGAAGCCGGGCTCAACCGGGCGCGTGTGCACATCGAGGTTGAGTGGATCGCGCATCTCACTAAGCGCTCAATGTTCGGGTCTAAACCACTGTCTGACGCGCAACTTACAGAGCTTCGTGACTGGGCAGCAAACTTTGGCGAGACAGAGATTGCGCGCCTTGCAGAGATTGAGGCAACCACTCAGCATGATGTGAAGGCGGTTGAGTATCTTGTGCGTGAGCAGCTCACACGTCAGGGTCTCGATAGCATCGCTGAACTCACCCACATCTGCTGCACTAGCGAAGATATCAACAATCTGTCTTACGCTCTCACAGTGAAAAACGCTGTTGAAAAAGTGTGGCGCCCAAAACTTGCGGCGGTAATTACAGAACTTACTTCGCAGGCACAGAAATATCAGGATCTAGCAATGATGAGCCGCACACACGGCCAGCCTGCGACACCAACAACTCTGGGCAAAGAGCTTGCGGTGTTCGTGCACCGCTTACAGCGTCAGCTGCGGCAGATAGATGCAATTGAGTATCTCGGCAAATTCAGTGGCGCAACAGGCACCTTTGCGGCGCACATTAGCGCTGATCCGCAAGCAAATTGGCAGAAGATCGGGCAGAGCTTCGTTGAGAGTCTGGGATTGACTTTTAACCCGCTCACAACCCAGATTGAGTCACACGACTGGCAAGCAGAGCTGTACGACCGTGTTGTGCACGCAAACCGGATCCTGCACAACCTCGCAACAGACATCTGGAGCTACATTTCAATCGGATACTTCCGCCAAATACCGGTGGCGGGCGCAACCGGGTCATCAACCATGCCGCACAAGGTCAACCCGATCCGCTTCGAAAATGCTGAAGCAAACCTAGAGCTCTCAAACGCTGTGCTTGGCTCTCTCGCCGAAACCCTGGTGACCAGTCGCTGGCAGCGCGATCTGACAGACTCCTCAGCACAGCGCAATATCGGAGTCGGTTTCGGGCACTCCGTGCTCGCCCTCGACAATGTGCTGCGCGGGCTCAATCAGATTGACGCGGCAGCTGACACTATCGCAGCAGATTTGGATGCAAACTGGGAGGTGCTTGCTGAGGCGATCCAGACCGTGATTCGCGCTGAGGTCACCGCCGGCCGCTCTGAAATCACCGATCCGTACGCGGCTCTTAAGGAGTTGACGCGCGGGCGTCGTATCGGGCAGGCTGAACTCCAGGAGTTCGTCAGCGGTCTAGACATCGGCGAAGAGGCGAAAGAGCGACTGCTGCAGCTTACGCCAGCTGCCTACACGGGTATCGCTAGCACCCTGGTCGATCTAATTTAGTCGTGGTGGCCCGAGCCCTCGTTGCGGTGCATCTCTTCGAGGGCTTTGCGGGCAAGCTCATCTTCAGCGTTTGGCTTCGCAGACAGCCCAAGCAGTGCGACAACCATTAGGGTCACTATAAATGTGGCGATAAACGTCACCGGCACAAGCATGCGGAAATCTTTTGTTGCCATAGCAACAACAGCCGAGGCAAACACGGCAATAATCGCGGAGAAAACGAGTAGCTCAACCGGTTTTAGGCGGTCGCGCTTGCTCGGTTCGACCGGCTGCTGTTGCTTAGACATTAAAAATTCTCCCGTTTTGCTTTAAGCAGTTTCGTTAACAGTCTCTAACTCACTGTGTTTGATTGTGATACAGGCCTAACTGCGCGTTACTTGGCGTTTCGCCCGTGGTCAAATGCGGCAATCATGCCGAAAATACCTATAACAACAGTGTACGCCCCAAACAGACCGATTGCTGCAATCGCATCGGCACGTACCAAAAACACCGCCAGTGTTGCAAGCAGAGTGAACACTGTCGCAACACGCAGTTCTTTTACCGGGGTCGCTGCATCTTTAAGCAGCGCAAGCACACGCACCACAGTCATACCGGCCAGCCAGATTAATAGCCCCGTGGTAACTGACACAACGGTGCCACCAAGAATTAGCAGGGTCAGAGCGGCCACCAGGTCTACCGCGATGCTTAAGCCGATAAGGGCAAACCCACCCGCTTTCGCACGGCGGTTTAGCATCAGCTGCCCGGCCCGCGCAAGAGAGAAGATAATAAAAGAGCCAAGCAGCAGCACAACATCAAAAGCTAGGTTGTTGTGCAACTGTGCTGTGAAGAGCACCACCAATGCAGCGGTGATATAGGCGGCAGAAATGGTCGTCTGCCCGAGGTTGATTTTGCCGCGGGTTTCATGCTTAATTTTTGATGATGCAGTCAATCTCTCTCCACACTATTCTGCGCAAACCGTCAAGCTATCCTACCGCTCGGGGCTGTGAGCGCAAGAGCGATGTTTCACGTGAAACATTAGCGGTTTAAGCATCGCACACAGCATTAAGCCATATCACGGAAGCGTGAATACATTCCCTGGAACGCAACTGTAATCGTGCCTGTTGGGCCGTTGCGCTGCTTTGCCAGTATGAGATCTGCCTCGCCCGCTCTTGGATTATCCGGCTCTGAAGAGGTGTCGCGGTGCAGCAGAATTACCATGTCGGCATCCTGCTCGAGGGAGCCTGACTCGCGCAGGTCGCTCATTGCCGGCATCTTGTCTGCGCGCTGCTCTGAGGCACGGTTCAGCTGCGAGAGCGCCACAACCGGCACATCAAGCTCTTTTGCAAGCAGCTTCAGCGAGCGTGAGAACTCACTCACCTCCTGCTGCCGACTCTCGACGCGCTGCCCGCTGCTCAACAATTGCAGATAATCGATCACAACCATGCCGAGGTTATTGCGCTCTTTTAAGCGGCGGCATTTTGCGCGCACTTCCACCAGTGTCATATTTGGTGAGTCGTCGATAAAAAGTGGTGCCTCGTTAATTTTTGCCTGCGTCTGCGCGAGGCGGCTCCAGTTGTCATCGTCAAGGTCACCCCGTGTAAGCACCCCCATAGGGATGCTCGACTCTGCCGCAATAAGACGGGTTGCGATCTCTGTGCGAGTCATTTCAAGAGAGAAGAACACAGTTGTTGTGTTGCTCTTGATGGCGGCGGCACGGGCAACATCTAACGCCAGAGTTGACTTACCCATCGCTGGTCGCGCAGCGATAATAATCATCTGCCCACCGCGAAAACCGTTTGTTTTTTCGTCTAGCTCACGAAACCCTGTGCTCACGCCTCGCAGCCCGTCGGGCATGCTCTGCGCTTTCGCAATCTCATTAACAGCGTCAGTCACCGCCTCACTAAGCGGCACGTAGTCTGCGCTCTTATCGTCACCCATGACGTTAAAGACTTCTTGCTCTGCCTGACTGACAAGATCTTTTGCGTCTCCCTGACCGCGGTAGCCCATCTCAGTGATGCGCGAGCCAGCGGTGACCAGACGGCGCAAAAGAGCCTTTTCAACGACAATCTGCGCATAAGATTCGACGGCTGCGGTGCGCGGTGGCACCGATGTGAGCGACTGAATGTAATCTTCCCCGCCCGCACGCTGCAGATCACCTTTTTTATGCAGCATCGCCGGCACACTGACCGGATCGACCGCCTCGCCGAGTGAGTAGAGACTGAGGATCGTATCGAACAGCACCTCATGCTTGCCGACAAAAAAATCACTGCCGCGTAAAATTCCGGTGACTGTTGCCAATGCGTCACCCGACAGCAGCATTGAGCCGAGCACGGCCTGTTCGGCTCGCATATCGTACGGTGGCATGGTGATTGGGCCACCAGCTTGGTTTGGGGTTGGATCAGACTGCCAGGCATCTGCAGCTGGCAGCTCCCAATTGCTCGCGTCACTCATGCGGTTCTCCAAATCGAATAAGCAGCCTGTGAATAAGTACTACCAAGGAGACTACCTCAGGGGTGTATGAGTTTATCCCTGCTTTATCGTAATGCGCCGTTGAAAACGGGGCAATTCACAATTTTCAAGTTGTGGATAACTCTGTTAATAACAGGCGCAAAACGCCGTAAAGTTATCCACATTAATGTTGAGAAATTGTGAATACCGCCTTGTAGTAAATAATTTTTATCCCTCTGACCAGGTATTTATATAAACTTCTAAAGATATTTATATCAACCTTAAGCCTTAACTTTAGACTTGCATTTTTTATGTGCGTGTGGAAAATTTACAGCACCGGCCCACACTTGCGTGAATTTCCCAAAAACGTAAAAAATGCCAGCAAATCACGCTCTTTGTGGTTTTCCACATAGAGCGCAGCACCTGTGGAAAACTTTGCCAGCACCCACTCTCTTGGGAAAGCGAATCGTAAATCTCCAAATTTTAAACCGCCGCAGTCTTTGAAATTTGACCTCACAGAATCCCCTCTAAAGCGCTTTTGCTGCCCTCTTGGTGTAATTGGTCATCGAGAGTCACAAACCCGCGTTAAACGCCGTTTATCGTAAAAGCACTCACCGAAATAACAAAAACCCGCCTCAAGATGTGAGTATCACACCTTAAGGCGGGTCAAATTTGCAGTAGTCCGGTCTCGCTATTTACGAGACAAGAAACCTACTTCGCTGAGATAACCTGCAGAGTGACGTTAGCGTCAACACCGTCGTGCAGATGAATAACAGCCTTGTGGTCGCCGGTTGACTTAATTGACGGAACGGTGATCTTCCGCTTATCAACCTCGCCGATACCAGCTTCAGCAACCGCATCAGCTACATTAGCCGGACGGATTGAGCCGAAGAGACGGCCACCTGTGCCGGTCTTAACGTAAATGCGAATCTTCTCTGCTTCAAGCTTCTGCTTCAGCGCTTCTGCTTCTTCAACTGAAGCAATCGCGCGTGCTTCACGAGCCTTGCGCAGCTGGTCAACCTGCGCCTGGCCACCGCGGGTCCAGTTCACAGCAAAACCCTGTGGAACGAGATAGTTACGTGCGTAGCCGTTCTTTACCTCTACTACATCGCCTGCTGATCCGAGGCCCTGCACCTCATTGGTAAGAATGATCTTAGCCATGATATTCCTCCTTAGCGGCCTGAGCCTGAGTAAGGAAGCAGAGCCATCTCGCGGGCATTCTTAATTGCCTTCGCGATGAGACGCTGTTCCTGAACTGAAACACCGGTGATGCGGCGTGAACGAATCTTGCCACGCTCAGAGATGAACTTACGCAGAGTAGCGACATCCTTGTAGTCGATTACTCCAACGGTCTGCTTCTTAGCGGGTGCGATAGGCTTTGCTGCCTTACCGCGGCCCTTGCGACCTGCGCCGCTTGCCTTGCCTGCCATAATTTTTCCTTAAAGTTTAGAATCTACGAGCTGCCGAGCAGCCCGCGGTGAATTTATCTCTCTAGTTTTGAACGAGCACTTTCGCGAGCACTAGAAGGTGCCCGCTGCGCCCCACGGATCCTGGTTTGCTCCACCGGCTGCGGTGTCGCCACCGGCAGCGCTGTTGCCAGCATCTGCCCACGGATCCTGCTGCGCACCACCAGCATTACCCCACGGGGTTTGCTGCGCGGTATCGCCGCCTGCGGCGCTGCCCCAAGCTGACTGTGCCTGCTGCCCGTTAAACCCGCCCTGCGAGCTGCCAAAGCCACCCTGGCCGCGTGCAGCACTGCGAGTAACCTGCGCAGTTGCAAACCGCAACTCAGGGCCGATTGCATCTACGTTCAGGTCGAGGCTGGTGCGCTGCTGCCCCTGGTTATCGGTGTAGCTGCGCTGGGAAAGCTGCCCCTGCACAATAACTCGGGTGCCCTTGGTTAGGGTGCTGGCGATATTCTCAGCCAGCGTGCCAAATGCACGGCAACCCAACCAGAGCGCTTCACCGTCAACCCATTTCCCGGTATTGCGGTCTCTGGTTTGTGGGGTTGATGCAATACGGAAGGTAACCCACGGATTGCCTGACTGCGAAGTGCGCAACTCAGGGTCGGCCACTAGGTTGCCGACGACAGTGATAATTGGCTCGTTCATTTGTTATGCGCCTGCTTTTGCAGCGCGAGCGGCCTTTGCCTGCTCACGGCGGTTTGCTTCAGCCTTCTGCGCAATTAGTTCGTCTGTGCGCAACACCTTGGTGCGCATCACAGACTCTGAAAGATTCAACTGACGATCAAGCTCAGCGGTTGCTGCAGGGGTTGCGTTGAAGTTAGCTACAACGTAAATACCCTCAGACTGCTTCTTGATCTCGTATGCGAGACGACGCTTACCCCAGTAATCAACGCCCACAATCTCGCCACCGTCTGCGGTAACTACAGAAAGGAACTTCTCGATTGATGGCTGCACAGTGCGCTCATCGGTGCGGGGATCGAGAATCACCATTAGTTCATATGGATGCACTATTGACCCACCTCCTTCGGACTCTACGGCCACGGGATTTCCGTGACAGGAGGGCAAAATGTGCCTTATTGCCAGTTCAGACAGAACAGGCAACCTTATTACTCTATCAGGTTGTGCGCGCTGAGATAAATCTGGTTTTTAAACTGCGCTCGCTAACGCAGTTTTGCCTGCTCCGGCTCGTTCCACCAGGCAAGGAGACGGCGGGTTGCTTCCTCTTCGCCCAGCTCGCCCTCCTCAAGCCGAATTTCAAGCAGATACCTATACGCAGCGCCCACCGCACGACCCGGTTTAATTTCTAACAGCTGCATTATCTGCTCACCGTCCAAATCGGGGCGGATCGCCGCAAGCTCCTCCGCTTCGGCTAACTCTGCAATGCGGCGCTCAATCTCGTCATAGGCTGCCGCCAAGCGACGTGCCTTTTTCTGGTTTCGTGTTGTGACATCAGCGCGGGTCAGAATATGCAGCTGCTCCAGCTGCTCGCCCGCATCCCGCACGTAGCGTCGCACGGCTGAGTCTGTCCATGTGCCCTCGCTGTATCCGAAAAATCGCATGTGCAGCTCGATCAAACGAGCAACCTGCTTCACGGTGTCATTATCGAAACGCAGCTCTTTCAACCGTTTTTTAGCGAGTTTTGCGCCCACAACGTCGTGGTTATAAAACGTCACTGCGCCACGCTCAAAGCGTCGCGTGGCCGGTTTTCCAATATCGTGTAAAAGCGCGGCGATCCTTAAGGGCACATCGACCGCCTCAAACCGCACCCGCTCTAGGGCAATCGCCTGCTCAAGCACTGTCAGACTGTGTTCGTACACATCTTTATGCCGTTTGTGCTCATCCTGCGCCAACTGCAGCGCCGGCAGCTCAGGCAGAAACAGCTCCATCAGACCGGCAGCTACTAAAATACGCAAGCCCCGGATGGGCTGGTCACAGGAAATAAGCTTCACAAACTCATCACGGATCCGTTCCGCTGAAATAATTTCTAGTCGGTGCGCATACTCCGCGAGCGCGGCGGTAACACGGTCGGCGAGATTAAATTTAAGCTGCGCCGCAAACCGTGCCGCACGCAGCATGCGCAGTGGATCATCTGTGAATGACTGATCGGGCGTGCTTGGGGTGTCGAGCACGCCCTCCATGAGGTGCGTAATGCCGTTCGCAACGTCAACGATGCGCCGTTCGGGGAGCATAAACGCGAGGGCGTTCACGGTGAAGTCGCGGCGCACGAGATCATCTTCAATCGTGTCGCCAAAAGTAACCTCTGGTTTGCGCGAATCATCACGGTATATTTCAGCGCGGTAGGTTGTGATCTCAACGGTTTCACCCGCAACGCGCGCAGCAATTGTGCCGTATTCACGCCCTACATCCCAAGTTTTGTTGGCTACTGCAGCAACAATTTCACGCGTTTTATCCGGCAGCGCGTTGGTTGTGAAGTCAAGGTCGGTAACCGGCCTGCCAAGCATTGCGTCACGCACCGGGCCACCCACTAGTGCCAGTTCGTATCCCGCTTTAGAAAAGGCGTCAGCCAGAAGTTGCACCGGTTCAGAGTCGGCAATCTGGTGCAGTTCGAACATGGCTTCAGCAATTGGACGCATGAGTTCTAGGTTACCGCGCTCAGGTTTCCTAAAAGTGCTGCTCGCGTAGAATACGAAACATGATTAGGTGGGTGCGGGGTGGTAGCGCTCTGCGTTTTAGTGCAGCCCTTGCGGCCTTTTGTCTCGCATTTACTGCGCTCACTCCCGCCGCTAACGCAACAGTTTTCACCTCTGAGAGCGATGTTAAAACATCAAATCTGGCGTTAGAAATCGCGCACCGCACCGCGCAGCCGCAGAACACAGACGATGATCTGCGCTTGGATCTGCGGGTTAGCAACACCGGTTCAGCTTTTCAGCAGCCGAGCAGTGTTGAGCTTTTTCTTGAAACAGGTGAGCGTGCATCTCGTGCTGCGCTGACGGCCGCTCTGCCCGCAGAGTTTACGAACGGTGAGCCGATCCCGGAAGGGTATCTCCCGCTGGGTTCACACAGCATTGCGGAGTTGCGAGAGGGCGCTCACCTCACCACACAGCTTGAAATCGACAACAGTGTTTTTCGTGCAGCTTTAAGCGAGGGCAACCACAAGCGACCGACTGTGTATCGTTTGGTTGCGCGGCTCACCGCACACGATGGCACAGTGACAGTGGCAACACACCCGCTGCTTATTGCACCTCGCGCAGCAGAGATAGCTAATACAGCAGAGGCACCTAATACGGCTGCAACTCCCGCCGCAGAAGAGACCGCAGCTGGTGAGGGGGAGCAAACAGTGGGGGAGGCGCCCAATTTAAGCATTGTTGTGCCAATTATCTACCCCAGCAATATTGCGACCCTCCCAACAGAAGATGATCTCGCATTAGTTTTTGAACCGAGCGCGCCCCTGCCGCAGCTGTTAACCACCGCAGAGCAATTGGGTGCGACTTTAGCGGTGGATCCTCGAATTTTTGTGGGCATCCGAGCACTCGGTGCGGCAGCTCCAGCAGCGGCAACAGACTTTCTGACACGCCTCGAAAACACCGCACTGGAAACATATATTCTGCCCTGGGGAGACACCGATTTAGCGGCGCAGCAGCTGTTACAGCTCGCCTCTCCGCTAACGGCGACGGGCGCTAGTTTCATCACTAAAGACGGGATTTTTCCGGGTTCGGCACCAACACTAGACGAACTCGAAACCTGGGAGGCACCGCAGCTTGCCTGGTTTGCCGCAGGTAGCGCAAGCTCTGCTGCGGTCGGTTACGCAGCAACACACGGTTTTCCGCACGTCCTTGCATCAAGCAGTGACCTGCTAATGAGTGACACTGCGGTGCGCTCACAACTAAAAACCGGCAGCGCCACCGCCTATGACGAAACACTCGCTGGTTATGCCGCCGCAGCAACCGCCGCAGCTGACTCTTTTGACCGCAACCTTGCATTAACTGAGTTACTTGCAGGGCTCACTACGGCAGACAGCACCGATGAGCCGCTTGTGCTCACACTGGATCGCACGCAGCTAACAGACAATAGTCGCGGTGTTGCGCTGCTCAAAACCCTGCTCACTGCTGGCTATCTGGACACGACCAACCTCGAAGCGCAAGTAAGCGGTGTCGGTCAATACACACACGATACAGCGGTCATTGACGACGAGTTAGAAAAACGCCTAGCGGCGCTAGATGAGGCGCTGCAGCGCGAAGCTGAAGTAACCGCTGGGAAGGAAGCGCTCCTTAACCCAGAGCAGCTCGTAGACTATCAACGCGCGCGACTTCTTGCGCTTTTTGGCATGAAGCAGGTGGGCACAGAAACACCGTTCCTAAATCTTGCAAGCGGCTTTGCCGATCGCGATGAACTGCTTACACGCGGAGTCCATTTAGTTGCGGCGCCACAGCTACAGCTGTTTGGATCCTCAGCAAACGTGCCGGTGCAGGTGCGCAACAATCTGCCTTTTACAGCGCAGGTTACTGTGCGGGCGCACCCCACCTCAGCAGCGATCTCAATTGCTCCCGAAGACACAGAACATAAAGCTGTCACCGTTATGCCGGGGGAGACAGTCACCCTCACCGTGCCCATCTCAAGCCGAGTTTCAAGCGCCGACACCGGGCTTACAGTGCGCATCAGTGACACGACCGGAGAGCAGGGTCTCGGGCGCATAGTGATCCCAATCCGCCTCTCAACAAATGTCGAAATTATCGGTTTGAGCCTCGTGGGTGTTCTAGCCCTTGGGCTTATTACATTCGGTATCGTTCGCTCCGTCAGACAACACCGTGCCGGTCTGCGCCGCACACTACGCCCGAATTGAAGTGTCGCAAACGCCTTAGACAGCTTATCCTGACAGAGGAATAAAGAATACTCCGGTAGCGTTGGTTATGTCACAAGGCAAGGAGATACATTGACCAAGCACAACGTAGCAATTATTGGCTCAGGCCCAGCCGGTCTTACCGCGGCAATCTACACCGCCCGTGCGGGTCTTAAACCTGTTCTGTTCGCTAGCTCCGTGTCACCGGGTGGTGACCTGATGAACACCACTGAGGTTGAGAACTTTCCCGGCTTCCCGAATGGCGTGCAGGGCCCAGAGCTCATGGCGCAAATGCAGGAACAGGCTGAAAAGTTTGGCACCCAGGTGCGCTACGAGGATGTCGACAAACTCGCACTTGATGGCGAGACCAAGGTTATTACGACCGCTGACGGCACCGCCCATGAGGCTGCGACCGTTATCTTTGCAACAGGTTCCGCCTACCGCAAGCTAGGGGTGCCGGGTGAAGATAAACTCTCCGGTCACGGTGTTTCTTGGTGCGCCACCTGCGATGGTTTCTTTTTCCGTGACAAGGTTGTGGCGGTCGTCGGTGGCGGCGATTCTGCAGTTGAGGAAGCAACCTTCCTAACCCGCTTTGCATCTAAGGTGTATCTGATTCACCGCCGCAACGAGCTGCGCGCCTCAAAAACCATGCAGGATCGCGCTTTCAACGATCCAAAAATTGAGTTCGTGTGGAACACCGAGGTGGTTGAAGCTGTTGGCTCTGACGAGCTTAAGGCGCTCAATTTGCGCAACCTTGAGAGCGGCGAAACAAGCACGCTCGAGGTAGACGGATTATTCGTCGCGATCGGCTCTGATCCACGCACTCACCTTATTCACAATCAACTGGAACTCACCGCAGAGGGCACCATTGCCGTGCAGGGGCGCACCTCGAAGACCAGCGTTGCCGGAGTTTTTGCAGCGGGTGATGTGATCGACCCGAGCTATCGTCAGGCAATCACAGCCGCTGGCAGTGGCTGTGTTGCGGCGATCGATGTCGAGCACTATCTCGCAAATCTCACAGATAAGGCTGCATAAGTAAACCAAAAATAAATGTTTCACGTGAAACATTTCAAGGAGGACACAATGTCAAATGCAATTACAGTGACCGAAGACAGCTTCCAGAGCGATGTGCTCGAGTCGGATATTCCAGTTCTGGTTGACTTCTGGGCGGCGTGGTGCGGGCCATGCCGTATGGTGGCTCCTGTGCTCGATGAAATCGCTGCAGAGCAGGAGGGCAAGCTGCGCGTTGCAAAGGTAAACGTAGACGAGAATCCGAACCTTGTTGCACAGTTCAGAATCACCTCTATCCCTGCTATGAAGGTGTTTAAAAACGGCGAAGAGGTGCGTGAGTTGATCGGCGCTATGCCAAAGCAGATGATTGAGCAGCACCTTGAGGGCATTATTTAATTAGCCTGCATACTTCGTTCTGTAAAATGAACACAAGAGCCGGGCCCGGTTAATACTAGGGCCCGGCTCTTCTTGTCTCTCACCGTTAATCTAATTAGTCTTTGGTGAATTTGCTCGGATCGTCGTCAATCGCATCCGGATCGATTATGCGCTCGGTATTGGAGTCGTCAGAGACCGCAGCTGCGCTGCTGCCAGCAGCGGTGACCTCAGCATCTGCGGGAGCACCTGCAGCGCCTCCTGCGTCTGCTGCTGCGGCACCTGCTGCATCAGCATCGTCATCAGCATCGCGTTTGCGGCGCTTTGCGGCAAGCAGCAATAGCAGCACTGCCAGACCGACAAGAATAACCGCCGCAATAACAATACCGGCAATCTGAGCGCCTGTCTGCGCAAGCGCCTGAGTTAGAGTTTGGAAAGTCATATTTTCTCCTCGTTGGATTAGTCAGCGCCGAGAGCCTTCAAGAGACGCTGAAGGTCTGCAAACGTCTCCCATTTGAAAACGATTCGGCCGTTCTTTGCGCCCATATTGATTTCGACGGCGGTTTCATAGAGTTCTTGTAGTTGCTTGGATGCTGCACCAAAATTGTTAATACCGCCGGTGCGCACCTTTGCCTTGCCTGGCGCCTTTAACTTTGCGGCATAGCTCTCAGCGGCACGCACGTTCATATCTTCGGCAATAATTTTGTCGGAGAACTTCTCCATCGCCTCTGTGTCGCGCAGAGAGAGGATCGCACGAGCATGCCCTGCGCTGTGTCGTCCGTCTGCAACACGCACCTGGATAGACTCTGGCAGGCGCAATAGACGCAGTGTGTTTGCTATCTGCGGCCGCGACCGGCCGATTTTTGCCGCAAGCTGCTCTTGGGTGATACCGAAGTCGCTCATTAACTGCTGATACGCCGATGCTTCCTCAAGCGGATTCAGATCTGCGCGATGCAGATTCTCAAGCAGAGCGTCGCGCAGCATGTCTTCATCTGCTGTCGAACGCACAATAGCTGGGATCGTTTTTAAGCCTGCCCGCCCGCTCGCGCGGAAACGTCGCTCACCCATGATGAGCTCATAGCGTGGCTGCCCAATCGGTGGTTGCGGCTCGATGGCGCGCACAACAACAGGTTGAAACACACCAAATTCTTTGATGCTGTGCGCAAGTTCTTTTAGCGCTTCTTCATCAAACTCGGTGCGCGGGTTTACACGGTTTGGAGTGATGTCGGTCAGCGCAAGTTCGGTGAGCTGCGCACCCGGCACAGTCTTTAGTGACTGCTGTGCTTTTGCCTCGGGCGCTGTGTCGTCGATCGTGCGCCCGGCAGCGCTAACCGCCTGCGCGTGTTGCGACTTCGCATTGCTGAGATACCCCGTCACACCGGTTTTCTCATCAGCCTCACCAGACTGTTGTAGTTGGCTTGCAACAGAGTCTGCAGTTGCAGCCGCTGTGCCGCCAGCTGAAGGAAAGAAAACATCAACTGGGCGATCAGCGCCAGCCGGTGCCTGGGGGATAAGCGCGCCAATCCCACGACCCAAACCACTGCGTTTTTTAGCCATTTAGTGACCCTCTTTCTCTTCGACTGGGGTTGGTTCAGACGACTCTGCAAAGCGTTCAGCTATTTCGTGCGCAGCTTCCAGGTATGCAAGAGCGCCAATATTGTTGCCGTCATAATTGTGCACGGTCTGGCTAAAGCTCGGCGCTTCAGCCACCCGCACAGAACGTGGTATGACCGTATGCAGTGTCTGCTTGGGGAAGTGCTCACGCACCTCTGCGGCAACCTCTGCAGAGAGATTTGTGCGTGTTGCATACATGGTCAACAAAATTGTTGAAAGCTCAAGTCGTGGGTTTAAATGACTCTTGATCAATTGAATATTGTTGATGAGCTGCGACAGGCCCTCCAGTGCGTAATACTCGCACTGAATCGGGATCAAAACCTCTGTTGCCGCTACAAAAGCGTTGATTGTTAACAGCCCGAGTGAGGGAGGGCAGTCAATAATCACATAATGGAACGGGTCTGTTTGCTCTGTCAGATAGGTGTGCAGGGCATTAGCTAAACGATATTCACGCTGTTCAAGACCGACCAGCTCGATTTCAGCACCGGCAAGGTGGATGGTTGACGGCACACAAAGTAAGTTTTCGTGATCTGTGCTCGGCTGCACAACATCGGACATTTCAGCGTCGCCGATTAATACTTCGTAAATACTTGACGTATCTGGCATATGCGCAACGCCGAGGGCGGTAGAAGCATTTCCCTGTGGATCAAGGTCAATCACCAGCACACGCGCCCCGCGACGAGCAAGCGCACCAGCTAAATTAACGGCTGAGGTGGTTTTACCCACGCCACCCTTTTGATTAGAGACCGTGAAAACCCGCACTTGATCTGGCAGAGGAGTCGCCACTTTTGCCAAATAGCGCTTGCGACGCAGCTTCTCAGCAATCTCATTTGCTAACGGGGTATCGAGCGACATCTTCCCTATCTAACTTCAGAATTTTAGTGAATAAATACTCCTCCAAGCATAGCGATAACCACTATGAATTTATCTCGGAGTTACGCACACTAATCTGCTGAACAAACGGTTTAACGCGCTACTGTGCCGCGGAAAACTCGGGTCGGTTCTGTAATTTCCTGACCCAGCACATGCACCTCATAGTTGCGCACCCGTGCTCGCTGCAGTTGTTTCTGAGCAGCCGCAATCTCAGCGTCAATTCCTTGGCCCTTCAGAAACAGCATTTCGCCGCCGTTTTCCAATAGCGGAGCAGTGATCGGAAGCAGCTTACGGAGTGCGGTAACAGCGCGCGCAGTAACCTGCTGCACCTCAAAAGCACCGTGATATTCTTCAGCTCGCCCGCGCAGCACCTCAACATTATCCAGTCGTAGGTTAGTGCGCTGTTCATGCAACCACGCGCACCGGCGCTCCATCGGTTCAATTAACCGAATCTGCACGTCTGGACGCAGCGCGGCGAGCACGATCCCCGGAAACCCTCCGCCGGAACCAATATCGGCGAGTGTTCCGTTCTCCCGCAGCAACGGTGCGAGCAGCGCAGAGTTAATAATGTGCCTTGTCCAGAGTCTCGCCGGCTCTAACGGCCCAATTAACCCCAGCAGTTCGCCACGATTAAAAAGATCTGCCGCAAATTCACGCAGTTTATCGGCGTGGGCACCAGCTAAATCGTCAAGAAACTCCGGCTCTTGTTCTCGTACTTCAGTCATTGTTTCACGTGAAACAATTTAGGCGGCAGAGACCACTAAACGACGGTCTGCGCCCTCACCCTGAGACTCAGATTTATAGCCACATTCCGCGACGTAATCGTGAATGAGCTTTCGTTCGTAAGAAGAAAGACCGCTAAATTCAACGCTTTCACGCCCTGCAATAATTTGGGTAATCGCGTAATCAACGCGCTTGCGCAGTTTCTCTTCATGCGCCTGGCGCGATCCGCCAATATCCAAAATCAGCCGTGAAAACTCGCCGGTCTCACGCTGCACCGCAAGCCGGGTGAGATCTTGCAGCGCCTGCACAACTTTAGGAGTTCCGACCCGATTTAGCTCTTCACCCCCGCCTGTAACAGATACAGTGGCGCGACCGTTTACAACAGCAAGATCTAAATCACCGTCAAAATCTAGAATATCGAGCAAACCTTCAATATAGTCGGCTGCGAGATCACCCTCAAGCTCTAACAGATCTTCAGTATTTTGAACGTTCTCAGTCATTACTGATTGCCACCCTTCTTTTTCGCGCGCTTTGCGCTCATCGGCTGCTGCCGCTGGCCCGCAGTGTTTTTTACGCCCTCGACACGGTTTAGCTCAGCTACCTCATCGTCTGTGAGTTTTCCTTTAGCCTTCAGTCGCGCCTGACGATTGCGCCACGCCTCGCTCCCTGGAGTTGGCATTTGGTTAATAACTATCGCCTGCTGCACCATTGTCCAGATGTTTGAAGAGAACCAGTAGATGTTCAAAGCAAGTGGGAAGATGAACCCTGAGAAGAGGAAGGCGAACGGAATCACGTAGAGCAGCACTTTTTGCTGTCGATACATGGGTGATGCCTTCGTCTCGTCTGAGACGTTTTTCGACATAATTTGCAGCTGTGTGAAGAACTGGCTGGCGATCATAAGCACCATAATCACACCGAGCAGAATAAGCACACTCCACTCACCAGCGTCTCTCGCCTCACCAAACGACATCTTCAGCGGAGCACCCAAGAAAACTGCGTTATTGAAGGAGCTTGTTAGCTCCTGTGTCATAAAACCGATACCGGGCACATTATTTGCAGCATTGCGTAGCACGTAGAACAGCGCAAAGAAAATAGGCATCTGCGCCAGTATTGGGAAACACGAAGCGAGCGGATTTGTGCCGTGTTTGCGATAGAGCGCAAAGGTTTCCTGCTGCATCTGCTGCTGCGAGAACTGATCGCGCTTGCCCTTGTATTTAGCTTGGATTTTGCGCATTTCTGGGCCAAGCTCCATCATCTTGCGCTGACTGCGAATCTGCTTAAGTGTCAGCGGGATGATCAGAGAGCGCACAACAACAACAAGCCCGAGGACGGCTAGCACCCAGGTGATACCCGAGGCAGACTCGAGACCTAAGGCAGTGAAGAGGTTGTGCCACAGCACCAGCACAGCTTCCACGACCCAACGGATCGGCCACAACAGTGTTTCAAAAAAGCCCATTTACTTACGCCTTTCAACTCGCAGGTCGCACAAAACCGCCGCGAGTCAGTTCGGTGTTTGGTTGTTTTGCCCGGTGCACATGGTCGACGCCACCAGGGGAGAATGGATTACAGCGAAGCAGACGCCACACGGTCAACCCTGTGGCAATAACAAAGGATCGCTGTTGGTATGCCTCTAAAGCGTACCGCGAACAGCTTGGATAGTATTTACAAACATCGCCGTAAAGCGGAGAAATTATCGCGCGGTAGAGACGCATAAACCCGATCGCAAAGTTGCGCGGCAGCAGCACAAGCACCCGTATCAATCTAGTTACTCGCATCAATCAGCTCCCGATTTAGTCGCTCAAGCTGCTTGCGGATCGCATTTTCAAGCTCTTGAAAACTAGCTTCTGCCGCCCCTGGAAACACTCGAAAAACAACAGCCGCACCAGAAAAGCCATCTTTCACGGATTGGTAGCAGATTTCTTTTAAGCGTCTGCGCACACGATTGCGCGTCACAGCATTGCCGACAGTTTTTGAAATGATGAACCCAAACTGACTGGGTGTTTCAGGGGACAGTAAAACCGCGTGGGCCAGGCTGAGCCTGCCTCCCACGCGGTAGCCGCTGCGCACAATGCGGCGGTAGTCTTCGCCTCGCTTAATGCGGTGCGTGCCCGCCATGGCAGCAGATAGCTTATGCGCTGAGCTTGCTGCGACCCTTGCGGCGACGTGCAGCTAGAATCGCACGACCAGCACGGGTGCGCATGCGCAGGCGAAAGCCGTGCTTCTTGGCACGGCGGCGGTTATTTGGCTGGAATGTACGCTTGCTCATAAAAATTCTCCATGAAAATAAGACTGGATTCACAACCTTTTAAGGTTGCAACTATCTAGGCGACACAAATATATGCACCATACAAATAATTAACTGTAGCGTAAACACCCTGTTATGGCAAAAATATTCCACAACACACGGCGCATTTAACTGCAGAATCAGCCGTTAGTGGAGTATCAGAAAAATTCGGTTAGCTTCCACGCCGCGCATCGCGGTATTGTGGATATCTCCGTGATAGTTTTCCACAATTTTCTGTAATTGCGCCAAAAAACGGTAATAATTTGCAGTATTTTGTGTATAACTCCTGTTAATACTCTTTGTGGATCGGCATTATTTTGGGCACTGAAGCAAACATTTGGGATCAAGTTATCGCAATTCTTCGCAACAACGCGGTCACACCCTCATACTGGGCTCAATTGCGTCTTGCTCGCACACAGGGCAGCGCAGATGGTTTTCTCTTCCTTGAAGTCGATCTAAAATTCACGCACCGTATCATTATGAGCCTGCGGCTGCAAATCATTGAGGCTTTCAAACAAATCCCCGAGGCCAGTAATCTCAACGACATTACAGTTATTAATCTCGAAGAAGTTCCTGAACTTTCTGAAACACCAAAAACAGCAGCACCGGAAATAGCAAAAGATCCCACCCCAGTTAATGAGGTAAAACCGATAAATCCGTGGGGGCACACAGAAACTGCAAAACAGGCAGAAACAGCTGCTGCACCGGTTACAGTAAATCCAGCAGCGCCGGCGATCCGCCCCCAAAATATTGAAACTCGCGCTGTAACACCAAATCTTGAAACACAGCTGAATCCAAAACACACATTTGACAGTTTTGTTATTGGGCAAACAAATAATCTTGCGCACGCAGCCGCGCTGGCCGTGGCAGAAGCGCCCGGAAATTCATACAATCCGCTTTTTATATACGGTAGTTCTGGGCTTGGTAAAACACACCTGTTGCACGCGATCGGTAATCATGCGCTCGAATTAAACCCTGATCTAAAAGTGCGTTATGTGAATGCTGAAGACTTTACCAACGACTACATCAACTCAATTTCGCAGGGTCGAGGTCAAGAATTTAACACTCGCTGGCGCGAATATAATGTTCTGCTTGTTGACGATGTGCAGTTTTTCAGCGGCAAAATGGAAACTCAAGAAACGTTTTTCCACACTTTTAATGCGATGCACGACAGCAACCGGCAGGTGGTTTTAACGAGTGATGTGCAGCCGCGGGAGTTGCAGGGTTTTGAAGAGCGTTTGCTGTCACGCTTCACATGGGGCTTATCAACCGATATTCATGTTCCCGACCTAGAAACCCGTATCGCAATTCTGCAGAAAAAAGCACAGCGTGACGATCTGCAGTTCAGTAACGATGTGCTTGAATACATCGCCTCCAAAATTACCTCTAATATTCGCGAACTTGAGGGCTCTCTATTGCGCGTTACTGCGTTTGCGAGCTTGCATAAAGAGGATGTCACCCTTGAATTAGTGCAAACCGCACTAAAAGGCAGTCTGCCAGACGATGCAGCCGCAGACATTCAACCGCAAGAGATTATCGATGCCTGCATAAAGTATTTTGGTGTCTCAAATGATGAGCTAACCGGGCCTGGGAGGTCAAAAGATATTGCGTTCGCACGCCAAGTTGCGATGTATCTGTGCAGGGAGCTCACAAGTCTGTCACTGCCCAAAATAGGTTCTTTCTTTGGCGGGCGCGACCACTCAACTGTGCTACACGCAACAAAGAAAATTTCACAGCTGCTCGGGAGCGATGCGAAGGTTTACACAACAATCTCAGAGCTCACAACACGAATCAAATCACCGGGAAAATAGAGAATTTAGCTTCTTAAACAGCTCATGCCCAACTTAATTATTTATTCCAAAAATCGTGATTTAAACACGGCACCTGTGGATAACCAAAATTTTCTGTGACTTTTTGTGTATTAACACCTACAATCTGTGGATTGTGGACAACTAATTACATCTGCGTAATTTAGCGGTAAACATTGCTATTAACTGTTAATAAACAACTTACAAATGTGTAGTTCAATTGATTTTTAAGGGCACAAGCTAGTTATCAACAGTATCCACAGCCCCTATTACTACTAACTGTTATTTACAAAGCTGATCAAATTTTTCGTTAGTCCTTGTCACCCAAGGGAAATTACAAAATCACATACACGTATGTAAAAATTAAAGACAGTTACATTCAGTGTGTTGGGTTTCAAGCACTTAAATATAGGAGCATCGCAATGCGTTTTAGCATGAACCGTGAAGTGTTTGCAGAAGCTGTTGGTTTTCCAGTAGCAATGTTGCCAGCACGTGCAGCACAGCCAATTCTCGGTGGCATTCTGCTTGAGGCACACGATGGCAACGTCACATTCTCAATTTTTAACTTTGAGGTGTCAGCAAAAACAACTGTGCAGGCTGAGATTAATGAATCTGGTCGTGTTCTAGTTGCGGGGCGATTGCTTGCAACAATTGCAAATAAGCTGCCGGGCGATACGGTTGAACTTGAGCTGGTCGCAAACCAGTTGCAAATTAGCTCTGGGGCTGCTTCATTTAATTTGCCAGCAATGCCGGTTGAAGAATATCCAGCAATTCCAGACCTGACAGAGATTACAGGTGAAGTGCGCGGCTCTGATTTTGTTACTGCGGTAAATCAAGTATTTCCTGCTGCATCAAGCGAAGATGTAACCCCCGTTATTACCGGTGTGCACTTAAAAACAAAAGAAAACGTGCTGACCCTAACCGCAACAGACCGCTACCGGGTTGCGATGCGCGGGATTGATTGGGAAAATCACGATGCTGAAACAGAGCACGAAGCTTTGGTGCCCGCAAAGGTCATTCATGAGGTCTCAAAGCTTTTGGCGAAAGCCGAAACTATTAAAATTGTGATCCAGAAAAACGGTGATCGGCAGCTCATCGGATTCATTGGTGATGGCAGGTCAATAACCTCGACACTGATTTCTGGTAACTACCCGCCGGTTGAGCGTCTGTTTCCAGAGACGGTTGAAAACTTCGCGGTTATTAACACCGGTGACCTGCGCCAGGCAGTAGATCTAGTTTCAATCGTTGTTGAGCAGCACGCAGCTGTCAGATTTAACTTTGTTGACGGGCAGGTGACTCTCGAAGGAACAGGCGGCGAGGCCGGTCGCGCAACACAGTCGGTTGACACACACCTCGTAGGTGACGATGTGGTTATTTCACTGCGCCCTAGTTTTCTTCGCGACGGCTTAAACGGCGCAAACAGTGAATTTACTCGTATTGCATTCACTGCAACGAGCGTGCCAGGAAAGCCTGGCCCGGTGTTAATCTCAGGGCAGCGCAGCAAAGACTCGGCTGACGACACTAGTTTCCGCTATCTATTGCAGCCAAATCTCTTGCAGCGATAAAAGTTTGCGCCTTCTAGGCACATGTGGATTAAGAGATTAGAGTTACACAACTTCCGAAATTATGAAAATTTGGAGGTTGAGTTTGATGCGGGCAAAGTTCTAATTCTTGGCCATAACGGGCAGGGCAAAACCAACTTAATTGAGGGTATTGCCTATTTTGACTCACTCTCATCACATCGTGTATCGAGTGATGCGCCGCTTTTAAAAGCGGGTGAGAACACCGGAGTTTTAAGAGTTACTGTTGCACACACCGGCTCAACAAAAGCAATGGATGTGCAGCTCCAGAGTGGGCGCGGCAAAAAAGCTCAGCTCAACGGTAACTCTATTGCCCCACGCGAGCTCACACGCTACCTCACAACAGTTGTTTTTGCTCCTGAAGATTTACAAATAGTGCGCGGCGAGCCGAGTGCGCGGCGCAGTTTTCTAGACTCTGCAATTGTTAGTCGCAATCCGATTTTTGCCGGGGTGTTACAAGAATACGAACGCGTTGTAAAACAACGGTCATCGCTATTGCGCGCTATTCGCGGCAATCCACACCAGTCAGGGTTTCGGGAGAATCTGGAATTTTGGAATTCTCATCTGCTGCTTTTGGGCACACGGGTGATGGCGGAACGGCGGCGGCTTGTTGATGATTTACTGCCTTATTTAAAAGAAGCTTATAAGGGTCTTGTTGGGGCGGATCACAGACCGGGATTAGCCCTTTATGAAACCGCAACAGCAAAAGAATCACGCCCCTATGTTGCGGGGGCATACGCGGGGGTAGATGGCTCTGAGGTTTTTGATCACTTGAGCAATGTTTCACGTGAAACATTGAGCGCGGATTTTAAATTTCAGCTTGACCGCCTGGAAAGAGCTGAAATTGAGCGTGGTCAAACACTGATTGGCCCGCACCGTGATGATTTACAGTTAGAGCTAAACGGCCTACCTGTGAAGGGGTATGCAAGTCATGGTGAATCATGGTCGGTTGCACTCAGTCTGAAACTGGCAATAGCTGAACTTATGCGTGCCGAGCTTAATAGCGAAGACCCGGTTTTGATTCTTGACGATGTTTTTGCTGAGCTTGATGCCAAACGACGCGAAAGTTTGATGACGGCTGTCGGTGACTATGAGCAGGTGATCATAACCGCCGCTGTTGCCGCAGATATTCCATCGGGCATGCCCTGGCAGACTTTTATTATTAGCGGTGGCCGGTTGGTTAAATCAGAGGTTAGCGCTGATCCGCAAACTGTTTTTGCAAAGGCCGGTGTTGAATGAACGACAAAATTCGCCGCCGCCTGGAAGAGCAGTATTTGCTGAGTGTCAAAGTGTGGGGTGGCACCCGCAAAACAGTTGATGAGATGCGCCGCGTGGAAAATCAGCAGCGGGCAAAAACGCAACCGTTTGAGCGAGGGCGGGATCCACAACCGATCGGGAAGATAGTCGACTCGTTTATGCAGCGCGAAGGCTTCACGGTGCGGTTAGCAAATGCTGCAGTTGTTGCGAACTGGGAAAAAATCGTCGGCTCAAATGTAGCGGCCCACACAGAAGTGCAGGGTTTAGTTAACGGCAAATTAGTGGTTGCGTGTGACTCCACCGCGTGGGCGACTGAATTACGGCTGCTCAGCAGCACCATTGTGAAGCGCTTGAAAGAGGAATACCCGGATGCCCAGGTGCGCACGGTTGAGGTGAAGGCACCGGGCACCGTTTCATGGCGGCACGGCAGGCGCGTTGTGCCGGGCAGAGGGCCACGCGATACTTACGGGTAAAAATCAGAGTCTCACTATCCCAAAAATCACCCACTAGACAGCTTAAAAAAGCCCCTAGGAGGCCCTAATTTTGATAGGATTAGGGTAATTGTGCCCCCAGGGTTATGTTTGGCCTCTCAAGGGTCATTTCTGAAAGAGAAGTTAGCTGCATGAATTCGACCGCAAACGAAGAAGCCCAGAAGCCTGAATACGGAGCCCAGTCAATTCAGGTGCTCGAGGGTCTCGAGGCTGTTAGAAAGCGCCCGGGTATGTACATCGGTTCTACCGGTCCCCGCGGTTTGCACCACCTGGTTTATGAAATTGTTGACAACTCCGTTGATGAGGCGCTAGCCGGTTACTGTGACACCATTCACGTCACAATTTTGGCAGATGGCGGCGTTGAGGTTATCGACAACGGCCGCGGTATTCCGGTGGATACGCACCCAACTGAGGGCAAATCCACTGTTGAGGTTGTGCTCACCGTGCTGCACGCTGGCGGTAAGTTCGGCGGTGGTGGGTATGCAGTGTCAGGCGGTTTGCACGGTGTTGGATCATCAGTTGTAAACGCGCTGTCTGAGCGCATGGAGGTTGAGGTTAAACGGCAGGGCTACAAATGGGGCATGTCGTTTACCAAGAGCGTGACAGATGCGCCGCTTGAAAAACGCGAAGCCACCGACGAAACAGGCACCAAGATTCGGTTCTGGCCGAGCGCAGACATTTTTGAAACCATCATTTTCGATTATGAAACGCTCAGGGCACGCTTCCAGCAGATGGCGTTCCTAAATAAGGGTCTGCGCATCACACTTACCGACCTGCGTGCGCAAGAACCGGTTGAAAATGAAGACGGTGAGCTGGTAACCCCTGAGCCACCGCGCAACGAATTCTATTACGAGAACGGTATTCAAGACTACGTCGCGCACCTCAATAAAGCGAAGCGTGCCGAGCTTGTGCATGATGAGATCATTTCGTTTGAATCAGAAGATAAAAATAAAACGATCTCCGCTGAAATTGCGATGCAGTGGACCACCGCTTATTCAGAGAGTGTGCACACCTACGCAAACACCATTAACACGCATGAGGGTGGCACACACGAAGAGGGCTTCCGTGCGGCGCTAACCTCACTTATGAATCGCTATGCGCGTGACAAAGGTCTTTTGAAAGAAAAGGACGACAATCTTTCTGGTGACGATGTTCGCGAAGGGCTCACAGCAGTTATCTCTGTCAAGCTGAATGAGCCGCAGTTTGAGGGTCAAACCAAAACTAAACTCGGCAACACCGAGGCAAAGGGTTTTGTGCAGCGCATTGTGACTGAACAACTCACCGACTGGCTCGACTCACACCCGGCTGACGCAAAAATGATTGTGCGCAAGGCGATCAGCGCAGCTACAGCGCGACTTGCGGCACGCAAAGCACGTGAAACAGCCCGCCGTAAGGGTGTGCTCGAGTCTGGCGGAATGCCCGGCAAGCTTGCAGACTGCTCCAGCAAAGATCCGAGTATTTCAGAAATCTTTATTGTGGAGGGTGACTCAGCCGGTGGCTCGGCTAAAACCGGCCGCAACCCTGAAACTCAGGCGATTCTGCCACTGCGCGGCAAAATTCTAAATGTTGAGAAGGCGCGTCTCGATCGCGCACTCAATAACAGTGAAATTCAGGCGATGATCACGGCATTCGGTGCCGGTATCGGCGAAGATTTCAATATTGAGAAGGCACGCTATCACAAGATCGTGTTGATGGCCGATGCTGACGTTGACGGTCAGCACATCACGACACTGCTATTAACAATGCTGTTCCGCTACATGCGCCCATTGATTGAGCAGGGCTATGTTTACCTGGCGCAGCCGCCACTGTATCGAATTAAATGGGCAAACGCAGAGCACGAGTTTGTTTTCAGCGACGAAGAGCGTGACAGTGTTCTCGAAGCGGGGCGCGGCGCCGGTAAGCGACTTATGAAAGAGTCGGGCGTGCAGCGCTATAAGGGTCTTGGTGAAATGAACCACGAAGAGTTGTGGGAAACCACAATGAACCCTGAATCTCGCACGCTGCTGCAGGTGAGCATGGACGATGCCGCCGCCGCAGATGAAATTTTTGCAACCTTGATGGGCGAAGACGTTGAAGCCCGTCGTGGTTTCATCCAGCAAAACGCGAAGGATGTGCGTTTCCTTGACATCTAATAATGAAACTGAGGGTGGCAACGTGAGTGACAACTACACGCCAGAAACCAATGGCAGTGAGCACGATCACGGCAATATTGAACAGGTCGACCTAAAACTCGAGATGCAGCGCAGCTACCTCGACTACGCGATGAGCGTGATCGTGGGGCGTGCGCTTCCTGACGTTAGGGACGGTCTCAAGCCGGTGCACCGCCGCGTGATTTACACGATGTACGACGGCGGCTACCGCCCAGACAAAGCTTTTTCAAAGTGCACGCGCGTTATTGGTGACGTGATGGGGCAGTTCCACCCGCACGGTGACAGTGCGGTCTATGACACCCTTGTGCGTCTTGTGCAGCCGTGGTCGCTGCGCTACCCGCTCGCACTCGGCCAGGGTAACTTCGGATCCCCCGGTAACGATGGCGCCGCCGCACACCGTTACACCGAAACTAAGATGGCGCCGCTCGCTATGGAGATGGTGCGCGACATCGACGAAGACACTGTCGATTTTCAGGACAACTACGACGGCCGCACACAGGAGCCGACCGTGCTCACCGCGCGCTTCCCAAACCTTCTGGTGAACGGCTCGGTCGGTATCGCCGTGGGAATGGCAACAAATATTCCGCCGCACAATCTCCGTGAAATATCAGAGGCAGCAAAATGGCACCTCGAAAACCCAGACGCGAGCAAAGAAGAACTAATTGAAGCGCTGATCGAGCGTGTGAAGGGCCCAGACTTTCCAACCGGCGCACAGATTCTGGGCACTAAAGGGATTCGTGAGGCGTATCGCACCGGCCGCGGTTCAATTACTATGCGGGCGGTTGTCAATATTGAAGAGATTCAGGGTCGCACCTGCCTGGTGGTAACCGAACTGCCGTATCAGGTAAACCCCGATAACCTCGCAGTAAAAATCGCTGATCTCGTAAAAGAGGGGCGCATTCAGGGCATTGCGGATATCCGCGATGAGTCATCCGGTCGCACCGGGCAGCGGCTCGTTATCGTGTTAAAGCGCGACGCGGTAGCAAAGGTGGTGCTGAATAATCTTTATAAGCACACACAGTTGCAGGAAAACTTCAGCGCTAACATGCTGGCGATTGTTGACGGTGTGCCGCGCACTCTCTCGCTCGACGGTTTCATCACCAACTGGGCGCACCACCAGGTGCAGGTGATCGTGCGTCGCACAAAGTTCCGCCTGCAAAAAGCAGAGGCTGAGGCGCATATTCAACGTGGCTACCTGAAAGCGCTAGATGCCCTTGATGAGGTTATTGCGCTGATCCGCCGCTCACCGACGGTTGACGAGGCGCGGGCGGGGCTCATGCAGCTGCTCGGTGTTGACGAAATCCAGGCTGACGCAATTCTCGCGCTGCAGCTGCGCCGTCTCGCTGCGCTGGAACGTCAAAAAATTATGGATCTCGCGGCAAAGCTCGAGGCGCAGATTAAAGAATACGAAGGTATTCTCGCCGATCCGACCAAGCAGCGTGCGATTATTGTTGCCGAGCTTGACGATATTGTGAAGCGCTATGGTGATGAGCGACGCACCGAAATTATGCACGGTTTTGACGGCGACATGTCGGTGGAAGACCTCATTCCAGAGGAGGAAATGGTTGTCACCGTTACCCGTGGTGGTTACATTAAGCGCACCCGGATCGACAACTATCGCTCGCAACACCGCGGCGGTAAGGGCGTTAAGGGCGCGGCACTGCGCTCAGACGATATCGTTGAGCACTTCTTCGTGACCACCACCCACCAGTGGCTGCTGTTCTTCACCAACACGGGCCGGGTTTACCGTGCGAAAGCGTGGGAGGCGCCTGAGGGAGGCCGTGATGCGAAGGGTCAGCACCTTGCAAATATGCTCGCACTGGCACCGGATGAGCAGGTAACGCAGATCCTTGAGCTTGACGCATATCACGCAGATAAGTATCTGCTGTTAGCTACGCGTGACGGTCTGGTGAAGAAAACCGCGCTGCCAGAGTATGACACCAACCGCACCGGCGGGATTATCGCCATTAAGCTGCGCGATGGTGACGAGCTAGTGCAGGCTCTGGTTGCTGCAAACACCGATGATGTGCTGTTGATCTCAAAGCAGGGTATGAGCGTGCGTTTTAACGCAAACGATGACGCCCTGCGCCCGATGGGCCGCTCGACCAGCGGTGTGCGCGGCATGAAATTCCGCGCCGGTGATGAGCTGCTGAGCGCGGCAACAGTGGCAGATGACGGTTATGTGTTTGTTGTCACAGAGGGCGGCTATGCTAAGCGCACCGCAGTTGATGAATATCGTGTGCAGCAGCGTGGCGGCTTTGGTATCAAGGTTGCCAAGCTTGATGAGGCACGCGGTGATCTTGTGGGCGGCTGCATTGTTGATGAGACTGATGAGGTGCTTGTCGTGCTGCAGAGCGGTAAAGTAGTACGCTCTAATGTAAATGAAGTGCCTGCAAAGGGCCGCAACACAATGGGTGTCGTTTTCGCGCGCTTCCCTGAAGGTGACAAGATTATAGGTATCGCCCGCAACCCTGAGCGCGGCTTAGATGCTGTGGCTGATGCAGACACAGCAGCCGTAGAAACCGAAGAAACCGTTTAAGAACTGGGAAATTAAATGAATGAAGAAGTAGCTGAACAGCTTGCTACCAAGGCACGCCGCCGTGCTCCAGCAAAACAGGTTCGACTTAAGCTTGCTTATGTTGATTTCTGGTCGGCGGTGAAATACTCTTTTGTGATTTCACTGTGTTTGGCTGTGGCGGCTGTTGTTGCAACTGCGCTTATTTATCTCGTTCTGTTGCAGACCGGCGTATTCGATCGCATCTCTGGTCTGCTATCAGATGCGGCCGGCACACAGTTTGATATTGCGAATATCTTAGGGCTGCCGCAGGTGATGGGTTTTGCGCTTATCTGCGGTCTTTTGAACACCGTAGTTGGCACCGCGCTTGGTGGGCTTGCAGCGGTTATTTACAACTCACTGGTGCGCGCGCTCGGCGGGTTCCAGTTGGGCTTTACCAGCAATTAATTTGCTTGCGGATCAGGGTAACCGTTCCTGATCCGCAAGATCGCCCCGTGCTTAAGACTTGGGTCGCGGCGCAACACTCCGAGACTCTCCGTTTGCAGTTTGCGCAATCTGCTATTGTTCGTGTAAAGTAAATCCTTGGTTACGGGCCTATAGCTCAGGCGGTTAGAGCGCTTCACTGATAATGAAGAGGTCCCTGGTTCAAGTCCAGGTAGGCCCACCATTAAACCCGCGAGAGATCGCGGGTTTTTATTTTTATGGCGATAAGCTAGAGACGTGAAGCAGACTGTTTTTGAAGCTAATAAGCCGGATATGAGCGTTGTCGATGCCTCGCTAGAGAATTCAAAACTCTCTTGCTTTTGGCTGGAAGATGCGCAGCCGAACGCGCCGCACTACGCCCAACTCGATGAGGATATTCTCGCAGATTTCGCGGTTGTGGGCGGCGGCTATGCCGGGCTTTGGACGGCTATCAAACTAAAGACAGAGCATCCTGATGCGAAAGTTGTGCTGCTTGAAGCAAAGCGTATCGGGTGGGCGGCCTCCGGGCGCAACGGTGGTTTTTGCGAAGCGAGCATCACGCACGGTGAGCCTAACGCTGAGGCGCGCTGGCCGGATGAGCTTGCGCAGTTGCACCGGCTGGGCGTTGAAAATCTTGATGCGATCGAAAAGTTCCTGATCGAGAACGACATCGATGCCGATTGGGAGCGCACCGGCGCGCTTGAGGTGGCAAACGAAGAGTATCAGCTCGCATACCTTGAGGGCGAAGATCCTGAGGATGCAGCAGCCACCGATACTGTGTTGTTAGATACTGAGGGGGTGCGCAGCAGAATCAACTCGCCGACCTTCCTTGGCGGCATGTATTCTGCACGCGAAAACGCTATTGTGCATCCCGCAAAACTTGCTTACGGGCTGGCACGTCACGCCGCGAAAATAGGTGTTGAGATCTATGAAAACTCTCGTGTTTTAGATCTTGTAACCGCAAAATCTGGGGATGCGCCGATCCGCCTGCAGTTGCAGGGTGCGAGCGTTGCCGCAGACCGTGTGGCGCTGTGCACGAATGTGTTCCCTGCGCTGTTAAAGCGCTATCGCTTTCACACTATTCCGGTTTATGACTATGTGTTGATGACAGAGCCGCTGACTGATGAGCAGCTTGCCGCTATCGGGTGGGAGGGTCGTGAGGGCCTGAGCGATCTGGCAAACCAGTTCCACTATTCTCGCCTCACTAAAGAGAACAGAATTCTGTGGGGCGGCTATGATGCGGTTTATCATGCTGGCGGTAAGATCCGCCGTAAATATGAGGATCGCGCTGAGACCTTTAACAAACTGGCTTCGCACTTCTTTACAACTTTCCCGCAGCTTGCGGGTCTGCGCTTCACACACCGGTGGGCGGGTGTGATTGATTCAAGCACCCGTTTCTGCGCTTTCTTTGGTGAGGCCTTTGGTGGGCGCATTCAGTATGTTGCGGGTTTTACCGGTCTTGGTGTCGGCGCCACGCACTTTGCCGCAGATGTGATTGTCGACCGTTTTGCCGGGCGCAAGACTGAGCGCACCGAACTGAATATGGTGAAGGAGGTGCCGCTGCCGTTCCCACCGGAACCGTTCGCCGCTGTCGGAGTAAACATGTTCCGCTGGTCTTTTGATCGGGCGGATCGCAACGACGGGAAGCGCAACCTATTTTTAAAAACCATGGATGCTGTGGGGATGGGGTTTGATTCATGAGCATCGCGATGCCCGAGGGCGTAAACGGGGTTGTTAATGCGCTGACGGAAAGTGTTGAGCTGCACGATGTGGAGGTGGCCAGCGTGGTTAGCGGGTCCCCTCGCCAGGGTGTTTTGGAGTTGGGCACTACCGGTGCGAGAGCTGGCGCAACAACTGAGGTTGGCATTTGGGAGCTTTCTGCCGGCGAAGTGACAGACACTGAAATCGATGAGATTTTTGTTGTCATCTCTGGTGCCGCAACTATTGAGCTGCTAGAGGTGCCCGGGCACCCGGCGGAAACTGGCCGTGTGCTCACAGTGGCCGCCGGTGATGTTGTGCGACTTGTTGCAGGCACGCGCACAAAGTGGACGGTCACCGAGCGCATCCGGAAAATTTACTTTGCCGTCTAGTCGGGCGACACGCCGAGCGAGATAGACTAGCTTGCGTGCGCTTTTCAACTCGTGTTAGAGTATTCGAGTTGTCACTGACAGCGGGCCCTTAGCTCAGTTGGTAGAGCGCTTGCTTTGCAAGCAAGATGTCGGGAGTTCGATTCTCCCAGGGTCCACAATCACCCCGTGATTTCGTTGAGATCACGGGGGTTTTTCGTTTCTGAAGGTGAACCTGGAATAACCTTTTGCTGCTCTCGCCACAGCGCAGTCAAAACTGCGCTGTAAGTTCCTTTTCATGATTACCGGGGGGGGGGGGAGTATACTTGAGTTATTTGTCCCCCAGATGAAGGTACCCCTATGTCTACTGAAGTTTCCAAGACACGATTTTCTGCTGTCTTAAAGCGGCTACTGGTAGCTGTTTTAGGGTTGGTGCTGGTTGCTGCTGGCGTTGTCGGCCCCGCTGCTATCCCCGCAGCGCAGGCAGTGGAGGCACAAGACCTGGTGATGCGGTTAGGCACCTCTGACAGTGTTATTCAGGATGGTTTGCAGCCGAGGTTGGAATACCCTTCGGGTGAGAGCATCCCGGCGAGTGTGCGTCTTGAGACGAGCAATCTGGATCCCATCCCGCATGCGGTTGTGCGCGTTGAGGTGTTGAAGGGCAATCCGGTAGATCCGGCTAACCCCAACACCGACGATAAATATATTGCGGATCCGGCTTTTCCAAGCTCTGCTTTCGCAGAGAAAACAGAGCGTGGTGAAGACCCTGAGAAGTGGTGGATAGAATACACTTTTAAGGCGCTCGAGGGGTCTAACTCTTATGAGTATCCTTTCCCGTTTCAGTTCAAGAATTTTGTTACCCCAGACGGCACCACTGCGACGGTAAACGCTTCTGTGCGTGACGCTGCGGGTGAGGTTTTGCGGGAGCAGTCGGTTACTTTTACGGGGCGTGCGAGTTCTGAATACACCTCACGTAAAGAGGGGCAGGCGTATAGCTGGCATCCAGATAGTGCAGGGCAGACGGTCCGCGGTGAGGGCGGTATCTATATATTTAGTCCCACAATTACTCACAATGATGAGTGGTCTGCTGAAAAGACACTAGAGAATGTCACGAAGGTGCCAGGAGACTTTGGTGAAGCCAATCTCTCCTTGTATGGTAATACGGTACGGTACAGATTGTGTGTGACTAATGTGCCTCTGCCCGGCGAAGATAGGGGTGTCGGCGTCTATCGCGGCACAACCGCAACCATAGTGGACTACTTCCCTGAGGGTGCAACTCTTGATACGACTCATTCTACGAACCGTGATTGGGTGCTCGCCGAAGACGGTAAGTCGGCCTCAAAAACGGTTCAGCTCTCAGAAGATAAGAACGAGATCTGTGATTACATACGGCTGACCTATACCGGTCTGCCTGTGTCAACTGATGGTCAGCCGGTGCGAAGTGACTACTCCAATGCGGTAATTTACCGAAACCGAGCAGTTACTACTATCGATCAGGGTCTACCCAGTGAAAAAGTGCTGCCTGAGGTGAAGTGGGATCATGCGTATCGCATAACCGAGCGACGTGTTTTTTTCCACTCTAGCCAAACTATCTACACTTCAAAAAACGTTCCGTATAACAATTATGTTTATAGCAACGGTAAGTTTTTCCACCGTTATGCAGGCCTTAATCGGAGTTTTGACCGTTCTGGAGACGGTTTTACTTGGGAGCTCAGTGTAAGAGATCAGAATAATGGCGCAAACTTCGAGCACACCTCACCGGCGCGTGGTGGTCAAATTACCGAGCTGAGTGAAATTCGAGACTACAATCTAGACCCGCGACTCTACTTTAACGAAGCACGCTTAAGAGTTGGTGCGATTAACGCACAAAGAACCTATTTAACAAGAGATGAGGCTGAGGCAAGAGTTTTGACTGCGCGCCCCTATCTCGTAGGGGTCGGCCCTGATGGCACTGAAACAGAAATCGCTGAGATTACCTCATTGGGTGAGCCTGTCACAATTAATGACAGGGGGCGGGCGTTTAATGAGCTAAAACTGCGGTTTAAAAATGGCCCGCTGCAGCTTGATAACTTTGACGTGGAATTAAATCTCTACGCCCTTCCGAATGAAGCTGAGTGGGCGCGTTGGGCAAAGGGTGATTACACCGCAGAGCAGTATGATAACCACGCAGATTTCACTTTCCAGCGTGTGCAGTACGAACTGATTGAGAACGTTAATACCGACGGCACTGTAACCTACACTGACGGTAAGGCAATAACTAACTTTCCGGTTGAGACTAGGACGGATAGTAACCAGAACGCGGTTAGGGTGTCGTCCTCTGATCCGCGTGTTCGGATGGTTGCGAACAGCAACTATGATCTAGTGCCCTATATAAACTGTGAGGCTGAGGTTCCCGCAGGAAGGCAACTTACTCCAGATAACTGTGGCCGCATGAAGAAGTTTAATTTTTCATACCAGCCGTTTAACAGTACTAGTTTCACCAATCAGGAAACTTTTACCGGGTTAGAGGGTGTTGTGCTGCTGCCGCCGGGTGTTGAGTACGTTAACACGATATATACGCAATATAACGGGTGGTCTCATTATCCACATAGAACTGGAGACAGTTATATTGAACCGAAGGTTGTGCCTAACTATTTGAACACGGGTCGCACCGGTTTGATCTATGAGTTCCCGAAGGAGTTAAAACCGCAGGGAAATCGAGAAGTTGCAAAAGTTGAGCTGGTGCTTGACACCACACTGTATGCAAAACAGGGCAGAAACGAGATTGATTTCTTCTGGACCTGGCAGAACAACACCGATTACGGCAGCCCTCGGGCTTCTGATGTTAATGGCGCGGGTGGCTATCGCGACGAACTCGATCTTGACGGAGACGGTGATCGAGAGGAATTCTTCCTGCACAACACGCGTTATGTGAATTTTGTGCCACCGCTTGAAGTGCTTGCAAAGAAGTATGTTTCTGTGGACGGCAAAAACTGGAGTTTTGACGCGCCCGTGCAAGATCTAGGCGGTGATTTGTTCTATCGTCTCGAAGTATCCAATGGTGACAGGCTTCCTGTCTCTAGTCTGCATTTGATTGATGTTGTGCCGTCGCTTGAGGATTATTCAATTGTTGACGGTTATACAGCCGACAGCCCCAATGAACGCGTCTATTCACCGCGCACCTGGCAGAAGGTGAACGCCGATGGCACGGTAGAAACTGTTACCCACTCCGCATATGTCACACCGCTTGTTAGTGCGCTAGAGGATGTGGAACAGAATAATACCGTGCAGCGGGGTGTTGACCGTTCGGCAAACGATCTGTTTACTTTCATGTATTCAGTAACTGAGCAGGCCAAGAGCGGGGATATTCTTGCCTCAGTGCGAGATTCGCGCTGGTACACCAAAGATGAGTTTGTCGCTGCTTTTGGTGATACCGCAGATGCTTGGGCACAGGTGAAGAGCATTCGTGCCGACCTGAAAGAGGGTGCGGCTATTCCTGCGACTACTGATGTGTCCATCGTGGCGCAGGCTAAAATACCGTTTACTGCCGAAACTCGGGCGCTTGATAGCGGTGTGAAGGCTGTTAATACTGTTGCAATGTCGCGTGACGGCGTAAACTACCTGCAGGGCAACTCGGTGCGCTCTGAAGTGGTTGACTACAGTGTTAGTGGCATTGTGTTCCACGACCTTAACCAAAACGGTAATCGTGACGCTGATGAGCCTCTGCTGCCGGGATACACGGTCGAACTGGTAAATGCTGACGGCACTCCCGCCAAGCATCCGGATGGCGCCCCGATTCCAGCGGTGCAGAGCGGAGACAACGGCGAATACAGCTTCGATGTCTATGCCCGTGGTGACTACCTTGTGAATTTCACAAAGAACGAGCGTGAGAGGTTCACCACTCTTGGTGATGGTGCTGCCAATATTGCCAACCACGTGAAAGATGTGCGCGGCAACTCGGGAGCAACTGAGAAGTTCACTCTAACCCCTAACCACCGTCACGATATTCGCAATGCCGGCCTCACCCCGACGGTTGGTGTTGTGAAGGTGTTGAAGACTGTTGCGGGTGTTGATCCGGGGCCGGGTGTTAAGTTTGAGCTTGCTTGGAAGGAAGCTCTTGCTGGTGTGCCTGCGCCTGAGCGGTTGCCTGAAC
>NZ_JAAIJZ010000003.1:0-174703 GCF_011752005.1 Canibacter zhoujuaniae | reverse complement strand
CCTGCTTCTATTGGTGATACTGTCTGGCTTGATGAGAATAATGACGGTGTGCAGGGTGCGGGTGAGCGTCCGCTTGCTGATGTTACTGTCAAGCTTGTTGATGCCGGTGGTAAGACTGTTGCGTCTGTGAAGACGGATGCTGAGGGGAAGTACAGTTTCCCTGGCTTGCGTCCTGGTGCTTACACCGTTGAGTATGAGACTCCTGCTGGTTATGTTCCTGCGTCTGCTGAGCAGGGGGCTGATCGTGGGGTTGATTCAAATCCGAATAAGAGCGCTGTGACTGTGGTTTCTGGTGAGACTAATAACAGTGTTGATTTCGGTTTTGTTGGCGCTGGTGTTATTGGTGATCTCGTTTTTGAAGACACTAATGGTAACGGTAAGCATGATGCTGGTGAGCCTGGTGTTGCCGGTGTTGTTGTGACGCTGTTGAACGCTGCTGGTGAGCCGGTTGATGTGAACGGTAATGTGCTGGCTGATGGGGCTGAGCCTGTTACCGCGGTTACTGGCGCTGATGGTAAGTACCGTTTTGAGCGTGTTGTGCCTGGTGATTACAAGGTGCGTGTTGCTCAGCCTGATGGTTTTGTGCAGTCGTTTGGTCCTGGTGAGGGCGAGCTGTCTTTGACTTCGGGGACTGTGAGCCTTACGCCTGCGGCGATGACTAATTTGGATCAGGATTTTGGTTTCTATCGTCCTGCTTCTATTGGTGATACTGTCTGGCTTGATGAGAATAATGACGGTGTGCAGGGTGCGGGTGAGCGTCCGCTTGCTGATGTTACTGTCAAGCTTGTTGATGCCGGTGGTAAGACTGTTGCGTCTGTGAAGACGGATGCTGAGGGGAAGTACAGTTTCCCTGGCTTGCGTCCTGGTGCTTACACCGTTGAGTATGAGACTCCTGCTGGTTATGTTCCTGCGTCTGCTGAGCAGGGGGCTGATCGTGGGGTTGATTCAAATCCGAATAAGAGCGCTGTGACTGTGGTTTCTGGTGAGACTAATAACAGTGTTGATTTCGGTTTTGTTGGCGCTGGTGTTATTGGTGATCTCGTTTTTGAAGACACTAATGGTAACGGTAAGCATGATGCTGGTGAGCCTGGTGTTGCCGGTGTTGTTGTGACGCTGTTGAACGCTGCTGGTGAGCCGGTTGATGTGAACGGTAATGTGCTGGCTGATGGGGCTGAGCCTGTTACCGCGGTTACTGGCGCTGATGGTAAGTACCGTTTTGAGCGTGTTGTGCCTGGTGATTACAAGGTGCGTGTTGCTCAGCCTGATGGTTTTGTGCAGTCGTTTGGTCCTGGTGAGGGCGAGCTGTCTTTGACTTCGGGGACTGTGAGCCTTACGCCTGCGGCGATGACTAATTTGGATCAGGATTTTGGTTTCTATCGTCCTGCTTCTATTGGTGATACTGTCTGGCTTGATGGTAACGATAATGGTGTTCGTGATGCTGGTGAGTCTGGTATTGCTGGTGTTGAGGTGCATCTGCTTAATGCAGCTGGTGACCCTGTGACCGATGCAGCTGGTGACCCTGTTGTTGTGACCACCGATGCTGAGGGGAAGTACAGTTTCCCTGGCTTGCGTCCTGGCGACTATCAGGTGAAGCTAGTGCTGCCTTCTAAGAATGCGTATGCCGCGACTGTGACCGGCGCTGATAATAAGCTTGCTGAGCTGAATGCTGGTGAGGGTGTTATTACTCCTGTGACTGTTGTTTCTGGTCAGGAGCGTCTGGACGTTGATGCTGCTGTGAAGAATGCTGGTGTGATTACCGGCAAGCTCTTCAACGATGACAACGGTGACGGTGTGCAGGATGCCGGTGAGGGTCCGTTCAATGGTGTGACTGTTGAGCTGGTTGATCCTGCTACCGGTAATGTCATTGCTACCGCTGTGACGAATGATGCTGGTGGGTATCGTTTTGCTAATCTTGCTCCTGGTGATTACCAGGTGCGGGTTAAGACAGATACTCTGCCTGCCGGCTACTCGCAGTCTTCTGGCCCAGCAGCCGGTGGTGTTTACGATGTTGCTTTGAGCGATGAGTCTGCTGAAAGCATGGTTGTGAACGATCGTGACTTTGGTTACGCGAAACCGGTTAGGGTTGGTGACCGTGTCTGGCTCGATAAGGACGGTGACGGAATTCAGGATCCTGCTGAGCCTGGTCTTGCGGGTGTAGTTGTGAACCTGCTTGATCGTAAGGGTGAGCCTGTGCTGAATGGTGATGGTGAGCCGTTGACTGCGACTACCAATGAGCAGGGTCTGTACAGCTTTGATGAGCTGCCTGCCGGCACCTACACTGTGAAGTTTGATTTGCCTGCTGGGTTTACGGCTTCGCCAGCTGATGCTGGTAACGGCCGTGACGACTCACGCGGCGAGAGCTACACCTTCACTATCAGTGGTAAGGATGTTGCGCGTAGCGATATTGACTTCGGTGTTGTTGGCACCGGCGTTATTACGGGCAGCATTTTCAACGACGGTGATCGCGACGGTGTTTTTGATGGGGCTGAGAATACTTTCGAGAATGTTGTTGTAGGTCTTTATGATGCTGACGGTAATCCGGTGCTCGACTCTGAAGGTAAGCCGATTACTGCGGTTACTGATAAAGACGGCGGTTATGTAGTTGAGAAGCTGTGGCCGGGAGAGTACACCTTGCGCATTGTTGATGTGCCTGCTGGTTACAAGTTGACCACTGATGAGGTGCTTTCGGTAGAGCTTACGCCTGAGCAGATGACTGCTGAGCAGCAGGACTTTGGTCTGATTGGCGCTGGCAAGGTGACCGGCACTGTCTGGAATGATGCGGATCGCAGTAATCTGCCTGACCCAAGTAAGGGTTTCCCGAATGTGAAGGTTAACCTTTTCGATGCTCAGGGTGAGCTGATCGGGACTTCTGAGACTGATGAGAATGGTTTCTTTGAGTTCGGTGATCTTGAGCCTGGTAGCTACACGGTGAAGATTGATCCTGATACTGTGCCTGCTGGTTTTGAGTTCAGTTTTGGTGCTGACGGCTGGTCGGTTACCTTGGATGCGGGCAATGAGTGGACTGCTGAGGCTAATTTCGGGCTTGTGAAGTCGCCTGAGCCGATTAAGGCTGCGCCTCGGAAGCCTGGTCTGGCTATCACTGGTTCTAGTGGTGAGTTTGCTGTGATCGGTGTGATCTTGGTTGCGCTTGCTGCTGGTGTGCTGCTGGTGGCCGGTCGCCGCAAGGAGGAGCAGGAAAGCTAGCTAGCTGACTAGGTTAGTTGTTGGGGGTTCGGGTGTTACTCGGACCCCCAAACTATTACCCCAAGCTACCGCTATTTGTGAACGATTATCATTAAGGGGTATGCTGGAGGGTATGCTAAAAAACGGTTTACGAAAGAGAATCGCCACCCTAATCGGTGCTTTCGCAGTCTGCGGTCTCGCGCTTGCTGGATGCGCCACAGGCGGCACCTCTGACACCGGAGCAGCACAGAGTAGCGGCAGCGCAGAAGGCAAACTTAAAGTAGTTGCGAGCACCACCCAGGTGCAAGACTTTGTTGCGCAAATTGCCGGTGATCGTGTGCAACTCACCGGGCTTTTAAAACCGGGTGCCAGTGCGCACAATTTTGATCCAACCCCAGCTGATCTAGTCGCACTCGGCGAGGCAGACATTCTCTTTCTAAACGGAGTCGGGCTTGAAGAATTTCTCGACTCGGCAATTAAATCGAGTGGCTTTCACGGCAAAATTGTTGAGGCGGCAGACGCTGTAGACCTAGAGGCCGCTGCAGAGATAACCGCAAAATCTGCCGCGCAGGGTGAAGCTGATCACGACGGTCACGCTACCGAAGCTGAGGATCACGATCACGATCATGATCACGATCACGGTGGTGTCAATCCGCACATTTGGACAGCACCGAAAATGGCTCGGCAGATGCTTGACCCAATTGCAGAGGCGCTGAGTAAAGCAGACCCAGAAAACCGGGAGTACTATCACGAAAACGCGACAGCCTATGGTGAAAAACTAGCTGCGCTTGACAGCTGGATTGCGTCAGAATTCGCGAAGGTGGATCCTGCTAAAAAACGGTTTGTGAGCAGCCATAATGCTCTCCTGTACTACCTTGACAGTTATGGCATAGAGTTTGTTGGCAGCGTGATCCCGAGCTTTGAAGATAACTCCGAGCCGAGTGCTGCGGAAATTAACGAGCTTGTTGCCAACATTAAAAAATCGGGTGTGCAGGCTATCTTCTTTGAGTCAAGCGTTAGTGATCGGCTCAGCAAAACCGTTGCAAACGAGGCAAACGTGGTGCTTGTCACAGATCCGATTTATGCTGATGCTGTCGGTGTAGAACCGCCGGCAAACACCTACATCGGGGCAACGATCGCCAACACAGAAAATATCCTGCAGGCGTGGGGATACGATCCTTCTCCTGTGCCACAAGAAGTCACAAACTAGTGCGGGAGTAAAAGGCGGCATTCGATCTGGCACAACCTTGTTCGAGAACTGTCTAACCTCACACCCCAGTCAAGCGATACAGCGAGATGAGTAAAACTTTAACAAGACCGATCCCGCCACGAAAGCCTGCGCAGGCAGCAGCCGTGGTTGATCTGCGAGACGCCAGTTTTGGCTACGCCGGCAGGGCAGCGGCAGCAAACATCACCGCCACCCTGCATGCGGGCGAGTCGGTTGCTTTAATCGGGCCAAACGGCAGCGGAAAATCGACGCTGCTGAACGGTCTCGCCGGGCTTACTGAGCATCTTGGCGGCAGCGCGCAGGTGCTCGGGGTGCGGCCCGGATCCGCAAACAAACAACTGGGGCTGCTGCCTCAAGCAGACAGTCGCAACCTGCAGATTCCTGTGTCTGTGCAGCAGGTCCTCGCAATGGGTCTCTACAGTCACCGCCGTGCGCTGCAACCGATCGGAAAAAACGGCAAAGCCGCCATCAGTGAAGCCTTGTCGACTGTAGGCCTGACAGAGCACGCGAAAAAACTTTTCTCAGACCTCTCCGGCGGGCAGCAGCAGCGTGCAATTCTTGCTCGCGCTCTCGTCGCAAAACCACGCCTACTGCTGCTAGATGAGCCGTTTAACGGTCTCGACCGGCCCAATCGCGACGCCTTACTGCGCACTATTACAGCTCTTAGAGAGAGCGGATGTGCCGTTGTTGTGAGCACGCACGACCTTGAGATAGCGCGAGATGCCTGCACTCACGTGATGCTCCTCGACCAGCGTATGATCGCGTTCGGCACTATTGCCCAAGCGCTCACCCTTGAAAACGTCGCGGCCACATTCCACGACACAACTGTTGAGATAGACGCGCACAAACTCACTACTCGCCACGAAGACACCGGGCATCAGCACCACGTGCACCACGGCGACCACATTCACGAGATGCACACGCACGCCGCCGCAGATCCTGAAGAGTGCCCGTGACCTTCACAGACTTACTTGCCGCCTTTCAACTGCCGTTCATAATGCGCGGTTTATTAACCATGCTCATGCTCGCAGCTGCAGCCAGTATTATCGGGCTTTTCGTGAGTTTTCGAGACCTCGAGTTTGTCACTGACGGGCTCGTGCACGCGGTGTTTCCCGGTCTAGTAATCGGCTATATTATTGGCGGATCAACACTCCTCCTACCTGGCGCGCTTGTTGCCGCAACGATCGCGGTCGTGCTTATCACCCTCCTCACGCAGCGCGGCAAGCTCGGTAATGATGCGGCTGTCGCGGTGATCCTCACCAGCGCGTTCAGCCTCGGCATCGTGCTCGTTTCACGGCAGCAGGACTATGTGAGCGCCTTGAATGCGCTGTTATTTGGGCATCTGCTGACCGTCACCGCGACGCAGCTGATCGCCCTTAGCTGTGTAGCGCTGCTCTCAGTGCTCATGATCCTCATGACTTGGCGACGACAGATCTTCCGTGCGCATGATGTGAGCGGTTTCCGCGCCGCCGGTTACAGTGTGCTGGCTACCGACCTCATCCTCGGGGTTGCGATTGCGTTTCTGATAGTGGCTGGTGTGCAAGCGCTCGGTAATCTGCTGGTTACAGCGCTGCTTATCGTGCCAACAGCAGCCGCTCGGCAGCTCACTAACAGACTCTGGGGAACGGTGCTCCTGGCGTTTCTGATCACCGCATTCGCCAGTTTCGTAGGCATTGCTTTTGCAATTTGGTCGTCATTCGCGCTGGGCGTAAACACCCCCGCGGGTGCAGCGGTAGTGCTTGCCCTCATCGCAATATACGGGCTGACCCTGCTGCCTTCTCTAGCTCGCAAACTACAGAGCAGAAAGGTTGCGCAGTGACACTAAGCTATCTCGAACGCGCAGCCGTTGAACTTCTGCTGCTCTCCATGCTTGCTGCGATAGTCGGGCCGCTGATTGTGATGCGTGGGCGGGCTTTCTACTCGGTAGCGCTCAGTCACGCAACCTTCCCCGGTGGCGTAATAGCCGCAATGCTGGGGATTAATGTGCTTTTCGGGCAGGCGGTTGCTGCCCTCCTCCTGACAGTGTTGCTCGCTTTGCTCAGTCGTGTTAAGCGACAGGGGGCGGGCACGGCAACGGGTATCGTGCTGGTTTTCGGTTTTGCGCTCGGATCCCTGCTCGCTTCCCTGCAGGGTGGCAGCTCAATTCCGGTTGAATCGCTGCTTATCGGTTCTCTATTCGGTGTGCAAACAACAGATATTGTGGTTGCCGCAGTAGTGCTTGGCAGCGTTGTCGCAGTGCTCGGTTTCACACATAGAGCACTGTTTTATGACACATTCGATCGCATCGGATTTCGGGCGGCGGGCGGCAATCCACTGCTGCCTGAGTTAGTGGCGACAGCCATCACCGCCGCAACAATCGTTGTGGCAATGCCGGCCGTGGGCGCAATTCTTGCGGTCTCGCTTGTTGTTGGGCCGGCCGCAACCGCACAGCTTTTAGTGCGAAACATCGCCTGGGTGCCGCCGGTCGCATTCATTTTGGCGGTTACCGCCAGCGCAGTCGGCCTGTGGCTGTCATGGCATTTTGCAGTTGCCGCCGGAGGCGCAATCGGCCTGGTTGTCGCGCTCTTGTTTTTGCTGTCACTCGGTGTGCGCGCGATCCGCACCTGACATATTTAAACTAAACACATTACAATCTTGTGCAGAGCCCTAAGGAGCGAAAATGGTTGTAAAGCGGAACACCTGGCAGCGTGAGGCTGTGCGGGCGGCCATGGCGGCCGAGACCGGGTTTGTGAGTGCCCAACAGCTGCACGATCGTTTGCGCGCTGAGGGCAGCACCATCGGGCTTGCAACCGTCTACCGTTCGCTCGCCACCTTGGTGGAACTGGGTGAGGCAGACATGCTGAACTCACCCGAGGGTGAAAACCTCTTTCGATTTTGCAGCACAGACCACCATCACCACCACCTCATTTGCCGCAAATGCGGGGCAGCGGTTGAGATTGCGGCCGCCCCAGTTGAACGCTGGGCGCAAGAAGAAGCAAAGCGACACGGCTACAGTGACGTAAAGCACGTGATCGACATCTTCGGTATCTGCGCTAAATGTCGTTAATCTAGCGCGGTAATCAAACTTGCGCAGGCTGTGCTAACTAGCGTAAGCTTGATTCTTGGCTGTGTTCTCTCCTAGGAGCGCAGACCGTGACCCGTGCCAACCGGCCGGGACGCAGACAAGAGATCTTGGGAAGAATCACTGCGATTCTTCGGTACTGAGAGGAAACATTTATGGCAGCAGTGTGCCAGGTGACCGGAGCCGTTCCAGGCTTTGGCCACAACGTATCACACTCACACCGCCGCACCAAGCGTCGGTTTGATCCAAACATTCAGAAAAAGACCTACTTCGTGCCTTCACTCGGCCGCAAGGTTACCCTGACCCTGTCAGCAAAGGGAATCAAGGTTATCGATGCGCGCGGTATCGAAGCCGTAGTTGCAGATCTGCAGAAGCGTGGGGTGAAGCTCTAAAATGGCAAAAGCTCAAGACGTTCGCCCAATCATTAAACTGCGCTCTACCGCAGGCACCGGTTACACCTACGTAACCAAGAAGAACCGCCGCAACACTCCAGATCGACTCGTGCTCAAGAAGTACGATCCGGTAGTTCGTAAGCACGTTGAATTCCGAGAGGAGCGCTAATCATGGCGAAGAAAAGCATGATCGCTAAGAACAAACAGCGCCAGGAAGTTGTTGCGCGCTACGCAGAGCGTCGCGCAGAGCTGAAGAAAGCTCTCGTAGACCCAAACGGCACCCCTGAGAGCCGTGAAGCTGCTCGTCGTGGCCTGCAGAAGCTGCCACGCAACGCTTCTCCAGTGCGTGTGCGCAGCCGCGACGTAATCGACGGTCGTCCACGTGGCGTACTTTCAAAATACGGCGTCAGCCGTGTGCGTTTCCGCGATATGGCACACCGCGGTGAGCTGCCAGGCATCACCAAGTCAAGCTGGTAAACGCTTATACATATACTGACGTAAGGGCGGGCACTGTTAAGTGTCCGCCCTTATGCTTTTGCATTCTAGGTGTGCGGATGAAGCGGTATCGTTATGGATGGATTCAAAATCGAGAGCTGGGAGAAGTAAATGCTGCGACACGTTGTGATGTGGAAAATGAACGGCGCCACCGTCGAGGCGCGAGCTGAGCAAGCCGCCGAGTGCGCTGCGGCGCTTAAGGCTATGGACGGTAAAATTCCGACTCTAGAGCATATAGAGGTGCATGCGGAGAGTCTTGGAGCTGAGGGCAACTGGGATTTAGTTTTAATCACTGACTTTGCAGACGCGGCAGCCCTTGCAGAATACAGCGTGCACCCGGAGCATCTGCAGGTTGTCGAGATAGTGAAACCGCGCTCTGCTGCGCGCGCCGCAGTTGACGCCGAATATTAAAGACGATGTAACCCTTGCGCCTATCTCAGCTATGGAAATCGAAGATATTTGCAAGCCTCGAAAAGCGCAAAATCGGGTTAAAAACCATAAAAAACTCTGAGAAACCGGAAAATTGCGGGGCAAACACTAAAAAAGTCGCCGCAAAACACCGCTAATAGGCGATTACTGGGGTAAATTAGCGTCAGATCAACTGATCGACTCCGTGGCACCGTCACGGTGGAAACTCCCCTTGTGGGGCTTCCCTTGAGTCTTAAACAATTAGGGTGGATACCCCACTTTGAAAGGATGACAAATGTCACTCAACAAGACTGAACTCGTTGCAAAGGTAGCTGCAGAGACCGGTCAGAGCCAGGCAGCAGTAAACAGCGTAATCGACGGTCTCTTCAGCGCAGTTGCTGAGACCCTCGCTAACGGCGGTAAAGTTTCAATCCCAGGTTGGGTAACCTTCGACACCATCGAGACCGCTGCTCGCACTGGCCGCAACCCACAGACCGGCGAGACCATCAACATTCCAGCTGGTAAGCGTGCAAAGGCTACCATCGGTTCAAAGCTGAAGGCAGCTGTTAAGAAGTAAATCTTTTAAAAGAATTTAGATCCCGGGGTCGCAGCTATCGCGGCCCCGGGATTTTTGTCTCCGGTAGGCTAGACGGGTGAGTAAATCTGTCCGTATCTTTATACCAGCGCTAATACTGCTGCTGGTGACGACAGCGCTCACACTCGCCGCCGGTCTCGATATGGGTGGTGCTAGCGCTGCACGAGCGCTGCTGGATCCCGGTGTTTTTGTGCGTTATGCGGTGCCGGCCTCGCGCACGGTTGTAAACGTGGCTCTGGCGATAACGGTCGGCTCTCTCGTTCTTGCACTCTGGGCGCTCGACCCCAAGAGTAAACTGTGGGGAAAAACGATCGACCTTGCCGCCGGTGCGGCAGCAGTGCTGACAGTTGCCGGGATGCTCGCAACAGTGACAACCTTTATTGATGTCAGCAATCAGAGCTTCAGCGCAGACGCACAGTTTGGCGCGGCGCTGCTTCAGTTCATTACCGAGTTCGAGCTTGGACAGTACTGGTTCTTACTGGTTTTAAGCGCGGCTCTCACAACTGTGCTCTGCTTTGGAATCCGCTCTCGGAAGCTCCTGCTGCTGCCGCTTCTCACAGCTGGGCTGACACTGCTGCCGCTTGCGGCGCAGGGCCATGCCGCTGGCGCAAGCGGGCATAGTCTCGCCGTCAACGCAATTTTTATGCACATAACAGGCGCTGCAGTCTGGCTCGGTGGGCTGGTAGCGGTGTCTTTAATAGCAAGCAGTGCAAAACCACAGCAGCTCGTGAATATCGTGCAGCGCTACTCATTTTTAGCGCTGTGGGCGTCGTTTATCGTCGCTGCATCCGGCGTCGTTAGCGGCGTTATTCGCCTGTCAACTGTAGACGATATTTGGGGCACTGGTTACGGCAGGCTGCTGATCGCCAAAGCTGTCACCTTGGTGTTAGCTATTGCCTTCGGGGCGTGGCAACGGCTGCGCATTATTAACTCACTGGAACGCGCAGCAACCGGGGCGGTTGCCGGAAAGCAGGGGTTTGCCGCGATCCGCAAGACTTTTGTAGCTCTGGTGCTTTTGGAGCTTGCCGTGATGGGAGCAGCCTCTGGTTTTGCTGGTGCCCTCGGCCGCACTGCAACCCCGCAACCTATCGAAGTAGCGCGTGAATCACAGCGCGAAATCACCCCTGCAGAGTATCTAACGGGGGATCCGCTCCCGCCTGAGTTTACACCTGCAAGCATATTCAACGCGTGGAAATTCGATTTGCTGTGGGCTTCTTTCTCGCTAGGCGGTATTGCGCTCTATCTCTTCGGGGTGTGGCGCTTGCGAAAACGCGGCGATAGATGGCCGATTCTGCGCACTGCATCTTTCATAACCGGAATGCTGCTTTTGGCATACGTCACGAACGGCTTCTTAAATGTTTATGAGGCATATCTGTTTAGCATGCACATGCTCGGGCACATGTTCCTGACTATGTTGATTCCGACCCTCCTGGTGCTTGGCGCGCCGGTAACTCTGCTGCTGCGGGCGGCCGCAAAACGCCGCGACGGTTCTTGGGGTGCGCGTGAGTGGGTGCTGTGGCTGACTGAGACCCCGTGGGCAAAGTTTGTAACGCACCCGATTGTGGCGTGTTTTATTTTCGCAGCCTCACTCTGGGTGTTCTATTTCACGCCGGTGCTGCGCTGGGCGATGGAGTCCCACCTCGGGCACCAGTGGATGATTGTGCACTTTTTGCTCTCCGGCTATTTTTTCACCCTGACGCTGATCGGCATAGATCCGGTGCCGAAACGCTATCCGCACACACTGCGCATGGTTTTATTACTCGTCACTATGGGGGCGCACGCCTTCTTCGGAGTTACGATCATGAGCGGCACCGGCCTGCTTGCGGCTGATTGGTTTGGTGCGATGGGGCGCACATGGGGGGCGGATCCTTTACGCGATCAGCAAAACGGCGGCGGTATCGCTTGGGGCATTGGAGAGCTGCCAACTCTTTTGATTATGCTGGTCTTGGCGTGGCAGTGGGCGCGTTCGGATGAAAAAGAGCAGCGCCGCCGTGACCGCGCCGCTGAGCGCTCCGATGAGGCAGAGTTGCGCGCTTATAACGAGATGCTGCAGCAGCGTGCGGCACGCGACGCTGCAAAGCAAGCGCGCCGCTAACTGGAGCGTAAATAAAAACCGCCACAAGGGGGAGCTGGGAGGCTGCTTGTGGCGGTTTTATAACCTGGGGGGATATTCGCGAATTCACCTATAGAGTGTTGCGTCAAGGCAAAAAGTGACAGCGTTTAAAAAAAGTAACCTTCGGCGTGTCGCCTGGTATCGGCCGGATTTTACGCGTTTGCAGATGCGCCGGCTGATCGTGCAATAATGGAAGAGAGCCCATCTCTAGGGCGAAGGGCATTTATGCGAAAGCTTAATTATTTTAATCCGAAGCGGGCAGAGCAAGAGCTGTTAACAGCGGCCCGACAGGGGCAGGCTGATGCCTATTCTGCGCTGTGGAAAAAACACAATCGTGCGGTCACCGCCGCGATGCGCACACTGGCCTATGACAACGCTGAAGATGTCACCGCTGAGGCATTTGCTCAGGTTTGGGAGCGGCTCCAGAAAGACGCAGAACCAATAAAGAACTTCCGCGCCTACCTCATGACGGTTGCGCGCAACATCGCTGCGACTTGGTATCGTGACGCAACTAGGGAGCGGGCACGACTGCTGCACGAGATCGCGTTGGATGCCGCCGATGTGTCGGTTGAGGAGCGTGAAAACCGCCGTGATATCGCTCTCGCCTTCAAACAGATTCCACCGCACTGGCAGGAGCTGCTGTGGCTGCTCGATGTTGAAAAGTTGCCTCGCACCCTCGTTGCAAATCGGCTTGGGCTCAGCCCGAACACCGTGACCGTAAATGCGCGTCGCGCACGCGAGCGCCTGCGTGAAGAGTGGCTGAGCGTGCAGCTGCCGGTGCAACTGATCGGATCCCACTCTGACACGCTCAAAAATCTACCCAGATATGTGCGCGGATCACTCAGCGCAAAGATGCGTCAGCCTCTCGATGAGCATCTCGAACACTGTGAAAGCTGTGGGCGCATCTACGCTGCGCTCAGCGATTCTGACAACCGCCTGGGTCGGGCGGCTGTATTCGCGCTGTGGACGGGCGGCGTTGGCGTTGCTGTTGCGGCGGCGCAGGGCACTGCTGCGACAACCCCAGCTGCAGCAGCGGTCTTACACATAAAGAACTTTGTTCCCCAACAGTTGTTGAGCTCAACTGCTGTTGCGGCCGGTGTTGCCTTGGTAACAGTCGCCGGTGCGGCTGCGGCAGTCACGCTGCCCACCTCCCCAGCCACGCAGGAAGCTACCAGCTCTGACACCTCTAATTCTGCTGCTAGGGATAGCTCTAGCGACACACGCGCAAGCGGGGAGGAGGGCACACCGCTTGCAGACTTCGACGATGTTGAGCTCGCAGTTGGCGATCTTGACGGTGACGGCGTTGAAAACACCCCTGCGGATCACGCTATCGCCCACGCTCCAGATAACAGCGAAACTCCGCTTCAGCAATCCGGCGCAGTCGCTGGACCATTTTCATTCACGCAGACTGGTGCCGCTAACCCCCGTAACGAACGCGCAGCTGAGGCACCGACTAGTGTGCCCGTAGATGTTTCACAGCTAATGCCGGTTGGCGGGCCCGATCCGAAACCAATTACACAAGTGATAGTGCCAGAGACTGCCGAAGAGCCCGCTGATGAAGATCCAATAACCGACGACTCTAGCGCCGTGCTCACGGAGCCAGAGCAGACGGAAGCCGAGCCGCCCACCCTAGACGTGAATGAACCTGATTACTCAGAGACCTCTGACGGCTCGAGCTCACGCGACCGATCGGCAATCCTTGAGTGCGGTGACAGAGAGTTTCTTGGTGAACTTTCCTGCATTTTCAGTTTTCGCTAGTCGGTTAGACTAACCAGTTATTTGCGCATCTTTCCGAGAGAGGGCGCACGAAATCTAACGCTGGAAAAGAGCGATAGTCTCGAAGTGATGCGTGTGCGGGAACATATCCAGCCCGTGCATTTCTAAGAGATCGTATCCGCCAGCCAGCAGTGTCTGCGTATCACGCGCTAACGCTACCGGATCGCAAGCAACATAAACTATATTTTTCGGTTGCAGCGCTATTAGGCTTCCGGTTACGGCATTACCCGCCCCCGCACGTGGCGGATCAATTACCACGGTGCCCTTCTTTAGACGGTCGCGGGCTATCGCCGATCCCTTATATAGGTCACGTAAATAGTGCTCAACCTTGGCGGTTAGCGCCTGCGCGCCCGCAAAATCTGCGAGGTTTTCGGCGGCAAGATCGGTGGCAGACTCAACCGACTCGATAGAAGTAATTTTGGCTCGCTCACCGGCCGCGTCAATAAACGCTGCCGCCAGAAGACCAACCCCGCCATACAGATCAAGATTGTAACCACTCGGGTCAACGGCGTCACCGAGTGCGGTAACGGCCGCAGAGACCTCACCGTATAGCCGTTCTGCTGCGCCGCGGTGCACCTGCCAGAAGCCGCCAGCACGCACCTGAAAATCACGGTTGTTAACGGCCTCATAAACCACGTCTGCCGCGCCAACGGGCGCCTTTTCACCTCGGTAGGTCAGCAGCATACGCGGGTCATCGGCGCTTGGTGCCACCAAATCGACTCGTGTAACGTCAGGCATCCGTTCATCAAGCGGAGCAATTAAGCTGAGCTGGTCAGAGGCGAGAGGCAGCGACTTGACAGGAATTACCCTGTGGCTGCGGGCAGCGTAGGGGCCGACGATCCCGGTTTCAGGGTCGGTGTGCAAACTCACTCGGGTGCGCCACCCCAAACCGTTCTCGTAGTCGTCACCCAGCAGCGGGTCGATGCTGACATTGGGGACGGCGTCGGCCGCGATCCGCCCCTGCCTGATCAGCGCATCTCGCAACACCTGCGCTTTCAAATCACGCTGGTGACCGAGTGCGATATGGCCGAATTCTGCGCCTCCCACACGGTCTTGCGGATCGCGGCTAATGTCGGCCTCAGCCCACACATGCGCTGTGCGGAAGGGCGACGGCTGCAAAACCTGCACAGTGACCGCGCGAGCAAAATTCTTTTTAAGTTCAATAATGCGTGCGCGCACCTGCTCGCCCGGCAGAGTGTCTGAGATGAAAACAACGCGCCCGCTGCTGTGGCGCGCGACGCTGACGCCACCGTGGGCGATGCCTGTGATATCAAGGACGACATCATCTCCGACGTGCAGTTCTGCTGAAGTAGTCATTTAATTAGTGTATCTAGGGTGTTAGCGCAGCGGCTTAGGATTGAAATATGCGTTTAGTTCTTGCCTCGACTTCTCCGGCGCGGCGCGCGGTGCTCACCGCCGCCGGCATCACCCCAGTTTGTTTTGCGCCCACTGTTGATGAGGCCGCCGCAGTTGCAGCTGCTGAGAATGAACAGGGCACGCCACTCACCGCAGCGGAAACAGTTGACCTTCTGGCAAAACTGAAGGCGCGCGATGTTGCTGCCCGCTACGGCAGCGCAGCTGACGGTCTGGTGCTCGGGGGCGACAGCGTTTTTCTGCTCGACGGCGAGGTGCTCGGGAAGCCGCATTATCCTGATGTTGCCCTGGGACGTGCGAAAAAACATCGCGGTCGCACCGGCACGCTGCACTCCGGTCACTGCTTGCTTGAGGTTAAAAACGGTGAGATTGTTGGGGAGGCGTCGCTAACCGACACGGCTCTTGTAACGCTTGCTCCCGATGTTACTGATGCGGAGCTGGCTGCCTATGTTGCAAGCGGTGAACCCCTAAAGCTCGCTGGTGGATTCGCGATTGACGGTCGTGCTGGCGCGTTTATTAGCGGTATTCAGGGCAGCCCGAGCTGTGTTATGGGGTTATCGCTGCCTGCTCTGCGTCAGCTGGTGCGTCGCTTAGGTTACGAATACACCGCCCTGTGGACTGCGTCTGCATAACTTCCGTTTGAGTATTACAAAGCAGCGTTAAGACAGAGATAGTTTGCGCAGTAGAATTGCGAATGAACCGCAAATTTGCGGCGCAATAATTGAAGGGACCGATAACTGGTGGCAGATTTTGTTGACATCCGAGGTGCAGAGCAAAACTTCGGCGACAATGCCGCACAGCGCGAAGTGCGCGCGAACGATCGTGGCTTTGTCTTTCACTCATGGAGTGCACAGGGTAAGATCGATCCGCTGCCCGTAGCCAAGGGCGAGGGTGTGCGTTTCTGGGACTACGACGGAAAAGAGTATCTCGACTTTTCTTCACAGCTTGTAAACCTGAACCTGGGTCACCAGCACCCTGATTTGGTGCAGGCTATCCAAGAGCAGGCGGGGCGGCTTGCAACCATTCAGCCAGCATTCGCTAACGATGCGCGCGGCGAATTAGCGCGTTTGATCGTTGAAAGCAGTTTTGAGGGTGCGCGTTCAGTGTTCTTTACCAACGGTGGTGCAGACGCGAACGAGTATGCGATTCGGCTGGCTCGGCACCATACCGGCAGGCAAAAAGTGCTGTCACGTTTCCGCAGCTATCACGGCTCAACAGGCACTGCGATCACGCTCACCGGTGAGCCCAGGCGGTGGGCAAACGGTGTGCTCGATATCAACGTTGTGCACTTCTTCGGGCCGTATGAGTATCGGTCAGAGTTTTATGCTGAGTCGCCAGAGCAGGAGGCTGAGCGCGCTTTACGGCACCTTGAGCACACTATTGAGCTTGAGGGCCCGGACACAATCGCCGCGGTCATCCTCGAGACAGCAACCGGCACAAACGGTGTTTTGGTGCCGCCGCCAGGCTATTTAGAGGGTGTGCGTGAGCTGACTAAAAAGCACGGCATCATGCTGATCTGCGATGAGGTGATGGTGGGCTTTGGCCGCTTGGGCAGCATGTTTGCTTTCCAGCAGTTTGGGATCACTCCGGATCTCGTGACCTTCGCGAAGGGTGTGAATTCAGGCTACGTTCCACTCGGCGGCGTAGTGATCAGCGAGGAGATCCACAACACCTTCTCAGAGCAAACCTTCTTCGGCGGCCTCACCTACTCAGGACACCCGCTTGCCTGCGCAGCTGGTGTGGCCACCTTTAATGTTTTCGAACGTGATGGCATTGTTGAGCGAGTGCGCGATTTGGGCGAGCGTGTTGTGCGCCCGGCACTTGAGCGGTTGGTCGAAAAGCATGAGTCGATTGGCGAAGTGCGCGGTCGTGGGCTGTTCTGGGCGTTGGAGCTGGTTGTTTCACGTGAAACACGTGAGCCGCTTGTGCCGTTCAATGCGGCAGGTGACGCAGCTGCGCCTATGAACGCTGTTGCGGCAGCGTGTAAGAAAGCTGGTTTGTGGCCGTTCGTAGCCGGTAACCGTTTGCAGATTGCGCCGCCGTTGATCATCTCGGAGGAAGATCTCGTGCGTGGCTTAGAGATTATTGACGGTGCGCTTGACGTTGCAGATGCTGAAGCGGCAAAGCTGCGTGGTTAAACCAGTTAGTTACTCAAAAATTTATTATCACCATTAGATAACGTTTTTGCCTGAGCTTAGGTAAAAGTGATTCAGCCTGATACTCCTAGTAGGCTTTTGGTGAAAGATATTTGCGTGCGCAACGAAGCGATACTGTTGCAGGATGCGTTCGCAACAGCACGGAGGATATATGAAGAAAAAATTTTATGGCTCAATAGCTTTAGCTAGCACAGCTGCGCTGCTGCTTGCTGGCTGCGCTGGGGGCGGCGACAACAGCGGTGGCTCAAGCAATGGAATTACCGTCGGCACAACCGAGGTGGTTACATCACTCGATCCCGCTGGTTCTTACGACAATGGTTCATTTGCCATCGCGACAAATGTTTACCCATTCCTGCTGAACAACCCAGTGGGTGAGGCAACTGTAGAGCCAGACATCGCAGAGACAGCTGAGTTCACCGGCCCAACCGAATACACTGTCACCCTCAAGAAGGGTCTGACTTTCGCGAACGGTCACGACCTCACAGCATCTGATGTTGTGCACACATTTGAGCGTATGCTCAACATCGACGACGCAAACGGGCCGCAGAGCCTGTTAGAGGGTATGGAGTCTGTAAAAGCAACTGATGATCTCACTGTTGTTTTCACCCTAAAAGCTGAGCACGATCAGACTTTCCCACAGATTCTGTCAAGCCCAGTGGCTCCGATCCTCGATGAGGAAGTATTCCCGGCTGATAAATTGCTTGACGATGCAGCCGTTATTGAAGCCAAGCCGTTTGCTGGCCAGTACACACTCGAGCGCTTCGACAAAGGCAACCTTGCCGTGTTTAAAGCTAACGACGCATACAAGGGCATTTGGGGCGCTCCAAAGACTGAGCAGATTAACGTTCGCTACTTTGCAAACGAGTCAAACCTGAGCCAGGCTATCGAAACTAAAGCTGTTGATGTTGCATTCCGTTCACTCTCGGCAACCGATGTTGCAAAGTTTGAGAAGACTGACGGTCTGAACGTTGTGCACGGCCCCGGTGGCGAGATTCGCTACATCGTGTTCAACTTCGACACCATGCCCTACGGCGCAGCAACTGCTGAAGCAGACGCTAACAAAGCTCTTGCTGTGCGCCAGGCGGTTGCAGATTTGATAGACCGTGAAAAGATTGCGCACGAGGTGTTCAAGGACACCTACACCCCGCTCTACGGACATGTTCCTGCCGGGCTTGAGGGTGCTGCTGAACCGTTGAAGTCTCTGTACGGTGACGGTAACGGTGGCGCTGACGCTGCGAAAGCAGCTTCCCGTTTGGAAGCTGCCGGTGTTGAGACTCCGGTTACCCTTGACCTGCAGTATGTTGCTGAGCGCTACGGCGCTGCGGCCACCGAAGAGTACGCGCAGATTAAAGCAATGCTCGAAGCTGATGGTCTCTTCAACGTAAACCTGCAGACCACTGAATGGGGTGTCTACTCAAAGGAGTACAGCTCTGGTGCATACCCAGCCTTCCAGCTCGGCTGGTTCCCTGACTACTCAGACGCTGATAACTATCTCACGCCGTTCTTCCTTGAGGGTGGCTTCTTGAAGAACCACTACAACAACGAAGCGGTAAATACCCTGCTGCGTGAACAGGTGGCGACAGATGACGCCGCGAAACGCGCCTCACTCATTGAAGAGGTGCAGAACCTCACCGCTAACGATCTGCCAACCGTCCCACTGCTGCAGGGCGCACAGGTTGCAGTAGCGGTTGATGGCATCAGCGGCGTTACCCTTGATCCATCATTTAAGTTCCGTTTTGGAACCTTCGCACGCTAGGTTAGTTAGCTGAGACAAGCGGGCGGGTCTCTCGATACTCTCGAGGACCCGCCCACATTGGCTTTAACAGGAAAGCAAAAATATGGCTGCAGTAGCTGAGACGCAGGCAGTGTCTGCGACGAAAAAGAAGAAGTCGGGCGGTGGGCTCGGGCGTTATATCTTGTGGCGCGCTGTGCTGATCATTCCGACTGTGTTTATTTTGGTGACGATGGTGTTCCTTCTGATGCGCACCATCGGAGACCCAATCACCGCGTCTATTGGTGGAAAACTGCCACCCGATCAGCTCGCTGCCCGCATTGCGGCGGCCGGCTATGATCGGCCAGTTTTGGTGCAGTACTTCGAGTACCTCGGGCAGGTTTTTACCGGTAATTTCGGCACCACAATCACAGACAACCGCCCGGTTACTGAAGTGCTGCTAACCTTCGGTTCGGCAACTTTGGAGCTTGCGTTTTACACTCTGATTGTTGCGTTTATTGTCGGTATCCCGCTCGGTATGGCCGCAGCCTACTACCGCGACAAGGGGCCGGATGCGGCACTGCGCATGTTTGCGATCTTTACCTATGCAACCCCGGTCTTCTTCTCCGGTTTGATAATGAAGCTGATCTTTGGGGTCTGGCTTGGTTGGCTTCCTGTGTCGGGCCGCGCCTCGGTGAACACTGAGATCGACATCCAGCTGAATGTCGCAAACCCAACCGGTATTTACCTCATCGACGCCATCCAGACCGGGAATCCGGCAAACATTATCGATGTGCTGCGTCATGCGGTGCTGCCGGCGCTGACACTTGGCATGATGACAGCTGGTGTCTTCCTGCGTCTTGTGCGCACCAATATGATTGGCACTATCGGCCGTGAATACGTTGAGTCTGGCCGGTCACGTGGTGTGTCTGAGTTCAGACTTATCACTAAACACGCATACCGGCCGGCCCTGATCCCAGTGATCACTGTGATTGGCCTGCAGATAGCGCTGCTGCTCGGTGGCGCTGTGCTCACCGAAACCACATTTGAGTGGAAAGGTCTCGGCTTTCAGCTCGCCTATTATCTCTCAGGCCGCGACTTTGTTGCTGTGCAGGGTATTGTGGCGATGCTGGCGGTCATCGTTGCGCTTTCCAACTTCATCGTGGATATACTTGCGGCGCTCATCGACCCACGAGTGAGGTACTAACTATGACTGTGAAGAAATGGCACAACCTGCCACTGATTAAGCAGTATCGGATGTCTGTTGGCTGGCAGCGTTTTATGCTCACGGTGGGTCTCGCGCTCGTCGGCCTGTTTGTGTTTGTTGCGCTGTTTGCCCCGCTGTTGGCGCCGTACTCACACAATCAGCTGTCAAACGAAAACGGATCTTTTGGATCTCTGTCAGCGCCGAGCATAGCCCACCCGTTGGGCACAACTATCGCTGGATACGACGTGTTATCCCGTGTTATCTGGGGTAGCCGGACAGCGCTGTTCGTGATTGTAATCGCCGTGCTCGCATCTATCTTTATCGGCTCACTGCTCGGTCTTATTTCGGGTTACATTGGCGGTGTTATTGACCGTGTGCTCGTGATGATCTCTGATGCGGTGTATGCGTTCCCGTCACTGCTGCTTGCGATTGTGCTGTCGATTATGATCTCCGGCGGTCAATCGAGCATGTGGGGCGGTATATTGGCCGCGGGATTCTCGATCACAGTTGTGTTTATTCCGCAGTATTTCCGCGTCGTGCGGTCAGAAGTTGTGCGCATCAAGGCAGAAGCATTTGTGGAGTCTGCGCGCGTTGTTGGCGCAAGCCACATGCGGATCATGTTCCGCCACGTGTTCCGCAACTCGACCCGCTCGCTGCCGCTGGTGTTTACGCTGAACGCATCTGAGGCGATCCTCACTTTGGCAGGTCTTGGATTCTTGGGTTTCGGTATCGAGCCAAACTCTGCCTCTGAGTGGGGTTACGATCTGAACAAGTCACTCAGCGATGTAACAAACGGTGTCTGGTGGACGGCGCTGTGGCCTGGACTTGCAATTGTGCTCGTCGTGGTCGGGCTCACCCTCACAGGTGAGTCACTCAACGATCTGGCAGACCCACGTCTGCGCAGCCGCCGACGTGCTGTTGCAGGATCGGGCACCGTCGCGAACACCTCTGTTGTGACGATACCTGATGTAGCGGCGGGCTCTGTTACAGTCGGGGAGGTCGCGGCTGATCCGAAAGAAGCAGGCACGAGTGAAGGAGGTGCCCGATGAATCAGGTGCTAGATATTCAAAACCTTGAGGTTACTTTTTCGACCGACCGGGGGCCGGTAAAAGCGGTTGATGGCGTGTCACTGCAGGTTGCTCCGGGTCGGGTGCTTGCGGTGGTTGGCGAATCTGGCTCGGGTAAAACCGTGTCGGCGCGCACGGTTTTGGGCTTGCTGCCGGAGACTGCTGCTACAAACGGCGCTGTTTTGCTTGCGAACACCACTGAGCGCGGCGGCGTCAGCGATGTAATTACGCTGAGCAAAGATGAACTGCGAAAAGCGCGCGGGCGTGACGTGGCGATGGTTTTCCAGGAGCCGTCAACTGCGATGAACCCGGTGTTTCCAATCTGGTGGCAGATTGCAGAGGGGCTGCGTGCGCACGGTAAATACACGAAAAAAGAGCTGCGCTCCAAGGTGCTTGAGATGCTGAAGCTGGTGGGTCTGCCAGACCCTGAAGCGCGTCTCGACTACTACCCACACCAGCTGTCTGGCGGGCAAAAACAGCGCGTCATGATTGCGATGGCGCTGGCCTTGCGCCCGGGTTTGATTGTTGCTGATGAGCCAACGACCGCGCTTGATGTGACGGTGCAGGCGGAAATTCTCGACCTCTTGCGCAGGCTGCGCGATGAGCTGGGAACAGCAATTCTGCTGATCACCCACAATATGGGTGTGGTAGCCGATCTGGCCGATGATGTTGCTGTGATGTATCAGGGCAAGGTTGTTGAGACCGGCTCGGTTGAGCAGATTTTTAAACACCCGCAGGAGGATTACACAAAGACCCTGCTCGGCGCTGTGCTGAAGCTCGGCGATGGGCGGATCCGTGCGGCCAGTGTGCATGAGGCTGAAGCTGCTGCGCATGCCGCAGGTATTGCACATGAGCCGAAGCCGAAGGGCGAAGTTTTGGTTGCAGCCCGCGGTCTAGAGATCCAGTATCCGGGCCGCTTGGGGCGCCCCGGTTTTAAAGCTGTGCGCGGTGTTGACTTCGAAATTCGGGGCGGTGAGGTTTATGGTCTCGTCGGTGAGTCCGGCTCGGGTAAGTCAACAATTGGGCGCGCGATTGCGGGTCTCACCGAAGCTACTGGCGGGTCTTTGCAGGTTTTCGGCCACGAGATGGTCGGGTTTAAAGAGAAGGCTTTTAAACCACTGCGCAAAGACATTGGATTTGTTTTCCAGGATCCCGCATCAAGCTTTAATCCGCTGTTAACGATTGCTGAGAACGTTGCTGAACCGTTGATTGTGCACGGTAAAGCGAAAGACGCTTCTGCTGCTCGCGCGCGAGTCGATGAGCTGTTGGAGGCTGTGCAGCTGCCGCGCAGCTATGGTGACCGCTTCCCGCACGAGCTTTCCGGCGGGCAGCGCCAGCGTGCCTCATTAGCGCGAGGTTTGGCGCTTGATCCGAAACTGTTGATTGCTGATGAACCGACAAGTGCCTTAGACGTAAGCGTGCAGGCGCGTGTGCTTGAGCTGTTTGCGGAGTTGCAGCACGAACTGGGTTTCGCGTCTCTCTTCATCACCCACGATTTGGCTGTTGTTGATGCTTTGGCTGACACGGTGGGTGTGCTTTTCCACGGCGAGCTTGTTGAAGCAGGGCCGGCGCAGCAGGTGTTGAGCGATCCGCAGGAGCTTTACACGCAGCGTCTCTTAGCTTCACTGCCAGTGCCAGATCCTGCCGAGCAGGCAGAGCGTCGCGAGCTGGCACGGAAGCTGCGCGCCGCAGCGGGGATTAGCTAACCGTTACATCTAAAAAGCCGGTCTGGATGGTAAACCAGACCGGCTTTTTAGATGTCAGAGACTATTTTGTGCCAAACAGTTTTTGCAGGCGCTGGATGCCCTCAACCAGTGCCTCATCGCCCAGTGCGTAACTGAAACGCAGATAGCCGCTCGGGCCGAACGCCTCGCCCGGCACCGCCGCGACCTCGGCCTCTTCAAGAATGATGTCGGCGAGCTCAAGTGATGTCTGAGGGGTCTTACCGGCAACCTCAGTGCCGAGCACCTCAGAAACATCGACGTAAGCGTAGAACGCACCCTCAGGCATTGGGCAGTTGAAACCACGCACTTTATTTAGCTCAGCAACGATGAGCGCACGACGACGCTCAAAGGCCTGACGCATTTCTTCAATCGGCGCAGTGTCGCCCGTCAAAGCCTCAATCGTTGCGCGCTGCGCAATGTTGTTGACGTTGCTGCAGAGGTGTGACTGGAGATTCGCGGCAACCTTAATTGCGTCAGCAGGGCCGACCATCCACCCCAAACGCCAACCGGTCATAGCGTAGGTCTTAGCGACACCGTTCACAAGCAGTGTTTGCTCAGCGAGCTCTGGCACAGCCTCAACAATTGAGACAGCCTTTACGCCACCGTAGGTGAGATTTTGGTAGATCTCATCGGTAATCACCCACACGCCGTTTGCGAGCGCCCATTCACCGATAGCCTTTGTCTCTTCAAAGTTGTAGACAGCCCCGGTTGGGTTTGATGGTGACACGAACACAACAGCTTTAGTGCGCTCTGTACGGGCAGCCTCAAGCTGCTCGACAGTGACCTTATAGTTTTGATCTGCTCCTGCATAAATCGGCACCGCAACCCCGTCAGCTAGTGCAATCGCCTCAGGGTAGCTGGTCCAGTACGGGCCTGGCAAAATAACCTCATCGCCCGGGTTAATAATTGCCTGGAAAGCCATATAAACCGCCTGTTTACCGCCGTTGGTGACGATAATCTGTGCAGGATCCACCTCAATGCCACTGTCGCGCTTAGTCTTCTCGGCAATTGCCTTGCGCAATTCTGGGAGACCCGTTGCCGCGGTGTAGCGGAAGTTTGCCGGATCATCGAGCGCAGCGCGTGCTGCATCTACGATGTGGGGTGGGGTTGGGAAATCAGGCTCACCCGCAGCGTAACTAATTACCGGGCGACCCTCGGCTTTGAGGGCTTTCGCTTTTGCGTCGACCTTGAGCGTTGCTGACTCGGCGATTGCCGCCATCTTCTTTGAAACACGTTCCCTTGTCATGTCTTTATCATAGTGCAGTTAGACAATCGGAGCGTTATACCGTATGCTTGACAGGTGCTAGTAAATAGCATTAATTTTTATGTCCGCAACACATAAAAATCACCCAAAGGGCGGTGGCTCAATTGGTAGAGCAGCGGTCTCCAAAACCGCAGGTTGCAGGTTCGAGTCCTGTCCGCCCTGCAAATAACTCACACAGTGGGTTGATTAAGAGAGGAAAATGCGTGAGCAGCACTGAGATCCAGGCATCTGCGGCGGGTCGGGCAGCAGGCAAAAAGCCAAATATTTTTGCGCGCATCATTCTCTTCATCAAGCAGGTTTTTGTTGAGCTGAAGAAGGTAACCACTCCAACTCGTAAAGAGCTTTGGAAGTATTTCCTTGTGGTGCTCGGGTTTGTTGTGCTGATGATGCTGTTTGTGACAGTCATCGACCAGTTGTTTGGTTTGGCGACCTCATTCCTGTTCGACGGCTCAAGCTACTAAGAGCTTGCTCAATAGCTATTAAGGAGCGATTGTATGACTTCTGAAAATAACGTGGAGGAAACCCTCGAAAACGCGCTTGACAAAGCTGCTGTGGAGGCGAATGGCGAGGCCACTGCTGCCGCTGTTGATGCAGATAGCGCAGAGGGTGAGGATCGCGCAGTTGATCCTTACAAAGAATTTAAGCGCGAGCTGCGCCGCAAGCCCGGTAAATGGTACGTCATTCACAGCTACGCGGGCTATGAGCGCAAGGTAAAGCAGAATCTGTGGCACCGTCGCGAGATCATGAAGGCGACCGAAGACATCTACGAAGTAGAAGTGCCTATGGAAGAAGTCATGGAGGTGCGCAACGGCCAGCGAAAGATGGTTTCGCGTGTGCGCATTCCCGGCTATGTGATGGTGCGCATGAACCTGAATGAGACAACCTGGTCTGTTGTGCGCCACACACCTGGTGTTACCGGATTCGTTGGTAACGCACAGGATCCAATTCCGCTGCGCTTCAACGAAGCTTTCGAGATGCTGAAGTCAACGGTTGAGATTGATGGCGAAGGCAAGGGCGAGGCGGCTGCGCGTGCTGCCGCTGCTGGCAATGTTGACATTGATTTCGAGCGCGGCGAGACCATCACCATCACCGGTGGCCCATTCGCTGGCTACCCAGCAACGATCAACGAGATCAATGCGGCAGCCGGCAAGGTTGTTGTGCTTGTTGCGATGTTTGACCGTGAAACCGCGGTTGAGCTTGGGTTCGACCAGATTGAAAAGATGGTCTAAAATTAGAGACTTGTGCATCGATTTTCGGTGCACTTACTTGCCAGCTTGGTAAGTAACCTTCACTGCATCGGTGAAGTGCCCCAAAACTCACGTGTTTCGGGGCGCGCCACAACGGCGCAACTACCGCCGACAGAAATACTGTCGCGTGGGAGAGGCCCTCGGGCTTCGATGAAAGGAAAACTCATGGCGAAGAAAGTTGTGGGTCTGATTAAACTTCAGATCCCTGCTGGCGCCGCTAACCCAGCACCTCCTGTAGGTCCTGCGCTCGGTCAGCACGGCGTCAACATCATGGAATTCTGCAAGGCATACAACGCAGCGACTGAATCACAGCGCGGCAACATTATTCCTGTAGAGATTTCTGTTTACGATGATCGTTCATTCGATTTCGTGCTTAAAACTCCACCAGCAGCTGAGCTCTTGAAGAAGGCTGCAGGCGTGCAGAAGGGTTCAGGCACCCCGCACACCGTGAAGGTCGCAAAGGTTACTCGCGACCAGGTACGTCAGATCGCAGAGCAGAAGATGGCTGATCTAAACGCTAACGATCTTGACGCAGCAGAACTTATCATCGCGGGCACCGCTCGCTCAATGGGCATTACGGTCGAATAGGAGGGGCGTAGAAAATGGCTCAGAAGTCAAAGGCATACCGCGCCGCTGCCGAAAAGATCGAGGCAGGCAAACTTTACACTCCAGCAGAGGCAGTAACCCTCGCTAAGGAGACCGGCTCAGCAAAGACTGACAGCACCGTTGAGGTTGCTGTGAAGCTCGGCGTTGATCCACGCAAGGCTGATCAGATGGTGCGTGGCACCGTTTCATTGCCACACGGCACCGGTAAGACCGCACGTGTGATCGTTTTCGCTATCGGCCCGGCTGCTGAGGCAGCTATCGCGGCTGGCGCAGATGAGGTGGGCGGCGACGAGCTTATCGAGAAGGTTGCTGCAGGCTGGACCGATTTCGATTCAGCAGTTGCAACTCCCGACATGATGGGTAAGGTCGGTCGTCTTGGTAAGGTGCTCGGTCCGCGCGGCCTGATGCCAAACCCAAAGACCGGCACTGTTACCCCAAATGCTGCACAGGCTGTGACAGACATTAAGGGCGGTAAGATCGAGTTCCGCGTTGACAAGCACGCTAACGTGCACTTCATCGTTGGTAAAGCATCATTCAGCCCAGAGCAGCTGACCGACAACATTAATGCTGCGCTGGAAGAGATTGCACGTCTTAAGCCAGCATCATCGAAGGGTAAATACTTTATCAAGGGTGCGGTTTCAACCACCTTTGGTCCTGGTATCCCGCTCGATGTAACCGGTCTCTAAACACTGGTTGATTGTTTTTTGGGGCTCCGCCGCACGGTGGGGCCCCAATTTTTTTTATGAAAGTTCTTTGTATCGCGGCCAAGGCTTAACCAAACTCTTACGGGTCGGCAATGTTTGTAACAAGCTGTGGGTAATCGTAAAACATGTGAGGATTTCCACAGATCCACCTGCAGCTAAACACCTGCACAATAACTATGTTTGGCTGGTGGTATGAGTTTAGACACAACCGCAGTTATGCAGATCGTTTTCGGCGCGACTGTGCTGCTTGTGTGCGCTGCGATTGTGACGCTCATAATCTGCCAACAGCGACGATGCAAATTCTGTCGCGACTATGGAGTGCCGAAAAATGTTAGCTGGCAACTAATCTGGCTGTTTCCGCTGGGGCGTGAATATATAGCGCAGTTGCGAGCGGCGCATGTCACTAATATTGCAGATATCTCTGAGACGGTTGGTGAGATGCCGAAAGACGCCTGGGCAGAGATAAAACTGCCGGAGACAGCTGTCGCGCAGCTTAGGGGGCTAAGCAGCAGCGACCGCAGTGAGCAGACAACAAGCTACAGTTCAGGCAAATCGTTGCCGCAGCAGCGAAAACTTAAAGTCTGCTACACAGACGAAGATCTCACTGCGAAATACGAAACAATATTTGAGACGGCCAGAGACACTGTGCGGGCGCATTACAATTAACTAGGAGGTAAACGTTGACGACACCACTGAATGCAGATGCTCCCGGTAAAATACGTGTTGGCGTAATCGGAGCGGGGCAGTTAGCGCGCATGATGGTGCCCCCAGCAATTCATTTGGGGCTCGATATTAGCGTTCTCGCAGAGGGGCCGAATATGAGCGCCGCTCGTGCAGCTGATGCAGAGGGCGACTATCGCGACCTTGAAACGGTGCGTGAGTTTGCTAAGACAGTTGATGTTGTCACCTTCGATCACGAGCATGTGCCAACAGCCATTCTTGAAGCGCTTGAATCCGACGGTGTGCGGGTGCATCCAACCCCCGCCGCCCTGCAGTACGCGCAAGACAAAATTTTGATGCGCCAAAAGCTCACAGAAATCGGTGCGCCAGTGCCTGAGTGGGCATCAGTTTCTGATCCTGATGAACTGACTGCGTTTATAGCTGAGCACGGCGGGCGTGCGGTCGTGAAAACAGCTCGCGGTGGCTACGACGGTAAGGGAGTTAGAGTCGTTAGTTCCGCTGCTGAGGTGGCTGATTGGTTCGCCGCACTAGCAAACACCGACACGGAAAAAGCAGAAAACGAGCCAGGCCAGGCTGCACAAGCGCTTCTGGTCGAAGAGCTTGTTGACTTTACGCGTGAACTGTCGCAGCTTGTCGCACGGCGCCCAAGCGGCGAGATCGCAGCCTGGGAGGTTGTTGAAACTGTGCAGCGCGACGGGGTGTGCGCTGAGGTTGTTTCCCCCGCGGTAGCGCGAACCGCAAACGAGCAAACCGCTGCCGCACAGACAGCGAAACCGTCGGCAAGCAACAGCCAAAATACTGCGCTGGCAGACACCGCTCGCAGCATTGGCGAACAGATTGCTACAGGGCTTGGTGTGACGGGTGTTATGGCGGTTGAAATGTTTGAAACAGCAGACGGCCGCTTACTGGTTAATGAGCTGGCGATGCGCCCGCACAATTCCGGACACTTCTCAATCGAGGGAAGTATCACCAGCCAGTTTGAGCAGCACCTGCGTGCTGTTACAGACCTACCGCTTGGTAGCACAGCAGCCACAGCAAAAGTTGCGGTTATGATCAATGTGCTCGGCGGGCCGGCTGAAGGCCCGATGCCGGTGCGTTACGGTAAAGCGCTCGCAGCATTCCCGCGCGCTAAATTTCACTCATACGGTAAAGATCCACGCCCCGGTCGCAAAGTTGGTCACGTCACTGTGACTGGGAGTGATCTGGCAGAGACTCTTGATTATGCGCGGGCAGCTGCCGCCGTTTTCAACAACTAACTTCTAACCCCAATAAGCTGCAGGAGAAAAGATGTCGCAAACGCCACTGGTCGGAGTAATTATGGGATCCGACTCTGACTACCGAGTTATGGCAGACGCTGTGGCGATACTGCGAGAGTTTGGTATCGCACACGAAGTGTCGGTTGTGAGCGCCCATCGCACGCCAGAGAAAATGGTCGATTATGCCCGGTCAGCAGCTGCACGTGGTTTGCAAGTAATTATTGCTGGCGCCGGTGGGGCTGCCCACCTGCCGGGAATGGTTGCCTCAATGACCACACTGCCGGTTATCGGTGTGCCAGTGCCGCTAGATAAGCTTGACGGCCTAGATTCACTGCTTTCGATAGTGCAGATGCCCGGCGGAATACCGGTAGCAACTGTCTCGATCGGCGGTGCGAAAAATGCTGGAATTCTTGCCGCACGTATTATTGGTGCAAACGACCAGGCGGTGAGCCAGAAACTCGCGCAGTATGCGAGCAGTTTAGAGCAGCAGGTGGCCGCTAAAGATCAAGCGCTGCAAGAGCGGGTTACGGCTGAGGCCTAGGAGCGCTTAAATCTCAGCGTGAATCTGCCAGATTTCACGGGCGACTCGATCCCATGAGTAGACTCCTCTGCGATCTGCGGCTAGCACCTGAAGCGTTTGCAACTGCGCAGAAACCTGGGAGTCGCTATCGAAAAGATCTTGTAGCAGGCGCTCAAGTGTCTCCTGATTGCTGAATACGGCACTGCCTTCCTGCGCAAATTCAGTGACCTCATCGTGCTCAGCGTGCGCAATTGGGATGCCAGCCTCAAGCGCAGCATACACCTCATAGCCAGCCCCTAAGTGCTGCTGCGGCAGCACTAAGAGCTCTGCTCCAGCAAGCACAGCACCAATATCTGTCGCTGCTTCAAGTGCCGGATAGCAGACCCGATTATCTGCGGCAGCTGGTGTAGCGCTGTCGGCAGTAGCCGATTGATCCGAAAGAAAATTAAAACTGGTGTCGAGCGCCACCAATTGCGGTGCCTCGCGCACAGCGGTAACCGCTTTCACCAGTGATTCCAATTCTGTGCTGCCGGCCGGCGCAGTGGTGACAATATAGTGTTTCGGCAGGCCAAGTTCTTGACGACGCTTTTTCGCGTTATCTCCGGGCAGAAACTCGGTAGGGGCCGCCAATGGAACAACGTTGACACGCGTGGCGCCGTGCTGCGCCTGCAATTTTTCTGCAAGCGTGTGGGAGGTTGCGAGAATTCTGTTCGCGTTTTTTACTGCGCGTTTCAAAAGCGCCCGCGGTGCACGGGTAACAGGATTGAGCGGTGAACCGACGCTCGCCTCTGGCAGATGCGTCACGGACACGGTGACTTGGGTGCCATCCGCATTCGAAAGCGGGCTCGTTGGAGCCAGGGGTGTTAGCGCGTGCACAAACTCACCGCTCAAAGGATTCGCTGCTGCGCTAGCACGCCACACTACGGGCAGAGTTTTTGCCGCTAACGGAATTTCAGAAATAGTCAGATTCGGATCGGAAATCTTAGGCAGCTGCGAGCCGCGCGGGAGCAGATACTCAATCTTGCAACCACGGGGTGCTGTTGCAAGGAGAGCCGCTGTGAGATCTTGCAGCGCAAAGCGATTTGCTTCGTGATCATGATCAAAAAACGTCTCACCTATGACGTTTAGAACAGTCATCGGAATCCTCCCGAAAGCAAATCAATACAGTGTTAATTTTAGAGCGCAGATGCTAGAGAATTGCTGGTGACGCACCACCGCAACAGACATCTAAGAGTGGCTAGCACACACAGCGCAATAAAATCACAGGTACCCTTATAGTTATGCGCGTTTTACTGACCGGCGGCGCCGGCTACATTGGCTCACACACGGCTGTTGTTCTCGCCGAACGCGGACACGAGGTCGTGATTGTTGATGACTACTCAAATGCTCACCCAGAGGCGGTGCGGCGCGTTGCTGAAATTGTGGGCAAAGCTGTGCCGATGGTGGAGGCGGATCTTGCGAACCAAAAGGCCGCCGCACAAGCGTTTACAGATGCCGCTGCGGCTCTTGGCGGTGAATTAGACGCGGTGATCCACTTCGCGGGTTTAAAAGCTGTTGGTGAGTCCGTTGCGCAGCCAACCCGCTACTACCGCACAAACATTAACTCAACACTAAACGTGCTCGATCAGATGCGTGCGCACAGCATCAATCGCTTGGTTTTCTCAAGCTCAGCAACGGTCTACGGAGACCCTGAGACGAACCCGATCGCTGAGACACAGCAGGTTGGGGTCGGTCTCACAAACCCCTACGGCTGGTCCAAGGCAATGAATGAGCAGATTATTCGTGATGCGGCGGTTGTGCAAAAGGGTTTCAGAGCGGTGCTGTTGCGCTACTTCAACCCGGTGGGTGCCCATGAATCTGGACGCATCGGCGAAGACCCGAGCGGTATTCCAAACAATCTCATGCCGTTTGTCGCGCAGGTTGCTGTGGGTAAAAGAGAGCAGCTGTCTGTTTTCGGCAGCTCATACCCAACACCTGATGGAACGGGAGTGCGTGACTACATCCACGTTATGGATCTTGCTGAGGGGCACGCCGCAGCGCTAGAGGCAGCGGGCGAGGGGGTTGCTGAATACAATCTCGGGAGCGGCAAAGGATCGAGCGTGCTTGAGGTTGTTGCAGCTTTTGAACAGGCAAGCGGCAGGCCTGTGCCGTATCAGATTGTGGACGCCCGGCCCGGTGATGTGGCAGAGTGTGTGGCGGATCCGCGGAAAGCTAACGCCGAACTAAACTGGCAGACTACCCGCTCACTAGCTGACGCCTGTGCTGACTCATGGCGTTGGCAGTCGCAAAACCCGAACGGCTATGCAAAAGACGGGGAGGTGACGGCATAATGGCCACAAGCCAGCTCGCAGCGCAGTTGGAACAACCGTTAAGGTATCCAGATACCAATTCAGAACCGTTTATGACCAAGCGCGCTCGCTGGTTGGTTGTGCTCGGCTTCCTGCTGCCGGGCACCGCGCAGATTACCGCGGGTAAAAAGAAACTAGGCCGCTTCGGGCTGGCAGCTTCAATTTTTATGTGGTCTTTGCTGGCGCTTGCCGCGCTGGGTTTTTTTCTCTCGCGCAGTTTTCTTATAAACCTACTCACGAACACTTGGGTGCTGCTGGTAATCCAGATACTGCTGATCGGTTATGCGGTGCTGTGGCTGGTGTTGGGTCTTGACACGCTGCGAATGGTGCGCGTGCGCAAGGTGAAGAGCGCGTGGCGGCTCCCCGTTGTGCTGCTCTCACTCGTGCTGACAGTTGTGCCAGCGTTGGGAGCCGGGTGGGCGGCCAACACTATTAACGCCGGGCGCGGGCTTATCAATGATCTCTTCCAAAACCACCAAGCCGCGGTGGAACCGGTGGACGGGCGCTACAACATTCTGCTGCTCGGCACCGACGCTGGCGCAGATCGTGAGGGTATTCGTCCTGACAGTATTTCGTTAGTCAGTGTTGATGCTGAAACTGGGCAGGCGCTAATTATCGGTCTGCCGCGCAATCTTGAACACGCGCCGTTTCCGGAATCCAGCCCGATGCACACCCTGCACCCGGACGGCTTTGGTATCGGCACCTACTGCTACACCGGTGAGTGCTATCTGAACCACATCTACACCGAGGTGCAGGAGTTCACTCCAGAGCTCTACCCGAAAGCAACTAAGCGAAGCTCGACTCCGGGCATTGAGGGCACAAAAGATGCCGTTGAGGGCGCCACAGGTTTGCATGTGCAGTTTTATGTGCTTATCAACATGGACAGTTTTGAACGTTTGATTGATGCTCTCGGCGGAGTGGATATTAATGTGAAAGAGCCTCTGCCGATCGGTGGTGATGCTTACGGGAACGGTGTTGAAGGGTACGTTGAAGCGGGACAGCGCCGACTGAGCGGCTTTGAAGCAATCTGGTATGCGCGCAGCCGCTATGGGTCAGACCGTGGTGACTATGACCGCATGGAGCGCCAGCGTGAACTGCAGGCGGCCATTGTGGCGCAGATGACACCGGAGAACGTGCTGCTGCGTTTCCAGGAGATTGCTGCCTCTGGCAGCTACATTGCAGACACCGATATTCCAAAATCGATGCTCGGCACATTTTCTGAACTTGTTATGAAGACAAAAGAATATCCAGTGCAGCGTCTGGAACTGGTGCCGCCAGCAGTAGACACCGCTGATCCAGACTATGCGGCTGTGCAGCAGCTTGTGCGAGACGCGGTTGCAACTGCCTCAGCACCAGAAGAAACAGAGTAGCTACAGTGAATCCAGTTGAAATGCATGTCACCGCGGTGCTGGTGTCATACAACCGCAAGAAACTTTTGCGCGAAGCGCTCGCCGCATTGGGTGCCCAAACCCGACGCCCAGACAGACTGATAGTCGTCGATAACGCCAGCGATGATGGCGCTACTGAGCTGGCAGCCGATTTTATCGCCGTTTGGGGCAACCGCGGCAGGCTGATTCAGCTCACACAGAATACTGGCGGCGCCGGTGGTTTTACGGTGGGTATCGCAGCCGCGCTGCTGCCGGATAGTGACGGTCGGATGAGCGACTGGGTCTGGGTTATGGATGATGACACGGTGCCACACCCTGATGCCCTTGAAAACGCGCTGCAGGCGCATGCTCGTTTCGCTGCAGCCGGTCAAGATTCGCTCGCTGTTATGGGGTCGCGGGTTGTTTGGACGGACGGCAATAACCACCCGATGAACACCCCTAAGCCAAAGATTCTCGCCGCTGACCGTGAGAAAAAGCGTGCGGCCGCTGCCGGCGGCACTGAGATCCGCTCTATTTCTTTCGTATCCGCATTTCTTAGAGTGCCGCGAATTCTTGCAGAAGGGCTTCCCGTTGCAGACTACTTTCTCTGGAACGATGATTTTGAATACTCCGCCCGGCTGTTGCGTGGCGCGCGAGGTCTTTTCGTGCCAGACTCGGTTGTCACACATAAAACTAAACTTCGTGGCTCTAGCGACACAGACCCGGGTGAGCGCTTCTACTTTGAAGTGCGCAACAAGACCTGGGTGTTTAATCAGTCGCGCGCGTTAAAGCTCTGGGAGCGTAACGCCTACCGGGCAGCAACAGTTAGGCGCTGGCTGCGCACAGTAAAAAATTCCACGAATCGCAAACAGCTCGCGAACTGTCTGCGCAGGGGTTTACGTGACGGGATCGGCACAAAACCACGCTACAACAGTGAGGTGCTACTGGGTGCTGGGGTGCCGGATGATGTGGCGGCGGTCATCGCGCACCTAGAAGAGCCCACCTTCAAAAGAAAGACCGTAGCCGACTGGAGCAGCAAAACATGAGTGACGCTAAGCAGACAGAGAACACACTGAAAACTGCTCCCTTTACGCTGCTGATGAGTGTTTATGCCGGTGATACTGCCCACGATTTGAAACGCGCCTTCGAAAGCTCCGTGCAGGAACAAACCTTAGCCCCCGCAGAAGCGGTTATCGTGCAAGACGGTCCGGTGAGCCCGGAGCTTGCGGCAATGCTTGAAACAATCGCGGCAGCAGCGCCGATCCGCACGAAAATCATAAAACTTGCGCGCAATCAGGGGCTTGGCGCCGCGCTCAATAACGGCCTTGCAGCCTGCAGTTACGAGTATGTTGCGCGCATGGATGCAGACGATGTGAGCCTGCCTGAGCGCTTCGCCACCCAATGGGCGCGGGTGCAGCGTGACAACCTTGACCTGCTCGGCACCGGCATGTATGAGTTCAGCAGCGATCACACAACGCCCGGGATGCGTCGAGTGCCGCCCACCGGCGCCGCTATCCGGACACACATCCGGACTCACAATCCCGTAAACCACCCAACCATGCTGTACCGCAAAAGCGCGGTTGAAGCGGTTGGCGGTTATGACGAGATGGGATCGATGGAAGATTACTACCTCGTTATTCGGATGCTCGCAAACGGGTCAAAAGTCGATAATCTTGCTGAACCACTGCTGGCATACAACGTTGGCGACACGACAGCGAGCGGAGTTTATAAGCGTCGTGGCGGTATCGAACCATTGATAACCGAGGTGCGCATTCAATGGCAGTTGCTGCGGGCGGGGTTTATCGGCCCTGTGCGTTTCATTGTGAACAGCGCAGTTAAGGGCACCTATCGCTTGCTTCCGGCAGCTTTGAAGCGTAAAATTTTTAGTCGTTTTGTGGCAAACGGTCTGCCGGGCGAAAGGGGAACAAAATGATCGCTGACCCGCTCGATACAACAGTAACTTTGCTGCAAGACCTGATTCGTGCAGCGTGTGTGAACGACGGCACAGACCAATCCGGACAGGAGATTCGGGCAGTCCGGGTGCTGCAAGACTTCCTTGCCGGGTCTGACGCCGAGATTGAGGTCTATGAAGCACTGCCGGGCCGTGGCTCGCTGGTAGCGCGCGTGAAGGGCACCGATCCTAACGCACCAAAGGTTGGCATGCTCGGCCACCTTGACGTTGTTCCAGTTGAGCGTGAGGCCTGGGAGCGCGACCCCTTCGGCGGCGATCTCATCGACGGTGAAGTTTGGGGTCGGGGCGCGGTCGATATGCTCTTTCTGACCGCCTCATTTGCGACTGTTCTGCGTGAAGTCGCGCTCGCGGCTAAAGACGGTCGCCCACCACGCGGGGATCTGCTGCTGATCGCCGTAGCCGACGAAGAAGCAGGCGGTGAGCGCGGCATTAAATGGCTTTTGCAGAACGCCCCAATCGTGCGTGAGGTAACAGAGATTATCGGTGAATCCGGCGGCATGCGGTTCGGTAATCACCTGGCTATCGAAGTGGGGGAAAAGGGCAGCGCCGGCCGCAAAATTAAGGTTAAAGGTGTGCCCGCCCACGCTTCTATTCCTTTCGGATCAAATGGCGCGGTTTCGGTTTTGGCAGAAGCAGAACGACTTTTGCGCGAAGCTAAAGCCCCTGTCGTTTTGGGTGAAACATGGCAGGCGTTTGTGACCGCTCGCGTCAGTGATGAAACCGTAGCTGAAAAGCTGCGGCACCCGAGCACCGTTGCAGAAGGGATCGCACAGCTCGGTGTCATTGCTGGCTATGCGCATGCAATTTCGCGCACGACGTTTGCGCCAACCAAGGTAAGCGCGGGATCCGCACACAATGTGATTCCCGCAAGCGGCACACTAACCCTAGATATTCGCACTCTGCCCGGTGTTAACGACGCAGCGGTTGATGAGATTTTGCGTGACACACTCGCGCCTTTGGGTGCGGATTTTGAGATTAAACACCTGCTCGGGTGGGCGGCCACACAGTCGCCAACCGGCTCCGATCTTTTTCAGGTGTTGACTGAGGTTGCAACTGAGGTTTCTGGCGCCCCCACGATCCCGCTCCTGGCCGCCGGCGGCAGCGACTGTCGCTTTTACAGAGAGCTTGGCATTCCGGCTTATGGCTTTGCTGTGCTCAGCCCGCAGTGGACGTATGAACAGTACCGTGAACGCATTCACGCGCACAATGAGCGTATCGACGTTGAATCGATCAACCTCACTCTAACCGCGCTGCGCACCGCAGTGGGACGCAGAATCGGGTAGCGCGAGTTTCGCACTTTACGCTGCCTATCTGCGGTTGTGTTCCCGCATGAACTCGACAGCCTCGTCAATCGGGCCGTCAAACGCTTTGCGGCCGTGATCTAGCACGATCCCGCGCTCGCAGAGACGCTTCACCTGCTTTGCATTGTGGCTCACAATAAACATGGTGGTGTTACGTTCCTTCAGCTCTTCCAGCCGATCCATACACTTATTAGCGAAATTTGCATCACCGACAGCAAGCACCTCGTCAACAAGCAGCGTGTCTACCTGTGTGTGGATCGCTACTGCAAAACCGAGCCTTGCGTACATGCCGGAAGAATAGAATTTTACTTCAGTGTCGATGTATTCACCGATCTCAGCGAACTCTTGGATCGCATCGAATTTCGCATCAACCTCTTCGCGGCTCATACCCAAAATTGCGGCGTTGAGATACACATTTTTGCGTCCGGAAAGATCCGGGTGAAAGCCCGCGCCAACCTCAAGTAGGCCGCCCAGTGTGCCGCGGGTGCGCACCCATCCGCCGTCGGGTTGCATAACACCCGAGAGCAGTTTTAGAGTGGTTGATTTGCCTGAACCGTTGTGCCCCATAACCGCGACGGACTGCCCTTCGGGTACGGAGAATGTGAGGTCTTTTAACGCCTCGAATTTACTGGATGTTTGCTTGCCACGAATCTTTGCAACAAAGGTTTCTTTCATTGACTGAGTGTGTTTAATTGCAAAGGTTTTGGTGACCCCGTTGAGCACAATTCTCGGGGGAGAAGTATCGCCTGGCCGCGGTGCCTCCATCGGATTTGGGAGGTTTGGATCAACAACCGGGAAGTTAGAGTCGCTGTGCAAAGATACCCTCCATCTTACGGAATGACAGCTGCCCAAAGAACAGGCTCAGAATCGAAATACCAACTGCTGCGAGAATATAGATCGACATATGCCCTGGACGTTCAGCGCCTGGTGATATTGGTAACCAAATACCATCGTGTATCAGCTCGATCGCAACGGTTACCGGATTTGACATATAGATGTGATAGAACCAACTCGGCGCAATGTCGCGAATCATTTGGAAGCTGTAGAGCACCGGGCTGGCCCAGGTGGAATACATAAGAATTAGGTCAACAATATTCTTTGCATCGCGGTAAATAGCGTTGATACCGCCGAAGAACATGCCGACACCCAGCCCAAAGACGAGCAGTAGCAGCACGCCGCCGAGAAGTGATAAGAGGGCGGTGAAGCTGAACTTCCAGCCAAAGATAATTGCGATTATGAGCAGCAGCGAGGCTTGTGGCAGAAAGTGCACCATTGCCACCAGGGTTGACGAAACAGGGAAGAGCTCGCGCGGTAGAAAAATTTTGCGCACAAGGCCTCTGTTGTCGACGATACTCGAGGTGGCGTTTCTGAGAATTTCAGAAAATAGGCCGACCCCAACGATGCCGCAGAACAGGTAGATGGGATAGAAGTCGATGCCGCGAGTTGCGCCGAACACCAGCCCCACTACGAGGTAGTACATCAAAAACTGTGCTGCTGGTCGAATATACGACCACACCCAGCCGAGCACGGAACCGTAATACCGTGTCGCGATTCCTTTATTGGTCAGGAGCGAGAGCAGATAGCGGTTTTTGAAGACGTCTATGAGGCCGCGGCTGTGACCGGGGCGGCGAAACTCAGGATGGTTTTTATACTGCGCATAGTGGGCAGACATTGCCTGCTCACGCTGCTCAGCAATTTCTGGTCGCAGCGAGGGAATGGTCGCCTCGTATGAGTATGATTCAGTGGAGTCGCTCATCGTGCCTACCCAACCTGCATAACCTTATCGCTGGCACGCTCAGCCCACCAGTCAACCAGTTCTTGCAGTGATTCGAGTTTTTGTTGCAGCTCTGCTGCTGTTAGGGGTGTCTGGTTTTGATAGGCGAGCGCGAGAGTCTCACTCAACTCTGGTGCGAACCCCGCACGCTCAAGACCAACAGTGTTAATGCCTTTGATGCGTGGTGGGGTGCCGAAGACTTTCGCGAACGGCGGCACATCCGCGGTTACTGGCGTGCCCATGCCGACCATTGCGCCGCCGCCGATCACCCTGCGCTGATGCACGACCGCATTCATGCCAATGTTGACCCGCTCGCCAATTTCGCAGTGCCCGCCAATCGAGACACCCGCGGAAACGGTGGTGCCATCACCGATCTGTACGTCGTGCGCCAGATAGGCACGATTTAGGATCCAAGCATCTTTGCCCACATATGTTGGGCGGTGGCTCCCCTGATGAATAACCGCAAGTTCGCGCACCACCGCACCGGCTGCGATAACCACGCCAGCTCCACCGGTCTCGCCGGCCCAAGCGGCGTTTTGCGGCAGAGAGGAAATTTCTGCGGGCGCACCAATCTGCGCCCCCGCACCAATAAAGACGTCGTCACCGATGGTTGCAGGGCCGAGTATCACCGCGCCGGGGCCGATTTTCACATTCTGACCGAGCGTGACGTTTTCGCCGATATATGCGCTTTCAGCTATATGGGACATAGTTACATCAATTCTATGGTTTTACCAGACTTGCCTGACTCTAAAGCGGCTTCTACGATGCGCAGAGTTTCAAGACCTTCACGCAGGGTGACATGATCCTGACGAACTCCCAGAATCGCATCGCGGAAAGCCTCATGTTCGTTCTTTAGCGGTTCTGTCTTATTCAAAGCAAAACGGGTTACGGTGCCTTCGCTGACGCCGCGGAAACTGGTAACGGCGTGCCAGTCTCCCTCGCCAACACCGTTTTCGTAGTATGTGAGGTCAGCGGTGAGGGTGTCGGCCACCATAGCGCCACGCTCACCTGTCACAACGACGGTGCGCTCCTTAAACGGAGTGAGCCAGTTAACGATGTGGTTGACCATAATGCCGTTTTCAAGCTTGCCGGTGATCGCGACCATATCCTCATGTTCGCGCCCCGAGCGATGGGTTGTTTCTGCCGCAACATGTTGGTAAGCAGACTGAGCAAGCCACGCGGTGAGATCAATATCGTGACTGCCAATATCTTTCACAACACCAACGTCTGCAATGCGGACTGGGAAAGGCCCCTGACGGCGGGTTTGGATCTGATACACCTCACCAAGCTCACCGTCTGCTATCCGTTTACGCAGCTCAATTAGCGCCGGGTTGAAGCGTTCAATATGGCCGACAGCTGCGGTGAGATTAGCCTCTTCAAACGCAGTCACCAGCCGCTCTGCCGCTTCTAAGTTGTGCGCGACCGGCTTTTCAATCAAAGAGTGCACCCCGGCAGCGGCGAGCTTCAGCCCAACGGCTTCGTGGAATCCGGTTGGCACAGCAACAACCGCTACTTCGATACCGGCGCTGATCAGGCCGTCAACAGAGTCGAAGAGTGGCGTGCTGCCAGCGACATTGTGCGGATCGCCCATCGCGTCGGCAACAGCAACTAGCTCGGCACCTTCGAGTTCGCGGATGACGCGGGCGTGGTGACGTCCCATCATACCTAAGCCGATGAGGCCGTATTTTAATGCCATGTTATTCCTCTTTTCTTCGTGCCTTAATGCTAGCGCTACGATCAGTTGCAACCGGTAATTTCGTAGAGTTTAGCGTCGCCTTCTGCATCAATTTGCGTCAGGATCGGAGACCTATCCAAATAGTTGAGACCTGGGAAGTCTTCCGGATTAATGGGTTTTTGCCTTGGAATCATTTCACCGTCAAACTCGGTTGCGGTAGTTTCGACAGGCAGGGTGAGGGTGATAGGTTTTACAACTTCACCATTCTCATCAACCTCTGTTTTAATAGCGTGCAGAATTCCCTGGTGGATGAGATCTTCTACCTCATCTTGATCTCGAACCTCATAGATCACAGGACCGAAGTCGAGCATATGGGTAATTCCGAGTTGGCTGGTGAGAGTGCAAGCTTCTGCGGCTGGCAGAGTAGCAAATTCGTGTGCGAGCTTAACATTCTCAGGTGTGGTTTGGAACCGCAGGTGTTTGAACAGAGTGTCACGGTTGCTAATTGCCTGCGCGAAGCTCGTTCCCGTCCAAGGGTTACCCGCGATCAGAGCATCCTCAGGAAGCTCATCAGGCAGCCGCTTAAGGAGCTGCAGCTCATCATCCGATACAAAAGCGATATTTTCCGGATCAGCGAAGGTTGAGTATATGTCGTGCAGCTGATTGTATATCGAGGCGCCTTTGCCAGCGCTAAACAGCAACCCAAACACAACTGCAATAGCGATAGCGGGCTGCAGTGATTCTCGCCAGCCCGCTACAGGCTTAAGGTCCGCTGCACTGCTGAGCTTACCAATTATCCACCCGACAGTGATTGCCGCAAGCGGGATAGCGAAAATTGGGATGTAAGCCGCTAGGCGATGCGCATCGTTGTACCAAATTCCTGTAATGAATGTGCGCAGAGGGTCTGGGAAGCTGACCGCCACAATATAAAGGGCGCCTGAGATAGCCCAAGAGACAATGAGCCAGATATGTTTGCGCATCAGGATTAGCAACAGTAGGCCGCTCACTGTCAGTAATGAAATGGGGACAGCAACCGCATTGTTATTTAGAACGGTGTTAAAAAGGAACTGCGCAAGCGCTATGAATGGTGTTCTATTAAACTGCCTGTCGTTGTCTCCAGTTCTGAGCACCACGAATGCGACTGTGAGAGCTGACACAACCGCAATAGTTAACGCACCGACAGCGTATTTTTCTCGAGCATCAGCGTATTTGAAGCTGCGGATTAGTGCCGTAACCAGCAGTGGCAGCATAAATATGAGCGCAGCGATAGCAGAGCTAGGGTGAGCGAAAGCAGACGCCCCAAAGGCACCGGCGGCAAAAACTAGATACCCGATTTTAGTGTTTGATGTGCGGTTTGGATAGATGTTTAGCGCTCGCAGCACAGCACCGAGCGCAATGGGAATAAGAGCGGTCCCGAGCAGAGAAGGGTAGAGGATCCCCCAGGAGAGGAGATGGTAGGGGAAGTTCGGAAATAAGCCAGCGAGCAGAGCGGTTGCGAACTGGTATCGTTTTCCGTTTGGCAAAATCGGTGAGACAAAGAACAGAATTGCTACCGGCCAGACAATGCCTGCCACAGCAAAAGTTAGCCCGTTGGTGGCGGCAGCAACGCTTGCGCCGCTCAACTGGCTTATCAACGCCACAGTCGCGTGCCAGAGAGTTGGATAGAAGGATCCAGTTGTGCCGTCAGTGCTGGTCAGTGAGAAATTAAGGGGGGAGGGGCTAGCGCCCTCCAAAATATGGGTGACAGCGTTTAGATGGAAGAGGTTGTCGAAGCTGCGTGAGAAATTTTCTGGATCCCCAATGTTGTTAATAACGCTTTGTGAGAAAACCGCCAGGGTGACAAGCGGCGGAACAACAGCTAACAGAGTGACAGATACGGGACGGGGATCCTGCGACGCATACTCTGAGTGTGTCAGCCAGCGTCTAAACGGCAGCAGAGCTATTCCGACTATGACTCCCACGATGAGAGGGAGCAAAATATTCCATTTGACGGCAAATGCACCTGCAGCTAGTGTGCTTATTCCAATTACTGCGAATGATGCTGCAATGCTGCACGCCCAAAACGCAATGCCTGTCAGGCGCAGTGAGATTGCTGTGAGCAAACCGGGGATAGTGATAACAGCAATACTTACTATGAAAATTAGTCCGAAAGCGAGCCAGCTCACAATATCACCCTTAAAGTCTGCTGCGACTACTTAGATTGGTAGCGCTTGTTTGCCTCGGACAGTGCCATGGCACGCGCGAGCTTGGTAACCCGCGCGTCACTTCTAGCTTTTGCGCGAATTACAGCGCCTCCGAATAGCACTGCGGCAATAATAAAAAGATACAGTAGCAAATCAGTGCCGCGACCGACACCTAGAAAATTGGCTATTTTTGAGATTAGGCCTGGAAAGAGAATCGAGACGATTGCGAGCAGCGCGAAAGCCAAAGCAGCAAGTCTTTTGATGGCGAGCTGTTTCTCGCCACGGAGTGCTCTGAGAGTGAATACTACGCCGAGTATCACCGCAACGATCAGAAGAATCTGAATTGCCATTAACGCACCACCAAGTCAATCAAGATATTTACTGAGTTTAAGAGTGACTGACCCTTAGCTTTTGAATAGCTGGTGTAGAGCACCTCGACAGGTTCTTCAGCCCAGGGTAGATCGCACTTTCCGAGCTGAATAATAATTTCAGTGCCGTGCGCCATGCGATCCTGTTTGAGATCGATTTTTTTAAGCGCGTCGCGGCGAATTAGCCGTAAACCGTTGTGCGCGTCGGTGAGTTTCATGCTGGTGGCAAGGTTCGTAACGAAAGCAGCGGTTTTCAAAACCAGTTTTTTAAGCGCTCCGGGTTGGGTGCGCGTATCCAGGAATCGAGATCCGACTACAATCGCTAAATTTTCACATCGCGCCCGTTCGAGCATGCGCAGTGCGTCCTCAACCCGGTGTTGACCGTCAGCATCAAAGGTAATGACGTAGTCTGCGTTTTGCTGCAGCGCAAATTCAAATCCGGTTTGCAGGGCGGCGCCCTGGCCGAGGTTAATTGGGTGGTTGATTACGAAAGCGCCCGCCTGTTTTGCGAGCGTTGCTGACGCATCCGTGCTGCCGTCGTCGACACAAATCACGTGCTTGAAATGCTGTTTTAATTCTCTGATAACTTCAGCTATGACCGTGGCTTCGTTGTAGAGCGGGATCACCACGAAGGTGTCGTGATTGAGTGCACTCTGGGTCATCGGCATGTGTCTATTCTCTCAGAGAGCGATTCAAAACGTTGTAAATTCGCAATATAGGGGTAATCTCGCTAGTGAATACTCATTATTTATGAAAGGTTGGGCGTTATGACCGACTTTATTCCAGCGGCAAAACCGCTTATCGGTGATGAAGAGCGTGCGGCGGTAGATCGTGTGCTGCGCAGCGGTATGATCGCGCAGGGGCCAGAGGTTGCGGCCTTCGAGGAAGAGTTCGCTGAACACTTTGTGCGCGGGCGTGCAACCGTAGCGGTTAACAGCGGCACAAGCGGCCAGCACCTTGGTCTGCTCGCTAGCGGGATCGGCCCCGGTGACGAAGTTATCGTGCCATCATTCACTTTTGCGGCTACGGGTAACTCTGTCGCGCTTACGGGCGCAACCCCTGTTTTTGCTGATATCGAGCCGGATACATTTACGCTCGATCCGGCAAGTGTGCGCGCTGCGGTGACCGAACGCACTAAGGGGATCATGCCGGTGCACCTCTACGGTCACCCATTCATGGTCGATGAGATTCAGGCAATCGCAGACGAGTTTGACTTACAGATTTTTGAAGATGCGGCGCAGGCGCACGGTGCTTCCCTAAACGGCCGCCCGGTTGGCACCTTCGGTTCTTTTGCAATGTTTAGCCTCTACCCAACCAAGAACATGACCAGCGGTGAGGGCGGCATGGTGAGCTGTGCGACTGAAACAATCGCGCGTAATGTGCGTTTGCTGCGTAATCAGGGAATGGAAACACAGTACGCGAACGAGGTTGTCGGCTTCAACGCTCGCATGACAGATATTCACGCGGCAATAGGCCGTGTGCAACTGACAAAGGTTGATGGGTGGACCGAGCAGCGACAGCGCAACGCACGCTTTTTGAGCGATGCGCTCGCAAACGTGCCGGGTGTGACCGTGCCGGTTGTGCGCGAGGGAGCTGTGCATGTGTACCATCAGTACACAATCCGTGTTGATGCGGCCGAACGCGATCGCTTGCAGCGTGCGCTGCGTGAAGAGCACAATGTTGGCACAGGTGTTTACTACCCGATCCCGAATCACCGTCTGCCATCGCTTGAGAAGTTTGCACCTGGTTTAGAGCTGCCAGAAACCGAGAAGGCGGCTGCAGAGGTGCTCTCACTGCCTGTGCACCCATCTCTATCGCAGGCGGATTTGGATCGGATCGTATCCGGTGTAAGCGCCGTGCTCGGGGCTGGCGCTTAAGACGCCGCCGCTTTTTCAAGCACGTTAACAACTGTTCTTCCCGCCGCTTTGAGAGAGAAATTCTCAGCAGTCCAATCTGCTACCGCGCGGCGGGAAGAATCGTGCAGAGGTGCGTTTGCGAACTGGAGCATTGCCTCATATATTTCGTCAACTGCATAGTTGGTGTGAAGGCTAAACAGCTCGGGGTTTTCATCGAGAAAATCTTTGGTCGGGCCGACACCTGAAAATATGACGGGGCAGCCCGCGGCAAGCGACGAATAAATTTTTGTCGTGAATGCAAACTCGTAGCCACCTTGCGGATCTAAGGTCGCTAGGCTCGCTGTTGCAGATTGCAGCAACGGGAGTAGCTCACTGACCGGACGCGGATCAAGTATTTCAACACGATCGGCGATATTTAACTCGCGTGCGGCGGCCATAATTTCGTCTTTAACTGTGGAGTTGCCAACAAAAATGAGACGAAACTCTGGCTTTTGGCGCAGCAGTTTCGCAAACGCTGGGATCAGAATTTGTGCCCCGTGCAGTTCAGTGAATGTTCCGGCATAAATAAAATAGGGTGAGATTGGGGCCTGTGAATAGTGGAAAGAGTCAGTATCAGCTCCTGTGCCAGCCACGATCACCTCTGCCGCCGGTGCCAGCTCTAAAATACGATTGCGCGCGTTAGATGAAACGGTCGTCAACGCTTTAGCGCCGTTCAGCGCAAACTTCTCGATCCGACGTAAAATACTAAGCACCGTCTGTGACTTAGTGGCGTGCGCTGCCGCCTCCGACCACAGGTCTGCAGCTCGATAGACGTAGGGGATCCCACGCATTTTGCAGATCACTCGTGCCACCGCTCCCGTAGTTGGCGGCGGCTCAACAAAAACAACATCCGGTTTTTTAGAAAATAGCAGTCTGCACGCAAGCGGAATATCGAAGCTCATGTATTGGATGTAGCCGCGGACGTATCCCTCACGGTCACGCAGGACCGGGAATGACTTTATTTTTTCCAAGGTTGGCAGTCGTTTGCGACGCTTGGGCAGGTTCACTGTGAGCACGCGAACACTGTGACCACGGGAGGTTGCTTCATCAACCACGGCGCCTAAATAGATGGGGGCGGCCCCTGGCTCGGGTCTATAAATTCGACTGGCAATAACAATATCCATGGCTGTTAGCTATTCTACGGCGGTCTGCGAGCTTAACCCAGTACGATTCAACATATGAGTGTTAAGTATGCGGCTGTTGATTTCCGGAAAATTCTGACGTACCTTCCGGCCGGTACTAAACGCTATATGATCGTTTACTCTCTCGTTGCCTCGTTGCTTTCGCTGTTAGACGTGGCGGCGCTGATGGCTCTGGCCTTTTCTGTTTCTGCGGTGCTTGCCGGAAAACCAATTGTGGTGCCGGTTTTAGAGTGGTCGTTTGGGTCAGAGTATTACCTGCATGTAATTGCCACCATTTCTTTTGTGATTCTTTTAAAGACTGTTCTCTCGCTTTTGCAGCAGTGGTTTGCGACCCGAAAATTTGCCGCGTTTGAGATGAGTCTTGGTAAAAGACTGTTTGACGCCTACTTGGGGGCGCCGTGGGTAGAGCGGTTGAGCAGAAGCACCTCACAGCTTGTAAGAATGGCAGATGTCGGTGTGGCAACGATTAACGCCGGTATGATTTTGCCGATTTTGGGTCTGCCCTCAATGATTGTTTCGGCTGTTGTTGTGGTCGTGATTTTATTCGTTGTGCAACCGGTAACAGCTATTGCGACGCTAACCTATCTGGGTCTAATTGCCCTTTGTATATATCTGTTGCTCTCGCGACGCACACAGGAAGCTGGTCGAGTTAATCGTGATTATTCCTTTAAAGCCGCAGGTTTAATGACAGATATGGTGGGGGCGCTTAAAGAAGTGACCCTGCGCAATAAGTTTGGCGAGGTTTCTGAGGTAGTTCAAGACAGTCGTTTTCACGCGACAAGAGCACGAGCAAACCTGCAGTTTTTGGGATCGATTCCCAAATTTATAATGGACTTCGCTCTCATCGGTGGGTTTTTAATTATCGGCGGAGTTACTTTCTTCGTTGAGGGAACCTATGAATCTGCAATAAATGCGGTAGTGCTTTTCGCTGTTTCTGCAATTCGCTTGATTCCTGCGTTGACGGGTTTCCAAGGGACGATCAACGTTCTGAATGCGAACGGCCCGCAGGTGCGAGCTGTGATTAGAGATATTGAGGAAGCAGAACGCTATATAGAGCTGCGTGAAACAGTGGGCCGTGAAAAGCTGAATTCTGACCCTAAAATGCTCTCTATTCAGGACATAAGTTTCACCTATCCGAACCGTGAAACACCAGCTATTGACCGCGTTTCTGTGGATATAAAAATGGGCTCCTCTGTGGCCTTTGTTGGTGAATCTGGCTCTGGTAAAAGCACCCTTGTTGACATACTGCTTGGGCTGTTCGTGCCGCAAGAGGGGAGCATTTTAGTTAACGAACAAAACCTCTCAGATGTTTTGGCAGACTGGCGTTCTCGTGTGGGCTATGTGCCGCAGGAGGTATCACTGTTTGATGGAACAATTGAGCAAAATGTCGCACTGACCTGGAAAGGTGAAATTGACCGAGATCGGGTTATCGAGTCTCTGAAAAAAGCTCAGTTGTGGGAGGCCACGCAAGCACGGCCGGGTGGGCTGAAAGCGACTATCGGTGAACGCGGCATTGGTCTTTCAGGCGGTCAACGGCAGCGTCTTGGTATTGCCCGCGCACTGTACGCTGATCCGTCTGTGCTTATTCTGGATGAAGCAACCAGCGCCTTAGACACCGAAACAGAAGCAGAAATTTCAAAAGCTATTCGTGAGTTGCGTGGTGAAGTAACAGTAATCGCGATTGCGCACCGACTTTCTACGGTGCGTGACTTTGATTGCCTGCACTATATGGAGCATGGAAAAGTGCTTGCCAGCGGTCGCTTCGATGAAGTTGTTGCACAAGTGCCAGCTTTTGCGCGCCAGGCGACACTTTCGGGGCTGCTTTAAGGAGGGCAAATGGAGCAGCAGATAGATATTGTGATTGCCGCTCACGATCCCGCTAGGCCGGTGCAGCGCGCAGTTGACTCGGTTTTAGCCTGCCCGGCTGCCCGTGTGATTTTGGTTGCCCACAACACAGACCCAACTGCGTTTGGGTTAAAAGAGCACCCTCGCTTAATTTTTATGCGGCTAGACGGTAGCCCGGGTATTCCTGGCGCACCAAAAAACGCCGGTCTTGCGCGCGCAAACCTGCCCTGGGTGGGGTTGCTAGATTCGGATGATTATTTTGAAGAGGGCGCATTGGAGGCGATGCTGCAGCATGCTATTGCAGAGAATGCAGATGCGGTGCTAGCGCCACTTCTGATAGTTGGAAACCGTCACAAAAGCAGGCTTCCCTCTTTGCGCAGCAGCGGCTTAACAGCGGTGCGAGACGAACTTTTTTATAGGACGGGCCCGCTCGGTATTTTCAAACAACAGCTGATGAGTGACGCGCCTGACTTTAACACCTGCTACAAGACTGGTGAAGATCTGCGGGTTACCGCTTATCTCTGGTCTAACGCACGCAATATAGTTTTTCACTGGAATGACCCAGCCTATGTCGTAACTAATGACGCACACACCAGGGCCAGCACAACAAAACGTTCGATCGCAGAGACCGGTGCGCCGTGGCTTGCTGTTTGGGATGAACCATTTATTGCAAACTGGCCAAAACGCCTGAAGGTTGCGTTGGCAACAAAGCTTCTTCGTGCGAATTATCTGCAATTCGATCGTTCAAACTTAAGCGCAGATGAAGAAACTTGGGCTGAGAATTTTCTAAAACGTCTGCGTGAGGTTGCGCCGTTAGCTTTTAAACACATTGCGGAATATGAGTGGAACGGTCAGCCGCATAAATTCTCACTTCGCGACCTACTTTTCTACAGACATTCAATATCGCGGTGGGAATTCATTAAAAAAATACAGTGGATGCAAGATGCTGCCGCAGAACTTAAAGGTAAATTGTTGCGGGGACGGGTTAATCCTAGGAGGAAACTAAACTAATGCAACGGCCAGACATTACTATTGTTGTTCCAGTTCACGATAAGGAGCGACCAATTCGCCGCGCTGTGGAATCGATCCTCCTTGATGAGCGCGCGATACCACTGGTTATTGCGCACAATTTACAGCCAGCAGAATTAGATTTGCCCGCTGATCCGAGAGTTCGAGTGGTCGAACTTGCAGGCAGTAAAGGAATGCCCGGTGCCTGCTTTGACCTCGGAATAGCCGAAGCTGAAACAGAGTGGGTTGGCATTATGGGGTCAGACGACTGGTTTGAACAAGGGGCCTTGGCTGCGATGCGGAAACGTGCAGCCACAGACGGTGCAGATGCCGTGATTGCGCCATTAAAAAATCAGGGGACTCCTTCTAACGTTATTCGCCCACTCACCTTAAGGAAGAAGAATCTTCGCGCAGCCAGGGATCGCGTCTTTTATCGCACAGCCCCGTTGGGAATTTATAAGACAGCTGTAATGCGAAAACCTGAATATCGTTTCGGTGCGGTGTTTCCGGCTGGCTCTGATATGCGTGTTACCGCGGCACTTTGGACGAGCGGGCACAAGGTTTCTTACTACTGGAACGATCCTGCGTATGTGGTTGGGGCTGACGCCAAAACACGCGTCACTTTTACCCCGCGACCACTAGATTTTACGGGAGCACCCTACCTCGGGCTGTTTGAAGAAGATGCGGTTAAAAGATTCTCAGCTGCAGAAAAACACGCCTTAGCGGTGAAGATGGTTAATGTGCATGTTATGAGCGCGGTGATGCTGCGACCAAATAAGTCTGACTGGCAGGGCAACGATTTTGTTTGGTTGTGCGACTATGTAGAGAAGTTGAAACAGTTTGATCCGCGCCTGCACCGCGCAATTTCACGGCGTGACCGCTGGATTTTGCAGGCTCTCTACGAACGCAATATCGACATGCTAGTAGAGGCGAACCAGCGCAGACTGCATGCTCGCATGTGGAACAAACTTTTGCCGGTGAACGTATTTTGGGCTCTTGCAGACCGTCAGGCTGCGTTGCGGTTGGCAATAGTTGGTGTGCTTGCGGCCCGCAGCACGCGATTCTAGCTCGCTGGGGTTTCTAAAACTTTCTCATAGATGCTGAGTAGCTGCTGCAGCACTGTATCAGGGCTGTGGGTGGCTTTGACCCACGCCTTAGCGGCGATGGCATCTGTTCCTAAAGCAGCCTTTACGATCTCTGCAAGCTCTGCAACCTGATCTGTAATAGTGCTCGGGTCAGCAGGACGAGCGTCGAATGTAAAGACCGGGGCGCTCTCTTCGTTCGCCATGGCAATTAGAGGTCGCCCGACAGCCATGGTTTGATAATCGGTCATTGAAAAAGCCGGGAACTTAAGCTGCCCCACAACCGCTTCTGCGCTGGCGAGAAATTTTTGAAATTCTTCAGCCGACATTAACGGGTGCAATACAACACCAGCTGATCCCGCTGAGGCGGCATCTGAGCCCCAGTCGAGCCCGTGCACCTCGAAACCGTCTGAAATTAACCTCTTCGCCAGGGGGATTAATAGTTCGACACCTTTTGTGCTGTCCCATCTAGAAGAAAAAACTATCCTCCCGGAAACGGGTGTAACCGCAGTGGTGAGCGGAGTTAAAAATGTTTGTGGGACTGGATTCGGTAGCCACACTGCGTCCGGGCGAATTTCACGCACCCAGCCTAATAAATCAGGTGTGGCGCAGATAACCGTCTGCGCGTCACGGAGGGTTTTGTTGATTATCTGGCGGAGGCCGGGTTTTTGCCAATCTCGGCGAATGTCGGATCCGTGCAGATGCACGATAAATGGGCGCTTCCCCCAAACCATATAGCCGTTTGTTGCAAAGTGTAGGTGCAATAGATCGTACTTATGAGACTCTTTGCGCCACGCTATTAAATCACAGAGGCGACTCCACAGCACTCTAACTGGATTTCCACGCCCAGGTGGGATTCTGCGCAGATCCCAAGAGAGATTCTGAGCTCTAGCTGCAGCTACAAGAGTGCTCGGAACACCAGCAACCTCATTGATATGAGCTACGCTGAAGCCATCGGTCTGCATTAAGCCGCAAACTTTCTATAGAGGCTTTGCAGCATAGGAATGTAAGGATCGGGCAGATGATGATCAAGCACCCACTGCCTGCCATTTAGGTTGTTTGCTGCGGCGACAGGATCGTGCAGCGCTGGCCCTATTTGCTCAACCACATCTGCAACCGAGCCTTCAAATACGGGAGGGGTTGAGCCGTCATCGGGGCGTGGTAGCCGTGATCCGAGAACTGCCACGGGCAACCCCATAGCCATAGCCTCAAACTCTGACACTCCGAGCATCGGGTTTGCCTGCCCGATCGCGACTGTGGCGCCGCCTATCCACTGCATGTAGCTAGTGTGATCCATTTTAGGCACCAAACGCACCCCGAGTTTTGCGGCTGCAGCGGCGTCGGCACCCCAGTCTAAGCCTTCAATAGTGGCCTCTGGATAAGCTTTCGTTAAGGCCTTAATGAGCGGCCACTGCCGGCTCGCGCCCTTAATCTCTTCCCAGCGTGACAGGAAGATAATTTTCGGAGCTTGGTTGCTGTCAGGTTGCCAGGTGGTGAGCCTATCGGGATCAATAAATGCTGGCATAAACTGTGCATCGGGGCGGGCTTCTTCAGCGTTTTCCTGTGTGTCCAGATTCGTGTAAAACACAGCTTCGGCCTGGTCCATATACCCCTGCATTCGTGATTTGCGCCGGCCTCTTGCCCAGTGGGTGCGGATATCGGTTCCGTGCAAATGAAGCAGAAGAGGCCTTTTCGGCATCGGCTTCCGCCGCGCCTCAGACACCGCTGTGCCATAGTGCACATGCAGCACATCAGATTCTCTAATTGCGCGCATGTGCCCCAGACGTAGCTTTGCTTGAAAAAGCATATTCGCTACACGATTTTTTGGACGATTTGTTGGGCGCACCGCTTCAGCACCTAGATAGCCCCAGTCGTAACCCATTCTGCCGGCGGCCTTCACTAGCGCCGCGCCAACATCGGCGCAGTCGTGGAAGTGGAGCACTCGCGGTTCTGACATGGATATCCATTCTCTCGTATTGCCTCCATCATATCTAGCGAGAAGCGGCTAAAATGAGCCTATGAAAATTGCTGTTGTTGCTACCGGAAAAATCGGTCTCCCGCTTGCCACTCAGTATGCCTCGATGGGGCATGAAGTGGTTGGTGTTGATGTTAACCAGGCGCTGGTTGATTGCATTAATCGGGGGGAAGAACCGTTTCCTGGTGAGGCTGGTTTGGCAGAGAAACTTGCCGAGCAGGTGCCTGCCGGTAAGTTGCGCGCAACAACAGATTACGCTGCCGCAATTCCGGGCGCTGACGCCGTTGTTATCGTGGTGCCGCTGTTAGTGGATGAGGAGACCTGGCAGCCGGACTTTGGCTGGATGGACGCTGCAACGCGCTCTCTTGCAGAAAACCTCACTCCCGGCACACTTATTTCCTATGAAACAACGCTGCCGGTGGGCACCACACGCGGTCGCTGGATGCCAATGATTGAAGAGATTTCAGGTCTGAAAGAGGGCGAAGACTTCTTCCTGGTTTTCTCTCCTGAGCGTGTGCTGACCGGCCGAGTCTATGCTGATCTGAAGAAATATCCGAAGCTCGTTGGCGGTCTGAGCGAGGCCGGCACCAAAAAAGCGATCGAGTTTTACGAGTCGGTGCTGACATTTGACGAGCGGCCAGATCTCGCACAGCCAAACGGAGTGTGGGATATGGGCACCGCCGAGGCGGCCGAGATGGCGAAACTTGCAGAAACCACATACCGCGACGTGAATATCGGTCTGGCGAATCAGTTCGCGCGCTATGCAGACACTGTTGGGGTTGATGTTTACAAGGTGATCGAGGCGTGCAATTCGCAACCGTTCAGCCACATTCACCGCCCGGGTATTGCTGTCGGTGGGCACTGCATCCCTGTTTATCCGCGACTGTATCTATCAACAGACCCGGCTGCAGATATTGTGCGCACCGCCCGTAACTACAACGCTACGATGCCAAGCTATGTGGTTGATCGGGTGCAGCAGATAGTTGGGGATCTGACGGGTCAGACGGTTGTTGTGCTCGGCGCTTCCTACCGCGGTGGGGTGAAAGAAACCGCTGTTTCGGGCGTCTTTCCAACAGTTGCAGAGCTAAAGGCGCGAGGCGCAAATGTGCTTGTGCACGATCCGCTGTTTAATGCGACAGAGCTTGCTGCGCACGGCTTTGATGCATACGAGCTCGGTAATCCGGTTGATGTTGCAATTTTGCAGGCGGATCACGCTGAATACCTCGACCTGACCGCTACGGATCTGCCGGGCATCAAACTCTTCGCTGATGGGCGTAACTTCACCAAACCTGAAGCGTGGGTCGGCACCCCACGTATCGTTATTGGCGGTTAAACGCTCTACGGCTATTTTTTAGGAACCTCACCGTTACTGCAACATAAATGATTTTTGGGCAGATAAAATGTGCCCATGGATCTTGTTGTAGTTGGTTCGGGACTGTTTGGCCTTACTATTGCTGAGCGCGTTGCCTCAGAACTGAATAAAAAAGTCGTAATTATTGAACGACGCAGCCATATCGGCGGCAATGCGTACTCAGAAAACGAAGCTGAGACCGGTATTGAGGTGCACCGCTACGGCGCGCACCTCTTCCACACCTCCAACGAAACAGTGTGGGAGTACGTTAATAAGTTCACTAGTTTCACAAACTACCAACACCGTGTTTACAGCAACCACAAAGGTGAGGTGTATCCGCTGCCGATCAACCTTGGCACGATCAACCAGTTTTTCCGGGCTGCGCACTCACCAGAGTCTGCGAAGGCTTTGATAGCTGAGCAGGCTGCAGAGTTTGACTCAAAAGAAGCGCAAAATCTTGAAGAAAAGGGCATCTCGCTGATTGGGCGCCCGCTGTTCGAGGCCTTTATTCGTGACTACACCGCGAAACAGTGGCAGACCCCAACCACCGAGCTGCCGGGCTCAATCATTAGCCGCCTACCGGTGCGTTACAACTACGACAACCGTTATTTCAACGACACCTATGAGGGCCTTCCGGTAGACGGCTACACGGCGTGGCTTGAGCGCATGGCGGCGCATCCAAATATTGAGGTGAAGCTAAACACCGACTTTTTTGATGAGTCACAACCGCTGAACAAAAAAGCGCTGGTTGGTAAGGTGCCGATTGTCTACACCGGTCCGGTTGACCGCTATTTCGATTATGCGGAGGGTGAACTGCAGTGGCGCACTCTTGATTTTGAAGAAGAAGTTGTCAACGTTGGCGATTATCAGGGAACGAGCGTAATGAATTACGCAGACGCTGACGTTCCCTACACTCGCATACACGAGTTCCGTCACTTCCATCCGGAGCGCGACTATCCAAAAGATAAAACCGTGATCATGCGTGAGTATTCGCGTTTCGCGACAAAGGATGACGAGCCGTACTACCCGGTTAACACGCCTGAAGACCGTGAGATGCTGCTGAAGTACCGTGACCGCGCGGCAGCCGAGCCGCAGGTGTTCTTTGGTGGCCGTTTGGGCACCTACCAGTATCTAGACATGCACATGGCTATCGGTGCCGCGCTGTCAATGTTCCGCAACGAAATTACTGAAATTTTTTAGCAGACACAGATAGCTGAGATGCTTGGCTGCGCTGCCGCTAGTGATCGCTAAGCGGTTGTTTTGTGCGCGATTGGAACCTGACTCCATGGCACACGTACGGGCTCCTCAAAACGGCTTGGCAGCTCATAATCTAGGCGGCACTTAACCGCGAGCAGCACGAGCAGCACCCAGCCACCTTCAACTAGCAGCCGGCTCTCTGCGAGAGATTGGGTGAGCAGCGCGACAAAAACAAGCAGCGGAAACAGTGCGCTAGTTGCGTAAGGCAGCGGTGCTCCAACCCCGCGCCGTGGCTGATCAATTGCGCGACACCACACACGCTGCAGGGTTATGAGCACGAGCACCGTGAACACCGCAAGCCCGACATAGCCAAGTTGCAGCCACACATCCAGCCAGGCGTTGTGAGCGTGCATAACCGGCAGGCCGGCTTTCTGATCGAGAGATTTAAAAGGCTCCACCCATGGAGTCCAATAGCTGACCCAGCCCCAACCAAACCAGGGGCGCTCAGCAGCAAGTGCCGTAACTTTCGACCAGATTTCAAGCCGTCCAGTTAAATCGGGGCTCTTCCCGAGGAGCGGTAGCCAAACTGCACGCCCGAAGATTCCAAAGGCAATTACCCCCGCAAGGAGTATGCCGCCGACGGAATATACAGGTGCGCGGCGCACACCAGCGCGGCGTGCCCACAGCGCAAAAAGAAGGGTGCATGAAACCACTAGCAGCGCGATCCAAACGGTTGCAGAGCGGGTGAGTGCCAGCACCCCAAGCGAAACAAACACCCAGAACCAACCGTTAGCCGGTCGCACCAGGCCGCCACGCAACTGGATTGCGAAAACTATTAAACCGAGCAGCGCGAGAAAACCGAGCAGGGCAGAGTTTGCCACCACACCCTGAATAGGGCCGCCCTCAAACAGCAGTGAGCGACTCCAATACAGGAGTTTTGAGACTTTTCCGGAGTCGGGCACATCTACGAAACCCATAAAAATAGGCTCACCAAAGACCATCTCAACGAACAGCTCAAAGAGCAGAGAGAGCCCGAGCAGGTAGCGCAGCGCGGTGCCGAGTGTGCGCAGCACCTCGTGCCACGTCAGGATAGAGGCCAATATCACCGCAATCACAGTGGTCGCGAGCTGCGCGAGAAACCCGAGCACCGTTTCAAAACGGTAAGCAGACCAGGTCACCGACAGCAGTGCGAGCAGCAGGAAGGCGAACAGCGGCTTTGGCACCCTGTACCACTTGAAATTAGCCGGTTTCAAACGCACAAAGAGAACAACACCGACTGCAATAAGCACAACAGCTGAGCCTAAATAGAGCGGCCAGCCGCCGATACTGCGCAGCGCGTTAGAGCCGAGTTGGTGCAAAAACACAAACACCGCGAAAGCGCTGATCCCTATCCGAGTGCGAGTGTCTGACATATTTTTATCGTACCGGGCGGAGTTAGCTTATAGGCCGGAGTATGCGTGCAAACCGTTAAACATGGTGTTTACAATTGCGAAATTGAATATCACCGTCGCATAAGCGATGATCGACAGCCAGGCAGAGCGGGTGCCGCGCCAACCGCGTGTGGCACGGGCGTGGATAAAACCGGCGTAGAGCACCCAGATGACGAAGCTCCACACTTCTTTAACATCCCAGCCCCAGTAGCGGCTCCACGCGTTTTCGGCCCAGATAGCGCCTGCAACCAGTGTGAAAGACCAGAACACGAAGCCGATAATCGCCACTCGATAACTTAGATCTTCGAGGCGCACCGCATCAGGAATTCCGCGCAAGAAGGGGAGGATCTGCTTTCCTTCTTTTTCCTTGTTCGCGCGTCTTGTTTGCAGCAACTGCAGCACTGACATACCAAACGAGAGCGTCAAGAACCCGACAGCGAGAACCGCCACCAGGATGTGGATTACGAGCCAGTAGGAGTCAAGCGCTGCCTGCAGCGGCACAATTTCGACGTAGTAGTTAACTTTTGTGATGCCTAAGAACAGCGTCACGAGACCTGTGATAAGGGTGCCAAGATAGCGCACCTCAACCACGAACTGCGCAAACAGATAGACGCCCACCATCACAAAAGTTCCGGTCAGCGCAAATTCATACATATTCGCCCAGGGCACGCGCTCGGCTCCGATGCCGCGTAAAACGGTTGCTGTGCCGTGCAATAAGAAAGCAACAATCGTCAGGGCAAACCCCGTGCGTGCCCACCGGGTTGGCTTGATTGTAGCCTCTGCGGTCTCTGCAGCCTGTGCGCGCCCAGCCAGATCAAAGGCATAGAAGATGAAGGCGAGAGCGTAAACCGCCATCGCAGAATACAGTGCGGTTACTGAATAGCTTTCAAGAGTCTCGAGCACAACTACTAATCTTACTTGCGAAGCCTGAAATTAAACAGTGTCAGACCACTCCGCCACGATGCCACCGGCTGCCTCAAGTTGTGCGGCCAGAGCGAGCAGCATTCCTTCGGCGCCACGTTTTGCAACGAACTGGATCCCGATGGGCACACCCGCAGCGCTGAACCCTGCGTGGATGCTCATCGCCGGATGCCCGGTCACGTTAAAGAGAGCAGCATTCGCAATACCCTTACGTGCAAGGGTTAGTGATGCACGCCAGCTGAGATTCGCGTAGACGTGTGCCTTCTCCGGAAGATCGACCTGGGTGGGCAGAGCGATGAGATCGGCTCCTTGAAACAGCTCATCTACAGCGTGCGCAAGTTTTTCTGCACGCAGCTGCGCCTGCCGCACAGCAAATGGGGGCACTAGCATGCCAACGCGTGCGGTTTTCTTTGTGCGGGAGGTGAGGTTGCGCCTAAACTGCACCTGCTTTGTTTCGACGTGCATGCCTGACAGATGCAGCGGCACAAATGCGTTGGATGGATCCGGCCAGCGAAACTGTGTCTGCTTCACCTCATGGCCGAGTGCGGTCAGGCGGGGCAGGAATGCCTGCATCGCCATCCCAACTTCGGTATTAATGCGTATTCCCCTAAGGATCGGCGCTAACGCAAAACGAACTCGAAGATTTCTATTATTCACGCCATAGAACTTGCCGGTTGCGCCGGCGCTTACTGCTTCGGTGAATGACTGTGTGGGGGAGTCGAGACGCCACACGTCGTGTGGCTCGTTGCCGCTTATGGTGTCGAGTGTTGTGGCCATGTCTTGGGCGGTGCGTGTTATTGCGCCGAAAGTGGCTAGACCGTGCCAATGTTCGGTGAGCGGTGCGCTTGAGATGCGGCCGCGAGTGGGTTTGAGGCCAAATACTCCGCACGCTGCGGCTGGGATGCGCAGTGATCCGCCGCCGTCAGCGCCGAGGGCGACAGGAACCATTCCTGTGGCAACCGCAACTGCCGACCCCGCGCTGGAACCGCCAGGCGAATAATTCGGGTTCCATGGGTTGAGAGTGGCGCCATGGTATTCACTTTCACCCGCGGGGAACTGCCCAAACTCGGGCATATTAGTGCGAGCAACTACTACCGCGCCGGCATCACGCAGCTTCGTTATGACGGGGGCTGTAAACGCTGTGGGGTTGAGGTTACCGCACCCGCCAAGGGTGGTTACATCTCCGGCAATGTCATATTCTTCTTTAACCACGACGGGCACACCAGCCAGTGGGTGGGTGGGCTGTGCAGCTTCATGTAGATTTTTGTCGACTGCGGCGGCCTCTGCTGTAGCACTATCACGCACAACTGTAATCGCATTAAAACGGTGGTCGAGTGTGGCGATCCGCTGCTTGGCAGCCTGCACCTGCGATACCGCAGTGCTCTCGCCAGCGCGCACCTGGGCGGTTATTTGCGTGGCGGAGTGAAAGCTTGTCATAGCTGTAGTTTAGCTGCGGTCTGTTTTAGAAGAAGCGCATTTGGTGTTTTAATCTACTTTGGCCAAGCAAGCCAAATAGCTAAAGCGAGGCTCAAAACCCCAGGCAGCAAAGCAAAAAGCCAGAGTTTGTTTTCTTTAGCCTTTAATGCACCTAAAAGAATCAAAGCCAGTCTGATGATGGCAGAAAGCACCATGACTCAAAAATGGAGCCGCCTATCGGACTCGAACCGATGACCTTCGCTTTACAAGAGCACTGCGCTACCAACTGCGCCAAGGCGGCATGCGCTAAAAACAAGCGCGGTTAAAATTATAGCCGGTCGAAACCCGTTTTGCACAAGTTGCGACCGGCTAAAAATTATCCGTTTGCTGCTTTAGCGTCTTGGATTGTTTTCAACAGGAACTGTTCGAGGTCACCATCGCGCTGTGGCACCCACTGTTCGCCATTGACAAGCACGGTCGGAGTTGACACAAGAATCTGTGGTTTCCCCTCTTCCTGCAGCTCGCCAGTGGTTGGGTTGCCAACCAAACGTGAGCCTTCGTTTAGGCCGATAATGCCTTCGCTGGTTACCTGGTTAGTAACCCGCGAAGTGAAAGAACCGAAGGGGCGGCTGTTTACACAGCTGGTTAACTCTGCAGTCTTTTCAGTGCCGGCAGAGACCGCAAGATCCAAAAGCTCCTGGTCTTTAAGACCCGGGGTGCCCTCTGCTGGTTGTTTTTCAAACAGAGCCCTTTGCACTTTAAATGCGTGTTCTGGCTGCTTATCGACGACGCATGAGAAGAGGTTAGCGGCGCGGGTTGAGTAGCGGGTTCCTGCGCTGGATGCATCCAAGAAGTTGAGTGGTGTCACCTCGAAGGTGAGATCGCCAGCAGCGGCCTGCTTTTCTAACAGCTCCCCGTAACGCTGTTCAAACGCGCCACAAGCAGGGCAAATAAAGTCGAGGTAGAGCTGCACATGCACAGGTCGCTCCGCAGTGTTAATAGCGGTCGGCACGAAGCTCTCGTCGGCAGCTAAGGCCGGAGTTTTTTCAACCTGCAGATCTTTCCCGAACACAACCCCGCCAGACTGCATGTTTGCCGCGCTGACAGCAGGGCCTTCAGGACGCACCTGCTGCGCGATTGCGAGACCGGCAAGCACTAACACGCCAACAACAACCAGAGCAACGAGCGCCTGAATAGTGATACGGTTGCGTTTAGCTTTCTTCGCCTCCTGCTCGCGTGCCAGTCGAGCCTGTTCGCGCGCCAGATTACGGCGTTCCTGCTTACTGAGATTCTGGTTCATCGTTAGATTTGTTTCCTCTTCTGAAGTCTTAGCGTTGTTCCCCGGTTGTGTGTGCTGTGCCGTCCTCGTCAGGAGCGGTGTAGCTCAACTCAGATTCATCCGGAGTGGTTTCTTCCTCAAGGCCTGCGCCTGCGAGTTCAACATGGTCGGCTTCCTTGCGCACCTGCACCTGCAGGTTGTGAATCATACCCAAAGATTCTTCTTTGATCTGATCCGTCATTGCCTGGAAGAGCTCATATCCCTCGCGCTGGTATTCAACGAGCGGATCGCGCTGTGCCATAGCGCGCAACCCGATGCCCTCTTTGAGATATTCCATCTCGTAAAGATGATCACGCCAGTGACGGTCGATAGTGGCGAGCACAACACGACGTTCTAGCTCACGCATACCGATTTCGCCGAGTTCTTCCTCGCGCGCCTTATAGGCGTGTTCGGCATCTGAAATTAGCTCACGACTGATGTAGTCAGCGCCGTTTTTGCCGAACTTTCCGCCCGCTGCCGCAAGCAGCTCATCAGCGGTAATCCCCATTGGGTAGAGGCGGCCCAGCTCGTTCCAGATACCGTCAAGATCCCAGCCGCCGTCAGCGTTCTGGTGTGCGTTAACAATATTGCGGATGGTGTCTTCTCTAAACTGAGTCACCCGATCACGAATATCGTCACCGTCCAAAATTTGCTCACGATCGGCGTAGATAGCCTGCCGCTGACGGTTTAAAACATCGTCATATTTGAGCACATTCTTGCGGATCTCGGCGTTCCTCGTCTCAACCTGCGTCTGTGCCGACTGAATGCCACGGCTCATGATCTTGCCTTCGAGCACTGCGTCGTCGGGAATGCGTGGATTATTCATCATAGTGCTTGCCAGACCAGACTGGAAGAGACGCATCAGATGGTCGGTCAGAGACAGGTAGAAGCGGCTCTCGCCAGGATCGCCCTGACGGCCGGCACGACCTCGCAACTGGTTATCGATGCGACGTGACTCGTGACGTTCGGTGCCGAGCACATAGAGACCTCCGGCAGCGATTACTTTTTCAGCCTCTTGGGCGACAGAGTCTTTGGTGTTTTCGAAAACCTCGTCCCAAGCAGCTTCGTACTCTTCAGGGTTTTCCTCGGTTGAGAATCCTCGTGCCGTCATCTCCTGCACCGCAAGAAACTCTGCGTTACCTCCGAGCATAATGTCGGTGCCGCGACCGGCCATATTGGTGGCTACGGTTACCGCACCCAGGCGACCGGCCTGGGCTACGATGGCCGCCTCACGTGCGTGGTTTTTTGCGTTCAGCACCTCGTGGCGGATGCCCTTCTTCGCCAACAGGCGCGAGAGGTATTCGCTTTTTTCCACCGAGGTGGTGCCAACTAGCACAGGCTGACCCTTAGCGTGACGCTCAACAATGTCGTTTACTATCATGTCGAACTTCACCTGCTCGTTTTTATAAACGAGGTCTGGCTGGTCGACGCGCTGCATTGGGCGGTTGGTCGGAATTGGCACAACACCCAGTTTGTAGGTGCTCATAAACTCTGCGGCTTCGGTTTCAGCCGTACCGGTCATGCCGGAGAGCTTTTCGTAGAGGCGGAAATAGTTCTGCAGAGTAACGGTTGCCAGCATCTGGTTTTCCGCTTTTACCTGGACACCCTCTTTGGCTTCAATCGCCTGGTGCATTCCCTCGTTGTAGCGGCGCCCCGGCAGGATACGGCCGGTGTGCTCATCAACGATCATCACCTCGCCGTCTAGCACGACGTAGTCCTTATCGCGAGTGAACAGCGCGTTAGCTTTAATCGAGTTATTCAAAAACGAAATGAGCGGGGTGTTTACTGACTCGTAAAGGTTTTCGATACCGAGGTAGTCTTCAACCTTTTCGATGCCTGGTTCGAGCACTCCAACGGTGCGCTTCTTTTCATCAACCTCATAATCAACGCCGGCAACCAGTGTTTTTGCAATTTTCGCAAAGTCTGCGTACCACCGGTTTGCATCCCCCGATGAAGGGCCAGAAATAATCAGCGGTGTGCGGGCCTCATCGATCAGAATCGAGTCAACCTCGTCAATAATGGCGAAGTAGTGACCGCGCTGTACGCGGGCGTCGGCGCTTGAAGCCATGTTGTCGCGCAGATAGTCGAAGCCGAACTCGTTGTTCGTGCCGTAAGTGATATCTGCGTCATACTGTTTCCGGCGTTCTGCGGGGCTCTGGTTTGAGATGATGCAGCCCGTGGTCATACCCAGTGCGCGGAACACGCGACCCATTAGATCTGACTGATACTGCGCCAAATAGTCGTTTACGGTAATAACATGCACGCCGCGACCGGTGAGAGCATTTAGATATGCCGGCATGGTTGCCACAAGGGTTTTACCCTCACCGGTTTTCATCTCAGAGATATTGCCGAGATGCAGGTTTGCGCCACCCATGATCTGTACCGGATAGGGGCGCAAACCGATTGTGCGTTTTGCCGCCTCACGCACAGCCGCAAATGCTTCGGCCATAATGTCGTCGAGAGTTTCGCCAGCTTCGAGGCGTTGCCGAAACTCGGCTGTCTCTTCACGCAGCTCTTCGTCTGTTAACTCCTCGTAAAGTGGCTCTAGGTCTTCAACCTGCTTCGCAATCTTCTCAAGTTGTTTGCGAATACGACCCTCTCCAACACGGAGAATTTTCTCTATCACATTTGCCACGTGCGGCTCCATCAGGGTGTGCGTTAGTAAACCGTCTGCCGGGTTGGCAGACATACGTGACAAATTCTACCAATGCTGTCTGGGAACTACTCAGCCGCATCATCAAGCGAGATGACACCGTAGTTCCAGCCCTTGCGCCGATATACAACGCTTGGACGACCGTTAGCAGCATCAATAAACAGATAGAAATCGTGCCCGACCAGCTCCATCTGATCAACAGCCGCCTCTGCGGTCATCTCGACAGCTGGAAAACTCTTTGTGCGAATAAAAATGGGGGTGTAATCATCTTCCTGACCATTTTCATCTCGCCCAGCATCGCCGGTGTGCAAACCAAACGCCTCAGGCGGTGCTGCTTCAATATCCAAACCAGCAAAAGCGCCATCAGCAACTGAAACCTTTCCTTTACGGTGGTCAACCTTACGCTTATCTTTTGCGCGTCGCACACGCTCCAGCACACGACCGTAGGCGATATCGAACGCTGAGAATTTATCTCCGGATGTTGCCTCAGCGCGAATTACTGAACCGGGAACGACAATCGTGATCTCAACACGGTCACCGTGCTCGGGGCTTTTATCACTTGTGCGTGACACCCGCACCTCAAACTTTTGTGCCTTTGGTAGGAGAGAGGCAATCTTCTCTGTCTTGGCACCTACATAATCTTCAAAACGATCGGTGATGCTGACGTTACGTCCGCGAATGATGACGTCCATGATGGCCCTCCTTCAGTGCTACGCAAGGCGGGTGCCACCCAGGGTTGGGGGCAACTCTGCCCGCCTTAACCAAACCATACTCCCCTAAAGATGAGTTTTCAATCAAGACTTGTGACGTTTGGCGCTGCACAGTGTCACAGCCCCAAAAATCTTGCATCCCGTATCTGCAAGAACACTCGCCGCCGCGCTCAAAGTTGCCCCTGTTGTGCAGACATCGTCAACCAACAGTAACTGCGCTAATGGATATCGTTTGCGCAGACGTTGGAAATTACGTCGGTTGACTCGCACCCGCCGCGCGTTTCTCTCCCGATCACCCGCGGAGCTGCCAACTTGGGAGGTGCGAAAGTAACTCGCGCGCAGCAACCAACAAACTGGAATTCGTGCCGCAGTAGCGTCACGACAGCGCAGCAGCAACCGTAGGTGATTGTAGCCGCGCTCACGAGTTTTGCTGCGGCGCGAGGGCATCGGCACCAACACCAACTGCGGCGCAGCGGGGATTTTAGAGACAGCGCCGTTTAGAATAACCCCCAGCAGTTTCGCATACTGTGTTGCCCCCTGATGTTTGTAGCGCAGCAGACACTCTTTCAGAACACCTTCATAGCTTGCGAGATACCAAACTGAGAGGCCCCGAGCAGAATCTGACGTGCGGTAATAGACGGTGCGTGATTGCAGCGCCTCTTGACTGAGTGCTCGAATTTGGTGTCGACAGTCGCGGCACAGGAACCTGTCAAAACGGCCGCAGCCAAAACAGTTGCTGGGGAACAGCAGCGCTCGCAGATCAAGGAGCACGCGATACCAATAGGGGTGGGCAGTCATAAAATAATGGTTACGCAAGCTGGCCCCTACAAGCACAAACTCCTGAAAATCTGTGGATAATCTGTGCGAGAAATTCAGATACGTTTAGCCAGCAGCGCGATCTCGCTGGCAGCCTGCGTCCAGCCGTTGGCGCCTTGCGGGCGTAGCACAGTTCCGTCTGTATCAAGAACGCGCAATCCACGGCTGCTGTCTGCGGCGGCCACGCTAATACCGTTCGGCACTACGCCACGGTCGGTCGGCAACAAGCCGACACCGCCCACTGTCACCTTTGCCGCCTCGCTCACGCGGGACAGCACAACAAAGCGACTTCCGTCGATCCAGTCAATATCAACCGCATTACCGGTCTGAGTGAGCACTAGGTGGGCGGCGGGATCCAATCCGTTTGGGGCCCCGTGCGCATCACGGCTGATACCTGATACAAGCACACTGGTTTGTGAGTTGCGGGTGACGAGCATCGCGAGCAGATTGCCGTCAGCAGAGACGCGAATTTGCTGCAATCCGTCCAACTCCACCGCTGGAACTTGGAACTCGGTGGGTGCGCCCTCGCCGTTCTGCACGAAAATCTGACTGCTGCTACCGGGGGCAGCCGTCCAGACGTAACCCCACGGGTCTAGTGAGGGGTTTAACAGATCCTTACGTGCGTCAATCAGAGCCTCGCTATCGCCCTGCACAAGATGCACGCCCTTTGTTGTTAGCACCGCTGCGCGATCACCGGCGATATTCACCATTGCATCAAGGGGTTTTAACTTTTGCAGAGGCTCTGCCAACGCAGTCTGCCCCTCGATTAGTGAGCCGCGCAGCTCACCGAAGCTATTATTGCGCAGTGCGTAGGGGAACTTACTAAGCTCTTCTTCCTGCTTTGTCGCAACCCAGCCCTCTCTGACACTGCGGTTGCTGGCGGTTGAGATTGTGTAGTGATCGAGCACCCCAAGTGGCGCGAGCGTTGCGTTTAACTGGGCAGCGAAAGTGTCTATCGCGGTGTCGCTTAATTCAGCAAATGCGCTCGATAGCTCAACATTGATGCGGCCGTCGTCGATCAGTGGCGGTGACTGCAGCGCAACAGAGTTTGGAATAGCCGGGCTGTAGGCGAGCTGATGCATTGCAGAGGGCCCTGCAAGCAGTTGCTCAAGCACCCGCTGCATCAGCAGTGTATCGTTTACAAACCAGCGTTGATCGGCGAAAAGTGTGCCGGTGCTGTCGGGATAGTACAGGCTAATTTGCATCCACACAGTGGTAAACATGCTTCGATCGAGCACGATTCCGACGGGCGCGCGAGAGATGCGCCACTCGTTGCCGACCCGCTCAAACTCAAAATTTAGTTCGCTTGTTTGGCTCTGCGTTGGGTTGACGGTGAGGATGCCATTGCGATCAACCTGGGCGATGGTTGAAATCGAAACTGAGGCGGATGTTTCGCTAATCTGCTGAAAAGGTCTCGTGCCCTCATCGATCAAAGCGATAGCTCGTGGCTCCCAAACGTCAGCAAAAGCGGGAGTTAGGTATTCACGGGCGACAGCATAATCGTGGTTGGCTGATGAGGCGGCCACGAGGAAACCGCGCAACACCTCCTCCTGCGTTGCGCCGGGGAGCGGGCCGCTCGGATCAAAAACCACCTGTTCGTCAGTCTGTTTTAGATTGCTGAGCCCCGTTTGTACACTGCCAGAGGACGGCACACCAGCACAGCCTACTAATGCTAATGCGCTTGTGAGAAGCACAGTCAGCAGTACAAAAATTTTCTTGAAACGGTGCACTAGCGCCCTCCCTTCGAGAGCCATCGGCGCGGACGATCCAACCAGCCGGTTTGCTCTGACTGTGTAGCAGCGTCTGCAACATCTGCGGGGGTCAGCGGCAGCGGCGACAAAAACGTGTCTTGGTTGTCATTTTTCGGGAGGGTCAGCCTGAAGTTGGCGCCGGCATCTGGAGCAGACCAGACATCAAGCACACCGCCGTGTGCCTCAGCATCTTCACGAGCGATTGCAAGCCCTAACCCGGTGCCGCCGAGAGTGCGCTTGCGGCTCGGATCTGCGCGCCAAAAACGATCAAAGACGCGATCCACCTGTGCTTCGGTCATGCCGATACCGTAGTCGCGTACCGTAATCGCAACGGCGCTTGAGTTGGAATCCAGCGTGACGATAATTGGGCGCCCCTCACCGTGTTCAATTGCGTTACCCACTAGATTGCGCACAATGCGGCTAATGCGGCGCGGGTCTATTTCAATGGCGTTGTATGCCCCGAGTGGGCGCACCTCGATGATGCTTTGTGAGAGCGGCTGCAGTTGCTCGACCTGTTCCTGCACAAGCTGCACCAGTGATGTGGGCTCAGTGTCCAGCTGGACACGACCGGCATCGTAGCGTGAAATCTCGAGCAGATCATCAAGCAGCATGCCGAAGCGAGTGAGTTGTTCACCCATCACGCTCGCTGCTCGTTTCTCAACAGGCGGGAGATTTTCAGAATTTGTCAGCACCTCGCTTGCCAAGCGGATCGTGGTGAGCGGGGTGCGCAACTCGTGCGAAACGTCTGAGACGAAACGCTGCTGCATAACCGAGAGAGTGTCAAGCTCACTAATCCTGGCGCTTAGGGTGTCTGCCATCGTATTGAAGTTATTGCTTAGAGCATCAAAAGCGAAGTCACCCTGCTGTTCCATACGCGCCTTGGCGTCGCCTGACGCGAGACGTTTAGAAGCTTCAGCCGCCTCCCTAATTGGAGCAAAAAGCTGCACCGCTGCATACCACACTAGGAGCAACAGAATTATGAGCGTGAATACTCCGGTAACAACAAGGGTGCGGGTGATAAAAGTGAGCGAGTCATCAGTTTCTGCAAATGAATAACCGATGAATAGATCATAGGTGCCGATTCCGGCAGGAAAAACAAGCTCAGTGGCAACAATTATGCCGGGCAGGGTATCCGTGTCAAACCCAGAGGTGGGAAGCTCTACATACTGCCAGAGTTGTTCTGCGTCAGAGGTTGCAGCCGCGTTGCTCAACTCAGTAGTAACCGCCTCCATCACACCAGCTCCGGTGCGAAAATCTAGTGGCGCGTCTTGCGAGGCCGCTTGTCCGGCTTGCCTTCGCACATATATTAGTGAGCTGGAGGAAATATCGCGGATCGCTGAGCGCACTGACAGCATTAGTGATGACAAAGATGAACGGTCGCTCGCATCAGAGCTGTCGATTATTCGCTGTGCGGCAACGGTTGCGCGAGCGCTATCTTCTAAGGCGTTCTCGAGTTTGCTCGCGGTTAAATCTTCGCGCACGCTAGAGAGAATAAAAGTGCCACCAAATAGGGTTAGCAGAGAAGCAATAACCACCGTCATCGTAATAACACGCAACGGCAGGGAATTTTGCCAGCGGCGACGAATTGGGCCGAATACTGGATCGATCCGACGTAAAAACCGGAGTTTGCGCAGCCTCCGCCGCCGCCGTTTTTCTCTAGCAGGCATCGCCTGAGATTACTTCCCGCTACCTGCGCGGTAACCAACGCCGCGCACGGTCACTACGATAGTTGGGTTGTCAGGATCAACCTCAATTTTTGCGCGCAGGCGCTGCACGTGCACATTTACGAGACGATTGTCTGCTTTGTACTGGTAGCCCCAAACTTTTTCCAGCAGGGCATCTCGAGTGAATGCCTGATCCGGATAGCGGGCAAGCAATTCGAGCAGATCAAACTCCAGCGGTGTCAGCTGAATTACCTCGTCACCGCGCTTTACCTCGTGTTTGCTAACGTCAATGCAAACATCGCCAATGCGTAGTTTGCTGTCGTTTGAGCCCTCAATTTTGCGCAACCTGGCACGCACACGCGCAAGCAATTCGGTGGGGTTGAACGGTTTCATGACGTAGTCATCGGCGCCAGCTTCAAGCCCGGCGACAACGTCTTGCGTGTCGGTGCGGGCGGTGAGCATAATGATTGGGGTGCCGCTAGTTTCGCGGATGGTGCGGCAAACCTGAATACCATCCATCCCCGGCAGCATCACATCTAGGAGCACTAGATCGGGCTGCAGAGAGTCAAATTTTGCAACCGCGTCGTTGCCGTCCCCTGCATGTGTTGTCTGGAATCCCTCAGCTGCAAGCACCAGCCCAAGCATTTCAGCCAGATCAAAATCATCGTCAACAATTAGGACGTGCGCGTTCATTGCTTAGGGATCCTTACGTGATGAAAATGGTTTTTAGAAAATTTTACTTTGTATAAATAGTAAGTTCGTTTAGGCGGCTGCGACTCGGCAGCACAGGATAGGCGGCTGCGCCACTATCAGTGAATATACGCACACCGGCATGTATGGCTCCGTCGCTGGCAGGGTCCGTTTTAATAGTAAAAGTTTGGTCGGGGGCGCTCGCAGTAACAGCAGCTCGAGCGGGTATGGTGACGGTGCTTGATTTGCTGCTATCGGCCGTTGCAGTAAGGGTGACGGTTGCTGGTGCGGCGCTGCTGTTTGCGAGATACAGCTGCCCATTGGGAAGGATCGCGCCGGCGGCGCCATTATTTAACGCCGGAGCTGGGGAATACCACACCATATCGGTGTTTGCGCCACGGAGCGAGTCACCAACCGCCGCTGCGGCAATGTTTGTGTCTGCGATGATTAGCAATCCGGTGCTGTTTTGTGGCACCTCAATTTTGGTGTTCGTGAGGGTGTTTGCGGGCAGATCCACTTCGGCTAAGGCTATCTGCGTGCCAGCGTTGTCTAGTGAGTAGATTGTTGCGTGGCTTGCCGCTCCGGGTGAGATGATCTGGACATCAACAGCGGTGTCTGCGCCGGCATCAGAACCGGCCGTCGCGCGCTCGTTAGCGACACCCAATAGCAAGACCTCATTTGATCCTGCCACCTGTGAAGCGACAGTGTCTACCCCGTGCGGAGTGATGTCAGTGAGTGCGGAGGTGCCGAGCACCGCGCTGACCGCAGCACCGGTTGACTCAAGACGCAACGCAAGCGCCTCTGCGCCGGGGGTGATACCGTTTACCGAAACTGAGCGGGATTCACCAGCGGGCACCAAGAGACCGCTGATACTTGTGCTTTCGAGCTCACCTGCTTGTGTGAACCCCGTGATGTTGACAACAGCGGTTGTGTCGCCCGGGTTGGTGATAGAAACTGTGCTGTTGTTGCCGCCGAGTGTGCGCCCGCCGACAATCCACTGCACTGATTCGGGGGCGGCACAGGCGTGTGCTGCGAGGCCGCGCAGAGTTGGCTCGTTTAATTGCTGCCAGGCTGCTGCTGCCAGCGGGGTATCGCCGGAGCTGCTGTAGGTGTGGCCGGCGCTTTCTGGCGCACCGATGTTGCGTTTAATTTCACGCTGCGAGGAGCTGGTGGTCACGTACTGCGGGCTGCCGATTGGGGTGACTGCCGCAGGGTTACTCGGATCGGATCCGAGCTGCCCAAACCCACCGTCGCATGCTACTAGGCGGGTGCTGTTGCCAGCAGCATCAACCCCAATCGGTTGCGGGCTCGCCTCCCACGAGGGAAGGGAGATAACGTTGAGAGCGAAAACCGTTGCAACACCGACTGCGGTGACGGCGAAGCCGGTGACTACACGCCCGGTGTATTGACCCAATTTTGTGTGCTTAGTCATCGGCTCTCCTTCCCATTCTCAGCGTTATTTGCGTCGGCCTTTTCATGCAGAATCACGGCCGCATCGGTGTCACGTACGCGCATGCGCTTGCGCCGACGTGGCCGTTTGGGTGGTGTTTCCGTCACTTCGCCAGTCGGCAGTGCTAGCAGGAGCATCGCAAGGAGCAGCACAATCTGTGCCGCCCACAGGGTGTGTGAGGTTAACTGCAAAGCAGAGATGTTTAGGATCGGCAGTTTTGTGTCGAGTTCGGCTGCCTGATTCGCGGATGCAGTCGCGTTCTGCTGTGCGGCTTCTGTAGCAACTACGGTCCAGAGTTGACCCGCTTCGGTTGGGCCGGTTACCTCCAGCGCTACCTGCTGGTCGAAAACTTCTTGGAGGGCGGAGCGCAGCGCTGTGTCTCCGGTGTTGCGAAGCAGCACAAAGCTAACACCGTTTTGCACGAGTTGTTCGTTTAGTTCGGGGGAACCCTCGCTTGCGAGGATTGCTACCAGCTCAGCGAGCTGTTGATCCGCAGCAGAGAGTTCTGCCGTATAGTGGCCGGTGCGGATCTCGTCGAGCACAGTGCCAGAGCCGGTGATAATCTCAGCTTTAATGCTGTCGTCACCGAGTGCTTCAAGCGCCAGGGTGCGCATATTTTCGTTCGTGCTTCCCGCTGCTTGGATAATCGCCGGCACCGGAGTGCGGGTGTCGCGTGCCTCAGACTGGCCGGTCGCGAGACTTACCAGCAGCGGAGTCACAACGACCATATTTGCGATAATTGCTACCGCTGCAATTGGTGTTGCAGCTTTCCCGAGCATAGATGATCCTGATGCTGCGAGGGTGATAACTGCGATCCAGTAGAGGGCGAGACCCGAGCCTGTCCACAGCGGCACAACATTTTCGCCGCTGGTTGTGAGGTATGTGTTGGCGCTGAAAATAGCGGTAATGAGACCGAGCCCGCCGAGAATGGAAGCAAAAATTGTGACGTTTACTTTCCCGAGGTAGATGCCGATCGCGGCGAGCAGGGCGAGCGGCGCGAGGAGGACTCCAACCAAGAGGGTTGTCGGCGCATCGGCCAGACCGAGATTTGCAAAAATAGCAGCCCAACCCTCGAGCCCGTTGCGTGGAAAGCCGAGCAGCAGATGCCACAAATTGCCCGGTTCATAAGGAGTGTTTAGACCGGGATCACGCAACGCCAAAATAGGGTTACCCACTGAGAAGGAATGCCACACGATTGGAAACAGCAGCGCGGCAGGCGCGATTGCGGTAGCAGCAACGCGGGTGATTTGGCGTGGGTGCAATAACATTCCCGCAACCCACATGACAAGCGCCACCGGAATCAGCACCGGCGCTGTCGCAAGCCCTGCCGCAGCGAGGAGCGAGGCTGTGCCCGCCCACGACCATGATTGATGTGCACGCGTTGCTGCGATGAGTAGCCACGGCAGAATCACTGCCAGCGCAACTGTCTGCAGCCGGGCGTGGTCGAGTGAGCCCAGCAGCACGGGGCTGAGCGCCCAGCCAAACCCAGAGAGCACACGGCCCGCGGTGGTGTCGGTGAATTGCGCACCCCAGAACCAACCGCCCACTGTTGCAAGCGGAATTGCCAGCGCGAGGAAAAGCACAACAGCAAGGGATGGATTAAAGAATGTTGTTGAGCCGAGCGCGGCAAGCACCCACGTGAAAGGATCAGCCGGTATGCCGTCAGCCATTTGTGTGTTTCGCCACAGTTGGGTGAAGTTTGAGAGTGGCGCGGTGCCCCCCGCAGAGATCTGCTGCTCACCCGCGAGCCACCAGGTCAGCGCGGCCGACATCACAATGCTGATGAGCAGCGTCGCAAGCCCACCCGTAGAAATGAAATGAAGTTCTTTGCGGCTGCGACCCTGTGCTGCGAGAATCGCCTCACGGTCAATCATGCGTGCGGTGCGCACATCTTTCGGATCAGCGCGGAGCGGCCCGACAGCTCCCCAGCCCGCCACATTGTGTTTGCGCAGCCTTAGGCGGGCGCTAATAATTGCGCCCGGGTTAAAGAAGACTTTGAGAGCGGCTAGGAGCTCACCTAACATGTTGCCCGGTTGTTCACGCAGCAGCGCCCAGAAAATACGGAAAAGCCCGAGTAATGGGAGCAGCAGCCACATGCAGAAGGCGGAAATCGGATTTGCGTAAACGATTCGGCGGTGCATGTGTGAGGCGCGGGCGTGGTAGTGGTTGTGTCGCCTGGTTGTCGCGCGCCGATCCGAACGGGGGCCTGCAATACCTGAAAGCGCAACCCGCACGCGCGATTTGGGGGCAACAATTACACGGTGCCCAGCAAGCCTTGCGCGAACGCAAAAATCGAGGCTGTCATCGTAAATCGGCAGTGCCGGGTCAAAACCGTTAAGCTCTCGCCAGACATCGCGCCGCACAAGCACACCGATCGGGCCAACCCCGAGGGTGTCTTGCAGATGGTCATACTGCTGCTGGTCGAGCTCCTGACGGCGCAGCAGCCAGCGTGAGCCGTAGCGTGTCAGACTTTGACCGAGTTCGACGATACGCTCGGGGTGTTCCCAGTCGATGAGTTTTGGGCCGGCAACCGCTACTGATGGGGCGCTCATCACAACAGATAGGATGGCGCGCAGTGCTTTGGGCTCTGGCGCGGAGTCTTCGGTGAGCAACCACAGCCACTCAGAGACGGCATCGTCTGCGGCTTGCGCAAGCTGCAACGGCTCAATTTGACGCTCTGCTGCCGCTATTGCTGCGCCGAAAGAGGCCTGTTTTCCGGTCGCTACGAGCCTGGTTATACCAGCGTTTAAATACTGCTGTGTAATTTTGTCACTGCGCCCGTTAATAACGCCAATAATTCTGTCTGGTGGCAGAGTCTGACTACCCAGTGCTTCGAGAGTGGCGTCAAGCCATTCGCCAGACTGGGCTACAACGATTGCTGTAACTAAATTGCGCATACTGTTTCATACGATACGCGCGCCTGGGCTGGAAGTGTGTTGCCGCGCCGTTTAGCTTGCTTGTTGGCGGCGGAGTTTGCGGCGTTCGCGCTCTGATAGGCCGCCCCAGATGCCGAATCGTTCATCGTTTGCAAGCGCGTATTCGAGGCACTCTGCGCGCACCTCGCACTGTTCGCAGATGCGTTTAGCTTCACGGGTTGAGCCGCCTTTTTCTGGGAAAAACGCTTCGGGGTCGGTTTGTGCGCACAGTGCGTCTGCCTGCCAGGCGAGGGGGTTAGTGTCGTCGTCAGTGCTGTTACGTCGCACGCCAGGGATCCCAAGCAGCACTGGATCAATATGCCAGTCGCTTGGGACGGGGCCGTTTGCAATTGTGCTCACGCCCACTCCTTTCATCGTACGGCGGCGGGGGAGCCGTTGTTTAGTTATTTAATTACACCCGTGTAATTAGGGTGAAGTCAAACTAAAAAGCAAAAATCCTTAAACTTTTAAGTTAAGGTTTAAGGATTTTCGGCGTGTCGGATCGGCGTTACAGCAGTTGGGCGTTACCGGAGTCGCGCATATGGGAAACAAGTTTTTTGACGTCCTGAGCGTGTGCCTTATTCGTCACAAGCAAAACATCAGGGGTGTCGACGACGACAACATCATCCATTCCCACAACAGTTACAAGCCGCTTGCTGCCCGAAATTACAATGCCGTTTGATTTCTCAGCAAGCACACTAGAGCGCTTTCCCAAAACTGCCAGATCGTTTGCGCGACCGCGCGTCAAGAGGTTTGCGATACTCGCAAAATCTCCAACGTCATCCCAGCTAAAGTGCCCGGAGACGCAGAGCATTTTTCCGGCAGCGGCGGCTGGTTCTGCGACGGAGTAGTCGATAGCAATCTTCGGCAGCGTGTGCCAGAGACGCTCACGGGCTGCCGCTGCGTGCGGAGTGTTCCATGCATCCGCTATTTCATGCAGTGCCGCGACGAGCTCTGGCTCAGACTCCGCCATCTGTTCTAACAGAACGTCAGCGCGAGAGATGAAGATGCCGGCATTCCAGAGTTTGCCGTTGCGAATGTATCTCTCTGCGGTTTTTTTATCGGGCTTCTCAACGAACTTAGCGACGCGGAACACATCCATTGGCGCGATGTCTGGCCGCGGATCCGCCGTTTTTATATAGCCGAAGCCGGTTGCGGCGTGTGTTGGGCGAATGCCGATTGTGACAATTGCCCCCGTTGCCGCTGCGTTAACCGCGGTGTGCACCGCGCGCTGGAAAAGAAACTCATCACCGATGACGTGGTCTGCAGCAAAACTGCCGATAATGGCTTGTGGATCGCGCCGAAGGATCAACGCGGCGGCCAGGCCGATGGCGGCAGAAGAATCTTTGGGCTCTGACTCTGTTACGAGATTTGCTTCGGCAAGATCCGGAAGCTGCTCGCGCACTGAACGCTGATGCGCGTTTCCTGTGACCACCATAATGCGTTTCGGATCGGTGAGCGGAGTGAGTCGATCCCAGGTGGTTGCGAGCAGTGATTTACCGCTGTCGGTTAGATCTAACAGAAACTTCGGGGCGTCAGCGCGGGAGAGCGGCCACAGGCGAGAGCCCACGCCACCGGCCGGAATGACGCACCAAAAGTTTTCATTGTTTTGCATATTAAGCAGAGTAGCGCGCCGCCCGCCATTGGAACGGAGGCGCGGTGGGGCAATAAAAATCAGTAATTAAGCGCCTTAATAACATCAGATGAAGGAGCTTCGTAAATTCTTAAAATATGCCGTGAAAGGTGCGATAATTAGAGACACAGTAATTTCCCGCCAGAGGGTATTTAACATCTATCGAGGAGGATGTTCGTGGCAGCCGAAAAGGCGCAGCTCGCGCAGCCAGCTCAGCCGCAGGGTGAGCGACTGGGCGGCACTTTATACCGTGGAAACGAAGGCATGTGGTCGTGGGTGCTGCACCGGATTACCGGCATCGCAATCTACTTCTTCCTGCTTGTGCACGTGCTAGATACGGCACTCGTTCGGGTCAGCCCGCAGGTCTATGACGTTGTCATTGGCGCATATAAGAACCCAATTATGGGTCTTGGTGAGGTTGCGCTGGTGGGTGCGGTGGTTTTCCACGCACTGAACGGTTTGCGCATTATCTTGGTGGACTTCTGGAGTAAGGGCACCAAGTATCAGCGTCAGATGTTCTGGATTGTGATCGCAATCTGGGCGGTGCTGATGATCGGTTTCTGTGCTCGTCATCTACCAAACGTGTTTGCACACTAGGAGGCTCGTAAAAAATGTCAACTAACGCAAACAATCCGTTCATTAAGAATAAAAAGACCACCAACTGGGAAAAATGGGGTTGGATCTACATGCGCGTGTCAGGTGTCATCCTGGTCGTGCTGATCTTTGGCCACCTCTTCTACAACCTAGTGCTCGGTGACGGCATTAAAGCAGTAGATTTCGGTTTTGTCGGCGGCAAGTTTGCCAACCCTGTCTGGCAGTGGTGGGATGTTGCAATGCTGTGGCTTGCGATTATCCACGGTTCAAACGGTATGCGCACCATCGTGAATGACTACGTAAACAAGCCGAACCTTGCAAAGGCTTTGAAGATTGCAATCTGGTCTGCTGCAGCGCTGCTTATTCTGCTCGGCACCCTGGTTGTGTTTACCTTTGACCCCTGCCTGCCGGGGGCGCCTGAAGAGCTCGTTGCGAGCTTCTGCTCTTCCCTCTAAGTTTCGAGAAACAATTTTTAAGGACTGAAGTTGACTGACAACACAGCCGCAGAGGTAACCGTCAAAGACGGCGTAACCTATCACAAGTACGATGTCGTAATCATTGGCGCTGGTGGCGCCGGAATGCGTGCAGCGATTGAAGCTGCCCCGAAGGCACGCACCGCGGTAATCACCAAACTGTACCCAACCCGATCACACACCGGTGCGGCGCAGGGCGGTATGGCCGCTGCCCTTGCCAACGTGGAGGAAGACGGCTGGGAGTGGCACACCTACGACACTGTTAAGGGTGGCGACTATCTTGTAGACCAAGACTCGGCAGAGATTCTCGCGAAAGAAGCGATTGAAGCGGTTATTGACCTTGAAAACATGGGTCTGCCGTTTAACCGCACCCCAGAGGGAAAGATCGACCAGCGTCGATTCGGCGGTCACACCGCAGAGCACGGTAAGCGTCCGGTGCGCCGTGCATGCTACGCAGCCGACCGTACAGGGCACATGATTTTGCAGACCCTGTACCAAAACTGTGTAAAGCACGAGGTGGAGTTCTTCAACGAGTACTACGCACTCGATCTTGCAATGACCGAAGATGCGAACGGTCAAAAGCGTGTGTCGGCTGTTATCGCCTACGAGCTTGCAACCGGGCAGCTGCACGTATTCCAGGGCAAGTCATTCGTGTTTGCGACCGGCGGTTTCGGTAAGATCTTCAAAACCACCTCGAACGCACACACCCTCACAGGTGATGGTGTCGGTATCATTTGGCGCAAAGGTCTGCCACTGGAAGACATGGAGTTCTACCAGTTCCACCCAACAGGCTTGGCGGGTCTGGGCATTCTCCTCACAGAGGGTGCGCGCGGTGAGGGCGCAATCTTGCGTAACGCCAGTGGTGAGCGTTTCATGGAGCGTTATGCACCCACCATTAAAGACCTCGCACCGCGCGACATTGTGGCGCGTTCCATGGTGCAGGAGGTGCTAGACGGCCGCGGTGCCGGGCCGCACAAAGACTATGTCTACCTTGACTGCACCCACCTTGGTGCAGAGGTGCTTGAAACCAAGCTGCCAGATATTACGGAGTTTGCCCGCACATACTTAGGTGTCGATCCGGTTGTTGAGCCGGTGCCGGTTTACCCAACCGCACACTATGCAATGGGTGGGATCCCAACCAATAACGACGCAGAAGTTTTGCAGGATAACGACACCGTTGTGCCCGGCCTGTATGCCGCAGGTGAGTGCGCTTGTGTGTCTGTGCACGGCTCGAACCGTCTCGGCACCAACTCGCTGCTCGATATCAACGTCTTTGGTAAGCGCGCCGGAAATAATGCTGCCGCTTACGCTAAAACAGCAGATTTCGTGCCGCTGCCGAACGACCCGACCAAAAACGTCCGTGAGTGGGTTGACCGTCTGCGTCACACAACCGGCACTGAGAGCGTTGCGGGCATTCGCCGTGAGCTCCAGGAAGCAATGGACCAGGGCGCACAGGTGTTCCGCACCGAAGAGTCACTAACCTCTGTGCTTGAGACCATCCGCAGTTTGCGCAAGCGTTATGAAAACATCGCTATCCACGACCGCGGTCAGCGCTACAACACTGATCTGCTTGAGGGGATCGAGCTCGGATTCCTGCTCGATCTTGCAGAGATTCTGACGTTTACCGCCCGCAACCGGAAAGAAAGCCGGGGCGGTCACATGCGTGATGACTATCCAAAACGTGACGATGTGAACTACATGAAGCACACTATGGCTTACAAGGTTGAGGCAGACTCAGAGCTGCCTGAAGACCGCATCCGTCTTGACTGGAAGCCAGTGCGCATGACTCGATACGAGCCACAGGAGAGGAAGTACTAATGAGCACCGCAACAGTAGACGCTCAGAGTGTTGAGACGGCTGAAGCCGTTGAAGCTGCGGCACCAGAAGCCCCGCAGCCGTTCACTGTCACCCTCCTAGTGCGTCGTTACAACCCAGAAGTGCGTGAAGACGCCTACTGGGAAGATTTCGACGTTGAAATGTATCCGACAGACCGGATCCTCGACGCACTGCACCGCATCAAGTGGGAGCAAGACGGCACCCTCGCGTTCCGTCGCTCGTGCGCACACGGTATCTGCGGCTCAGACGCTATGCGTATCAACGGTCGCAACCGCCTGGCGTGCAAGACCCTGATTAAAGATCTTGACATCAGCAAACCGATCTACGTTGAAGCGATTAAGGGTCTGCCACTTGAAAAAGACCTCATCGTCGACATGGAGCCGTTCTTCGATGCGTTCCGCGCTGTGCAGCCGTTCCTGCAGACTGAGGCGAAGCCTGAGGGTGGAAAAGAACGCCTGCAGTCAATTGCGGATCGCGAGCGGTTTGATGACACCACCAAGTGCATTCTGTGCGCAGCCTGCACCACCTCATGCCCAGTATTCTGGACCGACGGCCAGTACTTTGGCCCGGCAGCGATCGTGAATGCGCACCGCTTCATTTTCGACTCCCGTGATGAGCAGGCTCAGGTGCGTCTCGACATCTTGAATGAGACCGAGGGCGTCTGGCGCTGCCGCACCACCTTTAACTGTTCAGAAGCCTGCCCGCGCGGTATTCAGATTACTAAGGCGATCGCCGAGGTTAAGTCTGCGCTGGTGTCTGGCAAAGTGAAGTAGTCGTAAGTCATTCAGCACCGTTTGCTAGAAATAGGCTGAACTGTTTGCAATAACCGCTGCTGGGGAGAGTTTCCCAGCAGCGGTTTTGTTGTGAGACGGCAAGCACAGCATTTTCAAAGACCGCTAAAATGTCAGGGTGACTAAGACCAATGACACAGCAGCTACTGCGGGCGCAGAAACAGCCAACCAGGGCAAATCATTGAAAGACAAAGTGCTGGCGCTCGTTGAGAAACTACAGCGCTCACGCCCGTTACGCGCAAACACGAACCTCACCGAAAATGGTGGCGAGGTGCTGTCTGCCGGCATGAGTTTCCAGGCACTTTTTGCAGTCTTTGCCGCCCTCTGGGTTGGGTTCAGCAGTTTTGGTTTCTATCTGCGCAGACAGCCGGAATTGCTGAAAGCGCTGATCGAAAATCTAGACACTCTGATTCCTGGCCTGTTTGGCGAGGGTGGTGCGATTGACGTCCAAGACCTGCTCGATAGTCCGGCGCTCGGCTGGTCAAACGCGATTGCTATTGCCTCTCTGTTTCTGTTGGTGCTCACTTGGTTCAACAGCACCCGCTCTTCAATTCGTCTAATTAACGGACTAGATGCCGTCCCCGGTCGGAATGGCATTATATTGAAGCTGCGCGATCTGCTGTTTGCAGTTGGTTTTGGGGTGCTCATTCTCCTGTCGTCAGTGCTGTCGATCAGCTCTACCGCGGTGCTAAATTTCATTGAAAACCTCGAAGTCCTGCCCGCTGACTCGTGGATTTTCGGCGGTCTCGGCACCCTCCTACGCTTTGGCACAATGTTCTTACTTAACTGGTTCGTGCTGTTTGCCATTCATAAATGGCTGGCTGAGCTCAAGATTCCAGCTAAGCGCATTTGGTTGGGCACGATCCCAGGCGCTATCGGGCTCGTAGTGCTCACCGTGCTCGGTTCTTCCCTGCTCGGCGGAGCATCTAGAAATCCGCTGCTCGCTTCCTTTGCGGTCATTGTCGGTTTGCTGCTCTGGTTCAACTTCATTTGCCGTGTGCTGCTGTTCACCGCGTCTTGGATCGCTGCCGGCGAAGATAAATCCTGCGGCCTGCCCGCTGCGCTGCGCGAAAAAGATTTAGAGCGGGCGCACTCTGAAGAAACTCTCGCCAACGCAGGTATCGCCTACACTGGAGCAGAATCTGGTGCGATTGACATTAACAGCATTGAGCCCGCTGCTCGAGTAAAACGCTAGACCGCAAGCAGTTTGCGGATCGCGGTTTCCAGCTCGACAAGCAGCCCCTCAGCCGCCCTTTTTCGCTCGGCAACTGTGCCCTCAGTGACGCACACATCAATGTAGAGTTTCAGTTTTGGCTCTGTGCCACTCGGGCGCACCATGACACGGCTCCCACCAGCAAGATCAAAACGCATAACGTTTGCGCGCAGTGTGCTCTCCGGGTGCTCAGCAAGATCCTGATATTTGACTACCGGAACAGTGCCAAACTGTTCTGGTGGATTTTGTCGCAGCCTTTCCGCGAGAGCTAACACCGCTTCAGACGACTCGAGTCGCACAGTAACCTGAGTGCTTGCAAATGCCCCAAACAGTTCGTAGGCGGCGTCAAGCTCATCCCATAAAGTTTTGCCCTGCGCGTGCAGTGCAGTCAGCATCTCAGCGGCTGCGACAGCTGCCGAAATGCCGTCTTTATCGCGAATTATGCTGGGGTTGACAAGATACCCCAAGGCTTCCTCAAAACCGAACACCAGACCGGGCACGCGCGACACCCACTTAAAACCAGACAGTGTTTCAAAATATGCGAGCCCGTAGTGGTCAGCCACAACCTTGAGCGCGGGTGAAGAAACGATTGTGCAGGCGAGCGCCGGTTGTGGCTCGAGAGCAGAGACGGCGAGGCCCTTTTCGGCGGCCTTCGCAGCAGCCTGACGTGCTGCACGCCAGCCCAAGAGGAGGCCAAGCTGATTGCCGGTTAACATTTTCCAGCGGTCAGTTTTGGCTCCGTTAGCATCGCGTTCAGGCAGTGCGATTGCGAGGCGATCCGCGTCAGGGTCGTGGGCGATAATCGCGTCAGCGCCCACGACCCTGGCGCGGGTGATGGCCAAATCTAGCGCTCCCGGCTCTTCTGGGTTTGGAAAGGCAACGGTTGGGAAGGTGTCGTCAGGCTCCACCTGCTCGGGCACGAGCTCAAGCTCTGGCAGCCCCGCAGCGGCAAATAAAGACACTGTTGGGGCGGTTCCGACACCGTGCATCGCCGTATAGACGAGCTTCGGATGGACTGCGGCTCCCTGCTGCTCGGCGCCGAGCACTGATTGCGCCGTAGCCCGCAGATAATCGTAGATGATTTCCGCACCCACAAGCTGCACTCCGTCTGCGTTGCGTGGGTAGTCACTAATTGGAGTGGCGGCTACCTCATCAATAAACTCTGCGATTAAACCGTCAACCGGTGGCACGATCTGCGATCCTGCATCAGCGTCACCAAGATACACTTTGTAGCCGTTATCGTTTGGTGGGTTGTGGCTCGCGGTGATCATCACCCCAGCTGCAGCGTTTAAATGTCGCACAGCGAACGCGGTTACGGGAGTCGGCAGTGGGCCCGGCAACAGATGCGCATCAAACCCGGCGCCAGCAAAGATTTCTGCGGCATCACGGGCAAATATCTCTGAGTTTTTACGCGCATCAAAGCCGATAACAACGCGTTTTTTTGCAATCTCACCCTGCATAAAGCGCAGTTGTAGAAACTTCACGAAACCGGCGGTTGTTTGCTGCACAACCACCCGATTCATACGCTGCGGCCCCGCACCAAGCTCAGCTCTAAGACCTGCGGTGCCAAACTTCAGTCTGCCGGAAAAACGCTGCGTGAGATCGTGCGCTGCGGCCCGATCCTCCCCCAAAGCCTGATCGAGCAGAGCCTGTAACTCAGATGCTGTCGTAGGGTCGGGGTCGGCGGCGATCCACTCGCTGACGCGAGCTAGCAGTTCTTGGGCGAGTGTCATGTGCGGCCTCTCGTTATTAAGTGCGTGAATAGTGCAGCGTGTGTTGCGAATTATGGCAGCCGGTGCACAATTTTGGTGAGCAGCTCACTCAGGCGAGACTCAGCCGCTTTGCCTGCGGCAATAACCTCTGCATGGCTGAGCGGCTCATCCTGCAAACCCGCAGCCGGGTTGGTGACAAACGAAAGCCCCAAAACCTTTAACCCGAGTGAGCGTGCTGTGATAGCCTCTAGCGCGGTAGACATGCCAACCGCGTCAGCCCCTATCGTCTGTAGGTAGCGAATTTCTGCGGGTGTCTCAAAGTGTGGGCCGGGCAGCTGTGCATACACACCCTCCCGCAGCTCCGGCGCCACCTCGCGAGCAACTGCCCGCAACTCTAGAGCGTAAAGATCGGTCAGATCAACAAACTCTGCGCCCTTCAGCGGGCTGACAGCGGTGAGATTTAGATGGTCACTGATCAACACAACCTCACCAACCCCGTAGTCCGGGTTGACTCCGCCAGCGCCATTGGTGAGCACGAGAGTTTCAACGCCTGCGGCATGCGCAGTGCGCACACCGTGCGCCACCGCATCAACCCCGCGCCCCTCATAGAGGTGGGTGCGCGCCCCAATAATTAGCACATTGCGGCCGTCAGGTAGACGTAAAGCGGTGAGCTTACCGGAATGGCCGATTACACCATTCGCATGAAAACCCGGCACCTCAGAGGCCGGCACCTCAGCAATAATCTCACCCATCGCCTCGGCGCTTTTGCCCCAGCCAGAGCCCAAAGTGAGGGCAATATCAAACTTTTTAACCCCGCTTTTTACAAGCAAAGTCTTGGCAGCTTCTGCTGCGAGGGCACTATTTTCCTGCTGTAAGTCACTCATATTTAGAGCCTAAACCCCCTTCCTATGAGTTGCTAGCGCTGCTGGTTGGTTTCTCTAATTTGCTTGCCGCTGAGGCCGGCAAACACAGCCGACAAACACGGTGTCGCAAGCAAAGTAGACTGATTAGTATGGGAAACAGTGAGCGCAAGCATCGGATTGTGATCCTGGGTGGCGGCCCGGGCGGGTATGAGGCAGCTTTCGCAGCAGCACAGCAGGGGGCTGAGGTCACCCTCGTAGAGCGCGCCGGTGTTGGTGGCTCAGCGGTGCTCACAGACGTCGTGCCCTCAAAGAGTTTGGTTGCAACCGCAGACGCTGTCGCCGCTGTGCGTGAGAGTGAACAGCTCGGTGTGCAAACCACAGTGCCCGGCGCAGCAGGTAAACCAGTGCGGCCAGAGGTTGTTGTAAATTTTGCAACCATCAACAAACGTCTTATGTCTATGGCCGCAGCACAGTCGGTAGATCTGCAGCACATGCTCGAAGAAGACGGCGTGCGCATTGTGCACGGAGAGGGGCGGATCGAAGCACCCGGCACAGTTGTTGTCGCCACAGCCAAGGGCGGGAAAGACTTTGACACTATTACGGCAGACACTATTGTGGTTGCCGTTGGCGCAAGCCCGCGCGAGCTAGACTCAGCAAAACCAGATGGTGAACGCATCCTCACATGGAAACAGCTCTACGATTTGAAAGAGCAGCCGGAGCACTTAATCGTCGTTGGTTCGGGTGTAACCGGCGCTGAATTTGCAAGCGCCTACCGCATCCTCGGCAGCGAGGTCACGCTGATATCGAGCCGTGAGCAGGTGCTCCCGGGTGAAGATAAAGACGCGGCAGAACTAATTCAAAACGTTTTTGAGAGATCGGGTATGCACGTGCTCTCAAGGTCGCGCGCCGACAAAGTTGAACGCACCGCAGATGGCGTGCGAGTGACCCTCGCAGACGGGCGTGAAGTATTCGGTTCACACTGTCTTATGGCCGTTGGCTCAATCCCAAACACTGCCGGTATCGGTCTTGAAGAACTCGGTGTGCAACTGACAGAGAGCGGGCACATTAAGGTCAACCGTGTCGCCTCGACAAACGTCCCTTCAGTCTATGCAGCGGGCGACTGCACCAACTTTTTCCCGCTCGCATCGGTCGCGGCAATGCAGGGACGCACCGCCATCATGCACGCTATGGGTGACGTGGTGCGCCCAATCGATCTGCGCAATGTCGCATCAAACGTTTTCACCTCACCGGAGATCGCAACCGTCGGATACTCTGAGCAAGATTTAGAGCAGCTCGGTGAGCTGCACACTCGATCAGTGGTGCACAAAATTCCGCTCGGCGTAAACCCGCGAGCAAAAATGTCGGGTGTCAAAGACGGTTTCGTCAAGATCATTGCCTCAAAGCGCACAGGCGTTGTGCAAGGCGGTGTGATCGTCGGCCCGCGAGCGAGCGAACTCATCTTTCCGCTCGCGCTCGCGGTTGAGCATATGCTCACAGTAGACCAGATAGGCAGCGCCTTTGCTGTCTATCCTTCCATGACCGGTTCAATTAGTGATGTGGCGCGTGATTTGCATGTTCGATAGTTTTTCAATCCAAAAGAAATCAGGGCGCATTATTGGGCTCGCTATGGCTGGCTTGTTGGCGGTAGGGGTGGCAGGTTGCAGCCCCACCAAGCCAGAGGTAACAGCCTCTGCGGAGGGGGTGACCGCCGCGGTTGAGGTGAGCGCTGTAGACAACGCATACTATCCGCAAACTGTGACAGTTAAAGTCGGTGAGGCTGTGCGGTGGACGTTTGACGGCGGTGCCAAACACGACGTTGTTGCAGCTGACGGCTCTTTCGTGAGTGAGCTGCAAAAGGATGGCTCATTCACACACGTTTTCACCGAGCCCGGCAAATATGACTATGACTGCTCGATCCACCCAGAGATGCGCGGCACAGTTATTGTCGAGGAGTAAACGCTACGAGATTAGTCGGCGCTGGTAGAGCCCGCGTCACGGCGCACGCGGCGCCCGATGCGGCGCACACGCCCGGTCTTCGCTGTTCCCTTCGCAGCAGCTCCTGCTGCCTGTGCGCTGCGGCTCTGTTCAAACACGGTCGCAGCATCGAGCCCAGACTCAGAAGTTTCAAGCCCGAGGATTGGTTCGGCGAGTGGCAGCTCGACCCTGAAGGTTGCGCCGCCGCCCTCGGTCTCAACACAGCGGACTGTGCCGTTGTGAGCATCAACAATAGAGCGCACGATTGAGAGCCCCAATCCGCTGCCACCGGTTTCACGGTTGCGGGAGGTGTCTGCGCGCCAGAAACGATCAAAAATTTTGTCGCGAATCTGTTCTGGCACGCCGTCTCCGTGATCACGAATCTCAAAAACGGCGTGCTCTCTACTGCAGGTGACAAACACCTCAATCGGAGTGCCCTCATTAGTGTGGCGGAGCGCGTTACCGATTAGGTTGGTCATCACCTGACGAATTTTGTGTTCATCGCCAAGCGCTCGCGGGTTGTGCGGGCACTCAATCGCGGTGATCACACGATTTGGTGCCTGTGCCATACCGTCGAAGGCGGCATCGCGTGCAAACCTGTTTAGGTCAAGCGGTTTTAATTCAAGCTCACGTTTCGCGTCAAGCCGTGCCAGGTTGAGCAGATCTTCAACGAGTGAGGTCATGCGGATCGCTTCCTTCTCGATACGATCCATAGCCTGCTCTATATGCTCAGTCTCCTGCAGCATACCCATCCGGTACATTTCTGCGTAGCCGCGCAAAGAGACCAGCGGCGTGCGCAGTTCATGGCCGGCATCACCAACAAAGCGGCGCATTTTATCGATTGTTTCGGCGCGCTCATTAAAGGCGTTATTGATCTGGTCGAGCATCACGTTTAGTGACGTTCCCACATGGCCGACCTCCGTGTTTGGCGACGCAACATGAATACGTTTGGAGTAGTCACCGCGTGCGATTTCTCTAGCGGTTCGTTCAACCTCAGTGAGGGGTTCGAATGCAGCAGAGACGAAGATCCGCGTGAGCGCTGCGCCCAACAGAATCACCGCAATCCCAAAACCGGCGAAGATGCCAATATATTGCGCAGCAACCTGTTCGATTAGTTCGGTGGATCCGGCAACAAGCAGATAACCATCGATGTTGCCAAAGGCTGAGCCATAGACAGGAACCACTACGCCGCGCCAAACGACGCCATCATCGTCGGTGAAATGGACGATTTGGTCTATCTCACTGGGGCTGTCTTCGATGTCGAGGTCGTTATCATTGCCCTGCGGGAAACCGCCGCCAAGTCCGTGACCGCCGGGGGAGACCGCTTCTATCTGCAGATCATCAATCTCAAGATGTTCGATCTCGGGCAGCACCGCAGCCTCAGAGTTTCGATTGTCGTAGAGAAAGTCTCCCTCCGCATCAAACATAGCTACGTAGTTGCGCCCCGGCGCATAAATCACATCGTTCCGGGTTATCTGATCCTGCTGCGCCCCGGGTTGCAGGGCGGTCACAGGGTTATTACTGATCGCTCTGAGCTCAGTATCTTGGTTTGCGTAGAGTGAGGGTTTCAGCAATGACATTGTGCCGACACCAGCAACCAACAGGCCGAGGCTCAAAATCAGCACCGTCACACCGGTCATTTTGGCGCGCAGAGGCACATCAGCCCAGCGCTGCAGCAGTGACCGATTAGTTTTAATCTTCATCAACCTTCAGCATGTATCCAAAACCGCGCTTTGTTTGAATCAGTGATTCCTCAGTGAGCGGATCAAGCTTGCGCCGCAGATACGAGATATAAGACTCAACGATGCCAGCATCGCCGTTAAAATCGTACTCCCAAACATGATCGAGGATCTGGGTTTTTGACAGCACGCGGTTTGGGTTCTGCATCAGATAACGCAGCAGTTTGTATTCAGTCGGGCTGAGCTCAACAGAATTATCACCGACCTGCACTTCATGGGTGTCCTGATCCATGCGGATCGGCCCGATAGTGAGTGCGGTGTTGTCCTCTTCGGGCACAGTGCGGCGCAGAATTGCTTTAATGCGGGCAATGATCTCATCGAGGCTGAACGGTTTAGTAACGTAGTCATCGCCACCAACGCTTAAACCTTTGACCTTATCTTCCACATCATCTTTTGCGGTTAAGAACAGGATTGGGGAGGTGTAGCCTGCCTCGCGGAGCCGCTCGGTTACGCTAAAGCCGCTCATATCGGGGAGCATCACGTCGAGCAGGATGAGGTCTGGCTCCTCTTCCAGCACGGCAGAGATGGTCTGTGCGCCGTTTACAACCGCGCGCACACCGAACCCAGCGAAGCGCAAACTGGTCATTAGCAGTTCGCGGATGCTTGGCTCATCATCAACGATTAGGATTCGTGGACCTTTATTTTGCTGTGGCATAAGCTTAGTTTCTTATAGTTACCTATGAGTCTGCTGAATATTTGGCAGCCAGGTCTTGAACTGTCAGCAGCTCATAGGCGTAACCCTGTTCGGCGAGAAAGCGCTGTCTGTTTTGCTCAAAGTCCTGGTCTACTGTGTCGCGGGTCACTAGCGTGTAGAAGTGGGCCTGCTTGCCGTCTGATTTCGGGCGCAGAATACGCCCGAGTCGCTGCGCCTCCTCCTGACGCGAACCGTAGCTGCCTGAGATCTGGATCGCGACAGACGCCTCAGGCAGATCGATAGAAAAGTTAGCAACCTTTGACACCACAAGAGTCTGCACTCGCCCCGCTCGAAAGGCTGCAAACAGTTCTTCACGATCGCTCGTCGGGGTTTGCCCGGTAATTAACGGCACGTCTAAAGCCTCGGCTATCTGCTCGAGTTGGTCAATATACTGACCAATAATAAGGGACTGCTCACCGTCGTGGTGGGCTAAAATTTCCCGCGCAATATCTATCTTCTGCCTTGCGGTAGAGGCGATCCGATAGCGTTCGCGATCCTCTGCAGCGGCGTATTGCATTCTGGTATCGGGGTCGAGATCGATCCGCACCTCAAAACAGGTTGCCGGGGCGATGAACCCAGCGGCGGTCAGCTCATGCCACGGCACATCGAAACGTTTTGGCCCGATGAGACTGAAAACGTCACCCTCCCGACCGTCTTCGCGCACGAGTGTGGCGGTCAGCCCGAGGCGGCGTCGCGCCTGCAACTCGGCGGTAAGTTTGAACACAGGAGCCGGCAGCAGGTGCACTTCGTCGTAAATTATTAGCCCCCAGTTTTCGACACTCAGAAGCGATAAATGCGCATAGTTGCCGCCGCGTTTTGCGGTCAGAATCTGGTACGTCGCTATCGTAACGGGTTTTATTTCCTTGACTTCGCCTGAATACTCACCGATGTCATCGGGTGTTAGATCGGTGCGTCGCAATAGCTCTTCTCGCCACTGCCGGGCACTTACTGTGTTGGTCACTAGGATCAGTGTTTTTGCTGAAACTTCGGCGACCACGCCAGCGCCGACAAGAGTTTTTCCAGCGCCGCACGGCAGCACAACAACGCCCGAGCCGCCGCGAGTAAACGCTGATACGGCCGCACGCTGATAGTCACGCAACTGCCAATCATTCTCTACCAGGGCGACAGCGTGCGGGTCACCGGGGGTGTATCCCGCATGATCTGCCGCAGGCCAACCGCGCTTTAGAAGCTGCTGTTTTAGCTCGCCACGCGCCCAGTCTGAAACCTCATAAGTGCTTTCGTTGCGTTCACGCAGCAACAGTGGCGCGATCTTTTTATCGGTTACCACCTCGCGCAAAATGTCTGGTCTGTCACTTCTGATGAGCAGCGCGCCCTCTGCATCACGCACGATCTCGAGTTTGCCGTAGCGTGCAACAGTGTCGCAGATACTGTTTTTAACTGCCTCCGGAATCGGAAACTTTGCGTAGGAATTAAGTGTGTCTAGTATTTCTTCGGCATCGTGCCCTGCGGCGCGTGCGTTCCACAGCCCGAGACGAGTGATGCGATAGGTGTGAATATGTTCCGGTGCGCGCTCAAGCTCGGCAAACACGGCCAAGGCTTCTCGTGCAGCGCCCGCCTGTGGGTGATAGGTTTCCAACAACACAGTGTTGTCGCTCTGCACGATTAGCGGGCCAAAACTCATAACTATCCAGCCTACTCTGGCCGGGATAGAATCTCAGCTTCACAAATCGCACTCACCGGCACTGTTCGCTCTACCTGCTGAACTGCATCGTAGAGGCGCACACGATCTGCGCTTAAAGTTTTTGCTACCGCAACCACTTCTATTTGACCTGTGTTAGAAGTGAGTAGTAAACGAAGGTTTGCGCCGGTGTGTATCGCGTACTCTAAACAGATTGAGATGCGGTCTGCGCTGCTCTCTTTGAGATGCGCAGCAGTTTTTGTGAAGTCTTTAGCGGGCGGAGTGTTGGTGCGCCTGTGCCTTGGTTGCAGCTGCGCTGCCGCGGCAAGCATTTCTGAAAATGGTCGCTGTGCGACAAAGTAGTGAGCATCCTGTAAAACGGCAGAGATATTAAGCGGCGCGAGCGGGCTTGTGAGTGTCGTTTCGCTGGACCCTGGCGTGAGTGAAAGCGCCTGCAGGGCGCGATCCTCATGCATTAATTTGGCTGTGTTTACTGATTTTGTATGAAGCAGTGTGAGCCGGCCAGACTGGTGTGGCGTTAAGCGCACAACCCGGTCAGAGTCGCGTATGTCTTTGATTAAGAAAGTGAGTGAGCTGGGTACGTCAGTGATGCTTAGCTCTGCCAACAGGCTCAACCACTCCTGCGTGGTGCGACTGTCGTTGAGCACACCGCGTGCGATGCTGGCTTCAGTGAAGCGGTAGACCGTCGCCACGCCGCTCTGCTCAATATCTGCCAACTCTAAAAGCAGAATTTCTGTTTCTGGCGATAGCGGTTGCGGCGCAATAGCCGACAGATCTGGTTGGATAATCACCTGCTGGCCGGGGGATGGCAGTAGCGCGCTAAGTTCTGTGGCAGCTTGGTTCAGCTCGTTGATGCTGCTCACTGCGGGAACTGCAAGCAGCTGCAACAGAGTCGCATCAGATTTCAGCTGCTGTGCGCGTTTTGGTGACTGCGGGCTGAGCTGTGCAAGCAAGCGGCTAACGGCTGTCAGCGCGTCGGTTTGGGTCACTGCAATTTCGGCAAGCAATTGCGGATCGGCGCTTGAGTATCCGGCTGCAGCGAGAATTCGCCAGCTAGCGGCAGTATCTGCGGTGAGCCACTCTCGTAACTGTGTGCCCGCGCTTGAAAAACCAGTGCTATCTGTTAGCAGGTTACAGTCTAAAGCGAGGTTTAAAAGCATTAAAGTTTGGTGCTCACTGAGCGCGAGCGTTTGCGCTGCTCGACCAAGCGATTTTGTGACGACTCTGGTGGTGTCACTGAGGCTGATGGGGTTGCGGATCAGGTGCACGCAAAGCTGGGTTACCTGCGCGACGGCTGTCGCGGCGTGCGTCCACCAATTTGTGCGATCTGTTGGGCTGTTATAAATCGCAAAGTTTTGTGTGTCACGGTCGGGCATGAGCATCGCGCGCCAGCGCTGCGCTGCGTGCTCGAGTGCTGCAATATCAAGCGACGGCTCTTCCGCTGTGTTAGCAGTCGCATGCACGGTGCGCGCCCAAGATTTAACAGGTTCTGGTATGCGCGTCGATCCGCCCCTCTCTTTGTATGCTAACCCGAGAGTGTGCAGAGTTTCTAGCCAAGCTGCTGGGGCGGTGTGTGCGACAGCGGGGTGGGCAAGCGCCGCAAGCTCGGCGCGTGTGAGAAACGCACTGCAGGCGTTGATACTGTTCGGCTGCAACAGCTGGGCAGCAAGCCGTACGAAAGTATCTGCTCGGCGCGGTTTTCGTAACGCGATGAGGCTCAGCAGATGCTCGAGCGAGAGGGTGCTCAGGTGCTCCGCAAGATGCAGGATATCCGGCATCTATTTTGCTAACTGCTTTTTACGACGCTTCCTGGAATCAAGAAAAAGCAGGGTGAAGAGCATCGCGAACCCGACCGGGAGGCCAACGTAGGCGATCCAGACAAGCTGGCGGATCCCGTTGCGGTTGAGCTCTTCAGGTGAGAGAAATGCCGCAAAGATAAGTGTTACAAAAAATGCGAGCACCGAAATTAGGATCAGTGAAACCGAGCCCCACCCGAGGAATAATTCTAGCCGTGACGACTGTTTTTTACTCACAGGGCTAAGTCTAGTCGACAGCGCAATTACGGCGCTAAGCTAGGTGTGAAGAAAACTGTAAAGAAAGAGGGCATATGCCAACCGGAAAAGTTCGGTTCTTTGACGAAGAAAAGGGATTTGGTTTCATCTCAGGTGAGGGCGGTCAGCAGGTTTATGTGCACGCCTCGGTGCTTGGTGATGACGATGAGCTGTATCCTGGCGCCCGTGTTGAATACTCCGTGGTGGACGGGCGTCGTGGCCCGCAGGCTCTCTCGGTAAAACTGCTAACCGCCCCACGCCCGGTGCGTCGCAACCGGAAGCGCCCAGACGATTTGACGGTTATCGTGGAAGACCTGATGAAGCTGCTCGACGCTGCGGGTGAGAAGCTCAAGGTTGGTCAGTATCCGGATCGGAAGCAGTCGCGCATGCTGGCCACTCTGTTGCGCAGCGTGGCAGAAGAATTTGACGCTTAGAGATTAAAAATACATGGCAGTAAACACTGAAGATAACGGCAGCGAAAATATCGTGCTGGAGCTTGACGCCGCAACTATTGAGCAGGGAGTCAAGCTCGCCCGTGAAACTCTGTTAGCAGACTTAGCCACAGCCGAGGAAGTCGGCGAACTTGTGAGCGTGCGAGCAGAGGCGCCGCGGGTGGCCACAATACTGTTTGCATACAGCGGCACGACCTACGAAGGTTGGTTGTGGGCGGTGAGCGTGACTCAGGTCGCAGATGGTGCGCCGCTGACCGTGCTTGAAACTGAGTTGATTGCGGGAGAGAATTCCATTGTGGCGCCAGAGTGGGTGCCATGGAGTGTGCGTTTGGCACAGTTCCGTGAGGCACGCGCGGCTGCGGCCGCCGAGGAAGCTGCAGCCGCTGCTGCCGCTCACGAGGAGCTTGACGAAGACGACGTTGACCCCGAAGACGATCTGCTCGAAAACGACTTCACGGACTTTGACGACGAGATGGACGGCATCGACATCGACGAGCTTGACGACTCCGACAGTGAGGACGAGCTTGACAGCGAGGACGAACCCGATAACGAAGACGAGTCTGCTGAAGACTCAGAAGACGATTAGTCGAGGCGCTCAACCACGTAGTCGATGCAGGCGATCAGCTTCTCAACGTCTGTCGGATCAATCGCAGTGAATGTTGCAATACGCAACTGATTGCGACCGAGCTTACGGTATGGCTCAGTGTCCACGATGCCGTTTGCGCGCAAAGCTTTTGAAATCGCGCTTGCGTCAACATCTGCATTGAAATCGATTGTTGCAACCACCTGTGAGCGCGCATCAGCGTCAGCTACGAATGGAGTTGCGAAGCTGCGCGCTGCTGCCCAAGTGTAGAGCAGCTGTGATGAGTGCTTGGTGCGCTCAGACGCCCACTCAAGGCCACCCTGTGAGAGGATCCACCGCAGCTGCTCGTCCATCAACGCCAGCGGCGCGATAGCCGGAGTGTTGAGAGTCTGCTGGAGCCTAGAGTTAGTAACCGCGGTTTGCAGGTTCAGGGTGTCTGGAATGTAGCGGTCGGTGCCGTCTATCTCGGCGATGCGTGCGATAGCAGCGGGAGACATTAGCGCAAACCAGATGCCACCGTCACTCGCAAAATTCTTCTGCGGTGAGAAATAGTAAACATCAACATTAGCGGCATCAAAGTCGATCCCACCGGCGGCGCTTGTTGCATCTACAACGGTCAGTTGCCCATCTTTGCCGTATCGGCGGATCGGGCTCATAACGCCGGTCGAGGTTTCGTTGTGTGCGTACGCGAAAATATCGACATCGCTGGCGTCAACATTTTGCGCGAGGGTGCCAGGTTCACCCTTGATAACCGCAGGATCCGCAAGCCACGGAGCTTTTTTAGCAGCCGCAGCAAACTTCGAGCTGAACTCACCACAGGTGGCAAACTGGCCTTTTTCTTTGATGAGTGAGTGCACAGCCGCATCCCAGAAGCTGGTTGCGCCGCCGTTACCGAGCACAATTTCGTAACCCTCCGGTGCCCTGAAAAGGTCACGCAGCTGTTCTTGCACACTATTGACAAGATTCTTAACCGAAGCCTGCCGGTGCGAAGTGCCCAGCACAGTCGGCTGTAAGCTTGCCAGGAAGCTCACCTGCTCATCGCGGACTTTTGAAGGCCCGCATCCGAAGCGGCCATCGACGGGACGAATTTCAGCAGGAATCTCAATATGCGCCATACTCCTATTTTAAACGGCATTTTTCAGGTCTGCGGCACTATGCTTGAGGATAATTGCGACCATCAAGGAGGATTCCCAAGTGACCGACCTCATCGATACAACAGAGATGTACTTGCGAACGATCCTCGAACTGGAGGAAGAAGACATCGTTCCTCTGCGCGCCCGTATTTCTGAACGCCTGTCTCATTCGGGGCCGACGGTGTCACAAACAATTGGGCGAATGGAGCGCGATGGGCTGGTTGTGGTGACCGGCGATAGACACCTTGAACTGACAGACAGCGGTCGCACGCTGGCGGTGCGAGTGATGCGCAAACACCGTCTAGCGGAACGGCTCTTGCACGATGTGATCGGGCTCGAATGGGAATATGTCCACGATGAGGCGTGCCGCTGGGAACACGTTATGAGCGAGCGAGTCGAGCGCCGCATTCTGGAACTTATTGAGCAGCCCACAAAGTCACCATACGGGAATCCGATCCCCGGCCTGGAAGAGTTGGATGTCAAAACACGCGGCATGTTTTTGATGAGTGTTGTCGATGTTATGACCGTCTTTACAGAAAACGCAATCGACGACTTTGAAGCTGAGATTGCTAGGCTTGCCGAGCCTGCGCAGGTGGATCCTGAGCTGCTGCGCGCATTCGATGCGGCGGGCATTAAACCGGGTGCGCGGGCAAGTTTTGTGCTTGAAGATGAAATTGTGCGGATCGCTGTTGGGGTGTTTGAGCCGCTGGAAATTAGTCGCGCGATGGCTGCACACATTTTTGTGATTGAGCAGTAGGCTCGAGCGCGAACCGGTAAGCTGGTTTAGCCAGCCCCAGTAGCTCAGTGGATAGAGCACTTCTCTCCTAAAGAAGGTGTCGGAGGTTCGATTCCTCTCTGGGGCACTAAAACCACTGCGGCAGCGGTGTGGTGAATCAAAGCAAGGCTTGATTAGCTTAAGCTTCCCGCAGGCTGCGAGCGTAATCTTCTTTTGCTGTGTTGATGTGCAGCCAGGAGGAAATCTCGCCGACCAACCCGGTGGCACGCAGTGCTTCTAAAAAGTCAAAAATGACTCGAGGAGTGGCAGCAGTCACTGTCACGATCAGGTCAAAAGAGCCTGAACACGTTGTAGCAAAATCAACCTCTGGGCGGCCGCGTAAGAACTCGAGCACAGGATCTAGCGGCCCACACAGGGAGATGCCCAACCCAATCGCTATCTGCGAGTTAATGACACCGCGCTCTTCAACCGCCGATATGCGAATTACATTCGCCTCAACCATGCGATTCACGCGGGCGCGCACGGCTGACGGGCTAAGATTCACTTTATTTGCAATTGTGCGATAGTTCATGCGGCCGTCAGTTTGCAACAGATCGACGATCTGCCGATCCCGCTCATCGAGGGTGATATCTCCGCGATACTCAGCAACAAAAAAGCCCTTAACCACCCGCAGATAGCGGTTTGTTTTGACGCGCTGCACACGAGGTAGGCCCCGCAGATACTCGAGAAACAGTTGCAGCTCTGCTTCTGTGCGCAAACGTGATTCAACAACGACATTGCTGCTGCCTGTGACAGATGACACAAACACGGTCTCTGCCCGATCCTTGAGAAGCTTGAGCAGTTCAGCAGTGGGGCCATTAACCGTCACAAGGTGATGCGCGAGCACGCGATCCCCAGAATATCCAGGATCGAGCGCCGCCACTACACGTAATGCGCCGGATCTAAGGAGTCGGCCCAGACGATCGGCAACAACCGCTCGCGGTTGCCCAATATCTGCAGCGATAGCGCTGATGCTGGCGCGCCCGTTGTGCTGCAGTGCTGCAATGAGCGCAGTATCTAGAGACGGTTTCTGAATGATTTCACACCCTTTGTGGCTAAATCGTTATTAAAAAATGTTTGTTCCCGAAATGATCAAAAAGTTTGCATAACGCGTTTCAGACACTTATTTTAACGTCGATTTTATCTAAAATTACACAAATGATTTGTATATCACGCAATCGCATTGATTATTACTCACATATGATCGTTAAATCTGGATAGTATCTCCCACATACCTGTAGGCAAGGGAGCTTAATAATGACTGCAACTCAAACTTGGACCCCCGCAGAGCGCAAACGCGCGTATCGTGCCGGTTGGGGCGCCTTTGTCGGTACCACGATTGAATGGTACGACTTTTACGTCTACGCAACGGCTGCCGCAATATACTTTCCAACGCTGTTCTTTCCGGAACAGGATCGTTTCGTCGGAACGATCGCCGCGCTCGCAAGCAGCGCAGTCGCATTTTTCTTCCGCCCGCTCGGCGGAATCATTTTCGGCCACATCGGTGACCGCCTCGGGCGCAGACCCGCTCTTGTTATCACTCTGGTAATGATGGGTGTCGCCACTGTCGCGGTAGGCTGCCTTCCGACATACGCAGCGATTGGGGTTGCAGCGCCGATCCTTCTTCTCCTGTTCCGCGCTGCGCAGGGTTTGGCTGTCGGCGGAGAGTGGGGCGGTGCCGCACTCATGAGCGTGGAGAGCGCGCCGGCAGATAAGAAGGGCTTTTTTGGCGGCTTCACGCAGCTGGGCAACCCCGGTGGCGCCCTCCTAGCGACCGGTATCTTCTACGTGATGGAGCTGTTTGGCAAAGAGTGGATGATGGAGTGGGGCTGGCGCATCCCATTCTTGCTGAGCGCAGCCCTCATCGCTGTGGGCTTTTGGGTGCGTAAGAAAACTGAAGAAACCCCGGTCTTTGAGACTGAGGTGGAATCAGCAGAACAGGGTGCGCCCGTGTGGTATGCGATCCGCCGCAACTGGTGGCCGATCATTCTCGGAGCTTTTATCGTGCTGGTGCCGTCAGGTGGCTACACCATGGCAACCACATTTGTGCAGAATTACGCAACGAGCCCAGCCATCGGATTTAGTGAGCGGCATATTCTGCTTGCGATGACCATCGCATCTTTTGTGGAATTCCTGGTGACACTGCCGGTTGCGGCCCTCGCCGACAAGCTGGGTTCAAAGAAGGTGATGTACATCGGCTTAATTGGTGCGGTCGTCTGCATGATCCCGCTAATGCTCGCAATCGGTGGGCAGCAGCTGGCTTTGACCTACATTCTCGTATCCCTGATCCGTATCGCGATGAGCGCAACCTGGGCGCCGCTCGCAACTATCATGGCGCAGATGTTCCGCCCGCAAGCACGCTACACCTCAATGTCAATGGCATACGGTCTCGGTGCTGCGCTGTGGGGTGGCCTCATGCCAATCGTTTCGGTCACACTTGTGGAAATGACCGGCACAGACTGGAGCGTTGTCTGGCAGTTTATTGTGATGGCGGCGCTAAACTTCATCGCCATGTGGCTCGCGCCGCAGTACATCGATGAGCTGCCCAGAACCACCGCTGTGAAAACAAGCGGCGCGCGATAGACCTTGACGTCTAATCGCCGCCCAGGCGGGAATACATTATGAAATCACTTGCAACATTTGATGACCGTAATTCTTCCCTAACGATTGTGACCGCAGAGCGTATTCACACTCTGAACCCTGCTGCTGAGAGCGCAACTGCGCTGCTTGTGCATAGGGGATCAGTGCTCGCCGTTGGCTCTGTTGCTGAGATCGAGCGGATCGCGCTGACACAGCAGGAGGAAGTGAACAGGGTGGACTATCCAGGCGCAACAATTGTGCCCGGTTTTATAGACGCGCACGCTCACCCGCTGATGTACGGACAAATGCTGTCATGGGTGGATGTTGGGCCGAACAAAGCTAAGAACATTCCGGAGATTGTGGCCCTGCTGCGGGAGGCAGAAAAGCAGCTTCCGCCGGGGGCTGCGCTGCGCGGCTATGGATACGAACAGCGCAACCTTGCCGAACGGCGACACCCCACCCGACAGGAGCTCGACCAGGTCTCAACATCACGCGAGGTCTACATTATGAATGCCTCCGGGCACGGCGGGGTCGTAAACTCCTTTACTTTTGCAGTGCACGGGGTGACGCGTGACACACCTAACCCGGACGGTGGCGAATTTTTTCGAGACGCTAACGGAGACCTCACCGGTGAACTCTCAGACGCCGCCGCCAATGTACTGACCGGCATCCACGGTGTCAAAATTGGCCACCACGGCCCGAACTTTCATCTCAGCGATGAGCCCGCCGAGCACCGGCGGCAGCTGCGCACTGTGCAGACCGAATTCTTTCGCGGCGGGGTGACCACTGTCGGTGATGCGCAGGTGAGCAAGCGTGAGATGGCCGCCTACCTTGACTTGGCTGAGCACGGCGAGCTGAAGATGCGTGTCTCAATGTATTTTCTGTCGCATCTGCTTAACCAGATTCTTGATCTTGGGCTGGTTGCTCCATTCGGCAACGCCCGCCTGGCAACAGCAGGCATCAAGCTCTATGCTGACGGCACCCTCGGCGGCTGGACCGCGTATTTTCCTGAAGGATATGCGGGGGATCCGTGCCGCACTGGGCTGCTCTATCACTCACCTGAGGAATACACCGAGCTGGTGAGACTGGCGCACGCAGCTGGGCTGCAAACCGCAACCCATGCCCAATCGCCAACTGCGATTAAAATGTGCGTCGATGCAATTGAGGCTGCACAGCTTAAGTATCCGAACGCAGATGCTAGGCATCGCATCGAGCACTGCGGCCTGCCCGCCCCTGCAGAAATCACCAGAATGGCAGCCCTCGGGATCCGCCCCGTCAACCAGACGCAGCACTATTACAATTGGGGCGAAGGCGTGACCCAAGCGATTGGGACACCCGGTGAGCGCTTCAATCCGCTCGGAGAGTTTCGCGACGCGGGAGTGCCGATCACAATCTCATCGGATGCTCCGGTGGCACCGCCGAAACCACTCGAAGCGATCCAGGCAGCCGTGACCCGTGTCACACGTCGCGGTGTGCAGCTGGGAGCTGATGCGCTGCGCATCTCAGCACGTGAGGCGCTTCTGGCGCACACGTATGAAGGCGCGGTCACACTCGGGCGCGAAAATGAATTGGGATCGCTTGCGGCGGGAAAACGCGCCGACTTCGCCGTGCTCTCAGCCGACCCCCTGTCTGTTCCAGCGGAGCAGATAGGTAAAATTTCTGTTTTGAGCACTTGGATAGACGGCGAATGCGTCTGGGACACCGACACTGATAACCCACTATAAACACAGCATGTAGAGAGAAAATATATGCCTACGACACAGAAGCGCACTACCGGATGGGTTGTGCTGGAAACCCTAGCCAACTACGGCATTAACACTGTCTTTGGGATCCCCGGCACACACAACCTTGAGTTTTATCGACCACTCGAGACGCTGGGTATCCGGCCGGTGACAACCCGACACGAGCAAGGAGCCGGCTACGGGGCAGATGCCTGGTCGCTCCAGACGGGGCTGCCTGGTGTTGTGATCACTACGAGCGGTCCCGGACTATTGAACGCGCTCTCAGCAGCAGGCACCGCATTCGCAGAGTCACGACCGATGATTATTCTCTCACCCGGTGTCGCCCTCGGCGCAGAGTTCTCTGACTCAGGCACACTTCACGAAACTAAGGATCAGCTCTCAGCTGCTGCCGCGATTGTTGAATGGGGTCGCCGAGTGAAAACCGCAGAAGAAGCGGTTGCGGCGGTGCACGACGCCTTCGAGCTGTTTGCGACGGGGCGCCCACGACCGGTTTACATTGAGGTGCCACTAAACATCCTTGAGCAAGAAACCTCGATCTCTGCCTCTGAACTTGCCGCAAAACAGTTCGAGCCGGTGCCAAGCCCCGATAAGAAACTGATTGCAGAGGCTGCTGCGCTGCTTTCTGATGCGGTGAATCCGGTGATTCTGGCTGGCGGCGGTGCGCGACGGGCGGGGCAAGAGATACAGGCTCTCGCTGAAAAACTTGCTGCTCCGGTGGTTACAACACTCAACGGCAAGGGCGTTATCGATGAGCACCATCCACTCGCACTCGGCTCTAATCTGCGTCTTGCAGCTGCAAGAGAGGTAGCTCAGAAAGCTGATGTCTTGCTGGTGGTCGGATCAAAACTCGGTGAGGCTGAACTCTGGGTGGATGCCTTGCGCGCGCAGGGCAAAGTTGTGCGCATTGATGTGCTCGAATCACAGCTCAACAAGAATCAGCCAGCAACCGTTGGTATTCGTGCCGACGCGGCTGCAGCCGTGGCCGCGATCACAGAGCTGCTTGACGATGCGGATCGCACCTCGGCCATTGACGTGCCCGCAACACTTACCGCAATTAGACAAGAATCCGAAAAGCTCGACGCACTCAACACCTCGGTCGGCCAAGCGATTGCGCGGGCGCTGCCGGAAGATGCGATCCTGACCACAGACTCCTCAAAGATTGCCTACTGGGGGCTGCTGAACATGTTGCAGGTGCGCAACCCGCGCTCTGTGGCCTATATGGCAACATATGCGACGCTCGGATATGGGCTGCCGGCCGCGATCGGTAGCAAACTCGCATCCCCAGAGCGGCCTGTGGTCGCGGTCACCGGCGACGGGGCATTTATGTTCAGCTTCAACGAGATGCTTACGGTTGTTGAACAGAATCTTGACATCGTCATTCTGGTTGTTGACAACGGCGGCTTTGCCGAGATTAAAGACAACGAGATCGCGGCAGGTATCAACCCGGTTGCCGTTGATCTCGTGCAGCCGGATTGGGCTGCGCTCGCTAACGCTTGTGGCGGTGCAGGCACACGCATTAGCTCCGCAGAGGAGCTTGATAAGGCTATTGAAGCAGCAGTTGCTGCTGGCGGTCTGCAGCTCATCCATCTGCCACTCGCATAGCTCCGTTTTACCTGTTTAGGCCAGCCGCCCCACTGTTTTGGAGGATCCATTATGAATGAAAACCAGAAGCCGGTTGCGGTTTACACAGATATGGACGACACCGACTTTCAAAGCGGTGTGCGTCTGCTTGAAGACGCCGGATTTGAGGTGCGATACCTCGGCACGCGAAACACTGAACGCATTATTGCCGCGTCACAGGATGCGGAAGTGCTCTTGCTCGGTTATGCGGAGGCGCCGCGCAGCTTGATTGAGGCACTGCCCAAGCTGAAACTTATCGCCTTAATGTCGATGGGCTTTAACAATGTTGATATTGAGGCGGCGAATGAGCACGGAGTGTGGGTCACAAATGTACCGGGTGCCGCAACCGAAGAGGTTGCAACGCACGCGCTCGCACTGCTGCTCGCCGCTGTGCGGCAGCTGTCGTTCTACACCGCACACGCGGTTGCAGATGCTGAACAGTGGAACGCTCGCGCTCCGCTTGCCCCTGTGCGCCTGAGTGAGAAAACACTCGGCGTTGTGGGGCTCGGCCGGATTGGGAAGGCCTTCGCCGCGATCGCCGGACCGTTGTTTCAAAGGGTTGTGGGCTACGATCCCTACCTTCCGGACACCGACGAAACCCGCGCAGAGCTTGCACGCTACGGTATTGAGCGCAAAAGCCTTGCAGATTTGCAGAGCGGCGCTGATGTGCTTTCCCTGCATGTGCCGCTGACGGATGAAAACGAGGGGATGATCAACCGTGCGTTTATCGCAGAGCTTCCCGATGGTGCAATTATTGTGAACGTCTCACGCGGTGGGCTGATCGACTCACAAGATGCCCGTGATGCGCTCGATGCGGGCAAGCTCACGGCTCTCGCTCTGGATGTGCTTGATGAAGAACCGCCGGCAGCAGACCATCCGCTTCTCTCTCACGACCGCGTTGTGCTCACCCCGCACATTGCGTACTACTCGAATCGAACCGATGCAGAATATGTTCGAATTCAAGCCGAGAACGCTACGAGCTGGCTAGCAACCGGGAGCCCAAAGAACCCCGTGAACACTCCCTGAGATTGAGCAGCTGCAGCAATAGCCTGTCGATTAGTGCTGTGAGGTCGGTTGCATACCGGCCTCTTTCAGCATCTCCTCGATGCTATCGAACTTGTGTCGCGCCCGCCCACTGCGTGCGGCCTCAATCTCCTTCTGCTCGATCCGCTTCCAACCGTCATAGTCGATTGTGCTGCCGGGGGCGAGATTGAGCCCGGCCACACCAGACTTTGTGCTGTTAAGATCGGCGAGATCCGCACCAATAATTTTTGCAAGCTCAAGCGCATCGATTCGCTGTGAGGCGATTGTGCCCCGAGGCCCGCGGCGAGCCCAGCCACCCACGTAGAGACCTTGTTCAATCTTGCCGGTCTCGCGCCCTGCCTCAGTAACCGGAACAAGCGGATCACCCTGAAAGCCAATGGCGGTGATAACACTGTCGGTCTTTATTAGTGCGTGGGTGCCATCTTCGCCCACGATTTCGAGTGTGTCTACGAGATTGCCACCGTGCACTTCGTGCGGTGCGAACCCAAACCACCAGTGAATAACCCCACGTAGCTCTGGGTCTGCATCGGTGCATTTATCCTGCAAGATGGTGAGGATATCCCGCCGATTCTCGTTTGTCACCGCGGCTAGGTCACCCGACCCAAAGTGAAGTTCATGGCGCACATGCTCAAAGTGAGTCATCTCACGCAGCATGGAATCATCGAACTTCGCTTGATCAACACCGCTGCGACTGACGAGGTGGAGCTCACGGAGCTTCCCGCTAAGCTGCTGATGATTGTCGTCGTGCACATCTGAGCCGGTAAACTCAGTGCCGTTCTTAGTCAGGAGCCGCATGCAGTCGATCGCTACGTTTCCCGCCCCGACAACGATGCAGACTTCGCCGAGCGAGTAGTCAAGTGGCAGCTTTGCTTCGGGGTGACTATTTAACGCGCGGGTGATGTATCCGGCACCAACCACACCGGGTGTAGCGCTTCCTGGGATGTCGAGTTGCCGATCCTCATGGAGTCCGGTTGCGACAATAATCGCGTCGAAGTGCTCGCGGATCGTATCTAACTCAACGTGCTCGCCAACATTGAGATTGCCAACGAACTTGACACCCTGACGCTCGAAAAGACGCGCAAATTGCTTTGTGACACCCTTGGTGCCCTGATGGTCAGCTGCAACACCAAACCGCGCAAGGCCGAATGGAACTGGCAGACGATCAAACACCGTAATTTCTGCATTTGGGACGGTCTTAAGCAGTGCCTGTGCAGAGTAGCAACCCGATGGCCCAGAACCGATAATGGCTATTTTAGGTGAGTTTGAGTCAGACATCATTATCCAATCAATGCGCGTCGTTGCAGACGAAGATGTATTAGCGAATAGGCGGCGTTTGTGTGTGATTTATTCAAAAGCTGCGAGGGCCTCTGGTGCCCATGCAACCGCAAGATCCGATGCATCATCCGGTGATGCCGCATCGTGACGCCCATACTCCCCAACACGAGATGCGCCGAGCGATTCAAGAGCGGCAACTACTCGCTCGCTGCCCTTCGAATAATTTTCGTAAGTGCTGTCGCCAAGCCCAAACACTGCGAATCGCACGCCAGTGAGATCGGGCTTTTCATTTTCTAGTGCGGCAACAAACGGCTGTGCGCTGTAGGGCAGATCGCCCTCGCCGTGTGTTGAACAGATGATGAGATGGCGATCGTCGCTATTAAACGCATTTACGTCAACGTTTGCAAGATCATCTACATCAAGATCTTCGCTAGTTTCTGCTGCAAGAGCATCTTCGATATCGGATGCGACAAGCTCCGCGTTACCGCTCTCGGTGCCAAACAGAATGCGAACAGCCATTAGAGACTTCCCTTCTTGGGTGCAACGCTGCACCCTGATTTACTTGAACCAGTAGTAACTTTATCTATTTTGCGAACTTCGGTGAGCAAATGCAAATGGACACGAATACGGCGCGGCGAGCTGCAGAAAAGCCTGAAACTTCGGGGTTTTCTGCGGTGTTAGGCAGCTACGAAGATTTAACACGCGGTGCGGTTAAGTAAATTTTGCAAAAGCGCTAACATTGTGATCTAATTCTTTTTTGTCAAAGGCAATGACGCTGAAGATAAGGATATCTAATGACTGATAGCACCACAGTAGCTGCTCTCTCAAATGCTCATGATGAGCACTCAGAACAGGGATTCAAACGTGAAATGGGTTTCTGGGGAAACCTCGCGCTTGGATTTACGTATCTATCTCCCGTAGTAGGTGTTTACACCACCATCGGGCTCGCGCTTGCGATAGCGGGCCCGATTTCATTTTGGACGCTTGTAGTCGCGGGCCTCGGGCAGCTACTTGTTGCTCTTGTCTTCGGCGAGATTGTCTCCCAATACCCGATTGCCGGCGGTATTTACCCTTGGAACCGCCGCCTCTGGGGCGCAAAATGGGGGTGGATGAGTGGTTGGGTATACGCAGTCGCGATAAACGCCACGATTGCTTCCGTTGCGTTTGGTGTCGGGCCGTTCCTCGGCGCATTCTTGGGAATCGAGACGAACCCAGGCACAAACGTGATTCTTGCTCTGGTGGTGATCGCCTTCTCCACGCTCATGAACTTTGGTGGAACCAGACTCCTGTCAGTTGTTGCGTTTATCGGTTTCTCGCTTGAAATTATTGCAACCATAGTAATCGGAATTTGGCTGCTTGTTGCCGCTCGTCAGCACGACCTCAGCGTATTCTTCACTGATTTCCGCCCACTAGACGTACAAGAAAACGAACCACTGTTTGTTGCATTTGCATTCTCTGCAATCCTCGGAATCTTCCTGTACTACGGTTTCGAGGCAAACGGTGACGTTGCAGAAGAGGTTAAGGATCCGGGTCGGGTGATCCCGAAAGCAATGCGCACCACGCTTTACGTTGGTGGTGTTGCCTCAATGTTCATCGGCATGGGCTTGATCCTTGCAATTCCAGATTACGCAGCGGTGATTCGCGGTGAGAACACAGACCCGGTCACCGGAATATTCCAGACCACATTCGGCCCAATCGGTTTTAAAATCGTGCTGCTGCTCATTATGATCTCGTACGTATCGTGCACGATCTCCCTCCAAGCAGCTGCATCACGACTCCTATTTTCAATGGGACGAGACAAGCAGCTTCCAGGTTGGAGCGCACTGCGCAAGTTCTCTGTGAAACGAGCTGTTCCGCCGTACGCGCTGCTTGTTGCGGGTATTCTGCCAGCATTGATCGTGGTTGTGTCGCTCTTCTCGGCCGACGCGCTGATTGCGGTTATTTCGTTTGCATCACTCGGCATCTACCTCGCCTTCTTCTCGGCGGTGCTTGCATCATTCCGTGCTCGCCTAAAGGGATGGCAGCCAAAGGGGCCGTTCAAGATGGGCCGTTGGGGATGGCCAGTGACCATCGCTGCCGGTCTTTACCAAATCGCTGCGATGATCATGTTGGTTTGGCCGGTTGAAGACGCTGAAAACTGGTTCCAGCGCTATCTCGTCTCTGCTGTCGGTGTGATAGTGCTTGTAATCGGTGTCATCTATCTCTTTACTACACGTCCAGACAAACGCGGTGGTGGGCCAGCAGGTGACGCACACACGGGTGTCGTTAACATGCACTACGCAAGTCCAATTGCTCCGTCCGAAGAAATTGTTGATATGGCCGTGCTCCTCTCTGGCGGCAAGCCACACTACTACCCCCACGCTCCTCAAAATGAGTCGAGCAGCGATTCGTCAGCGAAAAATTCACAAAATACTGAAGGGGAAAAATAATGTCGGAATCCGCGTACCTAGATATTGCTGATAGCAATTTCGCTATCAGCTCTGATGAAGTTGAACAGGCACGAGAAACAAATTGGTACGCAAAAACTAACTACGGGCTTGCGGTGCTCAGTTATGAAGACAATGCTGCTTTGATGAAGAGTAAAAATCTTAAGCAGGGCAGTGCTGAGTGGCCTGATCTGAACGGTGTCCACAGTGGTGTCTTCTATGACTGGTGGAAAGAAAACCTGCTTGTGCTTGAAGGTGACGATCACGACCGCCTACGTCGCCTTGTGCAGCCAGCCTTCTCGCCAAGAAAGATTAAAGATCTTGGCGATCGCTTCGATGCCTTAGCAAACGAGCTTATTGACAACTGGATCGATAAGGGTGAGGTTGAGTTTGTTGAGGAGTTCGCAGCTCCGTTTGCCACCCGTGTTCTGTGCATCATGCTTGGGATCCCTGAAACTGAGTGGGCTCACATCAACGATCTAGGGTCGAAGGTCGGCGCAGCGCTTGGTATCACCATTAAGGAACAGATCGAAACTATCGATGCTGCGTTAAAGGAGCTGCAGCAGTATGGTCGCGATCTGCTCGAGGATCGTCGCAAGAACCCACAAGACGATTTCGTGACGCGACTTGTTGAAGCAAACGCAGAGGGCGACCAGTTGTCTAACGAAGAGCTGGAGAACATGATTGTGCTCCTCATTTTCGGAGGCATGGATACTACCCGGAATCAGCTGGGGCTTGCGCTGTCGTCGTTTGCGAAACAGCCTGACCAGTGGGAGAAGCTTGCGGCGGATCCTGACAAGTATCGAAAAGCGGCTGTTGAGGAGGCACTGCGTCTGAACCCAACCACTCGCTGGGTGACACGCGAAGCGGCTGAAACGTTCGAGCACAAGGGATTGACGATTGAAAAAGGCACCACAGTGCACATGTTCACTGAAACCTCTGGGCGTGACCCGGAGGCGTTCGAAGATCCAAACAGGATTGACCTCGATGCCGTCCGCAAACCTCACTTTGCCTTTGGCGGCGGTGCTCACCACTGCATCGGTCACTTCGTCGCGAGGTCTGACATGATGGCGGCACTGCCTGCGCTGGCAACCCGCATCACTGATCTCAAACTTGGTGAGGATCAGGAATGGCTGCCAGATTCAGGAAACACGGGCCCAGAGCGTCTTCCCGTGTCATTCACAAAACGCTAACGACCCGGTGTGCGCGGCAACGATGCAGCAGCACATCACATAAATAAAAATCGGATGGAGATATGGCCACTACAGAAAAATCACAGGTTGGAGCAAAGATCGTTGCAGCGCAGAAAGCTGGTAAGGATCTTGCAAAAACCTTTCACAAAGAACTCGAAAAAGCTCTCGCTGACAACGGTGCGGCGAGCCGCCACCGGGAGAACAATCTAAAACAAGAGACTGTTGCAGAGCTGAGTGAAAAAATTGAGCGTTCAGGAGTGAAGTACATCTACTATATGCTCCCAACGCTTGGTTCACGCACCGTTGCGAAGATGGTTCCAGCAAAACACTTTGTTCGCAATCTCGAAAAAGGAATCGCATTTCACCGCACCGCGTTGAGCGATCTGCAAACGAATATTTTCGGCAACCTTATTGGTGGCGGTGTCGATGCGAAGGAATTCATCGGCCTGCCAGATCCGGAAACTTTCCAAGCACTGCCTTGGGACGGTGAGGTTGGTCGCATCTTCTGCTCAGCATACGAGCCAGATCACTTCAACGAGGTTGGCGGGCGGCCACTGCAGGTGGATTCACGCGCTACCATGAAGCGGATCCACCAGGTTATGAAAGATGTGTTCGGCCTGACGATGAAATCTGGCACGGAGCCTGAAATGGTCTGGGCTGGTGAGTCGATTAAGACGAATATTATTCCTGGCCACAGCCCCGCCTATCAGGTGGACAACCTTGAGGTCATGCGACCTATATACAAGCGTGTGCAGGAGTATGCAACAGAGCTTGATTTTGACATGATCGAAGGCGACTTTGAAGACAGGGGTCAGATCGAGCTGAACTGGATGTTCGATGAGATCGAGAACACAGCGGATCGTCTTGTCACCTACCGCCAGATCTGCAAGCAGGTTGCTCGCGAATTTGGTGTTCAAGCAAGCTTCATGCCAAAACCTTACGCCGGTTCAATGGGTAACGGCTGCCACCACAACATTTCACTGTGGGATGAGGAAGGCAACAACACCTTTGAAGACCCGGGCCGCACTGAGCTGCACCTGTCCCAAATCGGCCGGTGGGTTGTCGGCGGCATCCTGAAGTATGCGCCCGGCATGATGGCAGTCTTCTCGAGCACCGTGAACAGCTACAAACGCTTTTGGGATCCAGGCCAGTTTGCGCCAGCTCGCGGCAACTGGGGTCTTGATTCACGCGGCGCTATGGTGAGAATCTCGGCAAACGGTCGCGCGGAAGTGCGCGTACCAGATGCTGCGGTGAACCCGTACCTGTCACACGGCCTGCTTGTTGCTGCGGCTGCGGCTGGTATCGGTGAGCAGATCGAGCCACCAAAGCCTGACACTGAGGGCGATGCGATGCCGATGAACCTTGGTGATGCACTTGAGTTGTTTAAATCAAGCGAACTTGTGCAGGCCGTGCTCCCGCCAAAATTGGCAGAGCTTTACTATGAGATGAAATATGATGATTGGGCTCGCTACTGCGGTGCGATTACCGAGTGGGAGTTCAACCAGTACTGGGAGGCGATCCCCTAATGACAGAAAAACTTCGATTGGCGTGTATCGACTCACCCGCGATGCCACTGTTTGGGCTCGCAGATGCGAACGGTGTGCGCGACGGTTATGAACCAGAGGTTGCTAAGCTGCTCGCTGAAGCAACCGGCAGGGTAGTCGAGTGGGTTATGATGCCCTGGGATGACATGCTGCCATCGGTGCAGCAGCACCGTGTTGATGCAGTGCTGTGCGGCCAGGGAATTATCCCCTCACGAGAAGAGCAGGTCGACTTTGTGCGACCCTATGCGGTCTTCAACGAATCGGTGCTTGTGCGGGCAGGTGATCCGGCGCGCAGCCCTGAAGATCTCAACGGGTACAAGGTTGCTGCGATTGCTAACAGTGCAAATATGCGATTGGCAGAAACTTTCCCTGGCGCTATTCTGGTGCCGTTCGGAGCCAGCGATGATGTCTTCTCAGACATGATTGAGGCGGTTCGATCCGGTGAGGTTGACGCGATGGTGGATGATGATGTGGTGACGGTGCCGCTCGGTGAAGAAGCTGACTTTGATCTAGCATTCACCGCAGAAACCCGAAACCCGTGGGGTGTTGGGGTTGCGAAGGATCGTCCCGAGATGTTCCGTCTCCTCAACGATGCGATGACCACGATCATCGAGAACGGAAAGCTCAAAGCAGCGTGGAACAAGTGGTTTCCGCACCTGCCGTATCCGGAAGAATCCTTAGAGGGAGCAACTAAGTGAGTGAAAAACCGCTGATCGGAGTCCCTGCTATGTCCTCTGCGCAGGTCAAGGGGCTCCGCAAGAGCGGATCCACAGTATCGGATACCGTCGTGAAAGCTATTACGGCTGCCGGCGGAATTCCCGTGCTCATCAGTCCCTTTGCGCCTGATGAGATCTGGGATAGCGTAGCGGGAATCGTCCTCCCCGGTGGGAACGATGTGACCCCGAGCCGATACGGGCAGGATCCTCACCCAACTTACGGGCCAACCGATTTTGAGGGTCAGGATGAGGCCGATCTGCGTGCTATTTCTGTTGCTGAAGAACGCCGCATCCCTGCGCTTTTAATTTGCCGTGGAATGCAATTGTGGAATGTGCACCGTGGCGGTGACATGATTCAAGATATTGAAAATGCGAAGGATCATGTGGGAACAGAGCATGACGTTGCGATTGCTTCTGACTCGCTTTTGCATTCTCTGTTCGACGGTGCTGACACGGTTAACGTGTCGAGCTATCATCACCAGGCGCTTGGCCGCATAGGGGATGGGCTGCGGGTCGTCGCGCATGGATCAGACGGCACCGTTGAGGCGATTGAAGACCCAGAGTTCGAAATCGTGGCGGTGCAGTGGCATCCAGAAGACCGTTTCGAGCGTATCGCGTCTGACGCGCGATTGTTTGAATGGGTTGTCGCGGCCGCGAAATCACACAGAACCACAGCGTAAACCACGCATCACGGCGCGCTGGCAGGAGGAAATACCTGTCAGCGCGCCGCTGTGTGTTTACCGCACGTCCCAACAGAGGGCGGCGGTACGGGATTAACGGCGGCGGTCTCTGCTACCGCCCAAAGAGCCTAGCGAAGAATCCTTTTTTCTTTTTCTGTTGGGGCGTTGCCGATCCGACAAGTGCCGCAGCCTCGCCGCCTGTCGCACCAGGGGTGAGCGCCTCAGGCCCAACCCCATCATGCTCATCAACAGCGGATGAGATGTCTAGCACAACATTAACGTCGGTCAGTGTTGTGGTGTCACCAATTTCACGGCCCTCGGCAATATCGAGCAGCACGCGACGCATAATCTTGCCCGACCGTGTCTTTGGCAGCTCATCAACTATGAACACATCGCGTGGGCGCGCAATCGGGCCAATAATGTTCGCAACGTGTTTTTTCAATTCAGCTTCCGCGCTGTCTGCGGTCACCAGATGCTGTTGACTCTTCAAAATGACAAAGGCCGCAACCGCTTGGCCCGTAGTTTCATCAGAGGCACCCACAACCGCTGCTTCGGCGACAGCGTGATGCTCAACCAGCGCTGATTCAATTTCAGCGGTAGAGAGACGGTGCCCAGACACGTTTAGCACATCGTCCACACGACCGAGAAGCCAGACATCTCCGTCGTCATCAAACCGCGCGCCGTCACCGGCAAAATACTTATCGCCAAATTTTGACCAGTAGGTGTCAATGTAGCGTTGATCGTCACCGAAAACGGTGCGCGCCATTGACGGCCACGGCCGCTCAACCACAAGCAAACCACCCGAACCGTGCGGCACCGGCACAGCCTCATCGGTCACGATATTTACCGCGATCCCCGGCAGCGGCACCTGAGCAGATCCCGGCTTTAAGGTGGTGAGCCCCGGCAGCGCAGAAATCATGATCGCACCGGTCTCAGTTTGCCACCAGGTGTCAACGATAGGGGCAACCCCGCCGCCGATCACCTCGTGATACCAGCGCCACGCCTCCGGGTTGATCGGCTCGCCGACGGATCCGAGCAGGCGCAGAGATGATAGATCATACTGCGCGGGCACTTGGCGCCCAACTTTCATGCAGGAGCGAATAGCGGTTGGCGCAGTGTAGAAAATTGAGACTTTATATTTCTCGATGATCTGCCACCAGCGCCCCCAGTCAGGAGTGTCTGGGGTGCCCTCGTAGAGCACCTGCGTTGCACCGTTTGCGAGCGGGCCGTAAACAACATATGTGTGACCGGTGATCCATCCAACATCGGCGGTGCACCAGTAAACATCTGTCTCCGGCTTCAAATCAAAAACATTTGAATGAGTTGTCACAGCCTGCGTGAGATAGCCACCACTGGTGTGCAAAATGCCCTTCGGTTTGCCGGTTGTGCCGGATGTGTAGAGAATAAACAGCGGATTCTCGGCGGGGAACCCAACCGCTTTGTGATCCCCCTCAAACGCGGTTATCTCCTCGTGCCACCATAGGTCACGCCCGTCTACCCAGTCAACATCTTCACCAGTGCGCTGCACAACGATAACACGCTCAACGCTTGATGTTTCACCATCGTTACTAGCAAGCTGAAGAGCCGCGTCTACCGTTGGCTTTAATGGTGACACTTTGCCTTTTCTAAAGCCTCCGTCAGCCGTGATAACAAGCTTCGCCGCAGCATCGTCGATACGCGCTCTGAGACTGTCGGCGCTGAAACCACCGAATATCACCGAGTGGGTTGCGCCCAGACGCGCGACCGCGAGCATCGAGATAACTGCCTCAGGAATCATCGGCATATAAATCGCGACCCGATCCCCCGCCTGCAGCCCGAGAGCTGCGAGCATGTTCGCAGCGCGTTTCACCTCGAAGGTGAGCTCCTTATAAGTAATGGTGCGAGTATCACTACGCTCACCCTCAAAATGCAGCGCAACACGGTCGCCATTGCCCGCGAGTACGTGGCGGTCAAGACAGTTAAAGGCCACGTTTAGTTCACCATCTGCGAACCATTTCGCAAACGGCGGATTCGACCAATCTAAAACCTCAGTAAACGGTTTTGACCAGGTTAGTCGCGTGCGCGCCTGCTCAGCCCAAAAGGCATCAGGATCAGATTTTGCGGTGTCGTAAATAGTCGCATCACTGATATTCGCCTGCGCTGTAAATTCAGCCGGTGGCGCATATGTTTCGCGCTCCAGCCCGTGCAGCGAGAGACTTTCGATTGTGCCGTGATCTTCAGACATTGACTTACCCCGTTGTTTGCCGTTAAATAACTGCATTAATTATAGACAACTCCGCTGTGGATGCTCTTTCACGGGCAGAGTTTTACAGTTAAATTTAGCTGCGTGAGTTCTCTAAAATTAGTGACACCCGATCGCGCAAATAGGCTTCTAAACTTGGCGCCTGCGCAAGATCCGCTGCGGCGCGCCAGCGCACTTTCAGGGTGTTACCGGAAAGCGCAATCACAGCTTGCGGATCTGCCGCCAGAGCTCGCAAATCCTGTTCGTCTTGCGGCATTTTTGTGCAGCCAAAATTTATCACCGTGCCAGTCGCATATCCGGAGTCGTATGCGAGCCCGGCAAGATCGCGTCGATACTCCTGCGAGTTTGAAACAACGCCAAGACGTTCCCGTTTTGCGGCACGGGTCTGCCCCTCGGCGCACCAAATTTCACCACTTTCTGTCAGCAACAGCACCCCGACTCGATAGGCTTCACCCAGTGTCTCCAGGCGCCATTTGCCACCGAATAGCAGGAGTTTGCGACGCCTACGCCAGTTTGCGAGCATCTCAGGCCGCGCACCAGCATTCTGCAGATCGCGCACAGCTTCAAGCACAAGCTTTGGAATCTGAGACTGCACAAAATCTGTCATGCTTAAAGTATGTCTAAAAATGCGAGTGTGCATCACGAGGTTGAGCTGAAGTTTGAGGCGCCAGTTGGAGCTGAGCTGCCAGAGCGTTGGCCCGCCCACTTAGACCCTGAGCCGATTCAAGTGGTGCAGCTTGAGGCGGTCTACTTCGATACGCCCGATCGCGCGCTTGCCAAGGTGGGCACTGCGGTGCGGCGGCGTGCCGGTGGGCATGACGCAGGGTGGCATATTAAAACCCGGATTAATGAGACTACGCAGGAAGAGACCAGCTGGGAGTTTTGCGACGAAATTCCGGCGGGTGCGGCTACACACCTCAACACTCTTGTGCCAGGCAGCGCGGAGCGGCTTGAGGTTGTTGCGGAAATACGTACTGAGCGTAAAATCACGTTTCTGCACGATCAGGCGACCGTTGCCCGTTACGAAATCGCCGATGATGCCGTAGTCGCTACAGACCGGACGAATGGCGTCACTCGAGCTTGGCGGGAATGGGAGATTGAGGCACTCACCACGGATCACAGCGCGCTGCAAACACTGCAGGAAGCGCTGCTCGCTGCGGGTGCTGCACGCTCTCTCGCAGATAGCAAAATAGCGCGCGCGGCAGGAGCATTAATTCTGCGGGCGCTAGCTAGCGGGGTTGCGGCGGAAAGGATCGCGGCGCTAGCTGTGCAAGATCTTGCGGATCGGCTTGCCGCACAGGAACTGCAAGCCGGCACAGCGGATGTAACGACTTCTGAACGAAACACCCGTATTCAAGAATTACGCGGCATCGCGCGGCGGATTGGTGCAAACAAATGAGCAAAAAGGTAACCCGCAAGCAGCGTATCGCGCAGGTGGTGCTCGGGATTTGTGTTGGTGTTGTAGTCGGTTTTGTGTGTGCGCTCATTTTTAACTTCTGGTTGTGGACTCTCACCGGCGCCGTTTTCGGTGCGATTGTTGGCTTGGTCACCACACCGGGCGGCCCAGAAGAGCATGTGAGAAAGCGTCGTTAGACGGGTGCAAGACCCTTGCTGCTGTGGTGCCTAGGCTCTTCACTAGAATTGGGTGTGTGCTTAACAGGCGCTAATTAAACTGCAATGTTTGGAGAATAATGTTTGATTGGAAGCTACACGGTAACGGTAAAAACGTGGCTCCGGATGCTCGTGTGCTTCCAGAAGAGCGTATGACCTGGGCGCGCACCATCGGGTTTGGTGCGCAGCACGTGATAGCGATGTTTGGCGCGACCTTCCTAGTGCCACTGATCACAGGCCTGTCACCGACAGCTACACTCTTCTTCTCTGGTTTAGGCACCCTCATCTTCCTTGCGATTACGGGTAATCGGGTGCCGAGCTATCTCGGTTCTTCTTTTGCGTTTATCGCCCCAATCGGGGTGGCAATTGCGGCTAACGACGGGGATACAGGGGCCGCTGGCTTCGGGCTTTTTGCAACGGGTTTGCTGCTGTTCCTGATCGGTTTGCTGGTGCATTTTGTTGGCTCGGGGTGGATCAACCGACTGATGCCGCCTGTTGTGATGGGCACAATTGTGGCGCTGATCGGTTTCAACCTGGCGCCGGTTGTGCGCGACAGCTTTTCTGTTGCACCGTATATAGCGCTGATTACAGTCAGCTCAATTCTTCTTATAACCGTGGTTTTCAGAGGGTTTATCGGGCGACTCTCAATCGTGCTCGGAGTCATAGTTGGCTACATTGCGGCGCTTCTTGCTGGGCAGGTTGATACCAAAGCAATCGCGGATGCAGCGTGGTTCGGGCTGCCGTCCTTTAATCTCATGGCGAATCCGTTTGCAAACCCGGCGCTCTGGGGTTTGCTACCCGTTTTCTTGCCGGTGGTGCTGGTGCTTATTGCCGAAAACGTTGGGCACGTAAAATCGGTTGGGCTAATGATTGATCGGAACCTTGATCCGGTGACCGGTAGAGCGCTTTTCGCTGACGGTATTGCCACTGCTCTAGCCGGTTTCGGTGGCGGTGCTGGCACCACCACTTACGGAGAAAACATCGGTGTTATGGCAGCCACTCGAGTGTTCTCAACCGCTGCCTATTGGGTTGCGGGCCTGTTTGCGATAGCGCTCTCTTTCTCACCTAAAATCGGTGCGGTTATCAACTCGATTCCGGCCGGGGTGCTCGGCGGCGTCACAGTTGCGCTGTACGGCCTGATCGGTTTAATTGGGGTGAAAATTTGGATCGATAACCGGGTTGATTTCAACAGGCCGGTAAACCAGTTCACTGCCGCTATTGCGCTGATTGTTGGTATCGCTAACTTCACCATCGAAAGCGGTGATTTTTACTTTAACGGTATCGCCCTCGGCACCGTTGCAGCCCTCGTTGTTTACCACGGTATGAGTTGGGTCGGGCGGCTGCGCGGTGACCGCAATCCTGATACGGCGGATCGGGCAAACTTGACGGCCTAGTTAGCTGATCCGGCTACTTCTCTGCTGCGTGCATGCTGAAGCAGAGTTAGCGCTGTGTGTATGTGCGTTTTCTGGAATATAAATCACAGCTAGTCGGCGCTGTTCGGGGAAATTCAAAGAATTTCGCAATAGGCTGTTTAGGTGTGGTCTTTTGGAAAGTTATTTGGTCGTAACAGCAACGCCGGCAATGGTGCTGGTCAAGAGCTGCCTGCAGACACCGGTGAAACAGAGGTAATTCACACTGGCCGTTTTGAACCAGGCGCTTTTACAGCTGGCCCGGTAGAGACTGGGCCGGTTGCGCCCACACACCCAGCGGGTGCGCAGGCTGCTGAGGCGCGGGCTGCGAAGGCGGATCATCCTGCGCAGGGAGACAACCGCGCTGCTGAGGAAGCGGTTGCTGAGCAGCCGGTGCTGAAAACAGCGGGGAGTCAAAAACCGCTTAGCGGCACTGCCGCAGAGGCTGCAACCGCACAAGCACCACATGCTGAGAAGTCCGCTTCGATGCCGGCTCCGACTCCAAAATTTGATGTGCTCCACGCTTCCTGGCGGGAGGCTATTGCCCGTCTCGGTGGCGTTAATCCACTGTTGCACTTCGAGGATAAAGAGCGCAACCGCATTGATCTTTCGACCACACACCCAAGCGGTCTTGCGCAGTTTATTACCGGCCAAAAAACCCTTCTTTCTCAACTGATACGCGATGATGTTGCGTTGCGCAAGGCGAAGCGTGCTGCGGCTAATGTTGCTGCGAAGGCTCTCGAGATGCGAAATGTGCGCGGGCTTGAGACTGTGCACCTTGGCGTTGGTATCGCTAAATGGGTGTTCGAGGGGGAGAACTTTGCAGCTCCCGTGCTTTTGCGCCCGCTCGCTATTCGCCGCTATGGCCGCGATTTTGAAATCAAACTGAAGGGCACGGCGACTGTCAACCCTGAGTTAATTCGGGTGCTCTACCAACAGTTTGGTATTGCGATAGACGCTCGCACTCTGCTCGCGCTATCGCAGTCCGAGGGTGTTTTTAAACCGCAACCGGTTATCGACCGTCTCCGGATGATGGCTGCAGGGGTTGCGGGTTTCACCGTTGAGCCGCGTCTTGTTGCCTCATCGTTTAGTGGAATATCACACCGTATGGTGCAGGACTTAAAAGACCTTGACACCCCTGTTTTGCGCGCTGTCGCAGGTGATCAGGCCGCGATCGAACAGCTGCGCCGTGCATACAAGCCGGTGAACCCCACGCCGTTAAACAGTCGCACACCTGAAAATGATCGACTGCTCTATGACGCTGATTCGCAGCAGGATGACGTCATTAGTCAGATTGCTGCCGGGCACTCACTAACCGTACACACCCTGCCGGGCACCGGTGGCACCCAAACCGTCGTTAACGCTATCGGTGAGCTAGTGCGAGCAGGTAAACGAGTGCTGGTTGTCTCCCCGCGTCATGCGACCATTGAAGGAATTTCGCACCGTCTAAACCGAGTCGGTCTGGGCGGTCTCGCCGTGACCCCACGACGGCTGCGTCGCTCACTTGTGGAGGCGATTCGCAGAAATGAGGTCAGCAACCAACAACCAGCTGTTGACGTTGATCAGGCGTTGGTGCGCCTGCGCAATCTGCTGATTGATTATCGCGATGCGCTTGATACCGAAGACAAACAGCTAAACGTGACACCGTTAACGGCGCTGCGAGAGCTGGCGAAACTTTCGATGCTTCCCAACGCGCCACAGACAACTGTGCGCTTGAGCCAGTCCGCGCTGCAGTCACTGGCGCTTGATCGCAGCGCTGTTGCGGATGCTTTGATAGAGGCAGCGCGACTTGGTCAATTTGATTACGGGCCGGCAGACTCACCGTGGTACGGGGTGAGCTTTAACAGCACAGAAGAAGCGCGCAGCGCCTATTCGCGTGCAGTGGATTTGGCTGAAACCAAGCTGCCGCGCCTGCACTCAGTAGCCGGTGAAATGGTTGTGCAGACTTCACTGCGCCCATACGAAAGCATCACCGAGCTGGGGATTTACATTCGCCTGTTTGAGGGTATTCGTGAGACCCTAGACCGTTTCGTGCCAGAGGTTTATGAGCGGTCGCTCAGTGAGGTCATCGCGGCGCACGCACCGCGATCCGCAAACGATACTATGTCAGCGGCAAACCGCCGCCGCCTGAAGAAACTAGCCCGTGAGTATGTGCGGCCGGGTGTGACCGTAAACGATATGTTTGAGCGTTTGAAGGCGATTCAACAGCAGCGGGTGCTGTGGCATCGGTACTGCACTATTCCTGGTGCGCGCCAAGAGGTGCCGCTCGGCCTAGCTGAGGTCGCAGCAAACTTTGAGCGTGTCTACGATGACCTTGAAAAGCTTGATGCGGTGCTGGGTGTAGCTAGCGATGACCAGCGGTTACGCAACCTTTCAGTTTCAGCTCTCGCACATCGCATTTCCGCCCTTGCGCAGGAGAGCGAAGTCCTTAAAAATATTCAGGAACGCACCGCGATCATGGAGCAGTTGCGTGACGCTGATCTTGGGCAGCTGCTTGATGATCTGTCAGCACGCCATGTGCCAGCCGATGAAGTTGCGGCAGAGTTAGAACAGGCGTGGTGGCAGACCGCGCTGGAAACGATGCTGCATAATAATCCCGCCCTGCTCAGTGCAAATACCGGTGTTGTGGAGCGTCTCGAGTCTGATTTCCGTCTCGTTGATGATGCGCACGCGGGTGCTAATGGCGCAATTCTTGCGTCGCAGTTGGCTGATATTTGGCGAGTCGGAGTGATAGACCACCGGAATGAGGCGAAGGCATTGCGTGAGGCTTTGCGCGCTGGTGGCGCAAGCCCGACCGCTCTTTTAGAAACTGCTCCAACGCTGATGAGTATTTTAGCGCCGGTGTGGGCGATGAGCCCGTACGAGGTGTCGCTTCTGCCTTCGCAGATGCGCTTTGACACTCTGCTGATAGTTGATGCTGCCGGCATCTCGCTGGTTGAAGCTGTTGGCGCTATTCGGCGCGCCAAGCAGGTTGTTGCTTTCGGCGATCCGGTGATTCAGCAACCCTCAAGCTTTGAGGTCGGTGTGCGTGAAACAGATAGCGTCGCAGCTGGCGCTCAGCCACTCACCGAGAGCGTTTACAGTGCGCTGCGGAAGGTGCTGCCAGAACTGCAGTTGACGCGCAGCTATCGGGCGGGCGGGGCTGATCTCACCAAACTCGTGAACGAGAAGTTCTATGAGGGTCAGATTGAGTCGATGCCGTGGGCAGGTTCTTTCCTCGGCCGTTCGAGTCTTGTGCATGAGTATGTGCGCGGCGGTCAGGGCTTGCCAGATCCGGAAAGCGGCGCTGTTGAAAGCACCGACGCTGAGGTTGAGCGTGTAGTTATTCTCGTATTAAAGCACGCTGAGGAGCGCCCGAATGAGTCGCTGATGGTTGTCACCGCCAGCGCAAAACACGCTGTGCGTGTGTGGCAGTCGGTGCTGTCTGCTTTTGCGAAACGTCCTGAGTTGCGCGACTTCCTGTTGGGTGAGCACGCCGAGCCGTTCACGGTTGTGACGATCGAACAGTCGAGTGCGCTCAGCCGCGATCGCGTGATTTTCTCGATTGGTTACGGGCGCACGCCGCACGGGCGTGTGCTGTCTGATTTTGGCCCGCTCAGCCAGCCGGGCGGTGAGCGTCTTATCGCGGTTGCGATGACGCGTGCCCGTCGTGCGATGACTGTTGTCAGCTGTTTCAGAGCGCAGCATCTTGAGAGCATCAATCCTCGTTACGGTGTGCATCAGCTGGCTGCCGTGCTGGGAGCTGAACCGGCTCCGGAGATTGAGGCAACGCTGCCAGCAGAGCCTGACTCTATGGTTGCTGAGCTGGCAGAACGGCTGCATCGCTTGGGTCTGAAGGTGGCTTTGAACTATCAGGGTGTGATTCCGATTGCGGCGGCGTTGGGTGATCGCGCGATTGCGATTGACATCGATTTCAGCGGCGAAGATGAGAGTATGAGGCACACTCTGCGTTTGCGCCCGGCGCTTTTGCGTCGTCTCGGGTGGCACTATCAGCGGGTGCAGAGCTTCGACCTGTTCAGCGACCCACAAGAGGTTGCGGAGCGCGTGGCGGGCATCATCGGTTGGGATCGCGAAACCGCTGCTGCTCGCGAACGGCTGGCAGAGCAGGAGACTGTCGCATATACCGAAACAGAGATCGTGAATGTTGTTGAAAATGACACAGCCACTATCTTTGAGGAGCGCGCAGCCGGAGCGGCGGCGGTAGCTGAATTTGCCACCACTGTTGCTGAAACTGAAACTGAGGTGTCTGACAGCGCAACTGAAACCGCTCAGGGAGCGGAGGATGGGTCTGAAGACCAGCACTCTGCAGGTGCTGTGGAAGCTGCCGCAGCAGCGGAAGATTCTTCAGAAACGGAAGAATCAGCCACCGATGACTAAGGCAGGGCAGTCTGAGAGCGCAGAGCGGCAGGGACGCAAAAGTCGCCGCGTGACGCGCCCGACACCTGCTTACGTAGATGACGCTCCGACGCTCGGTGCGCTAGACTCGCAGCCGCTTGCGGATCGCCCAGAAACCTGGGGTGATCAGTCTTTTGGTGGGAATGAGAAGTCTGAGAATGCGGCACGTTTGCGGGCAGAGGTGCCGCCTCATTACGGGAAAACCCACTAGATTACGCACTCTAATGTAGATCTATAATTGCATAAGCAATTAATATTTGCTTTTCTTGTTAAGGCGTGCTACCTTTGTCAAAAATTTAATATGAGGCACTTCGATAGCAAATTTTTTGCTAAGTCGCAGCAATATACTGTGATACCCCAAAATAATCAACGACGATCAATATCGGTGGGTAATCATGTACACACAAACGATTTCAAAACCCAATAACAAACAAAAAAATAAATTCAAAACTCTTCTAGTAAGTCTGTTAGCAGTTTGCTCCATTGCCACTTCTTTGATGGGAGTGAATGCAGCATCCGCTGCCTCCGGTTACTCTCTTTGGTGCATGGTAAGAGTCGGGCAGCCGGTGAAATCAGGTGCCAAGCTCTCTGTCTCGGGAGGTTGGGGCCCCTGCCATGATTCAGACAATAGGGTGGCCGTGCTTGAGCTGCATAAGCAAGAGGGATGGTGGCACCCATATGTTGGTGGCACTAGCGCAGATGCAGTCTTTGGTAACGGCGGACTCAGCCTGTCGAGCTGCTTCCCAGCACAAATTGGTGTAGCGGCAAATTATTTTGCACAAATCCGCTTACAAAATAAAACTCAAATCGGTGACTGGGTTTTCTCCGAGTCAAAGTTAGGTGTAAAAATTGGTTGCTAAAGTGGCTGCTGCTCCGATAGTCGAGATTATCGGAGCAGCAGCTTCTTATAGGCGCATAGGAAAACCTCAAATACAGGGTTTAGATTTTGTTGCCAATGATGAGATAACCGCGCTTATCGGTAGAAACGGTGCGGGAAAATCAACCCTCATGAAAACCATCCTTGGGACGGTGAGGTTGCGTACTGGTGAGATTCAAGTGCTCGGGTTCAACCCTTTCCTGCGCCGCGAAAGACAGCTGCTTATGTCGGATGTTGGCTATTTACCGCAGCAGTTTGGTTACGTGCCAAGTTTTACTGTGTTGGAATTTGTTGCCTACGCGGCTTGGCTGAAAGGGCTTCCTTCAGCTACAGCAAGAACCTGTGCGGAACTTGCGCTCGAACGGGTTGGCATTACTGAGCTTCGCAGTAAGAAGATGGGGCAGCTCTCAGGTGGCATGCGAAGGCGAGCAGGAATCGCTCAAGCAATTGTTCACAGCCCAAAACTATTAATTCTGGATGAACCAACAACTGGTCTTGACCCTGAGCAGCGGGTGAAGTTTAGAAAACTGATAAGTGATTTAGCAGAAACTAGCGCAGTTATTTTAAGCTCCCATCTGGTTGAAGATGTGCGATTTCTCGCCCAGAAAATAACAATTCTTGAAGCCGGTCAGAACTGTTTTACAGGCACCCCAGCAGAGCTTGAAGCACAGGCGCAAACCGATCTGTTAGATGCAACATTACGCAACGCAGAAATAACTCCGCTTGAGAAGGGATATCTGAAAGTAATTTCCAAAGATAGAGGGGAGACAAATGTTATCCCTTGAACTGCGCACATCACCGTTTAAATATGGTGCCTTCGTTATTTATGCGGTTGCAGTAGTGTTTGCGGTTTCTAACTCGTATAAGTGGTTAGCGACTTGGACTAGCGTCACCACTGAAATGCTTGCGGCGCAGGCCTATATTGCTCCGCTTATTTGCTGTTTAGCCGCTTGGAGTGGTTTGCGCAGCAAAAGACAAAAAATGCATGAAACAGAAGCTGCAGCCGTGCGTTCGGTGGCGGCAGTAAGAGCGTTACAGATATTGGCTGATGCGTTCTGGCTTCTAGTAGCTTCGATGGTGGCCTTTTTAGTTTTATTACTGCGTGGTGTGTCTCTATCTTTAAGGGGTACACCAGTGTGGCCGGCGGTGTTGATGGCGCTGTTTGTCTGCCTGCTTTATTTAGCTATAGGGCATACAGTTGCTGCTCTAATTTCACACTGGGCTGCGATACCGTTGGCCGGCGCAGTTGCATTGGCTATATATGTATCTCGAAACTATTTTTGGCAAATCAGGTCTTTATTGTGGCTGAGCCCGATGAACTATCAGGATGGTTTTGCGGTAACAGTACCTAACCCGCTGTTTTATAGTGGCCAGTTGCTTATAGTGGGCGGTTACATTTTAGCCTTGCTCGTGGTTTATTACCTTGTGCGAGGGTCGCGCAAAACTCTGCGGCTCACAACCTTTGCGCTACTTGCCGTGCCGGTTTTGATTGTTGGTTTTGCAACGGTAAAAACTAACAATAGTCCGATGCTAGCCAATCAGCCGAAAATGGTAACTGTTACTGATCCGCGAACAGGGTTTAAACTAACGCTCATTGAAGAATATGAACCCTTAGGTGCTGAGATTGCTGCCGGGTGGGGAAGAATCTCAGAGTTGTTTTCGGAATCAGATTTGCGATTCGACTCACTGCGTCAGCTGACCGATGATGATTTTGATTATTCGGATTTGCCTAAAGGTACCGTTCCGCTAAGCATAGCTTCAAGACCCATGTTTGAGGACTCGGTGGACGTTATTTGGCTGAATCAAATAACTAATTGTGAGCCATTCTCTGGTGAGTTAGGGCTTGCTGGTGATGTAGTAGTTGCTGCTTGGCTTGCTGATCTTAGACAGTTGCCATCTAATGTTGGAGGTGCGAGTAAGGCCGAGATCGATCGTTTAAACTGGCTGCATTCATTGCCGATTAAGGACGCTAAAAAATGGGTTGCTGAGCATACATATAATATGCAAAACTGCGCCTGGAATAAATCAGATTTTGGATCGCTATGAAGCTGTTTTTGCGCAGCAGGAGCTTTTGGCTGATAGCGGTAACTGTTTTTCTGTTAGAGTTTTCACTGATTTACTGGGGCAGACCAGCGTTTGTTATGCATCGCGACCATTCAGCTATCGCTCTGCCTTTAAGCGTTTTTGCACAGTCGCTTGTGGGTTTCGCTAGCGCTATCACTCTGACTTCGCAAAATGCTTGGCTTGAGATCTTCACTGCGAGAAGACTGGGGTTTAACCGCGTAATTCAGTTCCTCATGCTGAGCGGCTGTGTTGGTGTAGCGCTTCTGTTGGTCGCTTGGCTATTGGGTGCTCAGGGGTCACTAGACGCCTTTGCGCCGTTGCGTGCAGCGCTTGGCATAATGAGTATTGCGGTGATTGCTACAGTTCTTATGGACTACTGGATTGCTGCAAGCTGTGGAATTATTTTTATTTTTATTCCTCTGATTATTAACCCTAAATCTAATCTTTTGTATGCGGTTATCGCTTTTGTGGGCGCTGATGCCCAGTATGCCTGGTGGACGGTGGGTGTTTTATTTGCTGCAGCTGTCATCGTTTTACAAACCGGCATTTGTTGCCGGGTTAAAGAGTGATGGTCAGTAAAAAATATGGTGCGACCAAATCACCCCTGGCCGCACCATATTCGTAAAGCAGTTTTTACTGTTTGTTCGCGAGTAGGTCGCGTATCTGCTTTAAGAGCTCTTCCTGTGTTGGCCCCGCCTCACCTTCGGGCTCGACAACACCCTTCTTTGCAGCTAGACGATCATTTACCTTATTCATCGGGGTGATCACGAGGAAGTAGATCACAGCGGCAACAATAAGGAAGTTTACGATGGCGGTGAGAATGGTGCCCGGCATAATCTCGGCACCGTTTATGGTGAAGGCGCCCAGCGAGTCGAAGTTCGGTGCGCCAAAAATGGCCCCGATCAGGTTTAGCAGCTGAGTCGTGAAGTTCTCAACGATCGGGCCAAACGCGCCAGCAATAATCACCGCAACAGCAAGCTCTACAACATTGCCGCGCAAAATAAAGTCTTTGAAGCCCTTAAGCATAATTATTTAATTCCTTTCACAGTTTGCTAACCTGACCATAGCCGAGTATAGCTAGCAGTATCAATGTGTGGTTAGCGTTCGCCAAGCCTGTTGAAGTCTTCCATATTGCGCACCTTGCGTTGCGACCTGCGCCACGGTTCGCGCTCTATGCGCGCACGGTGACGCACACGCCCGCTCTCTTCACTGCGCAGCGTGTGGAGTGCGGCTACCACCGCGACTTTTTCGTGCACTGAAAGATTTCGAGTAACAAACTCAAACTCTGCGGCGTGCACGGCGTCATCAACCGAGAGTTCGGAGCGCTTCGCCGCATCACGGTCGGCAGCGCTCGGCGGGAGATGCTCAAAACTAAATTCGCTCATCGTAATCTGACACCCTACAGCGGAATATTGCCGTGCTTCTTTTTCGGCATATGTGCGCGCTTACCGCGCAGGCCGCGTAAGGCTTTCAGCACCGCAAGTCTTGTGCCAGCAGGCTCGAGCACATTGTCTATCTCGCCACGCTCGGCGGCTAAGAATGGGCTGGTCACCTCAGCGGTGTATTTTGCCGTAAGTTCAGTGCGCAGCGCCTCGACATCTTCGCCAGCGTCCTGAGCCGCCTTAAGCTCTTTGCGATAGAGAATATTCACAGCGCCAGCACCACCCATTACCGCGATTTCAGCTGTCGGCCAGGCAATGTTGAAGTCTGCGCCCATCTGCTTTGAACCCATCACAATGTAGGCTCCGCCGTAAGCTTTTCGAGTAATGATGGTAACCAGAGGGACTGTCGCCTCAGCATACGCGTAAAGCAGTTTCGCGCCGCGCCGGATCACACCGTTGTATTCCTGATCGGTGCCCGGCAGGTATCCGGGCACATCAACCAGGGTCAGAATCGGAATAGAGAATGCGTCACAGAAGCGTACAAATCGTGCGGCTTTTTCAGATGCATCGATGTTCAGTGTGCCTGCCATCTGATTTGGTTGGTTTGCCACAATGCCAACAGTGCGACCTTCGATCCGCCCAAAACCGATAACCATGTTCGGTGCAAACAGCGGCTGCACTTCTAAGAAGTCGCCTCCGTCGAGCACCGACTCGATAACCACCTTCATATCGTAGGGTTGATTCGGGCTGTCGGGGATCAGATTGTTTAGTCGACGATCCGCCTCAGTGATTTGATATGCGGTGTCTGTGTCATAGATAGGAGCCTCTGCCAGATTGTTATCTGGCAGATAACTCACAAGAGTGCGTGCGTAATCGAGCGCGTCTTGTTCGTCTGCTGCCAGATAGTGTGAGACTCCGGAGGTCTGGTTGTGGGTGGCAGCCCCGCCGAGCTCTTCAAAACCGACATCCTCACCGGTTACGGTTTTAATCACGTCAGGCCCGGTGACGAACATGTGGCTGGATTTGTCGACCATAATTACAAAGTCGGTGAGAGCGGGAGAATAGACGGCGCCGCCTGCAGAAGGCCCCATCACAATCGAAATTTGCGGAATCACACCCGAACACATCGTGTTCCGTTTAAAAATTTGGGCATACTTCGATAGTGAGACAACGCCCTCTTGAATACGTGCGCCGCCAGAATCCAAGAGACCAATGATCGGCACACCGGTTTTCAGTGCGAACTCCATCGCCTTCACGATTTTCTCACCCGCAACCTCACCGAGCGAGCCACCAAAGGTTGTGAAATCTTGAGAATACACAACCACCTGACGGCCGTGAATCTCACCAGCGCCGGTGATCACAGAATCACCGAAGGGGCGATTCTTTTCCATCCCAAATGCGGTCGTGCGGTGACGCACATACTTATCAAACTCAACAAATGAGCCAGGATCGAGCAGCTCATTGATGCGCTCACGCGCCGTTAACTTGCCGCGGGCGTGCTGCTTTTCAGCGGCAGCGGCATCACGGTCGCCCACCGCCTGCTGATACTTAATGCGGTGATCCGCAATGCGGCCAGCGGTCGTAGTTAGATCTGGAGTTGCATTTGCCTCAGTCACGTTTTCGATCCTACCTGCATAATCCTCTTACGACTTAAACTATTTGTTGTGGAATTACTACAAACATCGCAGTTAATTGATACCCACTTTCTTCCAGCGGCCGCTTCAACCAACGATGTTGCAAAAGAAATCAGCGCGACGCAAGCAGCTCCGTCACCGTTTCTGGTGGTCACTACTAATCAAACAGCGGGCAGGGGCAGGCGGGATCGAGTGTGGCAGACTCCGCCAGGTGTTGCGTTAGCCACTTCTGTCTACACGCCTAATTGGCAGGCTGTCGCGACTCCGGTTAGTTGGGCTCCGCTGCTTGCCGGATACGCAATCTCGCAGGCGCTCGCAAAATGGTTGCAGGTTTTTGTTAAATGGCCAAACGATGTGCTTGTGTCTCTGCCTGCAGAGCAGACAGATGAGTTAGCGGAACGTCGTGGGGGTGCCAAACTGTGTGGCGTGCTTTGCGAAACAACCGGCAACGGAGGAATAATTTTTGGCGCCGGTGTTAACGTTTTTACCGCACCAGCGCAGACTGCTGAAGGCGGTGTCAGTATAAAAACTGCGCTTGAGGCGCTCGGCAAAAATCCACTCTCTGCGACGAGTTTTGAGACTCCAGAGGGCCATGCACTGGCTGATGAGCTGCTGCAGCGTTATGTTGCAGAGCTGCTCTCAGGCATCGAATTGGCCGGTGCCGATCCGCAAACATTTCAACGGCGGATCGCTCAAAACCTCGCCTCAGTAAAACGCCGGGTGCGAGCACTGCTGCCGGGCGGTAAAACCCTGAGTGGGTATGCAGTCGGTCTCGGAGCAGCTGGAGAGCTGCTAGTGCGTGATGAGCGCGGCCGCACAGTAGCTGTCGCATCTGCGGATGTTGAGCATTTGCGTTTAGACTAGGAGGGCTATGGCTTATGAATCAACAGAGTATATTGACGAGCCGGAGCGCATTATCGTGCGTTTTCGCCGTCACGGTGCGGTGCTAGCCGGCCCGCTCTTAGTGCTGTTGATTTGTGCGGTGCTGGCCGGGGCTTTTATCGGAAAATTTGCTGCTGCCTGGGCTAATTTGTTGGTTGCCAGCGGAATAGCACTGCTTTTAATCGTTGGGTTTGTCGTGCCATTTTTTAAGTGGTTTGCGGGGCGCACAACCATCACCACCAGACGCGTTATTGTGCGCGGCGGTGTCTTTACGCGCACACGTGAAGAAATCAGTATTGTGCAGGTGCGCACTGTGGCATCACGGCGGCGCCCGCTGCAGCGCCTCGTTGGCGCCGGTGATATCGACCTAACAGTAACCGATTCGGATGCAATGCGTCTTATTAATGTGCCCGGTATCGCAGCCATCTCTGAGGTTTTACAAGAACAGATCGAGAAGCACTATAACGCGCAGGCTCGCACCAAGACGGGGTATTATGCCGGCGGTGTGCCGCAGCCGAGTGTGCCGCAGGCGGGTGCTGGCAGCAGTTTTGTTGCCAGGCGTCGCAGCTAGCCTGCGTGCGGTGACTTAGCCGGAGTGCGCGTAGCTGTGGCTATCGTGCTGTCACAGCTCTATCTGCGCTGTTCGTCAGCGAGTTCGTGGAGACGCTCGATCAACTCATCCGCCAGCTGCACAAGATCTTTGATGGCGCGCTCATTGCGCTCAACCCACATCCATTGCGGATGATCTGAGACCGGAATGAAGTTACTGTGCTGCTCCCACACAAAGAGCGTGCGTTCGGCTTCGAGCACGTGCTGCTGCCAGTAAATCTGCCGCAGATAGTTGCGGGGCACGCCTTTAAACGGCTTATTTGTTGTTTTAATCTCTGACAGCTCGATAATGCCGTTATGCTCACGAATCCCGTCGGGTGTCGCCAGGTGACGACGATTGTTGGGAGCATGATACAACGCCTGGCTCGGATGAATACCGAAATTGGTTTCAACCCAGGCGGCGATGACTGGTTCGCGCTCTATGCCGTGTTGGGTGTAGGCGTTCCCAAACCCACCACCGGAGACACCTTTAAGAAGTTTATTGCGAGCGGTAGATTCGATAGAGGTGCGGCTAGCGAGCTTTGCAACATCACTTGCGGTGATACCGGCATACCGCGCCTGTAGCCACTCGGCATGATTGCTGCCGTCAGTAACTAAACGCTCTAGAAAACTCACTCAAATATTCTGCCAGTGGCTGTGCCTTTGCACTCTGGGCGTGGCGGAGTTTCGTATTTTGGGGGATGCGCAGGCTGACCGCAGGTCGGTCATAGATAATTCATAGGAATATTGTAAATAATGGAGTCTATGGCCCCACAACTTACTCGCTCAGGCGGTGCCGCACTGCGCGCACTCGTGGTAGACGATGAAGAATCAATTCGCTCACTGGTGGCGATGGCCCTCCGCTACGGCGGATGGGAGGTTGAGCTCGCCGAGAATGGCGCTGTCGCGATAGAAAAGGTGCGCACCTTTGACCCTGATGTGCTGGTGCTGGATATTATGATGCCAGAAATAGACGGTTTGGGCGTGCTCTCAAAAATCCGCAGCGAAGGATACTTGGTGCCCGTGCTCTTTCTCACCGCGAAAGACTCTGTTGAGGATCGGGTGCAGGGGCTGACGGCCGGTGGTGATGATTACGTTGTGAAGCCGTTCAGCCTAGAAGAACTGATAGCGCGGCTGCGCGGCCTTGTGCGACGCTCACAGCTTGCAGCCCCACAAGAACCGGACGCTATTTTACGTGTCGGGAATCTCAGCCTCAACGAAGACAGCTATGAAGTTTCGCGCGGCGGGACGAATATCGAGCTCACATCAACAGAGTTTGACCTTTTGCGCTACCTGATGAGCAACCCGGGGCGGGTGCTCTCAAAGGCGCAAATTCTTGACCGCGTGTGGTCCTATGACTATCAGGGCAAAGACACTGTGGTTGAGCTTTATATCTCCTATCTGCGGAAGAAGATAGATGTGCTCGGCGATAAAATGATCCATACTGTGCGCGGTGCGGGCTACATGATCAAACCTTAAGCCCCGCGGGTGATGGATTTCGGGATCGCCTGCTTGCGCGGATCCGCACACATCAGGTATATTAGATATCTGGCCAAAGACCGCCGGTAAGAGAATATTCTCTCGTAACGGGCCTCGAAAGAGAGCCGACCTGCGCAGGTACGAGTTTTTACTCCTTGAGAGTCTGCTCTGTGCGTGCGCACGGAGCTTTTTTAGTTTTACTGGGAAAGCAAGGTGTGCGGCCCCCGACAGCAACCGCTGCCGGGTCTAGAAAAGTTAGGGAGCGCCATGGCGACGAAGGATGCTGCGGTTGTTGATCTTCAGAAGAAGTTTGAAGAGTCAAACGCCGTCTTGCTGACCGAGTACCGCGGTCTGACTGTTGGTGAGATGCGCGAGTTGCGCAACTCATTTCGTGCAGACGCGTCGTACGCCGTGGCGAAGAACACACTGGTCAAGATTGCCGCAAACAATGCGGGCATCACCGAACTCGACGATCTGCTGAGCGGCCCAACCGCTGTTGCTTTCGTTACCGGTGACACCGTAAATGTGGCAAAAGGCCTGCGTGACTTCGCTAAGGCACACCCTCAGCTCGTAATTAAGGGCGGCATCTTTGATGGCAACGCTCTTGACGCTGCTGAGGTGAACAAGCTCGCTGATCTCGAGAGCCGCGAGGTGCTGCTTGCAAAGGCAGCCGGCGCAATGAAGGCATCTCTGTCCAGCGCAGCTGTTCTGTTCAACGCCCCAATGGCCGGGTTTGCCCGTGCCGCAGGTGCGTTGCGCGACAAGCAAGAGGCATAACAAACCGAGATCGGTTTACCAAAAAACTAAATTGCTCGTAACGCACGGGCGACAATGTTCACAGTAGTGAGCGATAAATTCAAGGAGAAATAAAATGGCTAAGCTTTCAACCGAAGAGCTTATTGAGCAGTTCAAGGAGCTCACCCTCATCGAGCTCTCAGAGTTCGTAAAAGCATTCGAAGAGACCTTCGAGGTTTCAGCTGCAGCTCCAGTAGCAGTTGCTGCTGCACCTGCTGCAGGTGGCGACGCTCCTGCAGCTGAAGAGAAGACCGAGTTTGACGTTGTACTCGAGTCAGACGGCGGCTCAAAGGTTCCAGTTATTAAGGTTGTGCGTGAGCTCACCAGCCTCGGCCTCGGTGAGGCAAAGGCACTCGTAGAGTCAGCTCCAGCAACTGTTCTCGAAGGTGTTAAGAAGGAAGCAGCTGAGGAAGCAAAGACCAAGCTCGAAGAAGCTGGTGCTACCGTTAAGCTTGCTTAAGTTCTGTGTTAGTCACGCGCTCGTCGCGTAACTAACGACGCCCCGGGTTTCCTGTGTGTTGCCCGGGGCGTTTTGTATTGTTTCGGGTAGACTAAATACCGGCTCCTCGTGCGACGTTATCTTGGTTAACTCCCCCAGGGCAGAAATGCAGCAAGGGTACCTGAGCTCTGACGGGTGTGCGAGGGCCGTTTTGTTTCTGTGGAGCTCTTTCTAGAGCACCGCCGTTTATAGGTTTTCGAGACTCACAGATGAACCTGCCAGGGTGAATGCCTGCCTAGCGATTGCGAGCTCTTCATCGGTGGGGATTACTAAAATTTCAACCTGAGAATCAGCAGCGCTGATACGCCGCGCGCCAGTATTAGGAGCAGCGTTTAATTCAGGATCCAGCTTTAACCCAAAGTTTTCTAACCCGGCGCAAATCAGCTCGCGTGGCAGGCTTGCATTTTCTCCAACGCCAGCGGTGAATACGAGCGTATCCAAGCGACCAAGATCAAGCATATAGGCGCCTATATATTTGCGGACCCGGCGGGCATAGACATTAAGCGCCAAATTTGCTGCTTCATCTCCGGCAGCTGCGCGCCTAGTGACATCACGCATGTCAGCATCACCTGTCATGCCCAACAGACCACTGCGTTTATTAAGAATATTGTCAATTTCATCGACGCTGAACCCAGCTACTCGATTGAGATAAAAAATTATTGAGGGATCGAGGTCACCGGAGCGTGACCCCATAACAAGCCCTTCAAGCGGCGTCATTCCCATCGAGGTGTTGACAGATTTGCCGCCTTTTACTGCGCAGACACTAGCGCCGTTGCCGAGGTGCAGCACAATTTGGTTTAGGTCAGCAAGCGGCCGTTTCAGAAAATCAGCTGCCGCCTGCGACACAAACTGGTGACTTGTGCCATGAAAACCGTATCGGCGCACACTGTATTTTTCACTAATTTCCGCATCAATCGCGTAGCTGTATGCATCTTGAGGCATACTCTGATGAAATGCGGTATCAAACACCGCAACGTGCGGAGTGTTCGGAAACAGTGCGCGTGCCGCCTGTATGCCCGCGTGCTGGCCGGGATTGTGCAGTGGTGCAAGTGGTGCGAGCGCTAAAATACGTGCAGCAACCCGATCATCGATTAGCGTTGGCGCGATAAACTCTGCGCCACCCTGCACTACACGGTGCCCCACGACCGTTAGCTCGAGATCACCCAGCGGGGCGCCGGTCGCATCGAATGCCTCGCTCATCGCGGCGAATGCCTGTTCGTGATCCGCAATGGGGAGAGTGCTGTTGTAGGTTTGCGCCCCAGCCCTGTGATTGAGAGAGGCTGTAGGCTCACCGATCCGCTCTATTAGACCGCTTGCGATGCGTGTTTCAGTGGTGGCATCGATTAGCTGATACTTGAGTGAGGAAGAGCCGCTATTGACGACAAGAACCGTGCTCATTCCGTCTCCCCATTACCGGTTGTAGCTAATCCCGCCTGCACCGCGGTAATCGCGATAGTGTTCACAATATCGACAGTGGTTGCACCACGAGACAGATCATTAACCGGCTTGTTTAACCCTTGCAAAACCGGGCCGACTGCGATTGCAGCAGCCGAGCGTTGCACCGCTTTATAGGTGTTGTTACCGGTGTTGAGATCAGGAAAAATAAACACAGTTGCTCGCCCCGCAACCTCAGACCCTGGCAGTTTTGCTGCGCCGGTTGCGGGATCGCTAGCCGCATCGTATTGGATCGGTCCTTCGATAAGCAGGTCTGGGCGGCGTTCCTTAGCTAGCTTGGTGGCCGCCCGCACTTTATCAACATCAGCTCCATAACCCGACTCGCCGGTTGAGTAGGAGAGCATCGCGATACGCGGCTCAACTCCAAACTGTGCGGCTGTGTCTGCAGACGAGATTGCAATATCAGCAAGTTGTGCAGCAGTCGGATCGGGGTTAACCGCACAGTCCCCGTAAACCAACACCCGATCTGCAAGGGCCATGAAGAAAACGCTCGAAACAACAGAGGTGCCCGGTTTTGTTTTAATAATTTCGAAGCTTGGTTTAATTGTGTGGGCGGTTGTGTGCGCAGCGCCAGAGACCATTCCGTCTGCCAAACCCATATGCACCATCATCGTGCCGAAGTAGCTGACATCGGTGACGCGCTCGCGGGCGGTTTCTAGCGTGACGCCTTTGTGCGCACGCAGACGAGCGTATTCAGCAGCAAACTCTTCAACTAGGTCACTATTTTCGGGGTTGATGATCGCCACCTTAGACAGGTCTAGACCGAGCTCTCCAGCACGCCGACGCACCTCGGTTTCATCACCAAGAATTGTGAGCTGCGCAATGCCGCGAGACAGCGCAGTGCTCGCTGCGCGCAGCACCCGGTCATCGTTGCCCTCAGGAAGCACTATGTGGCTGCTCGTCGCAGACGCCCGCTCAAATAGGTCGTAGGCAAACATCAGCGGGGTGCGGACGTTTGAAGTATCCACCGCCAGCAAACGCTGCAGCTCGTCAACGTCAACGTGTGAGGTGAACAGCTCATAAACCGTGTCGAATTTACGCTGTGCGGTCTCTGAGAGAAGACCTCGAGCGCGGACGATAGCCTGCACTGTATCGAAGGTGCCGCTGTTTACACGGATAATCGGCAGGCTTGATTTGATGCCGTCGAGGAGCCGTTCAACATCGGGCACAAGCGGAAAATCACCGTTCATAACCACAGCAGCGATCGTGGGGAAAGTGGTTGCTTCGTGCGCCATAACTACCGCTAAGAGGGTTTCACTGCGATCTGCCGGCACAACGATGACGGCGCCCTCTGTGAGACGCCCGAGCACGTGCTCCATGTGCATACCGGCGATAACAATGCCGCGAATTTCTCGGTCAAGCAGCTCTGCGTCGCCGCGCACCAGAGTGCCACCAATCGAATTGAGCACTGTTGCAACACTTGGAGCAACAAGCAGTTCGTTTTCGGGGATTGCCCACACAGGAGAATTCGGCACCTCTTTTTGAACCGTGCTGATGATCTCGTCTAAGGTATTAGCGTCTGCCCGGTTAATAACTGTCGCAATATGGCGGGCGTGCGCCTCTTTTAGTTGCGTTAACGCGGAATCCACGGTTGAAGCCAGCTCGCGTGGGGTGCGCGCCGGTAGCTGCCCAAGGGTTTCTAGACCGCTTGCATCGCGCCCTCCGATAACCAGCAGCACCGGAGCGTCCAGATTTGCAGCAATTTTTGCGTTGAAAGCAAACTCCGTCGGAGCGGGAATATCTGTATAGTCGGATCCAACAATTACGACCGCGTCACACTTCGACTCAAGTTTCTTATAGCGTGAGACGATTTCCGACAGCGCTTGCTCAGGGTCATTGTGTGCTGCTTCGTAGGTGACGCCGATGCTCTCCTCATAGCTCAAATCGCTGTGCGCGGCAGCGATGAGCAGCTGTAACACCCGATCCTTAGTTTCGCCAGAGCGGATCAGCGGACGGAAAATACCCACCCGCGGTGTTTGTTTCAGCAGAGAATAGACAACTCCGAGTGCAACAGCGCTTTTTCCTGATCTGCCATCAACAGCGGTGAGATAAATTCGTGCGGTCACGCTTTAAGGGTAGCCGAGGTGTCATTAAAAATCATCGTAAATTTGCCTGTTAACAGCTTCCTTCCGGCCTTAGAAAGTCACAGTTGCGGCCGGTACGATAGATGACATGGCTACCGCACTATACCGACGCTACCGTCCCGAAAATTTCGCTGAGATGATCGGGCAACAGCATGTTACGGAGCCGCTGATGGCGGCTTTACGTAACGGTAAAGTGGGTCACGCCTACCTCTTTAGCGGGCCGCGCGGGTGCGGTAAAACAACTTCAGCCAGAGTGTTAGCGCGCTGCTTGAACTGCGCTGAGGGGCCGACAGATATGCCGTGCGGTAAGTGTCAGAGCTGTGTTGAGCTCAGCCGCACCGGGGGCGGCTCGATTGACGTAGTTGAGATAGACGCTGCAAGCCACGGTGGTGTTGATGACGCCCGCGATTTGCGTGAGCGTGCAACCTATGCGCCAGCACGCGACCGCTACAAAATATTCATCATCGATGAAGCTCACATGGTGACATCAGCGGGCTTTAACGCACTGCTAAAAATCGTGGAAGAGCCACCAGAGTATTTAAAGTTTATTTTTGCAACCACCGAACCTGAAAAGGTTTTGGGGACGATCCGCTCACGCACGCACCACTATCCGTTTCGGCTTATCGCGCCGGGCACACTCGGTGATTATGTGGAACAAATATGCCAGGCTGAGGGCGTAAATTTAGAGCCCGGAGTGCTTTCGCTATTAGTTCGTGCAGGCGGCGGATCTGCGCGCGATACCCTCTCAATTCTCGATCAGTTAATCGCCGGTAGTGACGGTGATACGGTTTCTGTGCAGCGTGCAACAGCGCTGCTCGGCTACACGAGCGCAGAGTTGATTAATGAAACAGTTTCAGCGCTCGCAGCGCGCGATGCGGCAGCCGCATTCAAGGTGATCGAGCGGGTTATTCAAACCGGGCAAGATCCGCGCCGCTTCACCGAAGATCTGCTCAACCGGATGCGCGACCTTATTGTCATCGCCGCAACGAGTGTGGAGGGCGCAGACAGTGTGTTTCGAGGCGAGTCGCAAGACACACTCACCGCCATGTTCACGCAGGCGCAGGCTTTTGCGCCAGCGGAGCTCTCTAACATTGCTGATACGGTGAGTGCGGGCCTTGACAGTATGGGTGGCGCAACCGCGCCGCGACTGCAGCTTGAGCTGTTAATTGCGCGCGCGCTCGCGGTGCCATCCGGCGGGGCAACCGGGGCTCTTCCCGCCGGTAGCGCTAGCATTCCCGCAGGCACTGCTGCGCGACAAGATACGCAGGCAGCAGCAGCGACTGCGCCCCTCCAAACCGGCACACCTTTTCCTGCTGCACAGCCTCCGCAGCAGGAAAAGCAGGCGACGCCACACTCTGGTGCGTCATCCGCAGGAGAGAGCCTTAATGCGCTCGCCGCTACCCGCGCTTTCTTGGCAGAGAGCGAGCCGGGCCGCACTGCAGAGCTTGCTCCCGAAGCCCAAACAGCAGCGGTATCGTCAGAGAATGCCGCAGATGTGCGCGCAAATCTCAAAGCTCAGATGCAGCGAATTGAACAGGCCCCACCCTCAACTGAGTTTTTGCGTGATACCGCAACAGCACAACCCGAGACAGCCGGCGCAGACCTTGAAGGCGACGCACTCTATGCGGTCTGGGGCGAAGTGCTTGAAGAACTAGCAGTGGGGGATGAAACCGTTTTTCGTGCCGCAAATCTTGCGGTGCCACTGCGCCTCAAAGAGGAGAAATTTACCGTCGGTTTTCGTAGCCCCCACGATCTGCAAACCTTTAGGAGCACGGCTGCAACAGCGGTGCGAGACATTCTTGAGGGTGCTCTGGGGTTTACGGTTGGTTTTGTTCCGCAGCCGATTGCTGCAGATCATCCAGCGCCACCGATTCCGGGTATTCGTGACAGCTCCGAGCCTGAGGAGCCTTCTCCCGCGGGTAATTTGGTTACCGCAGAAGCATTGGTTAAAGCAGCGCTTAACGCGCCCTCAGCTAATGCTGGCAAGATACAGGCAGAGCCCGCTGAGTCTGCTGATCCCGCTGAGCAGATAGCTGCACCTCAACCACCCGCCACTGACCGCTCACCCGCGATACAGCCCCAACCAGCACAGCAAGAGCAGGCGCAGCACGAGCAGACCCAGCAGCGAGTAGTGACTGAGAACGAATCTGACGACACGACAGAGAAGGCCAACGCTCTCCCAGATATCGAGCGGTACGGTGAAGCTGTTGTGCGTCAGATCCTGAACCCGACAGTGCTCGACTAACCCCCGCGTGAAGGTGAAACCAATTTATGTATGACGGCATTATTCAAGAACTTATTGATGAATTCGGTAAGTTGCCCGGTATCGGGCCAAAATCTGCGCAGCGCATAACCTTCCACGTTGTGCAAACAGAAAGCTACAATCCCAAACGGCTTGGTGAGTTGCTTGCGCAAGTGCGGGATAAGGTCAAGTTTTGCCGTGTTTGCAAAAACGTCACCGAGGCGGAAGTGTGCAGTATTTGTCTCGATGAACGCCGCGATCCAACCCTAATCTGCGTTGTGGAAGAGCCGAAAGACGTTGTGGCGATTGAGCGCACGCGGCAGTTCCGCGGTCGCTATCACGTGTTGGGTGGTGCTATCAGCCCGATCGACGGTATCGGCCCGGACGATTTGAGCATCGCAGAACTGATGCAGCGACTCGCAAGCGGAGAAGTGCAGGAAGTTATTATTGCCACCGACCCGAACCTTGAGGGGGAAGCTACTGCCGCCTATCTCTCGCGGATGCTGAACTCAATGCAGATACCTGTGTCACGTCTCGCATCCGGTCTGCCAGTCGGCGGAGACCTTGAGTTTGCCGATGAAGTAACGCTCGGGCGCGCATTTGAGGGGCGCACAAAACTGTCCTAACAATACACAGTAAATACAGATAAACTGAGTAAGTTAGTCCTCATACTCGCTAGCAAGGAGTTGCAGTGGCACTTGTTGTGCAGAAGTTCGGTGGTTCGTCAGTTGCTGACGCCGAGAGCATTAAGCGTGTCGCTAAACGCATTGTAGACACTCGACGCGCTGGCAATGATGTGGTTGTCGCGGTGAGTGCGATGGGGGACACAACCGACGAGCTACTCGATTTAGCCAATGAGGTGACGCCGATACAAGATCCGCGCGAGCTCGATATGCTGCTCACCGCCGGAGAACGCATCTCCATGGCGCTGTTGGCGATGGCGATTAAGGCGCAGGGCTTAAACGCAGTATCATTTACCGGCAGCCAGGCTGGCATGCTGACCGACGGAAAATACGGGGCGGCAAAGATCGTTAGCGTCACCCCAGGCAGAGTGCAGAAGGCGCTCGAGCAGGGTGCGATTGCGATTGTTGCGGGCTTCCAAGGGTTTAATCAGGGCACCGGCGATGTCACCACCCTCGGGCGGGGCGGATCAGACACAACCGCGGTTGCTTTGGCTGCTGCTCTAAAAGCAGACGTTTGTGAAATTTACACCGATGTTGACGGTGTGTTTACAGCGGATCCACGCGTTGTGCCACTGGCGCGCAAACTTGATGCAATAACCAGCGAAGAAATGCTTGAGCTTGCCGCAGCGGGTGCGAAGGTGCTCCACTTGCGTGCTGTGGAGTTCGCGCGCCGGCACGGTGTGACCTTGCACGTCCGATCATCATTCGCAGGCCACCAAGGCACTTTTGTTTACGACCCAGAGCAGGGTATCCCGGAAGGAATCACCATGGAAGAGCCAATTATCGCCGGTGTCGCAGCTGAAAAAAATGACGCAAAAATTACCGTCGTCGGTGTTCCCGATGCACCGGGACTGGCCGCACAGATCTTTACAATCGTCGCTAAGACTAACGCCAACGTTGATATGATCGTGCAAAATGTTTCACACGCCGCTGAGGTGCCGCGCACGGATATCAGCTTTACTGTGCCAGTAGAGCAGGGGCGCACAGTTGTTAACGCACTGCAGGCAGAGCAGGAAACGCTCGGTTTTGAAGCACTGCAGTATGACGATCAGATCGCGAAGATCGCACTCGTGGGCGCTGGTATGCGCACAAATTCGGGTGTTTCTGCAAAACTGTTCAAGGCACTCTACGAAGCGGGTATTAACATCGAGATGATTTCCACCTCAGAAATCCGTATTTCGGTTGTAACGCGTGCCGACATGCTCGAGGAAGCGCAGCGTGTTTTGCACACAGCGTTCGGTCTAGATGCCGAAGAAGAAGCTACCGTTTACGCAGGCACCGGCCGCTAAAAGTTTTTGAAGGGTAAGAAAATGTCAGCAAATCTCTCAGTCGCTGTTGTTGGCGCAACCGGTCAGGTTGGCGGCGTGATGCGAGATCTGTTAGCCAAGAGCGATATCCCGCTGGGATCTGTGCGGTTGTTTTCAAGCGCCCGCTCGGCTGGCTCAGAGATCGAATTTAAGGGCTCACCAATTGTCGTAGAAGATATCGCAACAGCCGACTTTTCGGGCATAGATATCGCACTGTTTTCAGCTGGCGGCGCAGCTTCAAAAGAGTACGCTCCGAAGTTTGCAGCAGCTGGCGCCACAGTGATTGACAACTCAAGTGCCTGGCGCCTTGATCCCGAAGTGCCGTTGGTTGTCAGCGAGGTGAACCCTCACGCAATCGCAGAGGCCAAGAAGGGCATTATCGCAAACCCAAACTGCACCACAATGGCTGCGATGCCTGTGCTGCGCCCGCTGCATAAAAAAGCTGGGCTTGAACGACTGCGGGTTGCAACATATCAGGCAGTGAGCGGATCAGGGCTTGCCGGTGTGCAGGAATTATACGGGCAGACCGCAGCACTGATTGAATCAGGGATCGCGACCGACCTTGTTTACGATGGACACACTGACGCTACTCCAACGCCAGCGGTTTACGTTGCTCCAATCGCCGCGAATGCTGTGCCGATTGCGGGCAACCTTGTCGATGACGGCACGGGTGAAACTGATGAAGAGCAGAAGCTTCGCAACGAGAGTCGAAAAATTCTAGAAATTCCAGATTTGCTGGTAGCCGGCACATGCGTGCGCGTACCGGTATTTTCCGGGCATTCCCTGGTGATTCACGCAGAGTTTACAAACGATATAACCTGTGAAGAGGCGAGTGAACTTCTCGCTGCTGCGCCAGGAGTTGAGCTGCGCGACGTGCCAACCCCACGCGCTGCGGCGGGTATTAACCCGAGCCTGGTTGGGCGTATTCGCAAGGATCAGAGCGTAGACGGCGACCGCGGTCTGGTGCTCTTTATTGCGAATGACAACCTGCGCAAGGGAGCTGCCTTAAATGCGGTGCAGATCGCTGAGCTTGTTGCACAGCAGAAGCTGACTGCAGCTTAAACGAGTGTAAGCAGTGAGATCTCGGGCCGGCAAGCAAATCTTGCCGGGGCCGTGATCGCTGTTCCCAGCCCCGCAGAAACGTTAAGAAATGCCGCGTTTTGCGCGGTATACCAGACGCTCAACCCGCGTGCTTGCGCGTTCGGCAGATCGCTGTTTGAGGTCAGCGCTCCAAACCCTGGAATGCGCAGCTGACCGCCGTGGGTGTGTCCTGCAAAAATTAGCTGTGCGCCACGATCTGTAAGCTCATTCAGTGAGTTCGCGTATGGGGCGTGCACAACACCGAAACGCAGCGCAGAACCACGCTGGTGCGATATCTCGTTTTCTTTCAGATTCGCCTCTAGAGCTGCAGTATCGTCAAGTTTTATATGCGGATCACCAAGACCCAGCCACTCGATTTCGTGCTCTCCCACATGTGAGCGTGCGGATCGGTTGTTTAGGTTCAGCGCACCGAGATCTTCAAGCATCGCAGTCAGACGGTCGTTGTCAATGTCTGGCTGTTTTTTGGTTTTTTTAGCTGTGTGGGGTTTCAGATACTTCAGCGGGTTCTTAAAAACTGGGCCGTAGTAGTCATTTGAGCCGTGCACAAAAACTGTGGTTTCTGCGGCTTCAATAAGGGGTTTTAGAGCGTAGCGGACGGCCTCAATTGATTCTTTGTGGCCGGTTAGATCTCCGGTTAGCACAACAATATCCGGCTGCAAGCTAGCCTGCTGGCGCAGCCAGTCGATTTTGCGATCCTGCCACGGCGCAAGGTGCAGATCAGAGATATGCGCTACCCGCAGTGGTGCTGCACCGGATGGCAATACAGCTACCTCTTTTTGCCGCACAGCAAAAAGGTTGCGTTCAATTACGGTTGCCCAGGTTGCGGCAGCCGCGCCGGTTATACCGGCTGCAAGCACTGTTTTTGTAAAACTGTTTAGCGATTTATTCATATGTTTGGTGCTAGCAGTCGAGGGTTAGAACTACCCTGCTACGGGTGGTTGCTTCAGAGCCTTCTGCAGGTGACACAGATACAACCGTTTTTTCGGGATTCGGAGAAGCATCTGTCTTGCACTGCATAAAGACATCGTTGTATCCGGCAGCGTCTAGGACGTTAGCCGCGTTTTGTGCGGTGCCGTCGATCAAGCCACCAGGAATGGTTGGCAGCTTCACTTTACCGCTGGAAGGGTAGAGAGTGATCAGCGATCCGGAAGGAGCCTGCGTGCCGCCAGCTGGTGCGGTGCGCACGATGTTTCCCTCCGGAACTTCTGAATCCTCTTCAGGAGCTACAGAGACCTGGAAGCCCGCAGCGGTGAGCACCCTGCGTGCCTCGTCTACACTTCGTCCGTCTACGTTCGGCACTTCTTCAGTTATTTGGCGCACGCTTGCATCACTTGGGCCGGGGAAGCGATCGCCACCCCATATTGCGTCAGCACTGTTTGTAATACCCGCAAAGATATTTGTTGTGATGCGGTAGAGGCCGGCCTCAAAGAGGCTGACGTCTCCGCGTACGTTACCGCTCCAAACAGCTGTGGTTACATTGCTGTTGCCGCCTACCCACCAGTCGTCTTTGTAGTTATCGGTGGTGCCTGTTTTACCGAAGCGTGGTATTCCGGTCGGTGAGAGGGCAGGGCGACCCAGGCCGTTAGTCATATAGTGCTCTAGGCCGTAGAGGGTGGTGTTTGCAACATCAGGTGAGATGGACTGACGGCAAGAGCTTTGCGTGAAGTCAACAGCCGCATCTTCAGAGTCTGTGATTGCCTCAATTGGCACTGGCGTGCAGACAACACCACCGTTTGCAAAGCCAGCGTAAGCGGCAGCAACGGTGATAGGCGCTACTTCGTCATTGCCGTTGTAAACACCCGATGGCACACGAGCAAGATTGCGAGTGCCATAGTTTGGCTGCTCTGGGTTTGGGTTCTCAATCGCGCGGTGCATACCCATGCTCTCTGCGAGATCGTAGATGCCGCACAGGTCCATCTGTTTGGTCATCGACACAAAACCACCGTTAAGTGACTGATCAAGCGCAATTAGAGGCGTGCCGTATGAGTTACCGCGGTTGTTGTCGTTCTGGAATTTGAAGGTGCCGTATCCATAAACTCCGCCATCTACACAGCTTGCGCGGAAGTCCTGCTCGCGTTCGGTGCGACCACCAGCCATGTTCACGCGCTCATGCATTGAATGGCCGTTGCGGATCCATTCGGCGAAGGTAAACGCCTTTACGACCGAACCGTACTGGAAGCCGGAGGATCCTCCATATTCGTAATCAGTGTTGAAGTTGATACTCGTGTAATCAGGGTTTTCTTCGAGTTCAGGATCCTGGGTAAACGTCTTGTTCTGCACCATCGCCAGAACCTTACCCGTGTCGTTGTCAAGAGTTACAGCTGCGCTACCGTAGTCGATGCCCGGAGCGCTTGCTGGCGCATTATTGCGCATTGCCTCTAATGCTGCTTGCTGCAGGTCGAGATTGATTGTGGTGAAGATGTTGAATCCACCGTTTTGGAAACGGAACCAGCGCTCTTCAACGTTTTCGCCAAACTTTTTGTCATTCTGAATGTAGCGGGTGACGTAGTCACAGAAAGTGCCGAGACCCCGGCTTTCTGCCATCACACAGCCACTTTCAGGAACAGAGAGATTCACTTCGATTGGAGTCTCGATGTATTGCGCGTGCTCTTCTTTCGTGATCATCCCTTCACGCAGCATTGAGTTAATGATTTTATTGCGACGTTCTTTGTTGCGCTCGTGATTATCGGGGTTCGCTAGACTCAGCGCTGACGGAGAGTTTACAATCGCGATCAGGCTTGCTGCCTCTGGAACAGTTAGATCCGCAGCTGATTTCGAGTAGTAGGCGCGGGCAGCTGCTTCGATACCGTAGGTTTGACCACCGTAGTTGGCAATGTTTAGGTAACCGAGCAGAATATCCTGCTTAGAATATTTTTTCTCGAGTGAGATAGCCAGCCGCATCTCTTTCAATTTGCGGTCTAGATCCTGGCGGGTTGCGTTGTAGTATGCCTTTTCGCGTTCTTCCTTGTTCGGGAGCATCTCAGCTTCCTGAATCAGGATATTGCGGACGTACTGCATCGAAATTGTTGAAGCACCAGAATCATTGGAGCTTGTGACATTTTGTACGACAGCACGCGCAGCCGCGATAATATCAACCCCGCCGTGGTGATAAAAACGCGGGTCCTCTTCTGCAACAGCGGCGTTTTTAACGTTGTCACTAATTTGATCCCAGCCGACCATCTGGCGATTTTGGGCATAAAAACGTGCGAGCAGCACGTTGTTGCCGTCTTTGTCTTTTGCGTAGATGTGTGATGGTTGTGAGAGTCTACCCGGATCGATGTGCGATGGCAGATTCTCAAAAAAACTAATAACGGAGCTTGTTGTGGCGCCGGTTAATGCGAGCGCGGGAGTCACAGCAACGGTGATTAGAAGACCCGCAATAACGCTCAGCGCGCCTGCGCCGAGCAGCCCGCCCAACATGCCACCGGGTGTCCGCCGGGCGAATTTACGGGTCTTTAAACGCTGAGAATTTGAAGACTGGTCGGTCATAGAATATAACTCTAGTCCGCGTAACTGAAAACCGGTGCGCGCGATGCAGACAGAACGGAGAACTATTTCGTGAGCGAAGCAGAAAATACGTCAGAAGTGGCGCCAAAATGGGAGTATTTTGTCACTCCGTTGCTATTACATAACGAAGCACAAATTTTGAATAACTGGGGAGCCCAGGGATGGGAACTGGTGCAAATTATTACCGGTCCTGCTGGCGGAAATGTAGCGTACTTGAAGAGAAAGGCCAACTAATATGGCGACGATTGAAACTCGAATTAAGGAACTCGGTTATGAAGTGCCTGAGGTGCCGGCACCGGTTGCTGCTTATGTGCCAGCGACCCGTGTCGGAAATTTTGTTTACACCAGCGGGCAACTGCCGAGCATAGCGGGTCAATTGCCGGAAACCGGAAAGGTTGGCGAGGGCGCAGGTTTCGTCTCTCCTGAGCGCGCCGCTGAACTTGCTGAAATTTGCGCCCTTAACGGTATCGCTGCTGCGCGCGGGGTGCTTGGTGACCTAGATAAGATTGTTCGCGTCGTAAAGGTGACCTGCTTTGTCGCATCTGATCCGAACTTTACCGGCCAGGCCGGAGTGGCCAACGGCGCTTCGCTCCTGCTGGGCAAGATTTTCGGTGATGCCGGAATCCATGTGCGCTCTGCAGTCGGTCTGACGGTGCTGCCGCTCGATGCGCCTGTTGAAATTGAGTTTGTCTTTGAGGTAGAGGATTAAACTCCCGCGCACCGTAACTTCCGCCCCCGTTGCAGTCGCCGTTGTAATTTCAGCTGCTGTTGCGGGGGCTTAGTTTGTAACAGCTTGTGGGTAACAGATATTTATACGGTTTATCCACAAATATTTTTTTGTTTGCGGGTCTGACAAATATGCGCGCTTCACTTGAAGCATGTCGTTTGATTCGATCCTTCAGGAGCAGCCACGCACCAGCACGCTTTCTGTTGCAACGCAGCGTGCGCTTGGCTGGCTACTGCCGCTCACAGAGGAGCCCGGCGTGCGCGATATCCTCGTGCGGGCTGAGAGCGCTGATAGCTGCAGCGTTTGGGTTGATGCGGGGAGCGGGCTTAGGCGCATTCAAGCACCTAAAATTGGGGCTGCGCAGTTGCGGGCGCAGGCTGTGGCGTTACTTGCGGCTGGTGGTCGGCAGCTTGATGAGTTGCGACCGTTACAGGATGCACATTTGGGCAATGGTATCCGCGTGCACGCAGCGCTCAGCCCTGTTGCAGCTTCTGGCCACTGCTTATCCATTCGAGTGCCTAGCAAAACCACACTCACCTTGGAAAACCTTGTTGCCGCTGGTTCCCTGACTGCTGCCGGGCATGCCCGCCTTGCAGAGGCTATTAGATGCCGTGAAAATGTTTTGATCGTTGGCGGCACCGGCAGCGGAAAAACTACTCTACTCGCTGCGCTGCTGCAGCAGGTGCCAGAATCAGAGCGCATTATTACGATTGAGGACGTTGCCGAGCTTCGCCCCGGTCACGCACACCATATCAGTCTTGAAACACGGGTTGCCAACAGCGAGATGGTTGGTGAAATAACGCTAGAAGTGCTGCTGCAGAATGCTCTGCGGATGCGGCCTGATCGTCTCGTGCTAGGCGAGTGCAGAGGGCCTGAGATAGCGACTCTGCTCTCAGCGTTGAACACCGGGCATGACGGCGGGGCGGGCACCCTGCACGCCTCAACTGTGGATGATGTGCCCGCTCGCGTTGAGGCATTAGGGGCATTAGCTGGCTTGGCTCCAACAGCGATTGCCAGACAGTTTGTGTCAGCGATTGATCTAATTGTGCATTTGGAGCGTGTGCAGAGTAAACACCGAGTTTCTAAATTCGGCGTGCCCTATCTAACAGATGCTGGCCTGTTGGGAGTGCGTGTATGCGTGCTGTAATACGAGAATTTGAGAGCGTAAAGCGTGAAGTCAGCACAGTGTTTGCGAGCGTCTGGCAGCGGCAAGCTGACAGAGCGCGATTGCTGATCACCGGTGATGAGACAGTGCTACGTCACGCGCTGCGAAAACTGCAACAGCAGAATCTAATGTTGCGCGCTGGGGTGCTCTCTGCCAGAGTCTCTGAAGCCCAGCCCTTTCAGCTGCCCACTCGGCGGGTGATAGCCCGTGAAATTGAGGCTCTGTACGCATGTTTAGACAGCGTCGCAACTGAGTCTGGCGCCCCGAGATCATTAGCGCTTGAATCCCTAAGCACAAACATTGCAGCACTGCTTGAATTGCGAAAACGGCGCAGACTGTTAGCGGCCGGCCCACAAGCTTCAATGTTTTTGATTGCACTACTGCCGGTGCTTGCGATTGCGGTTGGAGAGCTTTTAGGGTTTGCGCCACTTTCTGTGATGTTCACTCCAATCGGTGCTGTGCTTGCAGTGGCGGGATTTTCATTGCTTTTAGTTGGGGTGAGATGGTTGCGCAGAATGATTACCGCAACTCTGTCGAAGGAAAACCTTGTTGGTTTTGAATGTGAGCTTATGGTGCTAGCGCTTGCGGGAGGCATGCCGCTGCAAGCAGCGCAAAAATGCGTTGCTAATGCGATCCTCGAGAGCGGATCCACCTGGCTTAGTGTTGACCAGTTTGCGCCGCACGGCGCGGTTGCTGGGGCGCTGGTCACTGCTGAGCTGACATGCACCGGGGCAAACAGCATCTTACTTGCAAACGCTGCCGATTTGCGAAGAAAGTCGCTGGAGCAGCTGGAGATTGCAGCAGAGCAGCTCGGTGCAAAACTGCTTTTACCGATGGGACTCTGCGTGCTCCCGGCCTTTGTGCTCTTGGGGGTTGTCCCCGTGATTATTTCGATGCTGGGCCAGTGGAGTATTGGCTGATAAATCGTGCCTAATTCAACTCTCTATAGAAAGGAATTTCATGCAACGCCTAATTGAAAAAATTCGTAGTTTCCGCACTGCCGCACGTGTGCAAGGTCGCAAACTGAAACACATTATTAAACGTGGGAGTGATTTCACTGAGCGTGCTCGCATGCTACGTGACGCCCAGAGAACGGGTATTGCTTCTGACCGTGGTGCGGTCACGGCAGAATATGCGATTGTGATTATGGCTGCGGTGGCCTTCGCTGGGCTGTTAGTGGTGATTATGCGCAGCGGCACGGTGCAAGAGATGCTCACCAACCTGGTGCAGCAGGCGCTCGCCTCAGCGGGTTAACGCCGTAACCGATGCGAAGGAAACACCTATGAGTGAGCGAGTGGTCAAGAGAGCTGTTAGTCGGTGTAAGAGTTTTATTGCCGCAGACAGCGGCAGTGTTAGCGTTGAATTTGCCTTAATTTTGCCGGCTGTGGTGGCTCTTTTGGCCCTCGCAATCTCGGGAATACTAATTGTGTCGCAACAAACTACAGCGATATTTGTTGCCTCACAGGTAGCACGCGCTGAGGCCAGAGGAGATACTGCTTCGATAGGGGCGGGAATAGGCGATAACTTTACCGTGGTATCTCGCAGCGATGAAGGAATCTTTCACTGTGTAGAGGTGCAGGGTAGGGGAGTGGCGGGGCCGCTCAGTCATATTTTGACAACGGGCAAAAGCTGTGCGGTAAGGAGTGCAGAATGAGCGCCCCAACAACCGTCGCATTTGTCGCTGTGACCGCAGTAGTCGGGTTGGCGCTCACAGCAGCCGCGGGAGCGCAGGCAAATACGGTAGTTGCTGAGAGTGCTGCTGATAGCGCGGCGCTTGCTGCGGCTGACGCTGTTAACGGATTCACCGCATTAGATCCCTGCGACAGTGCCACTCAAACAGTGAACCGTATTGCGCGGGGAAGAAGAATTGCAAAACTGCAGTTAGTGGGGTGCGAAATAGAACCCGATCTGGGTGAGGCGACGGTGACAGTCTCATACACAGTGCTCGGGTTATCCCGTGAACTTAAGGCTCGGGCAGGCACACCTGAGAATTATTAGTTGGCGATCACAAATGTATTTATAGTAGTGTCTTGACTGAAAACCCCCAGACGCATCAACTACGGGTGTATTAAAAATAAGGAGCCAAGTGGCAGCCTCGAAAAAATTAGTTATCGTAGAGTCACCGACGAAAGCCCGCACTATCAGCGGTTTTCTTGGCAATGATTACGAAGTTATTGCATCGGTGGGGCACATTCGTGACCTCGCTGAGCCAGCGAGCCTGCCCGCAGAACTGAAACAGGGTGCGTTCGGAAAGTTTGCCGTTGATGTTGAGAACGGTTTTGAACCCTACTATTTGGTTGCCGACAATAAGAAAAAAACAGTTGCAGAGCTAAAACGTGCGATCAAGGGGGCAGACGAGCTGTGGCTCGCAACCGATGAAGACCGCGAGGGTGAAGCCATAGCGTGGCATCTCTTAGAGGTGCTGCAGCCTAAGATTCCGGTGCGCCGTATGGTATTTCACGAGATTACTAAAGAAGCCATCGATGCCGCTATTGAGAACACACGTGACATCGACACAAACCTTGTCGACGCACAAGAAACACGTCGAATACTCGACCGCCTCTACGGTTATGACATTTCACCTGTGCTGTGGCGCAAGGTTGCGCCACGCCTGTCAGCAGGTCGAGTGCAATCGGCTGCAACCCGTTTGGTGGTTGATCGGGAGCGCGAACGTATGGCTTTTGTTAGCGCTGATTATTGGTCAATCAATGCTGACTTTAGTGCGACTGCGGGGGGTGAAGCCTTTAACGCACGTTTATCAAAGTTAGACGGTGCACGGCTTGCTACCGGCCAGGATTTTAACGACAGCGGCAAACTGAAGCAGAAGAGCGCCAACGCACACTTGCTGTCTAAAGATGAAGCGCAACAGCTTGCAAGCACCCTAGCTGCGCAAGCGACCGTGTCTGCCCGCGAAACTAAACCCTATCGGAGACGACCTGCTGCCCCTTTCACAACCTCAACTCTGCAGCAGGAGGCTTCGCGCAAGCTCCGCCTCAGCTCACGACAGACTATGTCTTTAGCGCAGGCACTTTACGAAAATGGTTACATCACCTATATGCGTACAGATTCAACCAACCTCTCGGAGCAGGCGACAACCGCCGCCCGGAAGGTTGCAGTGAGCCTTTATGGTGCTGAGTCTGTGCCAGCTGCGCCAAGAGTCTACGCAAAGAAGTCTAAAGGCGCGCAGGAAGCTCACGAGGCTATCAGGCCGGCCGGTGCTGATTTTAAGCATCCGTCAGAGTTGGGTAACCTCACGCGCAGTGAGCAAGCTTTATACGACCTCATCTGGAAGCGCACAGTTGCCAGCCAGATGGCCGATGCAGCTGGTTCAACCGACACACTAACGCTTGGCACCTCAGCACAGATAAATAATAAGACTGTCGCGCTGGAGTTTTCAGCTAGCGGCACCGTGATTACCTTCCCCGGTTTCTTAGCGGCATATGAAGAGGGTAGCGACGATAAAGGGGCCGGTGAACAGCTAGAAACCCGGTTGCCGAAACTTGAGGTCTCCTCTCCTCTAGAGACACACAACCCAGAGGCGAAGCAGCACACTACAACCCCACCAGCCCGTTACACTGAGGCGAGCCTGACGAAACGTTTGGAAGAGTTGGGTATCGGTCGCCCTTCAACCTACGCAACGATCCTCTCAACGATTATGGATCGCGGATACGTCAATAAGAACGGCCAAGCCCTCGTGCCAAGCTGGATTGCATTTAGCGTTGTGCGTCTGCTTGAAGAGCACTTTGGTGAGCTTGTTGACTACGACTTCACCGCCACAATGGAGGAAGATCTTGACCGCATCGCAGCCGGTGAAGCTGACCGTGCTGCTTGGCTTGGAGACTTCTATTTCGGCACAGATTCACACCCCGGTTTGCGCGGTGTTGTAGATAATCTCGGTGAAATTGATGCGCGGGCTATCAACACCCTGCAGCTGACAGACACGATCGCACTGCGCAACGGCAGGTATGGTCCTTATCTAGAAGTGCTCGATGATAAGAGCAAGGTTGATGAGTCAGGCGAGATTAAGCCGCGCATAGTGAGCCTGCCAGAGGGAATAGCCCCTGACGAGCTTACGCCAGACAAAGCGAATGAGCTTGCAAACGCTGAACCCGTAGAGGATCGAGTGCTCGGCGTGCATCCGACAACCGGACGCAACATTGTTGCAAAGAGTGGCCGTTTTGGCCCTTATGTCACCGAACAGTTGCGTGACGGTGAGCAGCTGCCAAAGGGTGAGAAAGTCTTAACAGCTTCACTGTTTAAGACAATGACCCCAGAAACCGTTGATTTTGACACTGCGGTTGCGCTGCTGAGCCTGCCACGCACCGTTGGGCAGGCAGCAGACGGAGAAGACATTCTCGCGCAGAACGGTCGGTACGGCCCCTATTTGAAGAAAGGCTCTGAAACCCGCTCTCTGCCGAGTGAAGACGCTATTTTTGAAATAACACTCGCCGAGGCGGAGGAGCTGCTTGCACAGCCAAAGTATGGTGCGCGTAAGGCTAGCACCGCACTGCGTGAGTTTGCGGAAGATCCCACTAGCGGTAAGCCCATTAAGGTTAAAGACGGTCGTTTTGGCCCCTACATTACCGATGGCGTCACTAACGTGACGGTGCCGCGTGGTGAGAGCATCGATGAGTTAACCTTCGAGCGTGTGGTTGAACTCCTTGCTGTTAAACGCGCGAAAGGGCCGGCTAAACGCGGCGCAGCCAAAAAAGCACCCGCTAAGAAGGCTGCTGCGAAAAAAACCGCAACTAAAAAAGTGGTAGATCCGGCGCGTTCTGCCGCGGCGAAGAAAGCAGCAGCAACCCGTAAAGCCAACGCGGCCGCTAAGGCTGCAGCTGCAGCTGCAGCGGCGACTGAGTAAGCACTTAGGCAGTTAGCGTGTCTGTTATGGAATCCGGTATTTGGATAGTGCTTGAGGGCGGCGACGGTGCGGGGAAAAGCACCCAAGCGCGACACCTCGCTGAGCGCCTGCAAGGTTTAGGGTGGGATGCGATCCTCACACGCGAGCCGGGCGGCACCGACCTGGGTGCTAGGATCCGCGAACTTCTTTTACACGGTGAGCACGTAGATCCGCGTGCTGAAGCGCTGCTCTACGCAGCCGACCGCGCCCATCACATCGCTAATGTTGTGCAACCCGCGCTTGCCGCTGGGAAAGCGGTAATCCAAGACCGTTTTATCGACTCTTCTGTGGCCTATCAGGGGGCTGGAAGAGGTTTTTCACCGACAGAGATTCTTAGTCTAAATGGCTGGGCGGTTGCTGGTGCTCGGCCAGACCTTACTGTGTTACTCGATATCGATGCTGATGCATCACTGAGCAGAGCTGCTGCGCGTGGTGGCGAGTTGGATCGGCTGGAAGCGGCAGGATCTGAGTTTCATCGACAGGTGCGTGCTGGTTTTCTAGCGCAGGCGAAGGCGCAGACAGCAGCGGGCGCAAACTATTTGGTGTTAGATGCAACGAGCTCGCCTGAGAAACTCTCTGAGCAAATCTGGGCAGCTGTGTCTCAGCTGCTGAACTCTTAAATCTGTTTGAGCGCAGCGCACGGGTCTGTAGTTCTGCTGCGTTCGCCCATGGGGCACAGCAGAACTACAGGGATTACAGGCAGCAACCCCGTGCTATTAGAACGAGCGGTTAGCCACCAACTACCGGGCCGAAAACTGCAGGCAGAGTGCCACGGTGAGCGGTGCGTAGTTCCTCAAGATCGATTGAGAACTGATCCTGCACCTCAAGCGTCGCAGCATCACCCTTACGGTCGGTAACGCCGATGCGGAGCACAGGGTAGTTGCGACCCTCACACAGACCTTGGAACTTCACATCTTCCTCGCGCGGCACAGATACGAGCACACGCCCCTGACTCTCACTGAAAAGAGCAGTGGTGGCGTCAACCCCGTCACGACTGATAATTTCATCAAGCCAGACGCGAGCACCCACCCCAAACCGGAGTGTTCCATCGACAAGCGCTTGTGCTAGTCCGCCCTCAGACAGATCAACTGCGGCAGACATAATGCCCCCTTGGGTAGCGCTCTGCAGCAGCTCGGCAAGATTGCGCTCAGCGGCAAGATCAACAACCGGTGGTTTACCACCAAGGTGTGCATGCACGGCTTCGGCCCATGCTGAGCCGTCGAGCTCTTCACGTGTCACCCCGAGAAGGTAGAGATTTTCACCCTCATCCTGCCAGCCTGATGGAACGCGGCGCGCAACGTCGTCGATAATGCCGAGCACACCAACAACAGGGGTTGGGTGAATTGGTTTGTCGCCGGTCTGGTTGTAGAGCGAAACATTTCCGCCGGTGACCGGCACCTCCAGCGCAAGGCAGGCATCTGACAGGCCCTCAATAGCCTGCACCAGTTGCCACATCACTTCAGGGTTTTCGGGGCTTCCGAAATTTAGACAGTCGGTTACAGCGGTTGGCACTGCGCCGGTTGTAGCAACATTGCGGTATGCTTCCGCAAGCGCGAGCTGCGCGCCAGCGTAGGGATCAAGCTGACAGTAGCGTCCGTTTGCGTCGGTTGAGATAGCGACGCCGAGACCGCTCTCTTCATCAACACGAATCATGCCCGCGCCATCAGGGAACGACAGCGCAGTGTTACCGAGAACATAGGAGTCATACTGGTTTGTGATCCACTCCGGTGACGCCTGATTGGGGTGTGCGGTAACAGCTAACAGCTGTGCCCGCAGTTCGTTGCCGGATGCGGCTCGCTGCAGTGCTGATGCAGAATCTGCTTGGAGCGAATCAATCCAGTTTGGGTATGCAACCGGGCGATCGTAAACTGGGCCGTCAACAGCAACAGTGCGCGGGTCGACATTCACAATCTCTTCACCGCGCCAGTTGATTATCAGGCGGCCAGTGTCAGTGACCTCTCCGAGCACACTCGTCTCAACATCCCATTTCTTGGTCACTGCCAGGAAAGCGTCAAGCTTGGCAGGAGAAACAACCGCCATCATGCGCTCCTGAGATTCTGACATCAGAATCTCTTCGGCGGTGAGGTTCGGGTCGCGCAGCAGCACACTGTCGAGCTCAATGAACATGCCGCCGTCACCGTTGGCGGCGAGCTCTGAAGTTGCACAAGAAATGCCGGCAGCACCAAGATCTTGGATACCCTCAACAAGATCCTCTTTGAAAAGCTCCAGGCAGCACTCGATGAGCACCTTCTCGGCAAACGGGTCTCCCACCTGCACAGCAGGACGCTTGGTTGGGCCGCCCTCACTGAAGGTGTCAGATGCCAGAATTGACGCACCACCAATGCCATCACCGCCGGTGCGTGCACCAAAAAGCACCACTTTATTGCCAACACCTGACGCGTTTGCGAGGTGCAGATCCTCGTGGCGCAGCACGCCGACAGCGAGCGCATTTACAAGCGGGTTTGCCTGGTAGACACTGTCAAACACAGTTTCACCGCCGAGATTTGGCAGACCAAGACAGTTTGCGTATGAGCTGATTCCAGACACTACACCGTGCACAACTCGCGGAGTGTCTGCATGATTGATATCACCAAAACGCAGCTGATCCATAACCGCAACCGGGCGTGCACCCATAGAAATAATGTCACGGACGATGCCACCAACGCCTGTTGCAGCGCCCTGGAAAGGTTCGATATAAGACGGGTGGTTGTGGCTTTCCACCTTAAAGGTGACAGCCCAGCCCTCACCAACATCGATCACGCCGGCATTTTCACCCATGCCAACCAGCAGGCGCTCCCGCATCTTGTCGGTGACTTTTTTACCGAACATGCGAAGATACTTTTTTGACGACTTATACGAGCAGTGCTCAGACCACATTACTGAGTACATTGCTAGTTCGCCGCTGGTTGGGCGCCGACCGAGAATTGTACGGATTTTTTCGTACTCGTCACCGGTCAATCCGAGCTGATCGTAAGGCTGCACCTTTTCAGGGGTTGCAGCAGCGTTAGCGACGGTATCAGGGGCTGGAATGTGGTCGTTCACGTTTCTCCCAAAAGTTGGCTGATGCTCCAAATATTCTATCTGTTTTTGGGGTTATAAGCACTATCGAAGCTCACCGTTGTAAGGTGTAGCCATGAACGAAAATATTGAGGCACACGAGTTGGCAGCGTCGCAGGCAGCTCAGCCTGAAACAGGGCCGCAGTCCGCTCCAAACTCTGGCGGTCAGTTGGCGCAGCTGCCGCTAGCTGCAAAGATCAGTATTGTTCTGCTCATGCTTGCAGGTTTTATCGCCGTTGTGCCTTTGCTGCTGCAGTCACTCGATGTTGGATTTGGGCGAATTGTTTTCACACTCGGTGTAATTTCAATCTTTGTGACAGCTGTCACCACTGCTATCCTGCAGTCGCGCCAGGGCTCATGGTTACAGCTGCTAACACTGGTTAGCTCTGCGCTCGGCTTAGTCTTCGGTCTGCTCGTGCTCTGGGTGCCTAGTTACGGTTATTACGATTATGATTCTTACAGCCGCGTGGTTCCGCTCATAGCTGTTGGGCTAATGTTCCTTGTGGTGTGGGGGATCGCAATCGGCGTATTGCGTCTGGTGCGCGCTAAGAACGGCGAGGATACAACGCTGCAGCTGCGTAGTGCATTGGTTACAATTGCGCTGTTTTTTATCGCTGCGATCCTGACAGGTGTTGAGATTGTCGCTGATGTAGCTGGTTTCTACATGATATCTGGCTATCACAGCTGGACACTCGCTGCGCTGATTTTTGGAGCGGTGGGCGTGGGCATTACTGCTGTTTTGGTTACGGCGCTGCGGCCAGCGAAGCAGGCAGAAAAATCAGATTTAGGCACCTCGCAACCGATCTCGCATGAAACAGTAGCCACAGAATCAGAGCCGTCTATCACCGAGACCGCTGCGTCTGAAGGGGAGCTACCTGTGCCAGATGAGAACGGCTTGCTGCCCTGGCCGACCTTCGCAGACGGCACTCCGTTGCCGGCAGACGCTAACGGGCAGCCAGATTTCTCTGTCCCGGGGGCGCCGTATCCGCCGCATCTCCTCTTACAACAGCAGAATGAACAGTGATCTAAGCTGACTATGCGCTCCGGTGTGCATTGAACTTATCGTGTTGCAGCGACTGCGCCCGTTAAATGCCCCTGACTGAGGGGGTTCTACCCGGTGCTAAGATAGCCAAGTGTCTTTACTCTGGTTGATTCGGAGCCATATCGGCCCGCAGAAGTGGTGGCTTCTGGCCGCGGTCTTGCTGCAACTAGTGGGCACTGTTGCTGGGTTGCAAGTGCCTGCGCTCAGCGGTCGTGTAATTGACGAAGCCGTCGCGCAGGGGGATACTGACGCACTGCTCCATTTAAGCGGTTTGATGGGGGCAGCATCCCTAACTCAGATCGTGCTTACGATAGCCTCCATGTATTGCGGTATACGTGTTGTGGAGGGCATCGCGCTGAACGCACGTGCCGGGCTTTTTCAAAAAATTTTGCAGCTGGATACTGCGCTGGTGACAGAGATTGGTGCAAGCACACTTCTCACTCGCGCAACAACCGACTCCAAAGCTGCGCTGCGCTTAGTGCTTTTTGGTATACGTGTCCTTATTTCAACACCAATCATGGTGGTTGGTGCATCAATTCTTGCGGCGCGTGAAGACCCCGGCATGATGTGGATCGTATTGACTATGACAGTCATCCTCACACTGTTTATCTGGGGTGCAGTGCGTTATGTGATTCCGCTGATGGTCGAGCGACGCAAACTGACAGACAAAATTGCGCGCATTGTGCGTGAGCAGATTATCGGTGTGCGTGTTTTGCGGGCGTTCACTCGGGAAAAATTTGAGGAAGCCCGATACGCCGAAACCAACGATGTGCTGACTGGCCGTATTTATAAGGTCGATATATTTTTCGGATTCTTTTTCCCGTTACTCAATCTGTTCACCTGGATCGCAAGCATTGCTGTCATGTATCTTGGGGCGATACGAGTTGACGCAGGGGCAATCGAAGTTGGATCGTTAACCGCTATAGTGCAGTACATTTCGCAAATTATGGTGGCAATTATGATTGCTTCTTTTGCGATTATGGAGATACCTGAGGCGGAGGTTTCGGCAGGCCGTATACGCGAGATCTTTAATTTTAAAGCGCGTGTTAGTTTTCCGGCAGTTGGATCGCAGCAGCTTTCCGCTGCCGATGAGAGCGGGGTTGACAGCGGTGCGCAGCTTGAGTTTGACGGTGTCACTTACCGTTTTGAGGATGCGGAAATTCCTGTTTTAGAGGATATTAGTTTCACCGTCCCGGCTGGTACCACGACTGCGATTGTGGGATCAACGGGCGCCGGAAAATCGACGCTCTTAAATCTTGTATTACGCAGTTTTGATCCGGTTTCAGGAGAAGTTCGGATCGACGGGCGCGATTTGGCAGACTATTCACGGCATGAACTCAGCGCTATGACTGCTGTTGTGCCGCAGAAACCGTACTTGTTCAACGGAACAATCGCTTCAAACCTGCGGTTCGGTGCGCCACACGCCAGCGATGAAGAGCTGTGGGCTGCGCTTGAGGTGGCGCAGGCAGCGGATTTTGTGCGCGCTAAAAACAAACAGCTTGATGCGCCGATCTCACAGGGCGGAACAAATGTTTCTGGTGGCCAGCGTCAACGGCTAGCAATTGCGCGTGCACTTTTGGCACGTCCGCGCATCTACTTATTTGATGATTCGTTCTCTGCACTTGATGTTGCAACCGATGCGCGCTTGCGTGCGGCTCTGCCCGGTTGGACTGCGGGTGCGACGGTGCTTATTGTCGCCCAGCGCATTGCGACCGTGCTTGAAGCCGACCAGATCCTGGTGCTCGATGAAGGTCGCTTAGTGGGAGCCGGCACACATTCCGAGCTGCTTACAAGCAACACCGTGTATCAGGAAATAGTTCGTTCGCAGGGAGGAGTCAGCGCTAATGGCTGAGGTGTTTAACCAGCGTGAGACCCGCGCATTTTGGCCCTCTCTCTGGAACATGTTTAAGCTGCTCAAGATTGAACGAAAATGGCTCGTCAGCTACCTTCTAATGCAGCTGTTGTGGGCGGTGCTGGCTGTTTTGGCTCCGATTCTGCTCGGTGTTATGACAGATGCGATAGTTGATGGTGCGGGCAGCTCGGACGGTATCGACTTTGTAATAATGGGGCGCCTTGCTGCGTTACTTGCAGCAACCTGGATTTTGTGTTTTGCGATCGAAGCAGGTGCTTCTTGTATATTTGCGAGAATACTCTACCGGGTGATGCATCGCTTGCGTCGTGAGACTGAAGAGAAACTGCATCGTCTGCCGTTGAACTTTTTTGACTCACGCAAACGAGGCGACATGCTAGCCCGGCTTACCAATGACCTCGACAATATACACGACGGTATGTTTGCTGCTGCCTTTGACTGTTTTCACGGGCTGGCGCTTCTAACTGTGCTGACAGTCGTCATGTTCGTGCTGTCATGGCCACTGGCAATCGTGACATTTATTGCGCTGCCGTTGCATGTGCTGCTTGTGAGCACAGTAGGCCGTTTGTCGCAGCGTAAATACGGTGAGATGATGCGGGTTACCGGTGAGTTGAACGGGCAGCTCGAAGAGATGATTTCAGGACATGAACTGGTGCGTGCTTTCGGTCGCGAACAAGAAATGACGACACAGTTCACTTCTGTTAACCACCAACTGTACGCGACATCAGTCGGCGCGCAGACGCTGTCAGCAATGATGATGCCGCTATCTCGCGGCATCGGATTCTTAATTTTTGCGCTCACCGCTTTCCTCGGTGGTTATCTGGTCATTTCAGACGTGATCACAGTTGGGCTCGTGGTGATGTTCATGAACTTCTCGCTACGTTTCTCTGAACCGCTTCTTGAAATAGTGGGCATGATTCCGAGGTTGCAGTCTGCGGTCGCGTCTAGTGAGCGTATTTTTGAGCTGCTTGATAGTGACGAAATACAGCCAGAGACGGCAGCCCAGACACTGCCTGACAACGCTACAGGGCACATTCGTTTTGAATCGGTTAGTTTCTCCTATGATCCTGAAACACCACTAATCACCGATCTTAATCTTGAGGTGCGGCCGGGTGAAACTGTTGCTATCGTGGGGCCAACCGGGGCTGGTAAAACAACGCTTGTAAACCTCATTATGCGTTTTTACGAGCTTGATGGCGGCCGGATCACGATTAACGGCGTAGACATCACACAACTATCACGCACATATCTGCGTGAACGGGTCGGTATGGTGCTGCAGGATGCCTATCTTTTTACCGGCACTGTGCGGGACAACATTCGGTACGGGCGTCTCAACGCAACTGACGCAGAGGTAGAGGCTGCCGCGAAAGCAACAATGGCGGATCACTTTATCCGCTTGCTCCCCAACGGCTACGATACGATGCTCGAAGAAAACGGTGCGCAGCTGTCAGTCGGGGAGCGGCAGCTGCTGACAATCGCGCGTGCCTTTATTGCGGATCCGGCGATCTTGATCTTGGACGAGGCAACTAGCTCGGTTGATACTCGTACTGAGCTGTTGGTGCAGGAAGCAATGAATCGTTTGCGTCAGGGGCGCACATCATTCGTCATTGCGCACCGTCTGTCAACCATCCGTGATGCTGAAATGATTGTCATGATGGAGCACGGCCGAGTGGTTGAGCAGGGGACGCACGCCGAACTCATAGAGCTTAAGGGTGCATATTCTCGACTGCTTGCAGCGCAGTATGCGGCAGCGTTAAGCGAAGAAGAAACCGAAGTCTAAGCTGCAACGAATGAGCGCACAACGCTCTCAAACATGCGCAGTCCGTCGAGACCTGAGCGCATTGCTTCCGGGGTGTCAGGGCCAAAGCCAGGCTCTACCGCGTGTTCAGGGTGCGGCATTAAGCCCACGACATTACCCTGTTCGTTTGTCAGACCTGCGATATCGTTTAGCGAACCGTTCGGATTAACACCCGCGTAGCGGAAGGCAACCAGGCCTTCACCCTCTATATGTTTTAAAGTTTCAGCGTCAGCGATGTAGCCACCGTCACCATTTTTAAGCGGGATGGTGATCTCTTCACCTTTTTTGAATAGTGTCGTCCAAACGGTTTCATTGTTTTCAACAATTAGCTGCTGATCCCGTCGAATAAACTGCTGGTGTGCATTGCGGATCAGACCACCAGGTAGCAGATGCGCTTCAACAAGAATCTGGAACCCGTTACAGATGCCCAACACCGGCATTCCTGAGTTGGCAGCAGAGATAACTTCAGTCATAACTGGCGCAATCGCCGCAATAGCACCCGGACGCAGATAGTCACCATAGCTAAACCCGCCTGGCAGCACAATCGCGTCAACACCCTGTAGATCGTGGTCGCCGTGCCACAGCGGCACTGCTTCAGCGCCGGCGCGACGAACAGCGCGCTGTGCATCACGATCGTCGAGCGAACCGGGGAATGTGACAACTCCAACACGCATTATTCTGCGACCTCAGCTACCGCAACAACGTCTTCAATAACCCCGTTTGACAGCACATCTGCAGCGATCTGCTTTGCTTTTTCAAGAATTTCTGGGGTGACATCACCGTCGACCGTGAGCTCAAAGCGCTTTCCTGCGCGCACGTTAACAAACTCAGTTGCGCCACCGCGCGCAAGTGCGCCCGCAATCGCCTTACCCTGTGGATCAAGCAGCTCCGGCTTTGGCATTACTTCAACAATGATCTTTGCCACGCAATATCTCCTTATAACGCGGTGAGTGATGACACGGTTAATTCTATCGCTTATGAAACAGGAGTTTCGCCCGTCAACCGCTCAAATAGTTCACGATAGCGGGAGACTGTGCGGGTGACAATATCGGCCGGCAAAACCGGCGGTGTGCTCTCTTGCGCGCGATCCCAATTTGCAAGCAGCCAGTTGCGCACAATCTGTTTATCAAAGCTCTCAAGGCGTGCTGCGCCCTCGTTTGCTGCATACACTGCCGCATCCCAGTAGCGGCTGGAGTCGCTTGTGAGCACCTCGTCTGCGATAACAAGCTCACCATTTTGCGGATCGATACCGAACTCAAACTTAGTGTCGGCGAGTATGACCCCCGCCGCCTGAGCTTTCTCACGGGCTATATTAAAAATGCGCAGCGAAGCATCTTGCAACTGTTTTGCGCGATCCGCCCCGATGAGTTCAACAGTTTGTTCGAAGGTGATATTTTCATCGTGTTCACCCTGCGGTGCTTTATAAGCTGGGGTGTAGATTGGCTCGCTGAGCAGGTCGCCGTCCGCTAGCCCACCAGGTAGCTTGATTCCGCAGACTGATCCTGTTGCCTGGTATTCCTGGTACCCGGAGCCGGTGATTGCACCACGCACAACACATTCAATGGGGAGCATTTCGAGTTTTTTTACAACCATTGAACGGTCGCGAACCGCAGCGGGAGCCAGTTCCTGGGCGTCTGGAACCAGATGGTTGGGCATATCAATCTGTTTGAACCACCAGTGTGAGAGCCCGGTTAAAAGTGCACCCTTGCCGGGAATTTCTGGCTCGAGTAAGAAATCAAAGGCGCTAATCCGGTTGCTTGCAACCAGAAGTAGGCGATTGTCAGAGCCATCTGCGGGCACGTAGAGATCCCGCACCTTACCCGAAGCCAAGTGCCGCCAATTTTCAAAGCTTGCATTTAAAGTCACCTTTTAAGTCTGGCACGGGTGGCTAAGGTAATCTAGTTAGCATGAACACAATCGCTCCTGTAGTTGTTCGTGAGACCGTAGCAGCTCCGCGCGCTGAGGTGTGGTGCTTGCTGTCTGATCCCGAAAAGGCAGAGCTGTGGTGCCCTGAGTTGACGTTCACCCCAGGTCGCGAGAATAGGGTCGCGACTGACGAACTGTACGGAACCTTTGACGTTTGGGTTGATGGGCATGTTTTTGGCTGGCGTTGGGCTGACAAAGAGGGGCAGCAGACGGCCGTGCTCTTGACTGTCAGGGCAATGCTTGATGACACCACTGTGACAATCACTGAAAGTGCTTTTGCCGAGGGATCAGAGGGGGAGAAGCGCGCCGCTGCTGCAACTGAGCGTTGGGAGCAGGCGCTGCAAGCTCTCGCTGCGTTAGATATCGCTGACGCGCTCGCTGCACAAAAATCTGACGAGGGCGCTGTGGTTGCTGACGTGGAAAATTCTGATCATGATGAAATTGCTGTGCTTGCAGACGTTGAAAACGAGTCTGCCCCGGAGAATGTCTTAATAGATGAAGGCGGGCCGATTGGCATTCCTGAGGGCGAGCTGGTGACTGCTGATGCTGCAGGTGCAAGCATGGAAGCAGGCCCGGAGGGTGATGTTGAGCTTGCGGCTGAAGTCGCATTTGAAGATGAGGGTGGTGCGCTGGCTGCATCGGATGAAGAAGAACCGGTATCAACTGACGAAGATACTGTTTCTGCAGCAGAAGCTGATGAACCTGTTATGACAGCGGATGCTGACGGCTTTGAAGCTGAGCTTAAAGATGCTGTTGATACTGCAGATCTTGATGAATCTGATGAGATTATTGAAACTGACGCCGTTTCCTTCTTTGAAGAGTTGAGCATGGAAGACGCTGTAACCGATATTCCACAGCCTGATCACGCAGAGACTGAGGTTGACAGCGCTGATGCGCCTGAGGAAGATGACAGGCCAAAAAAACGCCGCTGGTGGCAGTTTTAGATTCAGGCGCCATTCTGTAGATAATTTCAATTTTTACAGAATGGCGCCTGAGTTGTTTAGCGAGGCCTTAATTATTTAAAAGGGGAGGCAATCAGGTATCCACTTGGCTGCCTTTGCTTGGAATTCATCTGTGCCGATCACTTCTATGTCTGGGAATGGGCGGCCCTGGTCGTAGTCGTTGTATATTGTTCCAAATTTAGTGATACCGTTTTCATCTTCTGCACACTGCATAACTATAACCTCAGCACCCTTGGGTAGGAAACTGACATCTCTGGCTACGGGTTCTGCTCCCTCGAAGTAAAACTCGTCGACATCGTAGAATTTTACTTTGTCTTTTCCTAAGTCTTCTATCGGGCTCCAAACACTATTTGTCAGATATCGTGCGACGTAATGATGATTAGCGCAGCCCGTCAGGAAGAGTAATGCGATCGCTGAAATACACGTGAGCCGCTGAAGTTTCATCATTCCACCCTGCACGAAATCCCAGTTGGCTCAAAAGCGCGTACAGATTTAATATGTAGTTTCATAACCTTCCCCTTTGAAAATTATGCCCAATTTGGGTGTATTTAAAATACATCCTTCTCGAGAAAATGTCAAATCGATTGGACGTGTAATTTTCGAGATATCGCGGAAGTGTTATGAGCTATTAAGAAATTTAAGCTTTTGCGGCGATATCGCTGCGGAATTGCCCGCCCGCAAGCCCGAGCTTTGCGATCCCGCTGTAAGCCGCAGAGCGCGCTGCAGAGACATCTGAGCCGCGCCCGACCACTCCGAGCACGCGCCCGCCGGTAGCAGTCCAAACGCCGTCTGCGTCCAGAGCAGTTGCGGCGTGCACGGCGTGTACGTTCGGCACCTGCGCCAGTTTAGCAAGCCCGGTTATCTCACGCCCTGTGGTTACCTCACCCGGGTAGCCTTCGCTTGCAAGCACCACTATGACAGCCGCGTCAGAATTAAACTGCGGTGCAGGCAGATCGGCCAGGCGGCCCTCAGCAGAGGCTAAAAGATACTCGCTGAGCGGGCTTGCCAGGCGGGTGAGGACCACTTGAGTTTCAGGATCACCGAAACGTGCGTTGAATTCAATAACCCGAATTCCCTTTGCGGTCACAATAAGACCGCAGTAGAGCAGCCCCACAAATGGTGTGCCCTGTTTTGCAAGTTGATCGATGGTTGGTTGCGCAACTGTGCGCTGCACATCAGCGACAAAACCCTCAGGCAACCAGTTGAGTGGGGAGTATGCGCCCATCCCTCCGGTATTAGGCCCCTCATCGTTATCGAAGATGCGCTTGAAGTCTTGTGCGGGAGTCAGCGGCTGCACAGTCTTGCCATCAGCGAAGAAAAATAGCGATACTTCTCGGCCGTCGAGAAACTCCTCAACCAAAACCTCACCGTGCGGCGCCCAAGTTTCAACGTGGTCGATCGCCGCCTTAAGATCTTCGGTTACCAACACGCCCTTACCGGCTGCCAGCCCGTCGGCCTTAATGACGTAGGGGGCGCCAGCAAAATCAGCGAGCACCTGTCGCGCATTTGCTGGAGTGATTGGCACCGCACGCCCCGTTGGCACACCCGCCTGCTCCATAACATCTTTTGCAAACGCTTTCGACCCTTCAAGCTGTGCTGCTGCTTGGTCTGGCCCAAACACGGGCACGCCCGCTGCGCGTAATGGGTCTGCTACACCCGCGACCAGCGGCGCCTCAGGGCCAATCACCACAAGGTCAAAGCCTTCTGCTGCAACGAAGTCGCGCACCGCTTCGGGGTCTGTGATATTAAGCTCTGCGCAGCTCGCGCCGGAGGTGGCGATACCTGCGTTGCCGGGTGCACACACAACCTCGTGCGCTCCTTCATTGAGCAAAGAAATAACGATCGCATGTTCACGGGCGCCTGAGCCAAGCACAAGAATTTTCACGCTATCAAGCCTACTATTAAGACGTGGCAAAGAAACGGAAAATTGACCCAGTTGAGGGTCGTAAGGTGCTTGATTCTTATCGCGATCGGATCGCATCTGGTGAGCTTGTGGATCGTTCAACCGTCGCAACCGCAACCCGTTATCTGCTGGAAGAGTTGGCGTTAATTGCGCCCGGAAATAGTGTCGAGGTGCGCGTGCCGCCCTATGGGGCAGTGCAGTGTGTTCCTGGGCCAAAGCATCATCGTGGCACGCCCCCTAACGTAATTGAGCTGTCGCCACACAGCTGGTTTTTGCTCGCCACAGGGCAAAAAACTTGGGCTGAATTGCTTGCTGCAGGTGAGATAAACGCGTCCGGCACTCGCGCAGACCTCTCTAAACTGCTGCCAATTATGACACTGAAATAAGCACACAGCATGGAGTGGAATAATTGGTAACTGTGACTGAAGCACTTGGTGAGACTCAAGAAACACGGCAGCAAACAACGGTGAGGGTTGAGCGTTCGGTGCGCTACAACCGACTGTTACTGCTGGGAACTCTCGCCGGAGCTGTGCTTGGCGCGCTCATCTCTACGCTGTTTCCGGTTGCTGCAGAGGGTAATTACACCGCAGGTCAGATAGCAGGGTTTTCTGCTGTGCTTGGCGGCGCTGTGGGTCTTTTGGTGATGGCGATAGTCGCGTTAATCTTGGGGGCAGCAGCTAAAAATAAGCGAGGCACCGCTGCGGCTGTGCACACAAAAACTGTCATTCCAGGTGCTGACTCGGGGGCAGAAGCTGTTGCTGAGGGCTCTATCTACAATGAGGGTGTTGCGCCAAAACACGGCACCGGCACAGCCAACTAACCGCCCTCCCAGGTGCGTGTGGGATAATTTTTTACAGTCGATTTGATGATGGGGGCTTCTAAATGTTGGTAAGCGGTTTTGTGGGTAACGCACTGAGTGGGTGGCACCTGATTATCATTCTGCTTGTTATTCTGCTGCTTTTTGGTGCACCGAAGCTGCCACAGCTTGCAAAGAGCATCGGACAGTCAGCAAAAATTCTGAAAAAAGAAGTCAGCGACCTGCACGACGATAAGCCTGCCGCGACTAAAGAGAACGAGCGGGTAGATAATGTCAGCGACAGCTCTGTTACTGGCAGCAACACCACCGATTCTGCAGATCAGAAGTAGCGCCTTAGGTCGAAACACCGCAGCGTTTACGGCCTTAAATTTTACTAGTCTCTAACTCGCCCGAGAGTTACTAGCTCGTCTGGTTAGCTTCGAGCCAGTCAAGATACTCTGCTGTTACGCCACCGGTGATGTAGTTGCCGGTGAAGCACGCCTGCTCAAGAGTCGTGAAGCGGTCTTGGCCTTCGAGAATTGCCTCGTTCATGCCCTCAACGGTTTGATAGACCAGTAAATCTGCTCCGATAAACTCGGCAATTTCTTCGTAGGTGCGCCCGTGCGCGATGAGCTCATCACGCGTGGAGATGTTAATACCGTAAACATGTGGCCACACGACAGGTGGCGCTGCTGAGGCGAAAATCACACGTGCTGCACCCGCAGCGCGAGCCATATCTACGATCTCCTTAGAGGTTGTGCCACGCACGATTGAGTCGTCTACGATGCAGACGGTCTTACCCTCAAACTCAACCTCCATCGCGTGCAATTTTTGGCGCACGCTCTTTTTTCGTAGTGCCTGACCCGGCATAATAAAGGTGCGGCCGACGTAGCGGTTCTTAAAAAACCCTTCACGGTATTCGACGCCGAGTTTGCGGGCAACCTGCATTGCCGATGGGCGGGCAGAGTCCGGAATCGGCATAACCACATCGATTTCACTTGGATCGATGTGGCGTGCGATCTCTTCGGCAAGCTTGTCTCCAAGCCGCAGCCGCGCATCATAAACAGAAATTCCGTTCACAACAGAGTCGGGGCGTGACAGATAAACGTACTCGAACGCGCATGGGGCATATTCGGCGGTGCCGTCTGCGCACTGGCGACTCTGTAGCTTGCCCTGCTGATCGATAAAGATCGCCTCGCCAGGTTCAACGTCGCGCACAATCTCAAAACCGCCAGACTCCAGCACGAGCGATTCAGAGGCCACAACCCACTCATCCTGACCGTTTTCGGCGGTGCGACGCCCTAAGATGAGCGGACGAATTCCGTGCGGATCGCGGAATGCTAGGAGGCCGTATCCTGCGATCAGCGCAATTGTTGCATACGAGCCCTCGACTCGTTTGTGCACAATTGAAACAGCGTCGAATACTGCGTCAGCTGTCAATTCTTCTTCAGATGCTGTTTTTTGCAGCTCGTTAGCCAGCACGTTTAGCAGTAGTTCAGTATCGCTGTCAGTGTTCAGGTGGCGACGATCAACACCGCGCAGCGCGGCAGTGAGTTCACGAGTGTTTACAAGATTCCCGTTGTGCACCAGAATGATGCCGTACGGCGCGTTAACGTAAAAAGGCTGCGCCTCTTGCTCGGTTGCGGCAGATCCGCGAGTTGCGTAGCGAACATGGCCGAGCCCGATATTGCCCAGCAGCGACCGCATATCGCGAGTGCGATAAGACTCACGCACCTGCCCCTTGGTTTTAACAATATGCAGGCTGCTGCCATCGACCGTTGCGATGCCTGTCGAGTCTTGGCCGCGGTGCTGCAAAAGTAGCAGACTGTCGTAGATTTGTTGATTTACGGGTTCGCTGGCAACAATGCCGACAATGCCACACATGGGTTGGTGCCGCTCCTAAGCGTGAAGTAACAGTCGCGCAACCGACGCTCGGTTGCGGGTTTCTACAGGTCAAGTTTCGCACATTTTCACTTGTAAACCAAAGGCGTTAGTGCGCCGGCCGATCCGCAAGAATAGAGGGCTGTAGAATCGAGCTGTGAAAGAAAAATCGCTGTACGCTGAGTCTGGTGTAGATACTGCCGCGGGTGATCTCGCGGTTGAACTTATGAAAGAGGCGGTGGCGCGCACGCACGGCCCTGAGGTGCTCGGCGGAGTCGGCGGTTTTGCGGGTCTTTTTGATGCTTCCGCGCTGCTCGGTTACAAGCGGCCGCTGCTGGCCAGCGCAACCGACGGCGTTGGCACTAAGGTTGCGATCGCGCAGGCCATTGATAAACACGACACTATCGGGCAGGATCTGGTCGCGATGATTGTAGATGACATTGTGGTCGTTGGCGCGAAGCCCTTGGCGATGACCGACTACATTTGTGTTGGTAAAACGGTGCCTGAGCGAGTTGCAGACATTGTGCGCGGCATTGCAGAGGCGTGTGCGGCAACAGGTACCGCACTCGTTGGCGGAGAGACCGCTGAACACCCAGGGTTGCTAGGCGAAAATGAATACGATGTTGCGGGCGCTGCTTTCGGCGTTGTTGAGGCTGACGCTGTGCTCGGGCCGGAGCGTGTGCAAGCGGGCGACGTGATTCTCGCCATGGGGGCTTCAGGTTTACACTCAAACGGTTATTCTTTGGTGCGCAAAATTATTGCGGATCGCGGCTTAACCTATGCAGACACCGCTGCTGATCTGGGCACAAGCTATGGTGAAGCGCTGCTTGAGCCGACAAAACTTTACACCGCACAGCTGTTAGCGGCGATTAACGCACACCCGGGTGCAATCCATGCGTTAAGCCACATTACCGGAGGCGGTATTGCAGCAAATATCGCGCGTGTGCTGCCTGTTGGCACTTGGGCTGAAATCGACCGAAGCGCTTGGTCACCGCTGCCGGTGTTCAGGCATCTTGTCGACCTGGCTGATGCAACCCTCGGCGAGGTTGAAGGAGCTTGGAATCTGGGCCTCGGCATGGCGGCTGTGGTTGCCGCTGACCAGGCAGATGCGGTCGCAAACACTTTGCGCGCTGCCGGGCTTGACGTGTGGCGTGTTGCTGAAGTGCAGGCCGGCACACGTGATTTCACCGGCTTTGAAATCGGCGCTAAGGGCGTTAATGGAGGCGCTGTGCGTCTCGTCGGGGAGTACGCCGACTAACCAGCTCTGCCGGATCCACAGCACTATATAGCCTGCCTCTTATCTGCACTAGATGAGAGGCAGGCTAACGCTAGCAGCTTATGATAGTTGCACTGGTGTGCGAGTGCGATCGAGCTTAGTGTTCGTCTTCGTCGCCGTAGTCAGAGTCAACGTTGTATTTTTCAGCGTACTCCGCCCACGGATCTTCCTGCTCAGCGCCGCTTGCGCTGTGCAGCTCCCGCTCGAGCTCTGAGAGATCGGTGCTCGGGCTGTAGTACTTCAGCTGACGAGCTACCTTGGTGTGCTTAGCTTTCTGACGGCCGCGCCCCATGCGAGACCCCCTTACACATCGTGGCCGCGTTTAGACGCAGCAAAACCTAGAAATTAAACGTATGAAAGGCATACTAGCATTATTTCGAGAGGTCGTCTTCCAGATTCAGCGAATTCGCGGTTTTCTGCGTGACGGGTAGACTCTCCTTTATGAGAAAGCGTGCGCTAGTTTGGGTCTTCGGCCTCTCCCTGCTGATCCTGATTATCGCCCTTTCTTTCGTAGTTGTGCCGATTTTAACTCACCAAAACCAGGGGGTTGCCGGGCAAGTCCGCGCGCACCTCGGTGACACTGCGGTTACAGCAAAAGGCGATGATGGGCGCGAACGTACGCTGGCTCTTGCGGGAGTCGACGATGATAGTTTCGACCCCGCAAATCTTGTGCCAGGTCAGACGGTAACTGTGCGCGGTGCGGGGTATGATTCTGCCCGCGGTATTTACGTCAGTTTCTGTAAAGCTCCCGCTTCGCCTGAGCAGAAACCAAGCCCCTGCCTCGGTGAGGTGCCGGCTAGCGCAGATGCGGCCGCTGCTGTGCAGGGTGAGATGCTGTCGTCTGCCTGGGTTTCGGATGATTTTGTCTGGCGCAATTTTGCAACCCACCAATATTCGGATGCGGAAGCTGGAACGTTCACAGTCAAATTGGTTGTTCCTGAAGCTGCCATCGAGGGGCTTGACTGTCGTGTTGAAGCCTGTGTTCTCGCAACCCGCAATGATCACACGGCGGGTGGTGACCGGGTGCAGGATCTGGTAATCCCGGTAGTTATTCACTGATTTTGCGAGAGGTGTGCTACCGTTAGAAGGTTGGCTGCAGCGGCAAGGCACTGTGAAACGCAAGCGGTCAAGAGCTTTCATCGCTGATCGGAAGCACCCCAGACCGGTTTATTTGTTTATTGCGGTTCGGTTCCATTTACCAAATACCTGCAGAGTAGCTAAAGTCGCGCGTGCACTGCGCTTACTTTTGCCATGCTGTGCTATAGAAAGAGCACCAATGTCTCGTAAAGCTAAGCGCGGTTTTAAAGCGCCCAAAAATTATGATCCCAACCGCGGTAAAAAGAAACCGCACCGAAAAGGTTTGTCTGCCAGAGCGGCGACAGAGCGCGGGGAAGGGGCGGATCGCGGCTACTCTCGTGATAAGCGGCGCCCAGAGCGCAATTTAGGTGAACGGCACGATAAAAAACGTGGCTACAGCCAAGATCGGCACTTCGCCGGCGACCGCCGTGACGATCGGGGTGAGGGTCGCCCGCTAGGCCGGCGTGGGGATCGTCGCGACCGCGATTTTGTTCGTGGGGCGCGTGATAATGCTCGCCGTGACGAGGGTCGCGCGTTTGACCGGCGTGAACGTGATTATGATCGCCGGGATGACCGCCGCGACTTTGGTCGTAGGGAAAACCGCAGCGGTGACCGCCGCGACTTCCGCGCAGAGCGCCGTTTTAACGATCGCGCAGAGCGCGGATCCAAAAAATTTGGACGCGATAACGCACGCCAAGGCTTCCAGCCACCGGAAGATATCGTGCTCGAAAAACTTGCGGCGATTGAAACCTCTGCCGCTGATGTTGAGGGTGTGGCCTTTGCCGATCTGGGCTTGGGTGACCGCTTAGTATCCGCGCTAGCCGATATGGGTGCTGTCTCTCCATTCGCAATTCAGGTAGCGACAATCCCGGACGTCATTGCGGGACGTGATGTGCTTGGACGCGGCCGCACAGGGTCTGGTAAAACTATTGCCTTCGGCGCAGGTCTGGTTGAGCGACTGTTACAGCTGAAGAGTGAGGGTCTTTTCGATAATGATCCACGGCCGCCAAAACGTGAGAGAGGAAAGCGCACCCCGATGCAGCAGGGGCGCTTCCCGAAGGCGCTGATCCTCGCGCCAACTAGAGAACTGGCGCTGCAAATTGACCGCACTGTGCAGCCACTCGCGCGTGCCGCCGGTCTCTTCACCACGCAACTTGTTGGCGGGGCGCCGATTGAAAGGCAGCAGCATGCGCTGTTGCGGGGTATCGATATTGCGATCGGCACCCCCGGTCGTGTCGAGGATCTTATCGAGCGTGGCAACCTCAATATCGGTCAGGTTGCAATCGCGGTACTGGATGAGGCCGACCATATGGCAGAGTTGGGCTTTATTGAGCCGGTGCAGCGGATCCTCCGCCAAACTGCGCCGGGTTCACAGAAGCTACTGTTCTCTGCCACCCTAGATGCGCAGGTAACCAAACTCGTGAAAGAGTTTTTGGTGGAGCCGAGCGTGCATGAAGTTGCCGACGAGAAGCAGGGCAGTCTCGATCACCACGTGCTCGTTGTGCTTCGTGAAGATAAGAATGACGTGCTAACCGAGATCATCGAGCAGGGCGGTGATCGCACGATTGTGTTTACGCGCACGCGCGCCTACGCCGAGACCCTGCGAGAGCTTTTTGAAGACTCCGGAATTAGCGCGGTTGATTTGCACGGCAATCTCAGCCAGAGCAGACGAGAGCGCAACCTCAAGCGATTTACAGACGGCAAAGTTGGTGTTTTGGTGGCAACAGATGTCGCTGCTCGTGGCATTCACGTGGATGATGTGAAGCTGGTTGTGCAGGCGGATCCGCCAGACGACTACAAAGCTTACCTGCACCGTTCGGGGCGCACCGGGCGTGCCGGCCGCAACGGCATCGTTGTGACGGTGATCCCGCGCAACCGCCAGAAGCGCACCAGACAACTGTTTGAAAACGCGCAGCTGCGGCCGGAATACTTCGGTGACTTTGCCCCCGGTCAGGCGCAAGACTGGCTGGTTTAAGCCGAGTTTAATTCACGTCACAGAACTATTTAGAAGTGACTGCAGCGTTGGCAGCTGCAGAAGCAAAACGCTAATAGGCTGCCTCAGTTTCGGAAGTTTCCAAAACTGAGGCGGTCTTTTTGTGCGACTCCTACAATGTGGCACCGCAGCATTTCAACTGTGATTGTGAGTGCCGGCAATAGACGGGCGCTAATTGTGCAGAGCCATTAGCCTGACAGTGGATATTTCAGATCTTTAAGGAGCTGTCATGGTCAAAGATGCCGCACAACAGGAAACCCCAAAGATTGACATTGCTATCGTTAGCGATGCGCTGCTCGGCACTTGGAAAAAGGAACGAATTGCCTCCCGCAGCCTGGCAAGCCAAGAGCGTTTTCAAAATACACCGGGCCAGTCGATGCAGGAGCATCGGGAAGACACTCTGAAGCGCCTAGCAATGCTTGTTGAGGAGGGTGCGATTCAGCGTGCTTTTCCAAAGGAGTACGGTGGTGAAGATAACCATGGCGGAAACCTAGCGGCCTTTGCAGAGCTTGTCTTCGCCGATCCTTCCCTCCAAATTAAAAGCGGTGTGCAGTGGGGTCTGTTTGGGTCTGCAATTTTGCACTTAGGCACCAAGCACCATCATGACCTGTGGCTGCGGGATGTGCTCGAATTGAAGATTCCGGGCGCCTTCGCCATGACTGAAATCGGGCACGGTTCAGACGTCGCATCGGTGGCAACAACAGCCACCTATATTCCGGAAACCGAAGAGTTTGAGATTCACACGCCATTCGCCGGTGCCTGGAAAGAATTTCTTGGCAATGCGGCGCTGCACGGCCAGGCTGCGGTTGTTTTTGCCCAACTGATTACCAAGGGCGTGAATCACGGAGTGCATGCCTTCTACGTGCCTATCCGAGATGAGAATCTGCAGCTGTTGCCGGGTGTTGATTCGTTTGATGACGGTTTCAAGGGCGGGTTGAACGGTATTGATAACGGCCGGCTAGCTTTTGATCATGTGCGTATCCCGCGCACTAATCTGCTTAACCGATATGGCGATGTAGACGCTGCTGGTAATTACAGCTCACCTATTGCAAGCCCTGGTCGCCGTTTCTTCACGATGCTTGGCACTCTCGTGCAGGGGCGCGTATCGCTCGACGGCGCTGCAGTTAACGCTATGAAGTTGGGGCTTGCAACCGCTATCACCTACGCCAACGAGCGCCGGCAGTTCCCAGGCGCCGACGGCAAAGAATCGCTGCTGCTCGACTACGGTTTGCATCAGCGACGCCTGTTACCCCGGCTTGCACAGACATTTGCAATGCAGTTTGCGCACGAACGCCTGCTGCACGTTTTCGATGAAGTTTTCTCCGGCAAGAATGACAGCGACGAAAACCGTGAATCTTTAGAAACACTGGCGGCAGCCCTAAAGCCGCTTTCAACATGGGCGGCGCTCGACACCCTGCAGGAAACCCGCGAAGCTTGTGGTGGCGCCGGGTTCATTGCAAAAAACCGCATGGTGACACTGCGCCAGGATCTTGATATTTACGCTACTTTCGAGGGCGATAATCATGTTCTGCTGCAGCTGGTGGGTAAGCGATTGCTCGCCGATTATGCGAAGAGTTTTGCAGACGGCGGGCGTGACGCCATAGTGAATGCGGCAAAAACACAGATTGTCGACAGGCTCAGCCGTTTCGGGCTGCGGCAAGCGGTGCAAGATGTTACCTCACTTGGCCAGACCGCGCGCGCTGTTAATGAACTGCAGGATCCTAATTTCCAGCAGTACCTGCTGACAGATCGGATCGAGACCATGATCTCTGAGATCGCGCAGGCACTGCGGGAGGGGAAGAAAGCTGGGGGAGCTGCCGGTCAGGCCCAAGCCTTCAACGATAACCAAGCGAAGCTTATTGCAGCGGCGCGCGCACACGGCGAGCTACTGCAGTGGGAGTCATTCACCGATGCACTTGCGCAGTTTGAGGGAGACACTCTAACTGTGATGACTTGGTTGCGTGACCTGTTTGCATTTAGCATCGTTGAGCGCGATGCTGCATGGTTCCTGCGTCGTGGGCGGATCTCAGGTGCGCGATATGACGCTATGGAGGCATACGTTACCCGTCTGCTCGGTCGCTTGCGTCTGCAGGCTGACGATCTGGTGAAGACTTTCGGCCTTACTAAGGAGCTCGTGCGTGCTGAGATTTTTACCGGCATCGAAGCTGAACGGCAGGCCGAGGCAATGGCTTATGTTGCCGAAAAGAAGGCTGCCGGTGAGTGGCCGGTTTCAGAGAAGACGCTGAAGAAGTAGACTCGCTGTATGACTGAGAGACGCGCACTGTATCCAGAAATTGAGCCGTACGACCAAGGCATGCTTGAGGTCGGCGACGGTCACCAGATCTACTATGAGCAGGTCGGTAACCCAGACGGCAAACCTGTTGTTGTGTTGCACGGTGGGCCGGGCGGCGGCTGCGTCCCGACAATGCGTCGTTTCTTTAATCCTGAGAAATACCGCATCGTGCTGTTTGATCAGCGCGGCGCGGGCCGCTCACTGCCGCACGCTAGTGAACCGGAAGCTGATCTCAGCACCAACACCACCTGGCATTTGGTGGCTGACATAGAGCGGCTGCGGGAGCACCTCAGCATCGACAAATGGCAGGTTTTCGGCGGATCTTGGGGATCCACGCTCTCTTTGGCTTACGCCGAGACACATCCAACACGTGTCACTGAGCTTGTGTTGCGCGGGATCTTTACACTGCGCCGCAGTGAGCTCGAATGGTTTTACCAGGAGGGTGCATCCCATCTGTTCCCGGATGTTTGGGAGGAGTATCTCGCACAGATTCCGGAGGCAGAAAGAGGCGATTTGATCGCCGCCTACAATAGGCGGTTGTTTGATCCGAACCCTGAGGTGCACGTACCGGCTGGTGTTGCCTGGAGTGTGTGGGAAACCTCGACCGTGAAATTGTTTATGGATGAGGCAGATATCGCCGCTACCCGGAAAGATGAGAAGTGGTCTGTGGCGTTTGCGCGCATCGAGAATCACTACTTCATCAATGGCGGTTGGTTTGAAGACGGTCAGCTTATTAGAGACGCGCACAAACTTGCGAATATTCCAACCGCGATAGTGCAGGGGCGATACGATGTCTGCACCCCACCACGCACCGCTTGGGATTTATACGCGCAGCTTCCGCACGCTGATTTCACAATGGTTCCCGACGCTGGACATGCGTCAACCGAACCGGGAATTATCGACGCTCTGGTGCGCGCAACCGATAAGTTTGCACAGCAATAATTTTTTAAAGCGCTGCAGTTAATGTGCGCTAGCAGGGTGATTTAGCGTCGTTTTTTCCGTCTGGCCGATCTTGGTGAGTGATTACTGCGGTGACCCCGATTTTTGCTGCTAGCAAGCTGTGCGCCACGCGAGTTTGGCGGCGGTTGCTGCTTCCTGCGACGCTGCCCGCCTGTTTTGCGCTGTGCTTCGTGTGCGTCCGCTGCGATCTGCGCGGGTGATTCTTGCGAGTTAGTGCTGGGGCGGGAGGTGTCTCTGGCGCTAGCAGTACCGCGTCCGCGCAGCACTCCGATGAGATCCTGCACCGTCGCACGATTGTGCTTGCTGAGCCAAACTGCGAATATTGCGTAGCTGCTTATTTTGATAGCGGAATTAATCGGCACAACCTTATGCTGTTTTTTGTTTGCGACGTTGCGTGCAAGTGGGAGGGGGAGCACAGCCTCACCAACACCGGTTGCGACAAGCTCAGCTAAAGCGGCAGCGTCAACCGGAAGCCAGCTAGCGTCGTGCCACGGTTCTGCGATGGGCCAGTCGTTTCTGTGCAGTTTGTGGTCGAGAAGTCTTGCATCTTGCAACTCGGCAATAGTTGTGACGCCCGAGAGAATCGCGAAGAGGGAGTCTGTGGCGGTTAAAACAGCGTTTGCCTCGGTGTACAGCCGCACAGCTTGCAGCTCACCCAGCGTATGTTCACTGGGGGGCAGCGTCTCGGGTGCCCGGACAAGAGCCACACCGCCACGGTTTAACACTTCTGTGAGGGTGAGGGTCTGCTCGTCGCTAAAAACGGCATCTGGGCTGTAGACATCAAGATCAAGGGGGTGCGGCTCAAGCGGAATTGGATATTCTGCTTGCTGCCAGCGGCGTACCCATTTTGCGGGTGCAGTGCCGCGACAGAAACCCAGTATTAGCGATCGTGAGTGACTCGCTCCTGCCTCGAGCACGGCATCTTTCTGCATACGGTCAAGACTAGCGCGGAACAGCTGTTTTAGCCGGCTGTGCTGACATCGAAAATCATTCCGATCGCGTATGTCACCCCTACCGCGATTCCACCTAGCAGAAGCTGGCGGAGCGCCCCTCTGAAAAGATTTCTCTTCGCAAAATGCGCAGAAAATGCGCCTGTAACGCACAGTCCAATAGCGCCGAGAATCAGACCCCAGACCAGCGTGCCAAAGCCGAAAATATAAGGCAGTATCGGAATGATCGCACCCGCACTGAATGAAAAGAAGGAAGAGAATGCAGCAACCCACGGGGAGTTGCGATCTTCAACAGTAAGACCGAGTTCGTGCGCGAGATGCACTTGCAGCGCCTTATCCTGGTTTCGGTGCACCTCTTTAGCCGCGATCTGCGCGGTTTGGGCGCTCATTCCGAGACCGACAAACTCCTGTGCCAGTTCCATCTCTTCGCCGGTCGGGTTTCGTTTGAGGGCTGCCGCTTCAACCGCAACCTCCTTGTCGAGCTGCTCGTTAGCGGCCCGCACAGATGTGTACTCTCCGAGCGCCATGGAAACCGACCCGGCTAGGAGGCCGGCGGTGCCTGTTACCAGCACAACGTGTGGCGCGGCGCCGGCTGCGGCGATACCGGCGATTAGACCGATGTTAGAGACCAAACCGTCCATTGCACCAAACACGGCAGCGCGCAACCAGCCATTTTGGATGTTTGCGTGCTTGTGATCGTATTCGTGGGGGTTTGCGAGGTTTACTTCTGTTGTAGCCACCTGTAAAGCCTATGTCTCGCTTGCTTGCCAAGCAAATATTTGGGCTGCAATTAGGCATTGCTTGCCTTAGTTGTGTATCAGCAGCTCAGGTGCTGCTCTCGTAGTGCCTGAACTGTAGGATCCGAAAAAATTTCATACTCACTATAAGTAATTGATACACCAACTTTATTCACTGAGCTGCAATTTAGTGGAACGGTCTAGAGTAGAAGTATGAATGTGATTATCGACGCTGAATTCAATCCCGTTCCATCGCTACAACAAATTGCAAAGGTGCAGCTTGCAAAAACTGCGCCAAAAGCAGCAGCCGTAGCTGTATTCGTGAAGTCTGAAGGTGATCTGCCAGACGCACTAGACCTAACACGTGAACAGCTCGAGCTTGCTGGGTTCGCAGGCAAGAAGAGCGATGCTTTGCTGCTGCCGGGTGAAACTGCCAAGGTGTTAGTTGGCATTAGCAAGGGGTTTAAAACAGCTGCTGAGATCCGCAATGCTGTTGCGTGCTTTACCCGCAACGCAGCTAAATTTTCTGAGCTTGCCGTTGAGCTTGATGCCCTAACCCTGGATGGTGTGCCTGCTCGCGAGGCAGCGCAAGCAGCCGCAGAGGGCGCCCTGCTCGCACGCTATGCCTATGAGCCGCTGAAGAATAAACAAAATCTTGTAGCGCTAGAGACGCTGACACTCATCGGTGAAAACTCTGAGGCTGCAGCAGGAGCCGAGCGTGGAACTATTTTGGCCACCGCCGACCGCTTAGCGCGAGATCTCGGAAACACCCCGCCGCGTCACCTAAACGCTTATAAATTCGCCGAAGTTGCCGAGCGTGTAGGCCCAGAATACGGGCTTGAAGTAGAAGTTTTCGGGCGCGAAGAAATCATTGAAATGGGCCTCGGTGGCCTGCTCGGTGTAAACGCTGGATCGGTGCAGGATCCGCGCCTCATCAAAGTCAGCTATCAGCCAGAGGGAGCAACTGAGCACATCGGCCTGGTGGGTAAGGGCATTATGTATGATTCAGGCGGCATCAGCCTGAAGCCATCAAACGCTTCACACTGCTCCATGAAGATGGACATGATGGGTGCGGCAGCTGTGTTCTCTGCAATGACAGCCCTGAAAGAGCTTGGGGTTAAGACACGAGTCACCGGGTTCCTGATGTGCACCGATAATATGCCCTCCGGCAGCGCCACCAAACTCGGTGACGTGCTGACGATGCGCAACGGTAAGACCGTTGAGGTGCGCAACACCGACGCGGAAGGTCGCCTGGTGCTCGGTGACGGCATCGCGCTCGCAGCAGAGCTAGAGGTCGACGCAATCGTTGACGTCGCGACACTAACGGGTGCTGCGATGATGGCACTCGGCACCCAAACTGCAGCCGTTTTCGCAAATAACGACACCGTTGCCCAGCAGTTACAGGATGCGGGTAAGAAGAGCGATGAGACCCTTTGGAGATTGCCGCTCGACTTGCGTCTAAAGAAGGCAATGAAGTCAAACGTTGCAGACTTTGCAAACATCGGGGCGAACGAAGGCGGCGCGATTACCGCGGCGCTCTTCCTGAATGAATTTGTTGCCGGCACGCCGTGGGGGCACATCGATATAGCAGGGCCGATGGAGTCAAACTCAGACGATCTGTGGCGCTCAGCCGGATCAACCGGTTACGCAACACGACTGCTCGCTGAGTTTGCAGCCGACTTTAAAAAGCCGAGCGGTGACACCGTTGGAACGGAACTCGAGTAAATAAAATACCGCCTGTCTGGGCTCTTGCCTCACCTCCCTGCAAGAGTCCAGGGGTTTATTTAGGAGATTTAAGAGACATGAGCAACGCTGCCCAGATCGATCTTGAAAGCATTTCAACTCGCGACGAATACATAACGGCATTCGCCGACTTTATTGAGGCAAGCCCCACATCTTTTCACGCCGCCGACACTGTCGCGCGCATGCTGAACCGTGCCGGGTTTGAGTGGCTCGATGAGTGCGACTCCTGGGCGCCGTTGGAGGCGGGAGCTGCCGGTTTCACAGTGCGTGACGGCTCGCTAATTGCGTGGCAGGCCGGAAGTTCAGTGACGAAGAATTCCCCATTACGTATTTTTGGGGCGCACACCGACTCACCGGGGTTCGTGGTAAAACCAACACCGGGCAGCTCTGCTGCCGGTTGGCAGCAGCTTAATGTTGAGGTTTACGGCGGCCCGCTCTTAAACTCTTGGCTTGACCGTGATCTAGCGGTTGCCGGGCGAGTGTTTACCAGAGACGGGGAGAAACGGCTGATCCGCACCCCAGCGATTGCCAGAATTCCGCAGCTCGCTGTCCATTTGGATCGGGAGGCTAACAACGGTCTAAAACTGGATCGGCAGGAGCACACTCAGCCGGTGATCGGGGTGGGAGAGGTTGACGCTTTAACCGCGATTGCGACTGCGGCCGGCGTGGCACCCGACGAGCTAGTGAGCTGGGATTTGCAACTCGCCGACACCCAGAAACCGCGCCGGATCGGTGCTAGCAATGAGCTGTTTGCCGCTGGTCGCATGGATAATCTGTCGTCAACCTTTGCGGGTGCCTACGCGCTCGCATCCCTAGCTCAAGCTGAGCACAATGCGATAAACCTGCTTGTGCTGTTTGATCATGAAGAGGTTGGATCGCAGAGCCACTCCGGTGCAAAGGGAACGTTTTTAGAGGATATTATCGTGCGCCTGTACACCGGATTGGGTGCTACCGCTGAGGATCTTCTACGGGTTAAAGCAAACTCGTGGCACGTCTCAGCGGATGCGGGGCATGCAGTGCACCCGAACTATAGCTCAAAGCACGACCCGCACACCAGGCCGTTCGCCGGGAAGGGTGCAATGCTAAAGATTAACGCTAATAGGCGTTACGCAACCGACGGAGCTGGCGCGGCGATGTGGGTGCGAGTGTGTGACGGTGCGGGCGTGCCGCTGCAGCAGTTTGTGGCAAATAATTCTGTGCCGTGCGGCTCCACGATCGGATCGATTGCGGCGGCAAATAACGGTATCCGCACAGTTGATGTTGGCGCGCCGCTGCTGTCAATGCATTCTGCACGTGAGTTGGCGCACGTTGATGATTTGTGGGGGTTAGCGCTTGCTACTGCACAGTTTTATCGTGTGCCGCGCCTGTAGATGAAAGGTTTGCGACCGGCTTTGACCGTCCCGCGACACGCCATGCAGTTTGGCGTGTTTACGGGAAATTGCCCGCTTTTTAGCAGAGTGATTTGCGGGGAGCGCAGAAAGTGTCGTAAGCTTTAACTCGGCGAAGATGACGGTTCAACGCTTTCGGCCCCATCGTCTAGAGGCCTAGGACGTCGCCCTTTCACGGCGGTAACACGGGTTCGAATCCCGTTGGGGTCACCATCTTCTCCTCATAATTTAATACGGCCCTGTGGCGCAGTTGGTTAGCGCGCCGCCCTGTCACGGCGGAGGTCGCGGGTTCAAGTCCCGTCAGGGTCGCAAAGATAGAGAGCCCTTTTCAGATGAGAAGGGTTTCTTTATCTAGAGTGACAAGCTCCGGTGAGTCGCTCAGGCTCTGTAGCTCAGTTGGTAGAGCGTTCGACTGAAAATCGAAAGGTCACCGGATCGATGCCGGTCGGAGCCACAAACACTCCCGTGCAACATCTGTCACGGGAGTTTTTGCTTTTCTGGGCTTACCAGCCACTACCACTGTTGGTGGGACTGAGTAACATAGTGAGCATGACGATAAACACCTCAGCTATCTTGGCAGCGCAATCTAACGACCCATCTTTCGAGTCGATTTATGATGAGCTCGAATGGCGCGGCCTGCTGAGCGTCTCCACAGACCCTGAGGCCTTGCGCAAAGCTCTCACAGAAGAGCAGCTCACCTACTACTGTGGGTTTGATCCGACAGCCGCCAGCCTGCACCTTGGGCACCTTGTGCAGTTGCTGTTTATGCGCCGCCTGCAGTTAGCGGGGCATAAGCCCCTGGGGCTCGTCGGCGGATCCACCGGTCTGATCGGTGATCCGCGCCCAACAGCGGAGCGCACCCTCAACTCGCGGGAGACAGTTGCGGAGTGGGTCGATGCGCTGCGCAGTCAGATTGAACGTTTTTTGAGCTTTGAGGGTGATAACGCTGCCCGCATGGTGAACAATCTTGACTGGATGGCGGATGTTTCTGCGCTCGACTTTTTGCGTGAGATTGGGAAATACTTCCGTGTTGGGGCGATGATCAAGAAAGATGCTGTTGCTGCGCGTCTAGCTAGTGATGAGGGCATCAGCTACACCGAATTCAGTTACCAGATCTTGCAGGCGATTGATTATCTTGAGCTGCACCTGCAGTATGGGTGCACACTGCAGTCGGGTGGGCAGGATCAGTGGGGCAACCTTGTTGGTGGTGTCGATCTTGTGCGACGTGTCACCGGCAACAGCGTGCATGCTGTGGGAACGCCGCTTATCACCAATAGCGACGGCACAAAGTTTGGGAAGAGCGAGGGCAATGCGATCTGGATCGATGCGGCGCTGTGCTCACCGTACGCTTTCTACCAGTTCTGGCTGAATCAGGCTGATGCTGATGTTGTGGATCGCTTAAAGGTTTTCACCTTCCTGACACGCGCGGAAATTGAAGACTATGCGCGACAGGTTGCAGAGGAGCCGTTTAAGCGAGCTGCGCAAAAAAGGCTCGCGTTTGAGGTCACAGCCTTGGTGCACGGCGAGGCAGCGGCGCAGCATGCGGTGGACGCATCTGCGGCACTCTTTGGGTCGGGCAATTACGACGCAGTGCCAGAAGATGTTCTGGCAGAAGCGCTGTCGGGGCTGCCGGAGGTGCGAGGTGACGGAGAGCTCACTGTTGAAGATGCGCTTGTGCAATCCGGTTTGGTGAAATCTCTTTCTGAGGCGCGTCGTGCGATTGCGCAGGGCGGGGCGTCGGTTAACGGTGTGAAGATCACTGCAGAGGGTGAGACTGTTGCCGCCTACGCTGGGGATCGGAAGCTGGCAGTGCTCGGTCGCGGCAAGAAACAGAAGGCGGCTGTCTACCTCGACTAGGCCCAGAAAACCGATGCGACACGCCCGGGTGTTGGTGTTGTTTGCGTGGGGCCGGTCAGGGTGCGTAGAGTAGTCATCTGTTGGCCGAACGTCAGGAAACGGAAACACGGTCAGCGTCTTGGTGGGAAACACTGTTTACACATTTTCTGGCTTTTGTTTGTTGGCTTTTTGTGTTATGGTTGTTT
>NZ_JAAIJZ010000002.1:0-333498 GCF_011752005.1 Canibacter zhoujuaniae | reverse complement strand
TCTTCGGCGCCTCCTCAACCACAGCAGCTTCCTCCGCTACAACAGCAGCATCAGCCGCAGGCGCTTCAGCATCAGCCTTCTTAGTGGTGCGACGACGCGTAGTCTTCTTCGGCGCCTCCTCAACCACAGCAGCTTCCTCCGCTACAACAGCAGCATCAGCCGCAGGCGCTTCAGCATCAGCCTTCTTAGTGGTGCGACGACGCGTAGTCTTCTTCGGCGCCTCCTCAACCACTGCGGCAGAATCAGTTGGTGCTGCGGTAGCAGCATCAACTGCGGCCGCTGTGTCAACAGTTGGTGTTGAAACGCGACGGCTGCGACGCTTCGGAGTTTCGGTCTCGGTTGTTTCTTCAACCATTTTTCAGTCCTTCCAGACGGGATAGTAAATCACGCAAATGCTCAGCTGAGCACATTCCAAACTGCGTGTTATTCCGTAGTAAATAGTGTTAGCCAGTTAACCGCGCGACTGCGCAAATTGCTAAACAACTTCTTCTACTGTAGCACCTTGAATATCGACAGCCAGCACTAAACGCTGCCAATCGGGCGCGTTTTCAGTAACATAATCGACCGCTTCAAGCCTCTGACTTGAACTTTCGTTCAACACCAAAATTGACGGGCCAGCACCTGAAACTACCGATGGGAACCCTTGTGCACGCAGCGCAGCAACCAGATCTCGGGTGCGTGGCATAGCCTCGCCACGATAGTTTTGATGCAGTTTGTCTTCTGTCGCGGCAAACAAAAGATCCGGGCTTTGAGTCAGCGCTGCCACCAACAGTGAGGAGCGCGAAACGTTAAACACAGCGTCAACGTGGGGCACACTGTCCGGCTGCAGGGAGCGGGCAAGTTTAGTTGAGACTTGAAAATCTGGCACCAAAACCAACGGCGCGATACTCCTGTGCACAGCAAGTTTTTTTGCCCGCGGGCCGTTCTCGCTCGTCCAAGCAATAGTTAACCCGCCCATAAGAGCCGGCGCAACATTGTCAGGATGCCCTTCCAGCTCTGTTGCGTAATCCAACAGAGCCTGATCCGAAAGCTCCACCTCGCCAGCAAGCAAACCCTTCGCCATCATCACACCCGCAACAATTGCGGCGCCAGAAGATCCCATACCGCGTCCGTGCGGGATCCGGTTGTGCGCATGAATTTCAAGCGGCGGCACTTCCCGACCCACCCGTTTGAACACATGCGCAACCGACTTTGCCATCAGGTTGCTGGCATCGGTGGGAAGCTCTCCAGCACCGTTACCGCTGATCCGCACAACTGTTTCAGAGCCTGCCGGTAGCACCTCAGCGGTGTGCTCGTCAGCGTATGAGAGCCCCAGTCCAAATGTGTCAAAGCCCGGCCCTAAGTTAGCGCTCGTGGCGGGCACACGCACCCGTACTTTGCGCATTATGCAGAGACCTCAGCAACACGCAGAGTGCTGTCGACAGACAACACAGCATCAAGCGCAGCGATTCTTTCTAGGGTTGCTTTTAGCTCCGCCTCGCGCGCACGATAGGTTCCGATAACAAGAGTTGCGGCGTCTGCAGTATCTTTGCTCGGGCTCTGCTGCACCGTCGCAAGCGAGACGTTATTCTCAGCAAACACACCGGCGATCTGTTGCAGCACACCAGGTTGATCGGCAACTGTCAGCCGCAGCTGATATGCGGTGAGAATCTCCCCGATCGTAAGCACCGGCAGATTTGCGTAACTCTTAAACGAGACACCCGGCCCGCCTGCTACATGGCGGCGCGCAGCGGAAACCAGATCACCCAGCACAGCAGAGGCGGTTTCCACACCGCCGGCTCCCGCACCGTAAAACATTAGCTCGCCGGCGCTCTCAGCTTCGACAAAGATCGCATTCTTTCCGCCGTGCACAGCAGCCAGCGGATGCTCACGGGAGATTAGCGCCGGATAAACACGCGCTGATACGCCCTCAGATCCGTCTTCGCGCTCGACACGCTCAACCACCGCGAGCAGTTTAATAGTCTGCCCGTTCTGTTTTGCTGTCGCGATATCTTCAGCGGTTATCTTCGTGATTCCCTCACGATAAACTGCGTCTGCGGGCAGCTCCGTGTGGAAGGCAATACGCGCCAGAATTGCTGCCTTCTGTGCGGCGTCATAGCCTTCGACGTCGAGGGTCGGATCCGCTTCCAGATAGCCAAGGTCGCTGGCAATCTGCATTGCCTCCTCTGTGGTCTGCCCAAAGCGATCCATGCTGTCGAGAATATAGTTAGTTGATCCGTTTACGATCCCCATTGCACGCTTAATATTGTCGCCTGCGAGGCTGTTCAAAAGCGGTCGAATGATCGGAATCGCCCCCGCAACCGCTGCCTCATAAGACAGCTGCGCGCCAACACGATCAGCGGCTGCCTGCAGCTCTTCCCCGTGCGCCGCAAGCAGAGCCTTATTGGCGGTGATCACATCTGAACCCTGCTGCAGTGCGGTAAGGATCAGGGTTCTTGCCGGCTCAATACCGCCCATAACCTCCACAACAATATCTGCGCCGAGGATCAGCCGCTCGGCGTCGGTTGTGTAAAGCTCCTGCGGCAATTCAACATCCCGCTTAGCATCCAGGTTGCGCACGGCAATTCCGGCGAGCTCCAGCTTTGCACCGATCCGAGCGGAGAGCTCTTCGCTGTGTTCAAGCAGCAACCTCGCCACTTGAGAACCAACCGATCCGCTTCCCAACAGAGCCACCCGAAGATTGCGCAATTCGCTCACGAAACTCACTCTTTTCTGATTCGTTTATTTGGGTAAAAGTCAATGTTAAAAGTTTAGTAGACGCTGCGCGCCACCAAGTCTTTAATTGTTTCTCCGCGCACTATCAAGCGTGATTCACCGTCTCGCACAGCAACCACTGCCGGGCGCGGCACATAGTTGTAGTTGCTCGCAAGCACCCAGCCATAAGCGCCTGTTGCCGCAAACGCGAGCAGATCCCCTTCACTAATATCACTCTGCAAAAGCGCGCGGTGCAGCACGATATCGCCCGTTTCACAGTGTTTACCAACAACACGAGACAGGGCGGGTGGCGCACTGCTTGTCCGGTTTGCGAGGCGTGCAGTGTAGGTGGCGTTGTAGAAAGCCGGGCGAAGGTTGTCACTCATACCGCCGTCGATACTGATGTAGCGACGTTCGGTATAACCCAAATCTGCCGGGTCAGCTGCCTTGTCACTAACGGTGAGGTCAACGGTTTTAATATTTCCTACCGCATAGAGGGTGACTCCCGCTGGGGCGGCAATTGAACGACCCGGCTCAAAGCTTAAGAGCGGCACCGGAATGCCGGCGCGTTCACAGGCGACAGCAACTGTATCTGCCAGCTGCTTGGCAAGCTCGAAAATGTTTGGCGCGCTCTCTACCTCAGCCTCATTGTAGGCAATACCAAAACCGCCGCCGAGATTCAGCTCTGGCACCGGGCCCGTTTTGCTCAGCTCGGCAACCAGCTCAGTCATGCGGGCAGCCGATTCAACAAATCCATCAACCGCGTGAATTTGAGAGCCAATGTGGCAGTGCACACCGCGCAGATCCATGTTTGCATCAGAGCGAATACGCTCGATCAACTCAGCTGCCTGCGTCAGCGGTACCCCAAATTTTTGATCCTCATGCGCGGTTGCTAGGAAACTGTGGGTTGTTGCGTGCACACCGCTGTTGACCCGCAAGAAAACACGCACTGTCTTGCCAAGCTTCGCAGCCTCCTCACTCAGCCGCTCAATCTCATGCGCGCTATCAATGACGATGCTGCCGATACCAATTTCGATCGCTTCACGCAGCTCTGCACGCGACTTGTTGTTGCCCTGCATGGCAATAAGCTTCGGGTCGATACCCGCCGCCAACACAACAGCAAGCTCACCGCCACTGGCAACATCAATGTGGAGCCCCTCTTCTATCGCCCAGCGTGCAACCTCAACACACAAAAATGCTTTGCTTGAGTAGTAGACTTTTGCGTCCGCACCAATACGCTGAAACTCAGACCGCAGCGCTGTGACGGTGTTCTTCGCGCGGGCACGAAACTCTCGCTCATCAAACACAAACAGCGGAGTGCCGTAGTCAGATGCGAGCGCGGTTGCTGCCACTCCCCCAATCTCCAACTCACCTTCGGCATTGCGGGCTGCGGTGCTGGGGAATATCGCCTGATTGATAGCGTTGAGGTCGGTGCTCATGGTGCTCCTCATGGTTGTGGCTGGTGTTGAAATTAGTGCTCAGCGCAGGTGCCGGGTTGTCTTTTCTGCGGATCGCGGAGAAACTCCGGATCAATTTGGAAACTCGCCCGCACCTCTTTCTCTGTCACAGCTACGCGACGCAGCTGCAAACCCTGTGGGATGTAGTTGATAAAGCAAATATCGTAAGGCTCAATGAAGCTGGATGCGACTTCACCGAGTAGGCCGCCAGAGAGGTGGCTCAGCTGTTCTGGGGTTGTTGTGATCCCGCCGGCGCTAATCTGCACCGGGTTCAGCAGCAGAGTCTGCCCCGCACCGGCTAAGGGTTGCACCTCAACACTCGCATCGACGCTTGAGCCAAAAGCGGTCAAAGACTTATGCACGATAATGCGGTTGTCATGAAATTCAACGTCATCAACCCAGTCACCGGCCAGGGTTTTTGCCATTTCACGGAACTGTTCGTGAGTCATACTCACATACGCCCACCCGTTATCTAGCGTGCTCGCAGTTGGGTTTACTCCGATTCCAGCAAAGGTTGCGTTCACGTTGACAGTAACACCGTCAGCAACGGTGTAGTTTGGCACCTGCAGACCCACATTGCGAAATTTTCCGGTCAGCAGCTGCCATGTCAGCGAACCATCGAGATCCACCTCAACAGGAACTGTCGCAGGTATGTGCAGGTTTTCTCGGATTGCGCCAGCAGCCACACTCTTTACTAGGGGCCGCCCCGCAATCTCAACCACGGCCACGATCATGCTGACTATGCCAACCACAACCGCGGTTGTGATAAGCCAGCGCTTTCGCTTACTCACCTAGAGCCGCTCCGGTGCGCTAACACCGATTAGATCGAGACCGTTTGCTAGCACCTGCTGAGCTGCATCGTTTAGCCACAGGCGGGTTTGGTGCAGAGGTTGGATAGCCTCATCACCCTGCGGCAGCACCCGACACTGGTCATACCATCTGTGGTAGCTGCCCGCCAGCTCTTCAAGGTAGCGTGTGATCCGATGTGGCTCACGTAATTGTGCGGCGCCAGCGACAATCCCCGGATACTGCTGCAGCTTACCGAGAAGTTCGGTTTCGCTCGTATGGGTGAGCAGTTCCGGCTGAAAAACATCACGCTGCAGCCCCACAGCGGCAGCATTGCGGTCTACAGCGCAGGTGCGTGCGTGGGCGTACTGCACATAAAACACGGGGTTGTCGTTTGTGCGGCTGCGCAGTTTTTCGCCCTCTAGCGACAGCGGCGAGTCGGCCGGGTAGCGAGACAGCCAAAAACGCAAGGCATCTGAGCCGACCCACTCGAGCAGATCGTCAAGCTCCACAATATTGCCGGCACGTTTAGACAGGCGAGCACCGTTCAGCATCACCAGCTGACCGATCAGCACGGTCATTTGGCGTTCTGGATCCTCGCCCGCAACAGCGGACAGAGCTTTTAGTCGCCCCACATAGCCGTGGTGGTCTGCGCCTAACAGATAGATCTTTTCATAGGAGCCGCGAGACGATTTAGAAAGCAGATAGGCGGCGTCGGCGGCAAAATAGGTGTAGATGCCGTTACCGCGGGTGAAGACCCGATCTTTATCGTCGCCGAAGGTGGAGGTGCGCACCCAAGTGGCGCCGCCCTCTTCATAAACATGCCCGGCTTCACGCAAGCGGTCGAGCGCGATTTCGATTTTGCTTTTGCCGCCGTCCGTCTGTTCGTGCAGAGTGCGCTCTGAAAACCACACATCAAAGTTGACGTTGAAGTTTGCCAGAGAACTCTTAATCTCACCTAACTGCAGGCGATAAGCAATTTCAGTTGTAACGTCAAGCTGCTCTGCTGGGCTCAATTCAACGAGGTCTGGGCGCTCTTTAAGAACTTTTTCACCGAGCACCTGAATGTATTTACCCGGATACCCGTCTTCTGGTGCTGGTTGGTTTAGTGCCGCAGCGAGCACTGAGCGCCCAAATTTCTGCATCTGGGCGCCTGCGTCGTTAATGTAATACTCGCTGACAATGTCTGCGCCGGCCGCTTTCAGAACTCGCGCGAGCGAATCACCGAGCGCCGCCCAGCGGGTGTGCCCGAGATGCACGGGGCCTGTCGGGTTCGCAGAAACAAACTCAAGGTTAATGCTCTGCCCGGAAAGCAAACTGTTGCGTCCGTATGCGGCACCTGCCAGCACAATATCTTGCGCGATTTGACCGGCCGCAGCAACATCTAGCGTGATATTAATAAAGCCCGGCCCTGCTATCTCAACGGCTGCAATGCCGTCTACCAGTTTGAGCTCAGCCGCAATCTGCTCAGCAAGAGCGCGCGGGTTCATTCCGATCCGTTTGCCAAACTGCATCGCCGCGTTTGACGCCCAGTCTCCGTGCGCACGATTCTTTGGTCGCTCAGGTTGCAGCTGCTGTTCGGTAATCTCAATGTCTGCGCTGTTTGCGGCGGCTATCGAGGTGAGAATTCTATGCAGTTCACTGGCGATTTTGTCTGGAGTCACAGTTTAACCTTAGTTCTTTTCTTGTTTTGCAACAATGCCGCGCCGAGCGATGAATGTCACGATAAAGCCAATCAACAGCGCCACGATAACACCGAGATTAGCCCACGCCCAGTCACCTTCACGCCCACCCAATCCGAGCGGCCCCAGCAGATATCCCTGCCAGTTATTCCAGGCCACTGTCTCAGCGTATGAGTTGACAACAAGCCCCCAGCCAACAAACATCGCAAACAGCATCGTGCCAACGGAGATCCAATCAATAGATCCGTAGCGACCGCGCGCATCAAACAGGGCGGCTTCATCATACGGCTGCTTCCGCAGGGCGATATCTGCGATCATGATACCCGCCCATGCTGCGATTGGCACGCCGAGGGTGATGAGGAAGGATTCGAAAGGATCGCGGAAGTTTGCAGCAAAGAACACAACATAGATAGTGCCCAAGGTCAGGATAGTGCCGTCGATACCAGCCGCCGCCGGGCGCGGTAGCTTCACGCCCAAACTTAACAGGGTGAGACCGGATGAGTAGATTCCAAGCACCGCTCCAGAAACCAGTGCGAGCACGGAAGCAATCAGAAACGGCAGCAGCACCCAGGTTGGCAGGAGGTCTGCCAGGGTGCCGATCGGATCGTAGGCAATACCGTCCATTAGTTCCGGGTTGCTGCCGATGATCAAACAACCGCAGATGACCAGAATGATCGGGGAGGTCGCGCCACCGAAGGTGTTCCAGAACACTATTTTGCTGTTGCTCGCATCACGTCGCTGGTAGCGTGACCAGTCTGCGGCAATATTGATCCAGCCCAAACCAAACCCGGTCATCACCATCACTAAGGCACCGATAACCTGGGTAGATCCACCAGACTCCATTGCAAGCACCCGCTGCATGTCGATGCTCGGCGCAACCAAAACAACGTAAATAATCGTAATCGCCGCAGTAACCCAGGTAAAGATCTTCTGCAGTCGCATAATGATGTGATACCCGGCTACGGAGGCTCCGACAATGAGCGCAGCTATGACGATAGTCGCGATAATTTTTATTAACAGCTCACCCTCAAGACCCAGCCGGGTGAGAATCGTGGCGGTTGCGAGCACCGCAAGAATTGCAAGAATTGTTTCCCAGCCCATCGAGATAAGCCACGAAAAAATGCCGGGTATTTTCTGACCCTTCACGCCGAAAGCAGCGCGCGACAGGATCATGGTTGGTGCAGAACCGCGTTTACCTGCGATAGCGATAACACCGCACAGCAGAAACGAGATGGTGACACCAATCACGGTAACCACTGTTGCCTGCCAGAAAGAAATGCCGAAACCGAGCACCCAGGCCGCATACGAGATGCCAAACACCGAAACATTCGCAGCAAACCACGGCCAAAACAGATCACGCGGCCGTGCTGTGCGCTCATTTTCGCTGACAACTTCGATTCCGGCGATCTCCACGCCGGTGTGCTTCGCAGAGATAGTCATAAGCTAATCTTTGCCGGAATTTGCGCGCTTTTCAACTTGGTTACCGTAATTAACGAGCGAGTGCGAGCCACAGCAGGGTGAAAAATGATTTGCGCCCCCGAGAGGAATCGAACCTCCGACCTACGGTACCGGAAACCGGCGCTCTATCCACTGAGCTACGGGGGCAAAAGCGCATCTGTTGCAGACGCACCAAAGCAACCGCTTTAGTCTACCCGATTTTAGACTGTGTCGCGCCCTCGGCAACTCTGATATAGCTGAGATCGCGAATGTTGCGCCCCTTCGCAATGCCTTTTTTCTCAAATGCGGTGAACACGCGTCCGTTGAAACGCTCAGCCCAATCGCCGTTGAAGCCGCGCTTAAAACCGTCTGCTCTGTCAAACACCTCACGCATCTGCTCAGCGTATTCTTCCCAGTCAGTCGCCATGCGCACTATCCCACCGGGCTGTAAGGCGCGAGCGATGAGCGGCACAAAACTATCGTTAATTAAACGACGTTTATTGTGCCTAGCTTTGTGCCACGGATCTGGGAAAAATATCCAGATCTCATTGGCAGAGGCTGCGGGCAGCAAATGTTCCAGCACTTCCGGTGCGTTTGCTTCTATCAGGCGCAAATTGTGCACATCAAGCTGCTCTGCCAGCACCATTGTGCGCGCCAACCCGCCAGTAAACACCTCAAGCGCCAAGAAGTCACGCTCAGGTGTGGCAGCGGCGGCGTGTGTTATTTGGTGCCCCTGCCCCGATCCGATCTCCACTACGAGCGGAGCTTTGCGGCCGAACCAGCGAGCCGGATCGGTTTCCTGATCGGCAGCAATTGAAGTTACTCCGTCACCTCGCTTAGGCTCTATCAGATACTCGGGCGCAAGCTCGTTTAAGGCCCGTTCCTGCCCGGAGGTGAGACGGCCGCCACGACGCACAAAAGACAGCAACCGATGCTGTCGGTTTGCGCCGGTAGCTGCCGATGAGTTTTCAGAGGTAGCATCATTCACCCCTCCACCCTAGCGCAGTGACTGCGGGCTACTGCAGCGTAATGGGCTTGACGAGGTCAGCGTATATCAACAGCAGGCTCATAGCGCCAAAAACGAGCACCATCGCAAAGGTGAACGGCACCATCTTGGCCGTATCTATTTGGCCGGGATCTGGTTTTCCAAAAAGCCTGTAGAGGCGGCGCTTCGCTGATTCGTAGACGGCGCCGGCAACGTGCCCACCATCGAGCGGCAGCAGGGGGATCAGGTTAAACACGAAGAGAGCAATATTTAAACCGGCGAGCAAGCCCACCATCGCCGAGATTTTGCTCTTTAGTTCAATCCCGTCATGGCTGGCAATTTCACCAGCGATGCGCCCCACCCCGACAACACTGATCGGGCCGTTCGGGTCGCGCTCTTCCGCACCAAACGCCGCGTTCCACACATCTATTAAACGCTGCGGCAGGTGCAGAATCACATTCACAACACCCGAAACGTTATCACCCACATAGCGCGGCACCGCACTCAGCGGCTGACGTTGAATCGCGGTCTCAGGCAGCGCACCGATCATTCCCACAGATTCAAGCTGCGGATCACCGTTTGCATCAAGAACGGGCTGCCCCGCGTCAGTGTATACGGCGCGCTCCGTGAGGGCGGGTGTGAGCACAGTCGAGCGAGTTTCACCCGCCCGTTCGTAGGTAATTTCAAGCGGGGTGTTTGGGTTGGCGGCAATAATTTCGCGCAGTTCATCCCATGTGTTGATATTTTTCCCAGAAATCGCTGTGATCGTGTCCCCTGCGGCTAATCCAGCAGCCACTCCAGGTGCGGTCGGATCACCGGGTGCACAGGTCTGTTCTGCAGCTGTGACCGGTTTTAGACATTCGTTCAGCGCGGCAACAGTTGTTGTAGTTGAGGCGACTCCGATGCCTGAGAGCAGCACCGCATAAAGCACCACGCCAAGCACAAGGTTCATTAGCGGCCCGCCCAGCATGATGATTATCTTTTTCCATGCCGGCAAAAGATAAAACGACCGCTTCTCGTCTCCCGGAGTAATGGTTTCAGCGCTAAACTCTCGCGCATCGTTCGCCATTGAGTCTAGGAAACCAGTAGAGGCTTCACGTGGAGCCTCACCCGGTTTCTTTGGTGGATACATGCCAATCATTTGCACGTACCCACCAAAGGGTAAAAGTTTTATTCCGTATTCGGTTTCACCACGCTGTTTAGACCACAGCGTCCGGCCAAAACCAACCATGAAACGGGTTACTTTAACCCCAAAAACTTTTGCAGGAACCAGGTGCCCAACTTCGTGCAGTGCAATAGATGCGGCGACACCGAGCGCCACAATGAGCACACCTACTATGAAAGGCACCAGGTCTTGCAAAAGCGCCACTCGCCGCTACTTGTTCTGGGCGCCAACGATGTCTAGCACAAACACCATCACATCGTCTTCTGTGCCACCCTGCTGCTTATTCCAGTCTGCGCCATAGCCCTCAGCGGGCGGCACGAGCACGACCACACGGGAGCCCACCTTCTGACCCTCAAGTGCTTTCCGGAAGCCTTCGATCACGCCGTCAGTTGGGAAGCTAGCTGCCTTCCCGCCACGTGACCAGCTCGAGTCGAACTCTTTCCCGGTTGACCACAGCACACCCTTATAGTGCACATAGGTCAGTGCGCCAGGCTCTACGGTCTCGCCATCACCCTCAATTAGGTTTGCAACTTTAAGCTCAGTTGGTTTTGCTGCGGCATCTTTAATCGTGATTGTTGGTTCACCGTTTTTGGCTACGTCAACCTGCGGGAAATCGGCCGGAAGCTTAGCCGCTTTTCCTTCTGCCTGCGGCAGGAGCTGATCGTCAGTCAGCGGTGCCGGCACCTTACCTTCATAGTCGACTTCTAAGACCACAGCGTCGTCGCCAGCAAGATCTTGGAACATTTGATCTGCGGTTGGCCAAACATCGCTGGCCTTAGTAACAGTCAGTAATTTACCGTTGTCTGTCACGCAACCGGCAACATTAGTGAGGAATTTAAGCCCGGATGACTCACCGACAGAAGTCTGCACCGGCTGCTGCACAATCTGCTTTCCGGTGTTGCCGTTGTATGCGGTTATTACAAGTTTGTACTGTTCGGTGCGGCCCTCTACATCACCGATAACTTTGCCGCCATCACCCTTTTCCACAACAAACACCTGCTGGGTTTCAGGAGCGGTGATTGGCAGCTTGCCCTTCAGCATATTCTGGCCGTCTTCGCCCGGCGCAACCTCAATCTTCTTTAAGGTCGCGCTTTCCGGCACAACGCAGCCGGCGCCGGTAGCGAGGGTTTGATCTGCACATGCCCCGAGGGTTAACACGGTTGCTGCTCCTGCAACAAGGGCGAGTGAACGCTTCAAAATAATTCCTATCCTCTTCATAGCACGTGCGCAGCACGGCATTTTCAGAGCGGATAAACCGCATTTAACACTAAGAGTCTGTAGCAACTAAATATGAATTAGCTGAACCCGCGCCGACAATCTCTACTATTTTTCGTTCAGTGCGCCACGACGTGCACTATCTTTCATAGCTGTCACCATCGCATACAGTTCTCGTGCCGGAATACCACTGGTTGCAGCAACTGCACGCGTCGCGTCCTTGACGCGCTCACCGCTTGCCACTCGCTCAAGCACCCGCTGAAGCGCAGTTTCCGGAGTATCAATTTGCGGATCTGCCCCGGCCACAACCAAGACAATCTCGCCGCGCACACCCGCTGCCGTCGCAGCTGTTAGCTTCTGCAGCGTGCCTCTGATGACCTCTTCATGCAGCTTAGTAAGTTCCCGACACAGTGCGGCCTGCCGCTCTGCACCAAAATACTGCTGCATAGCCTGCAGCGTCTCATGCACCCGGTGCGGGCTCTCAAAAAACAGCATGGTGCGCGTTTCGTTTGCGAGCGACGCAAACAGTTTGCGCTTGTCACCGCTTTTACGCGGCACAAACCCTTCAAAACTCCAGCGGTCTGTGGGAATCCCAGACACAGCAAGCGCCGTCACTGGCGCGCTAGGCCCGGGAATGCTGCTAATCTCAACGTCACGCGCAATAGCCGCAGCAACCACCCGAAATCCAGGATCAGATACGGTTGGCATACCGGCGTCACTCACAAGCACAACCAGCTGTGTCACCGCAGCTGCTGCAAGCTCATCCGCTTTCTGTCGCTCATTGTGATCGTGCAGGGGCACAAGCTTCGCACTGTGGTTGATGTCGAGCAGCTTCAACAGCTGCCCGGTGGTACGGGTGTCTTCGGCTGCGATAATATCTGCCGCGGCGAGCGTCTCACGCAGTCGGGGTGAGGCATCACCGAGGTTGCCAATCGGAGTTGCCGCGAGAATTAGCATGTCCTTCAGTCTACTCTGCCACTCGATTACCGCGGCTAAGCATAAAATTGAGCGTATGCGACCACTCGGTTCTAGTTATTTTTTGCTTTCTTTTGCGGCACGTTTTCCGTTTGCAATGCTTATAATCGGGTCGCTGACAGTGGTTGTTGCCGCCCGAGAGTCTGTCACCCTTGGTGGCTACAACGCCGCAGTTCTCGGCATTGGGCACGCCTCATTTGCCGGTGTTATTGGGGCGTTAGCAGATCGTTTCGGGCAGCGCCGGGTGGTGCTCAGCGCAACCATTGTGAACACACTAGCGATGCTAAATCTCGCCGTCCTCGCATACAGCTCTGCGCCTGACTGGCTGCTACTAATAGGCGCGTTTGTGCTGGGTGCTTCTGCCCCCTGTGTCGGGCCACTCTCCCGCACCCGCACTGCCGCCGCAACACCTAATCTGCACGACCGAAACCGCGCGTTTGCAACAGAGGCGATGCTCGATGAGATCAGTTTTGTGTTCGGCCCACTCGTGGTGGGTATGCTCGCAACAGCCTTTAGTGCGGCAACTCCGTTAGTTGTGGCAGCGGCGCTAACAATCGTTCTGTGCACCGCCTTCGCCCTGCACAGCTCCGCCAATGCTGTCACAGCTGTGACGCAAGCTACCGCGCCCACCGTACCGCTGAGTCACCTGCTGCACCGCCCTGTTTTAACCACAGCGCTCGGCCTTCTCGCTATCGGATTCTGTTTCGGCAGCACTCTGGTCTCACTGACCGCACTGATGCAGCTGAGCGGCGAGGAGAGTCAAGCGGGTATCTGGTATTCACTGATGGGGGTTGGGTCAGCAGTCTGCGCCTGGCTAGTGGGTCGCCTACCCGCACACATCTCACAAAATCTACGCTGGCTGGTGGCAGGGGTGATAGTAATTGCTGGTGCTGTGCTCTACTCTGTCACCCCAACGGGTTTTGGGCTTGCGGCAGCAATGCTCCTCATTGGTGTTGGGGTCGGCCCTGCGTTAGTCACAATCTACAGTCTCGCGTCTTTACGCTCGCCGGCCGGGCGCGCAGCTACGGTGATGACTGTTTTGGGAGCTGCGCTGACACTCGGTCAGTCTGTCAGCTCTGCGTTGACAGGTTTTGCAGCGGATCGCTGGGGTGTTGAGCTGGCGCTGCATTTACCGCTTGCAGCGGGCGGGCTAATGCTGCTGATCGCCGTTTGGGATGCTCTGGCCGAACGGGCGCGGCGGGCGCGGCAGATTCCAACCACGCGAGTATGACAGTAAACGCAGGGTGATCCCAAAAATAACGCCGACTACGCTCGCAAGCACAATGCGGCCCGTCAGCATCTGCAGAATTGCTGCGACAAACGCTCCCGTAAACGCAGACACCGCATACAGTTCACGAGTGAGCACACCAGGCACCTGATTCACGAGCACATCGCGCACAACTCCGCCACCGATTGCGGTGATTGTGCCCACAAACACCGCAGTTAGCAAGGTGTGCCCCTCTGAAATTGCCCAGGCTGCGCCATTGGCGCTGAAAAGCCCGAGCCCCCACGCATCAAAGACCACCTCGAAGTGACGGTTGCGGGTGATGCCGGGGTGAAAGAAGAACACCAGCAGTGAGCCGGCAACTGCGACGGCTGCATTCGGCCAAAACACAAGACTCGTAGGTGGGTTGATTCCGAGCAGCACGTCGCGCAGAATGCCTCCACCGATTCCGGTTGAGGAGCCCACTACGATGATGCCAAGCAGATCAAGATTCTGTCGCACACCGACGAGCGCGCCAGAAATCGCAAAGGCCAAAATTCCCGCAAATTGCAAAATCTGGTTTATTACTTCGCCGTACACGCCTCTAATTTTAGCGAGCCTTTCGCGTGCGGCGAACACTCTAGGTTTCATTCGGGCAGGGGTGCCAGAATAGAAGCACTATGACTTATCGTGCAGAGTTAGAACTTGCTAAGTTACGGGCGGCAGCACCGTTTTCCCCCACCGAGGTAGCAGAGCTGCGACAGGATTTCAGCGCATTTGCAGCGGATCGCGCAATCTACCTTGACACTGCTGCAACAGCACAGCGCCCAGAAACAGTAATTAATGCAGAAAATAAATTCTTGCGCGAAAACAATGCGGCGGTGCACCGCGGCACGAGCGCCGTGGTTGGCGCAGCGACGCTCGCTTTTGAGGGCGCGCGCGATAAAGTGCACAAGTTCGTTGGTGCACCAAGTGATGCAACAGTTGTGTGGTCGAGCAACGCAACCGATGCGCTAAACACTCTCGCAGGTGGCTTTAGTGAGGCCAGCCTCGGTGTCACCTCCCCCGCTCTGGCAGTGCCAGGCTCTGACCGTTTCGCGCTTGATAGTGACGCTGAAATCGTTGTTACCGCCGCCGAACACCACGCGAATCTTATTCCCTGGCAGCGACTAGCGCAGCGCACAGGTGCAAAACTGGTTGTCGTGCCGGTAACCCCTGACGGTATTTGGGAGCTCGATGAGTTCGTCGCGAGACTCAATAACCGCACAAGAATCGTTGCATTCACCCACATTTCAAACGTCACCGGCTGGATCGCACCGGTGCACGAGGTTGTTGCTGCAACACGCAAACACGCAAATGAGCGTGCGGTTATTGTGCTCGATGCCTGCCAGTCGGCGCCACACATTCCAATCAACTTCACCGATCTCGGTGTTGACTTCATGACTTTTTCAGGTCACAAACTGTTTGCACCATACGGTATCGGGGCGCTGGTGGGCAAAACCGAGCTTTTAAACGCTCTGCCACCAATCCGGGTTGGCGGTTCTGCGATTACCAAGGTGTCGCTCGAGCACGCCGAATTTTTGCCAGCTCCCCACCGTTTCGAACCGGGCACCCAACCCGTGTCACAAGCAGTCGGGCTGGGAGCTGCAATTGACTATCTAGACAGTGTCGATGCCGGCCGCGCTGCCGCAACAGAACACCAGCTGGTCACACAGCTTGTCGAGGGCATCGCCGGTTTAAACGGTGTGCGTTTGCTCGGGCCGAGCAACCCAGAGCAGCGTGTTGCGCTCACAGCGGTTGCTGTGAGCGGTATTCACGCACACGATATCGGGCAGGTTCTCGACACACTCGGAGTTATGGTTCGTGTTGGCCATCACTGCGCACAACCACTGCACCGCGAGCTCGGGATCACCGCCTCTGTGCGCGCGAGCATGCACTTCACAAATACGGACACTGAGGTTGAACAGTTCATCGCTGGATTGAAAGAAGCACAGCGTTACTTTGGAGGGGTGTAAACATGTCTGCACTTGATTCGCTCTACCAAGAGCTTATTCTCGACCACTCTAAGCGCCCACACGGCCGGGGTGAGCTTGAATCAGAGACGGGCCACACCGCATCACACCATGAATTAAACCCAAGCTGCGGTGACGAGATCACCTTCGATGTTGCCTATGATGCGCAAAGCGGCACGATCACAGAGGTTAAGTGGCGCGGGCAGGGCTGTTCTATCTCACAGTCGAGCGCTTCGATCCTCACCGAACTCCTCGAAGAAAAACCTCTGACTATCGCAGAAGCACAAGAGCGCATCGACGCTTTCCGCGAGATGCTACAGTCGCGCGGCGAGGGTGAACCGAATGAACAGCTGCTCGGTGATGCTGTCGCGTTTCAAGGCGTCGCAAAGTTTGTGATGCGCGTTAAATGCGCAATGCTCTCGTGGGTTGCGCTTGAGGCAGATCTGCGTCAGCTAGAAGCGCAGCTCAGCGAATAAACAGCGGCTTAAACTTTGCGCAGGTGCTTAACAGTTACGACTGTGCGCAAGGTTCATGTAGGTGTTTCTTAAGCCGCCCTATTTATACATCGCTTTTTCTCGGGCGCTCGGTTTTGCCCAATCTGCCGGCTCATCCTTGCCGTTCCAAACCTTCACCGCACCCCACACAACCGCAAGCAGAGGAGCTGCAAGCACAGCACCGAGGATGCCGTTGGTGACGGTACCCACAGCAAGAGCGAGCAACACAACAAGAGCGTGCAGACTGAGGGCGTTGCCCATCAGCACCGGCTGCAACAGGTTTCCCTCAAGCTGATTCACCAGGATCACAAGCGCGACCACAATCAGGGCGCTGGTGAGCCCGTTAGAGACCAATGCGACAAGCGCAGCGAGCACACCGGCGGTAACCGCACCAACGATCGGGATAAACGCAAGCACAAACACCAACACAGCTAACGGCAGCGCAAGCGGCACCTGCAGGATCAACAGACCGATCCCGATACCAACAGCGTCAACCAAAGCCACCATTGCTGTACCACGCACATAAGCCCCGAAAGTATCGACTGATGCGGCTCCGATGCGCTGCACTCGCGCATAGTTTTCACCACGGAATGGGCGGCACAGGAAAGCCCAAATCTTTTGTCCATCTTTCAAAAAGAAGAACAGCACAACGATAGTTAGCACGACAGCCGTTGCACCGGTACCAGCTGACGAGAGACCGCCGGCCACACCGCTCAAGAAACCGCTGCTCGTTGCGTATTCAACAGCCTGGTCGCGCACTTCTTCAAACCGATCGACCGGGATTTCAAAAGGCAGGTCTCGCACAAATACGAGCACCTTGTTATAGCCTTCTTCCGCACGCTGTGAGAGCTCGGCCCACTGGTTCTGCACCGCCCACACAATCAGCCAACCCATTCCGACGAAGGCTGCAAGAACGCCCAGCAGCACAATCAGCGTTGCCAGCACACTGGGCACTTTGCGAGCGCGCAACCAAACCATAACCGGGTTGAAGGTGCTTGCGAGAATCACTGCTATCAGAACAGGAATAAATATAGATTTTAGATAACCGAGACCTAGAGTTGCTGCAGTTGCAAGAATCAAGATGATAATAATCTGCAGGGAGCGAGTAGCAAATAGGCCAAAACCGTCACCCCAGGCGCCCACCATGCGGCGGGTGTCTTCAACCCGCTGCGCTTCTGTGTGTGAGCGGAATAGTCTACCTAGCACTTCTCTCCTAGCCTGTTCTCGGTCTAAAATTTTTCCATTATTCTAGCAACGGCTTGTGCGGCTTAGTTAACGGGCGCTCTATTAGCGCTGACAATTCAATCACCGCTAGAATTTGCGCCATGGGTGTTTATCGGGATCTGCGTTCTTCGCAAGGTGTTTATCGAGTACTCATAGCCCAACTTGTTGCACGTTTCCCTTGGGGGATGACGTCGCTCATCATCCTGTTGCATGTTGAGCAGCTCTTTCACCGCTACACTGAGGCCGGCATTGCGCTTGCAGCAAGCTCAATTTCTGCGGCTGTTGCTGGCCCCGTATTAAGCCGCATGATGGGCAAATACGGTATGCGCCCGGTGCTTGCTGTATCAACCCTCGTAACCGCCTGTGCTCTGCTTGCAATCGCTTACGCGCCGGCAAATATTATCTGGATCGTAGCTGCCGCTATCGTTTCCGGTTTCGCCCCGCCAGTCGCACCTGCGGCGCGGACAATCTATCCGAAGATGGTGCCCGGCAAGCAACTCTCTGCTCTTTACGCGCTCGATGCTGCCGCACAGGAGATAATCTGGGTTATCGGCCCTGTTGTTGCAGTTTTTACAGCTGTCCAGTTTGGCCCACCGTGGGGTCTCACAATTGCTGTTTTAATTCTTATCTTGGGCACGACCTGGTTCCTCTCTAACCCCGAAGTTAGTCGCGTCGCAATCCCGACAGCACGCAGGCGTTTTGGCGCTGTGCTGACTCGAAAAACAGTGCTATTCGCAACCCTTACAGGCTTTGCTTTCATAACCGCCTATGCGGCGCTTGAGGCGGGGATTGTGGCCATCTACGGCCACGAAGGTCTCGAGGGTGGCGTCCTGCTAGGAATGAGCGCAGCAGCATCACTGCTGGGTGGTGTCTTTATGGGCCATCGTGCACTGCACAAATGGAGTCTGCCAAGCCGACTTGGTATCGTCACTATCGGAATTGTAATGTGCATTTTCAGCACCAATTTTTGGTGGTTGGCGGCCTGGCTTATGGTTGCCGGGTTCGGTATGGCGCCAGCGTTAGCGTCTATCGCAAGTTTGATTTCATCAACCGTAAAATTTTCAGAAACCGCAGAAGCCTTCGGTTGGAGCAACACAGGCCAGCTGATCGGGGCAGCGCTCGGGTCAGCGTTAGCGGGTGTCTTCATCGACAGCCTCGGGCCGACCGGCGCTTTTGTTGTCGCAGCTGTAGCAGGGGCGCTAACCGTCTTTATCTCGCTGCTGGCAATCCCAGTGGTGCCAGATTTGCGCGGTCGCGATGCGAGCCCAATCGCAGACACCGAGCAGTTCACCGCGATTACCCCACCTGAGGCTATCGGCTAAGCGGTGAGGCAGTTTTTACTGTGTCCACCCAGCCGCTCTGAGTGTGTTTTCAGCGGATTTATGCAACACTATCTAGTGACAGTAGACACCGCTGTTTCACTGATTGGAGAAAAATGAACTACGCAGTAACCAACCCGGCTACAGGTGAAGTTGTCAAAACATACGACACCGCAACCGATGCGCAGATTGAAGCAGCGCTGGAAAGCGCACACGCGACCTATCAGAATTGGGGCAAAACAACCACTGTTGCTGAACGCGCAGAACTTTTGAAGAAGGTCGCCCAGCTGCACATGGAACGCCAGGACGAGTTAGCAGCAATCTTCAACCGCGAAATGGGAAAGCCGCTCGAGCAGGCGAAGGGCGAGGTAGAATTCTCAGCCGGAATTATCGAGGCTTTTGCAAACAATGCTGAAGAGTGGCTCAAGGATGACGAGCTCACGGTAGAAGACGGCTTGAAGACCGTAGTGAAGCGTAAGCCAATTGGTGCGATACTCGGCATCATGCCTTGGAACTACCCTGTCTACCAGATTGCTCGCTTTGCAGCACCTGTGCTTGCGGTTGGTAACACCGTTGTGCTCAAGCACGCCGACCAGTGCCCAGAGACAGCACTGTTCCTCGAGAAAATTTTCCGCGATGCTGGCTTCCCTGAAGGTGCATACGTGAATGTCTTTGCGACACACGACCAGATTTCAACCATTATTGCTGACGATCGCATCGCAGCTGTGTCACTGACCGGTTCAGAGCGTGCTGGCGCAATTGTTGCTGAGCAAGCAGGTCGCGCACTCAAGAAGTGTGTGCTCGAGCTTGGCGGCTCAGACGTTTTCATCGTGCTCGATGTAAAAGACGTAGACGCAGCTGTTGAGTATGCAGTTGGCGGCCGTATGGAAAACACCGGCCAGGCCTGCAACGGCTCAAAGCGCATTGTTGTGCTCGACACCGTTTATGACGAGTTTGCAGAGAAGTTCAAGGCTGCAATCGCTAACCAGAATGCAGACAACGGCGACTACGGCCCACTGTCAAGCGCAAAAGCAACCGAGACTTTGAAGCAGCAGGTGCAGAACGCAGTTGCGCAGGGTGCTGAGCTCGTTGTCGGCGATGCAGAGCCTGACGGCAACTGGTTCACCCCGAGCATTCTCAGCGGCGTGAAGCCGGGCATGGATGCCTACAGCGAAGAGCTCTTCGGGCCTGTCGCTCAGCTTTACAAGGTGTCAAGCGATGAAGAGGCTATCGAGCTTGCTAACTCCTCACAGTACGGGCTCGGCTCTGTCGTTATGTGCGACGATGTTGAGCGCGCAGAGCGTGTTGGTGACCAGCTCGAGGTGGGCATGGTGTTCATCAACGCTTCAGGGCTTGAGGGCGTCGACGTGCCATTCGGTGGCGTAAAGAAGTCAGGCTACGGCCGTGAGATCGGTAAGTACGGTATCGACGAGTTCACAAACAAGAAGCTCTACCGCTTCGCTGCGTAAGCTATCACATAATTGAGCTGCCGCTCTACGGCAGCATCGGGGTCAGCGCCGAGTCACTCTCGACGCTGACCCCTCTTGTATACCCGCTATATTTATCAGCTGTTACACATCAGTGCCGCTGTTGCGCTGCCCACACAACAGCTGGCGCGCCCAGGGATTCCAGCAGAGTGTTTGCGCTACTAAACGGACGGGAACCGAAAAACCCGCGTGACGCAGAAAGCGGAGACGGATGCGCCGACTCTATGATGCGCACAGCAGATGTAGCAGCAACGGTGCGGATGTCACAGTTGGAGCTTTCCGGCACTAACACACTCCGAAAACGCTGTGCGTGCTTCCCCCACAGAATTGCGACGAGCGGCAGTTGCTGCCCGCCCTTGGTGGTGCGCGTTGTCAGCGCTCGCACGAGGTGCTCGACGATAGCGTACCAACCAAACCGTGCGTGTGAGCCTGCCTCCCCCGCGCGCACTGTCAGCGCGGTGTTCAGTAGCAGCACCCCCTGCTGCTGCCAAGCAGCAAGATCCCCAGTTGCGGGAGCAGCAACGTTAAGGTCACTCTCCAGTTCTCTATAAATATTGCGCAGCGATGCCGGCAGCGGCCGCACATCAGCGGCGCACCCAAACGCAACCCCCACCGCATGGCTCGGGGTGGGATACGGATCCTGCCCGATAATCAGCACCCGCACACTGTCAAAAGGCTCCGCTAGGGCAGCGAAAACTCGCGCCGGCTCTGGCAGAATCTGTCGCCCTGCCGCGCGATCCGCAGACACTTTCTGCAGCACTTCTACTAACTGCGGGCGAATTTCATCAAGCACAGGCAGCCATGAGGCATGCACACCCGCAAGCACCGTGTTTACGGTGAAATCGGTGTTATTCACCCTCCAATGTTACAGAGTATGAATTTCAAGTAGCGCCCGTTTACCGCGTGAACTTAATATTCTTACAACACATCAATCGCATCGCACTAACCTCACAAGGAGCACAAAATGTCAGAAAACTGGAGCTTTGAAACAAAGCAAATTCACGCCGGCCAGCAGGTCGACCCAGCCACCAACGCTCGCGCGGTACCGGTGTATCGCTCAACCGCCTACCAGTTCAACAGCACAGATCATGCCGCTTCCCTCTTCTCGCTGTCTGAGTTTGGCAATATTTACAGCCGCCTCATGAACCCCACCAACGATGTGTTTGAACAGCGTATAGCTGCGTTAGAGGGCGGATCAGCTGCGCTCGCTGTTGGCTCCGGTCAGGCAGCAACAACTTTTGCAGTCCTGAACATTGCTAAAGCTGGTGACCACATTGTGTCATCAACCGCGATTTACGGTGGCACCTACAATCTTTTCAAATACACACTTCAGAAGCTCGGCATCGAGGTTACCTTTGTCGACCAGGACGATATCGCAGCGTGGCAAAAAGCAGTAAAACCAAACACTAAACTCTTTTTTGCTGAAACCATTACCAATCCACAAATTAGCGTGTTAGACATCGAGGCTGTCGCTGAAGTTGCGCACGAAAACGGTCTGCCACTGATTGTTGACAACACTATTGCAACCCCATATCTGATTCGCCCGCTCGAGCACGGCGCTGACATTGTTGTGCACTCAGCAACTAAGTTCTTAGGCGGTCATGGCACCACCGTTGCTGGTGTCATCGTTGACGGCGGTAAGTTTAAGTGGTCTGAACATGCCGAGCGCTACCCAGGCCTGACCGCGCCAGATGAGTCGTATCACGGAGTTGTTTACACTGACGCGGTCGGCGACGAAATTGCCTACATTATTAAGGCGCGCGTGCAGCTACTGCGCGACGTCGGAGCAGCTCTCTCAGCAGACTCATCATGGCAGCTGTTGCAGGGTGTTGAAACTCTGTCTCTCCGCATCGAACGGCACGTTGAAAATGCGCAGCAGGTAGCTGAATGGCTCGAGAACCACGATGCTGTTTCAACTGTTTTCTACGCTGGCCTGCCATCAAGCAGATGGTATGAGAATGCAAATAAATACGCTCCTAAGGGTGCTGGCGCAGTGCTGTCATTTGAGCTAAAGGGCGGGGTTGAAGCTGGCAAGAAGTTCATCAACGCACTCGAGCTTTTCAGCCACGTTGCAAACATTGGCGATGCACGCTCACTCGCAATCCACCCGGCCTCTACAACTCACCAGCAGTTGACCCCGGAGCAGCAGGCACAGGCAGGTGTCACCCCCGGGCTGGTGCGTCTCTCAATCGGTATCGAAAGCATTGCCGACATTAAGGCAGACCTAGAAAAGGCTTTGGCTGCCGCAACCGCATAAATCTCCCTCCTCAGGAAGTCGGGTGTGAGAGCCTCTAGCGCTCTCACACCCGATAAAATTATCTGCTAGAAAGACCATGGACTGGCAAACACACGAAGACTCGGCGCAGGCTGATTTTATTACGGATGCCCAACTGCGGGCACTCCTAGGCAAGCCACCGGTGACGGGAGCCTGGCGCACAGGTGACCCTGTTGGTAATCGAAAGTTTGTAAAAATCGGTGCGTTTGAAACTGAAAGCAAAGAAACCCTGCCCGAATCGGTCATCGCCTATGAGCAGTTTGGCGAGCTCAACGACACCCGGGACAACGCTATTCTCGTCTTTCACGCACTTACAGGCGACAGCCATCTGATCGGCCCGGCTGCACCGGGACATTCAACCGCCGGCTGGTGGGAGGATGTTGTCGGCCCCGGCAAACCACTCGATACTGAAAAATACTGTGTGCTCGCGCCCAACGTGCTCGGCGGCTGCCAAGGTTCAACCGGCCCCTCATCGCTGGCACAAGACGGCACTGAATGGGGCGGCCGCTTCCCGTTTCTCACAATTCGAGACCAGGTGAAAGCAGCTGCCGCCTGGGCTGATAAATTAGGTGTTCACAAATTCGCCGCGGTTATCGGCGGCTCGATGGGCGGCATGCACTCACTAGAGTGGGCGATAATGTTTCCCGACAGGGCTGAGCGCATCGCAACAATCGCAGCTCCCCCGGTGCTAACGGCCGATCAGATAGGGCTGAATCTCGTGCAGCTCGAGGCGATTCGGTCGGATCCAAATTTTCACGGCGGCAACTACTACGACCTACCTCACGGTCACGGCCCTCACAACGGGCTTGCCACCGCGCGCAGACTAGCCCTCTTAAACTATCGATCGAACACTGAGTTAGATTCCAGATTCGGGCGCGCATGGCAGTCAACACTAAACCCCTTAGGTGGCGGCGGTCGATTCGCTGTTGAGTCATACCTAGATTTTCACGGCAATAAATTCACAAGACGGTTTGACGCCGGCAGCTACCTCACTCTTGTGCAGGCGATGAACTCACACGATGTTGGGCGCGACCGTGGCGGTGTTGCCGAGGCCCTAAGCGTTATTACAGTTCCCACGCTCGTGGTCGGTATTCCGTCGGATCGTCTGTTTACCATTGATGGCCAGCATCGTATCGCAGCCGCAGTTCCCGGTAGCCTCACCGGCGAGACGGCATTGGAACTGGACAGCCCCTACGGCCACGACGCATTCCTCATCGAGCATGAACGAGTCGGCGCCGCACTGGCTGATCTACTCGATACGCAAACGACATAATCTTCCGGCAGGAATGCGCTAGCGGATCCGCAAGCTAACTAGCTGTAGCGGCGTCGTGTAGTTGCATCGTTAACCTCGCCCACCAATTCTTCGATAACATCTTCCAGAAACAGCACGCCGAGTTCCACGCCGGTGGAGTCGTGCACTCTAGCAAGGTGGGTGCCTTTGCTCTGCAGTCTGTGCAGCACATCTTCAAGATCCGTATCAGCGTTAACCGTCACCATTTGCCGCCACCTTTTAGCGGGGATCGGCTCAGCAAGACGCTTCTCACTCGTGCGTAAAAGGTCTTTAATGTGCACGTAACCAACAAGCTCACTGCTGCTGTCAACGATGAGATAGCGTGAGAATCCGTGCTTTGTGACCGCAGCTTCAACATCGAGCGGTGTTGCTTCTTCCGTTAGCATCACCAACTCATCGCGCGGCACAGCTAGATCTTTCGCCTGTTTATTCGTAAACTCAAAAGCTGCTTTGAGTGCCCCGGAACGATCTTCGAGCATGCCCTCGCGGGTTGAATTCGCTACGATACTCTCAACCTCTTCGAGCGTGAATGTCGAGTTAGCCTCAGACTTCGGTTGCACTCGAAACAGGCGCAGCACACCGTTCGCAATTGCATTCATAAACCAGATGATTGGCTTCACGGCGCGCGAGAGTGCAACCAGCGGCGGAGCTAACAACAGCACCGCGCGATCCGGAATCGAAAACGCCGCATTTTTCGGCATCATTTCACCAAAAACTACGTGCAGGTATGTCACCAAAAGCAGTGTCAGCACAAATGAAATAATCACCACCATGTCGGCGCTAAGCCCCGTGGCTTTAAGCGGCACCTCCAGCAGGTGGTGAATCGCTGGTTCAGATACGTTCAGAATCAAAAGCGAGCAAACGGTTATCCCCAGCTGGCTGGTGGCGAGCATCAACGTAGCATGCTCCATCGCCCAGAGCGCAGTCTTTGCGGCGCGTGAGCCGTTTTCAGCGTGCGGTTCAATCTGCGAGCGGCGTGCAGAAATAACTGCGAACTCGGCAGCCACAAAAAATGCGTTGCAGGCAAGCAGCACAAACAGCCAGATAATTCCAGCCCAGTCACTCATCGTTCCACCTCCCTGTCACGCAGATGCGGCAAAACTATTGTCCCAGTTTCAGTTGACTCACCATTTTCATAACCCTCAGGCAGCGGCGGCCCCTGATAGCGAATGCGCGCGATACGGCGCCCGTCCATTCGCTCCACGCGCAGTGTTGCGCCATCTGCGAGGGATATTTCATCGCCCGGCACCGGAATCTTTCCAAGCTCTGACAGCATAAAACCGGCCACAGTGTCGTATTCACCGCTCTCAGGGATCACAACACCCGATTGCTGCGCGAGTTCGTCTGGCCGCAGTTCACCAGGAATCAAGAGTTTATCGGCAGATCCGATAATTCCGGTCTGTGCGCGATCGTGTTCGTCGGCAACCTCACCGATCAGTTCTTCAACCAGATCTTCAAGCGTCACAAAGCCAGCTGTGCCGCCGTATTCATCAACCACAATCGCGCACTGATAGACGGCGTCGCGCAGCTCAGCAAGCAGCAGGTCGAGTGGCATAGTTTCCGGCACGCGCGTCACCTCTTCAGTGATCGCAGCAACCGGCACCTCACCGCGCTTCTCCCGCGGAATTGCAATTGCCTGCTTAACGTGCGCAACTCCAACAATATCGTCGCGATCCTCATCTATGACCGGGAAGCGAGAAAAACCGGTCTTACCCGAGAGCTCAATCAGTTCAGGCACCATCTCAAGACGCTGCACTGATTCCATCTTCAAGCGGGGTGTCATCGCATCGGCTGCAGCCAGCTCAGAAAGATGCAGGGTGCGGTCGAGCAGAGTTGCGGTGTCAGCCTCTAAAACTCCCGATGCCGCCGAGTGGCGCACCAAAGAGGCAAGTTCTTCTGCGGATCTCGCGCCAGAGAGTTCTTCCTTCGGATCTATCCCGATGCCGCGCAGCATAGCGTTGGCGCTGCCGTTCAAAACGATAATTGCCGGTTTAAAAATCGTTGTAAAAGCTGTTTGGATCGGCACAACAAGTTTTGCTGTTGCCAGAGGCACCGCAAGCGCAAAATTTTTCGGCACTAGCTCGCCGATAATCATTGACAGCAGTGTTGCAACTGCAACTGCGACAGGAACTGTGATGACCGGCAGCAAATTCTCTGCAACTCCAAGACTAGAAAGCGGCCGCGACAGCATCTTTGAAAACGCTGGCTCCAGCGTATAGCCGGCAAGCAAAGTAGTTAGAGTAATACCAAGCTGTGCGCTTGATAGGTGGGTTGAGGTGATCCGCAAGGCTTTAATAACTGGGCCCAGTCGCTTCTCGCCGGCCGCTTGCTGGCGTTCCAGCTCATGCCTATCTAAGGCAACTAAAGAGAATTCAGCGGCAACAAAAACACCGGTGCCAAAAGTTAGCACAATCCCGATTATCAGCAGAAGCCACTCGTTCACAGTAACTCCAAAAAGGCCTCGCCACACTGGCAAGGCTTACTACTTCGAGGCAATGAATCCATAACCGTATAACTGTACCTAAATTAGCTGTGAAAATTAACTTTTAGCCACCCACACGACCCTAAATTTTAGGTAGGCTAGACATACGTGTAGGCAAACTCCACTTGCCGCTTAAACACTCGTGGTAATACCAACGCAGCTATCCCCAGCAGAAAGAGGCAGCTACCGTGACTGATTCAGCATTTGGCGCTAACGCCTGGCTAGTCGAGGAGCTTTATAAGCAGTATCAGACCGATAAAAACTCCGTGGATGAGTCTTGGTGGCCGGTCATGGAGAAGGTTGCGGCAGCTGGTGGTGACATTGATAAGGTGACCGGCGCTTCTTCAGCATCGCAGGCTAGTAAACCGGCAAGTGCGCCAAGCCAGGCACAGCCAACAACTGCTCCTGCAAACTCAGGCCCAGCAGCAACGACGGGCAGCGCTGCTCCTACCGCAAATGCCAGTGTTGCTGCAAAAACTACAAATCAGGCACCACGCACCACCCCGATCCCCGCAGACGCTCCAAAAGTAGCCCCAAAGGGCGATGTTGAGGCTGCCGAAGATGTGATAACACCTCTTAAGGGTGTTGCTCGCACCATTTCAAAAAACATGGATGCGAGCCTCTCAATTCCGACCGCAACAAGCGTGCGCACTATTCCAGCAAAGCTGATGATCGACAACCGGATCGTGATCAACAATCACCTGCGTCGCACGCGCGGTGGCAAGGTGTCTTTCACCCATCTCATCGGGTGGGCCCTAATCAAGACGCTGAAACAGTTCCCAAGCCAGAACGTCGCATACACTGAGGTTGACGGCAAGCCGGCGCTCGTCACCCCTGCGCACATTGGTTTGGGGATCGCGATCGACCTGCCAAAACCTGACGGTTCACGCCAGTTGATGGTGCCTGCAATTAAGCAGGCAGAGACCCTCAACTTTAATGAGTATCTTGCAGCGTACGAAGATCTCGTTAAGCGCGCCCGTGCGGGCAAGCTCACAGCCACAGATTTCCAGGGTGCAACAATTTCTCTCACGAACCCGGGCGGCATTGGCACTGTGCACTCTATCCCGCGGCTAATGAACGGTCAGGGTTGCATAGTGGGCGCAGGTGCTCTTGAATACCCCGCCCAGTATCAAGGAGCTGCTGCAGAAACTCTTGCCAACCTCGGTGTCTCAAAGACAATCACTCTGACCAGCACCTACGACCACCGTGTGATTCAGGGTGCCGGCTCTGGTGAGTTCTTAAAAATTGTGCACGAGCATCTAATTGGCCAGCACGAATTCTATGAAGAAATCTTCGCTGCTCTTCGCCTCCCATACGCTCCGGTGAAGTGGGCAACCGATATTCATATTGACAGCCACCAGGGCAATGTTGACAAGAACGCGCGTGTGCAGGAGCTGGTTAACTCCTTCCGTGTGCGCGGGCATCTGATGGCAGACATTGATCCGCTCGAATACCAGCAGCACACGCACCCCGATCTTGAGATTGAGAACCACGGTCTCACCTTCTGGGATCTCGATCGCGAGTTTGTAGCTGGCGGCATTGGTGGTCGCAATGTTATGAAGCTGCGCGACATACTTGGCGTAATGCGCGACTCTTACTGCCGCAAGATCGGCATCGAGTACATGCACATCCAGGATCCTGAGCAGCGGCTCTGGTTGCGCGATCAGCTCGAGCGCCCGTATGAGAAGCCTGGAAAAGAAACCCAGATGCGCATTCTCGAAAAATTGAACGAGGCTGAGGCCTTTGAGACATTCCTGCAGACCAAGTACGTGGGGCAAAAACGCTTCAGCTTGGAGGGCGGCGAGTCGCTGATTCCGCTGCTTGATGCGATGCTCATCGATGCTGCTGAAGACGGCGTTGAGTCGGTTGATATCGGCATGGCTCACCGCGGCCGTTTGAGTGTGCTCTCAAACATCGCCGGGAAGAGCTACGGCCAAATCTTCCGTGAATTTGAAGGATCACAATCAGAGGCCGGTGCCTCCGGTGACGTGAAGTACCATCTCGGCGCTTCCGGTGTATTCACAGCGCCGAACGGCACTCAGGTGCCAATTCACCTGGCCGCAAACCCCTCACATCTTGAGGTTGTGAACGGTGTGCTCAGCGGTATCGTCCGCGCAAAACAGGATCTAAAACCGATCGGTTCGTTCGCCACTCTGCCGGTTCTTGTGCACGGCGACGCCGCATTCAGCGGTCAGGGAATTGTTTACGAAGTACTGCAAATGAGTCAGCTGCGCGGTTACCGCACAGGTGGCACGATTCACATCATCGTAAACAATCAGGTTGGCTTCACAACTCTGCCAATCGACTCACGCTCTAGTGTCTACTCAACCGATGTTGGCAAGACAGTACAGACACCGATTTTCCACGTTAACGGCGATGATCCTGAGTCGGTTGTGCGCGTTGCTGAGTTAGCGTTTAGGTTCCGGCAGAAGTTCCACAAAGACGTCATCATCGACCTGGTCTGCTACCGCCGTCGCGGTCACAATGAGGGTGACGATCCGTCGATGACCCAGCCTATGATGACCTCACTAATAGAGGCGAAACGCTCAACTCGAAAGCTCTACACGGAAGCACTTGTTGGCCGCGGTGATATCACCGAAGAGCAGTACGAGCAGGCAAAGCTAAGCTTCAGAAAGAAGCTCGAGCAGGCTTTTGACGAGACACATGTTGCGCAGACCGGTGTTATCAACACTGAGCTGGAGAAGGCCAAAGAGGTCCCATCTCTTGCCGATGCTGACCCGGTTGACACCGCTGTATCGACCGAAGTTATAGAGAAAATCGGTGACGCGCACCTGAACAAACCAGACGGTTTCACTGTGCATCCGAAGCTTGAACAGCTGATTCAGAAGCGTGCAAAGATGAGCCGTGATGGTGGCATTGACTGGGGCTTTGGCGAGATCCTCGCTCTTGGCTCTCTGCTGCTTGAGGGCACCCCGGTACGCTTCGCAGGTCAGGATGCACGGCGCGGCACATTTGCGCAGCGGCACGCCGCATTCCACGACTACAAGAACGGCCAAGAGTGGCTGCCTCTGCTGAACCTGTCTGAAGATCAGGCTCGTTTCTGGATTTACGACTCACTGCTGTCAGAGTATGCAGCGCTAGCTTACGAGTACGGCTACTCACTGCAGCGTGAAGACGCACTCGTAATCTGGGAAGCACAGTTTGGTGATTTTGCTAACGGTGCGCAGACGGTGGTTGACGAGTTTATCTCATCCGCTGAACAAAAATGGGGTCAGAGTTCTTCAGTTGTTATGCTCTTACCGCACGGCTATGAGGGTCAGGGGCCAGACCATTCTTCAGCACGTATCGAACGTTACCTGCAAATGTGTGCGCAGGAGAACATGATCGTTGCGCGGCCTTCAACCCCGGCAAACCACTTCCACCTGCTGCGTCGCCAGGCATATCAGCGGCCGCGCAAACCGCTCATTGTCTTCAGCCCGAAGTCAATGCTGCGCCTGCGCGGTGCGACAAGCGGTGTCGCCGAATTCACACAGGGTCGCTTCCGTCCGGTGATTGGCGATAACACTGCCGATGCAACCAAGGTAAAGCGTGTGCTGCTCACCGCCGGCAAGGTCTACTACGACCTGAAAAACGAGATTGCAAAACAGGGCGAAGATCGCATCGCTATCGTGCGGCTGGAGCAGTTCTACCCGCTCCCTGAAACGGAGCTGCTCTCTGCGCTTGAGCGCTACCGCGGCGCCGAGTTCGTTTGGGTTCAGGATGAGCCTGAGAATCAGGGGGCTTGGCCGTTCTTGCAGAACAAGTTCCGCCAGATTCCGACGCTCGCCGAAACCCGTGTTGTATCTCGCCCGGAGGCGGCATCGCCGTCCACAGGTAGCGCGAAAGTGCACGCAGTTGAGCAGGAGCAACTGATAGCTGCGGCAACTTCACTGTAAACACAGACAGCACCGCTAAAAGCGATCATAAATATTGTGGATTAACACAACAGAGCAAAAGGAGCACGAGTGACAAGCACTTGGCGTATGCCGATAGAAGGACACAAGCAGGAACGCCTCTGGATGGCGTGGCCTACCGGTGGTTATCTCCTTGGCGACACTGCTGAGTTTGCTGCGGAGGCACACACGACTTGGGCAGCTGTTGCTAACGCGGCGAGTGAGTTTCAAGCTGTCACCGTGGTTGTAAATCCTGGAGATGAAAAGATTGCTCGCAAGTATCTCAGCAGCTCTATTGAGCTTCTGACTGCACCGCTCAACGATGCTTGGATGCGCGACATCGGCCCGAGCTTTGTGCTCGATACAGATGGCCGACTGGGTGCGGTGAACTATGTCTTCAACGGCTGGGGCCAACAGGAGTGGGCAGAGTGGGATAAAGACCAACACATCGGCCGCATCATCGCCGAAGCAAGCGGAGCAACGCTTATCAACTCTGACATGGTGAATGAGGGCGGCGGCATCCAGGTAGACGGCACCGGCCGTGTCATCATCACAGAAACTGTGCAGCTTGATCCGGGTCGCAACCCCGAATACACGAAAGAAATGGTTGAGGCAGAACTCCAGCGCACTATCGGCACCGATAGCGTGCTCTGGCTCCCTCGTGGGCTGTATCGCGATCACGACGAGTTCGGCACCCGCGGGCACAGTGATATTCTCGCTGCGTTTGCAACCCCCGAGGTGCTGCTCATGCATGAGCAGCGTGACACCAGCCACCCAGATCACGAAATCGCACGCAATAATCTCGAAATCGCGAAGAAATGGCTTGCCGAACGCGGTGACAAAACAGAGATTATCACGCTGCCGGCACCGTCTCAGTTGCGCGATGCAGAGGATTTTGTTGATTACAGCTATATCAATCACGTTGTTATCAACGATGCTGTTATCGCTTGCGCGTTTGGAGACGCGGCTGCAGACGATTATGCACAGTCGGTGCTCGGGGAAGTCTACCCCGGCCGCAAGATTGTGGGAATAGACGCCCGCCCGATCTTCGCTCGTGGCGGTGGTATTCACTGCATTACCCAGCAGCAGCCACAAACCCAGGGTGATAACTAGCCCTCTGCGCTAACTGCGCTGTGCGCATAAAAAATCGCCACTTCCCAAACTTTTTAAATAAACAGGTCACGGGAAGTGGCGATTTTTAATCTAATTAAGACCTACCACATCACTGCAAGCGCTACGTTTAGCGCGAGCAAACCGGCAATACCACCGAGCACACCGGCTGATACATTCTCTTTTTTCCGGTTCGCAATCACTAGACCGAAAATTACGAGCAGCACGGCAGTCTTCACACCGATCTTCATGTTGTTCGGTTCGCTGCCGAGGGCGTAAATCAAGCCAACGAGCAGCAGCCCGGTCACCAACAACGCAGTGGTGGCGTGCATTATGCCATTAGAAATAACTGCTTTACCAGTTTTTGCGTTTTTAAACTGGCCAATTAATGCGCCAAAAATAGCACCGAATGATAAAAGATGCAGAACAAGAACAATACTTTTTAGAATAACCATTCTTCTACAGTAACCTTTTCACAGTTTTGACGTGCTCAAAATGAGTAGCTTTAGGTAAGCCTTCCAATACTAGTGGAAGAAGTGACGCTCGCCGGTAAAGTACATGGTTACCCCGGCTGCTTTAGCGGCAGCGATTACCTCTTCATCGCGCACGCTGCCACCGGGCTGCACTACCGCTGTCACACCAGCGTCAATGAGCACCTGCAAACCGTCTGCAAACGGGAAGAAGGCATCCGATGCAGCAACGCTGCCGGCGGCTCGCTCCCCCGCACGTGACACTGCGAGACGCGCTGAATCTACACGGTTTACCTGCCCCATGCCGACACCGACACTCGCGCCGCCAGCTGCAAGCAAAATCGCATTCGACTTAACAGCACGGCACGCCCGCCAAGCAAACTCTAGGTCGCTAAGCACCTCTGGCGCAGCAGGTTCACCCGCAGCAAGCTCCCACTGGCTAGCCGGCTTGAAGCTGCGATCCGCATCCTGCACCAGGAAGCCCCCAGAAACCGGGCGCACCTCAGTCTTTGACTGTGCAAAATCAGCCGGGAGCTGCAACAGGCGCAAATTCTTCTTCTGCGTCAGAATCGCTAACGCCTCCGGGGTAAACCCGGGGGCCACAATAACCTCAGTGAAGATCTCGGCAACAGTCTTGGCCATTTCCTCGGTCACCTCACGGTTCGCAGCGATTACTCCGCCGAAAGCTGACACAGGGTCGCAGGCGTGCGCAAGTTTATGGGCTGCAGCGATCGCATCTGCAGCATCTGCGGGCGCCACAGCAATGCCGCACGGGTTTTGATGCTTAATAATTGCAACCGCTGGCTGCTGGTGATCGTATGCCGCACGCAGAGCAGCATCAGCATCAACATAGTTGTTGTATGACATTTCTTTGCCGTGCAATTGCTCTGCCTGTGCGATACCGGTGGAGTCAAGATCAGCAAACAAGGCCGCCCGCTGGTGGCTATTTTCACCGTAACGCAAAACAGTTTCGCGAACACCGCTGAGATCATATGTCACCACAGCGTTTTCAACCGGCTCGAAAATCACATCAGCGTTATCTTCGGCGTCATAAGAGTCAACGGCAAGATCGCTCTCACCCCAAGCGTTTTGCTCCTGGTCGAGCATCCAGTTTGCAACAGCACCGTCATAGTTTGCGGTGTGAATAAAAGCTTCGGTCGCTAAGGCGCGACGCTGATTTAGGGTTGTGCCACCGTTTTCGATTGCGGCGATAATATCCGGGTAGCGGGAGGGTGATACAACGATCGCAACATTTGCGTGATTCTTCGCGCTCGCCCGCACCATCGCAGGGCCACCAATATCGATATTTTCGATGATATCTGCGGCTGGTTTACCCGCGCCAACCGTCTCTGCGAATGGATACAGGTTCACAACAACGAGCTCAAATCCGGCATAGCCGAGCTCTGCGAGCTGCTGCTGATGATCTTCAAGTCGAAGATCGGCGAGCAGGCCTGCGTGCACCGCTGGGTGCAGAGTCTTCACGCGCCCGTCGAGTGCCTCCCGAAAACCGGTCACCTCTGAGACATCTCGCACGGGGTAGCCTGCTGCACGGATCTGCGCTGCAGTTGAGCCGGTCGAAACAATCTCTACGCCCGCACTGTTAAGCGCCGCAGCAAGTTCAAGCAGCCCGGTTTTATCACTCACCGATATTAGTGCTCGTTTAACCGCAATCTGGTCGCGGTGCTTGTAGAGGCTCGGATCTTTGCTGGCTACTGCCACTGGTGCTCCTTTGGTTTTAGTTTCTTGCGGATCAGCGCTTTGCACACCCGCTTAGTCTCTGGCGCTAAAAATTACGTTCTCCGCGAGCGAATTGGGCGATCACTCGGCCGAGCAATTGTCGCTCTGCTACCTTGATGCGTTCGTGGAGGGTTGCTTCATCGTCGCCGTCTAATACTGGCACGGCCGTTTGCGCGATAACCGGGCCGGTGTCAACGCCCTCATCGATGTGGTGCACAGTAACCCCGGTTTCAGTAGCACCTGCTGCTAACGCATCACGCACGGCATGCGCACCCGGAAATAAGGGCAGCAGCGCTGGATGAGTGTTTATTAGACGCGGGCTAAACTCAGCGATAAAATTTGGTGGCAAAATACGCATCAAACCCGCTGACACCACCAGACCGTTTGCCGCATCGACGCCAAATTCTTTAATTTTTTCGGCGAATTCTGCACCCCAAGCGGCACGGTCTGTGTAGTCTGACGGCTTCACAATAAAGTTTGGAACACTGTGTGCTTCTGCGTGCGCGAGCCCCGGGGCATCACAATCGGCACCTACCGCTACCACCCGAAACGGCGCTCCAGCTGCGGCCTGTTCGAGCAGGGATTTTAGGTTGCTTCCAGAACCGGAGATGAGCACAACAATGTCTAGCACCATTTAATTTTAACTCGCTAACTCAGCCTGCGCATAGACTGCCCGAAGCTTTGCCACGTGATTGGCCGGGTCAAAATCTGTCGCGTCAATGACCGTCGCCTCGCTTGCAGAAAGCAGCTTAGCTGGATCGCGCACCAGCTCCACTATTTTTGCGGCAATCTCTGCTGGATTAGGCCCTGCAGCATAGATTCCACTGTGGGTAAGGCCCTCCCGCAGCTGCGGATCGCAAACTATAACCGGTCTTCTAGCGTGCACAGACTCAATAATTGTCACCGGTTGATTGTCAAAACCAAAACTTGTTAGCACCGTCGCGTGCGCAGCGCGCATTTGCTGCGTCACCTCTTCGCGCGACAGTCGGCCGGTGAAGGTTATCGGTAGGTGCGCAGCGCTCCTCCGTGCGGCGCGCTCCAGCGGCCCGGCCCCGATAATCTGCACAGTAAGCGCCGCAGATCCTAAAGTTTTAACAACTGCGTCGATAGCCTGAATAAACTCGAGCACACGTTTTTCTGCGACCAGTCGCCCCACCCAGACCAGACGTAAGGGTGCCTCCACTGCCGTTAGTGGCGCACCAAAATCACTGCGTGTGTTCACGTTCGGTATCACCCGCACTTCACCGACACCGGCAGCGCGCAGTTTATCTGCCTGATGAGCAGACGGTGAAATAGTGATATCTGCCCGGCTCGCAGCTGAGGCGGTTACCTCCTGCAACAGCGCATCGGTGCGTTTATTAGGCCATACCCCACTGCCGGGGGTGGCTTTTCCGAGCGCTGCTTCCCCGCGGGTTAACCAGTTTATTCCGCTGCGCACCGCAGCGGCACCGAGTATATCGATCGGCCCTGCAAGGCGCGCCTGCCAGAAGAAAGTGTGCACGGTGTGCACAACCGGAATATCCTCGTCGCGTGCCGCGCTCACCGCGGCAGCAGACAACCCAAACTCAGAGTGTGTGTGCACGATATCAATGTGCAGCCGCCGCAGGTAGTCTGCAAGCTGGGCACGCAAACCCGCTCGGTTGCGGATAATAGGAAGGTCAAGGCCTGGCAGCGTTCCAGCGGGTTTAATCGGTAGCGCACTGCCGCCCCACTCTTTAACCCAGGCATCGTCTTTGGTGCCGGGAGCGATAATCGTTACACGGTGCCCGTAACCAGCGAGCGCGTGCGCGTGATCTAAAAACGCGCTTTGAGCTCCCCCAAGGTATGACAGGGAATAGTCGATAACCAAAGCGACCCTGTGTATCGGGTTAACGCGAGCCTTAGTTAGTTCCACTCTCTAAGTTTACCCAGCCGTTTGCGTGGCGATATCCTCTATGCGCACGATCCGGTCGGCAACAAGCGCCGCCTCTTCTTTGTCGTGCGTAACAAAAATAGCGGTGGTGTTTTTGAGGAGCAGTTTCAGTTCGGCAGCCAAACGCACGCGCAGGTCTGAGTCGAGCGCAGAAAGCGGTTCGTCCAGCATCAGTGCGGCAGGTTTCGGCGCGAGGGCGCGGGCGAGTGCGATCCGCTGCGCTTGCCCGCCAGAGAGTGTTGAGGGGCGCCGATCCGCAAACCCTGACAGGCCCACCAACTGCAGCATTTCGTTAACGCGCAGCTGCCGCTGCTGCTTTGTAAGTCTGCTCCCGTCTGCCTGTCTAACCTCAAGCCCGTATGCGATATTCCCTGCAACAGAGCGATTTTCAAACAACTGCGCATCCTGAAACACCATACCGAAACCGCGTCGGTGTGGGGGCGTATCAAGCACCGATGCGCCGCACCAGCGAATATCTCCGCCGGTAACTTTTGCTAGCCCCGTCACAGCGCGCAGCAGGGTTGACTTACCTGAACCAGAGGCGCCAAGCAGGGCGATAGTCTCTCCGGAAACAACCTGTAAATTAACGTTTTCAAGCAGGGTGCGCCCGTCAGGGGCAGCAACTTTAAGATCAATAAGTTCAAGCAAAGCTGTGTGCCTTTCTGCTGCTCAGTTCAGCCATCAGCATTACCGTCGAGGCGATAACGCCGAGCAGCACCGCCGCCGCGATTGCGGTGCCGTAGTTAGCATCGCCCGGACGTGACGCTAGTTGACCAATCACGACCGGCAGTGTCGTGCTGCCCGGTCGCACCAAAAAACTGGCTGCCCCGAACTCGCCAAGCGCAATCGCAAAAGTGAAGCCGGCTGCCACTCCCAGCGCGTGACGCAGCTGCGGCAGTTCGACTGTGAAAAGACGTCTGACGCTACTCGCGCCGAGTGTTGCCGCCACCTCAAGCTGAGCTTTGGGAACTCCGCGCAGAATCGGTGTGAGCAACCGCAGCACCAGCGGCAGCGCGCCAAATGTTTGCGCAATTGCGATAACCAGTCCGCTCGAGCGCAGATCGAGCGTTGTGCCCCAGGGGTTGTGCATTGCGAGCAGCATACCGAAACCGAGGGTTACCGCCGAGATTCCGACCGGCAGCATCACCGCGAAATCAAAAGCGGAGACACTGAGTTTCCCGAACCTGGTTGCTGGGCGACGCGATGCCAGAATTGCCGCGGGCACAGCTAGCACGAGCGTCAAAACAGTGGCTATTGCCGCTAGCCGCACAGAAACAACAGCCGCATCGAGCACCGAACCACCAAAATTATTCATCGGGGTTGCAAGCGCACGATAGTTTTCAAACGTCCATCTGCCGTCCCGTTTCACTGAGCGCACGAGCAGCCCGATGATGGGGGTAATTTGCAGCACTGCTAAAACGGCCAGAGTGGCAACAAGCAGCGGAATATCCGTCACAGTAATCTGGCGCGCCTGCGAGACAGTGAGCTTTAAACCCTCACCGCGGCGACGCATCCGATGCGAGAGAGCAAGAGCGGCTGCGACAATAACGCACTGGAGCAGGGTCAGCGCGATAGCGGTTTCAAAGTCGAGGAACACTGTCGCGGCGGTGTATATTTCACTCTCGAGATTCGCAAATTTACGCCCGCCAAGAATCAGCACAATGCCAAAACTTGATGCACAGTAAAAGAATACAAGCGCTGCGGATGAGGCGATGGCCGGCAGCAGCTGCGGGAGCGTTACTGTGCGAAATGCCCGCCACCGGCTAGCGCCGAGCGTGCGGGCTGCTTGCGTCAGTCTCGGATCAAGCACCTCCCAGAGGGAGCCAGTGCTGCGGGAGATGAGCGTGATGTTAAAAAACGCCATCGCCATTAAGACCAGGATGAAACTGCGGTCAAGACCGAGCCACTCAAACGCACCACCCGGCCCGTAAAGAGCGCCGAAGGCGAGAGCCACCACCACCGTTGGCATAATAAACGGGATCATTAATAAACCCCGCAAAAGACGCACCCCAGGAAACCTGAGGCAGTGGGTGACAAACCCCGCAGGCACACCAATTACAACCGATATCATCGTTGCGCCGAGCGCCTGCAGCAGGGTGTTGCTCAATACTTTTAAAGTGCGTGCCTCGGCAAACACCGCCGCCGCGCTAAGCGGATCGCCGAGCCCGCGCGCGAGCAACACCCCGAGCGGCCAAAAGAAAAACAGCCCCAACAGCGCTACTGGAATTGTCGCCAGTAACACCCAAAAAATTAGGGTGCCAAGCTGTTGGAGCTGTTTTTGCATGCCTACTCGCTGAAGTTGTTCAGCCAGTCACGCACCCACGTTTCAATTTCTTTGCCAACGCGTTCTGCAGGCACATTCCAGCGAGTAGTTGGACGCGGTGCAAACTTTGCCCACTCTTCTGGCAGCTCGACAGAATCATCAACCGGGTACATGTACATGGTGTCTGGAATGGTTGCCTGGAATTCACCGCTCACCATGTAGTCAATCACGGCTTTCGCACCCGCTTCGTTAGATGCGCCGGCAAGCACACCTGCATACTCCACAACATCGGTGCATGTTTCGAGCAGCGCTTTGGTGCTAGATTCTGTGCCCTCATCGTTTACGGTCCAAGCTGGGCTTGACGCGTATGACAGCACGATTGGGAATGTGCCGTTTTCGCCGCCCTGAGTGAACTGACCGTTATAAGCTGCTGACCAGCCCTGTTCAAGGCGCGCACCGTTGTCTAGCAGCTGCTTCCAGTAATCGAGGTAGCCTTCTTCACCAAATTTAGCAACCGTTCCAGCTAGCAGTGCGCGGCCCGTATCAGAAGCGCTCGGATCGATGATAGCGGTGAGTCCTTTGTAGGTCTCTGCTGTTAGGTCTTCAAATGTTTTCGGCTCAGGAATACCCTTTTCCACAAACCAAGCCGGATCTATGTTGAAACACACCGAACCCTCATCGATAGGGGTTATGCTGTCAGCTTTATCAAACGCGAAATTAGCGGCGTTTGCTGACTGCTTCGCAGGCTTGTACGGCGCAACTGCGCCCTCTTCCACCAGTTTCGCCGCACGCAGGTTGGTCACGCCAAAGAATGCGTCAGCGATTGGGGCGTCTTTAGTCAAAACAAGCTTGTTCGCCAGCTCAGAGCCATCACCAGTTTCAACAACCTTCACATCATAACCGGTGGCTTTGCTCGCAGCGGCAGCAAATTCGTCACCGGGAAAGCTGTCGTGCACGGCTATTGTCACGGTTTTAGCCGCATCGCTGCTACTAGAGTCATCTTGAGAAGCGGTGTTGCCCGCGTTGCCCTGCGCGCAGCCGGCCAAAAGAACGGTTGCTCCCAAAACAGCAAGAATTGCGGTTCGATTGCGATATACGTATGCCAAAATATTCCTTCCTACGCTGGCATTACCCAGATCAGGTTTAACGGTCAGAGCAATAGGCGCTCTCTCTCAGCCCTCCAGTTAAGGCTCCCGTGCTGCTTCAAGTTGAAGCACTACAAAGTTAACACACTTCCCATGCTTGTATGCGCACTGAGCTGATCCATTCTCAGACAGTGTGCAAAAATTATCGGATCCTTAATTAACCAAAGCGCTCTAAGCACTCCTACGGGCTTTGGTCTTTGTTAAGCGCGGTCGTTTTTGTTCCACTCAAAGTTGCGCAGCAGTTCTGCAGTGTCATACTGTTCCTGCTCTTGGCCGACCACTTCGTCGAGGCTCTCATACTCCCCAAGTTCGGCGCTGTCATCTGAGCGCTCAGACGCGGTGTCGTTGGAGACCGGCGCATCCCGTTTAGATTCACGATCCTGCTCTGCTAGGAAATCCTCCCGCGCTCGTGCTGCAAGCAAACCGAATCCCGAATCGACATCTGTTGTGTCAAGCGGCTCAGTTTCCAGCGTCTGCGCCTCATCTGTTTCTGTCAGTGAGCGGCGCCTAAAACTTGTGAAAAATGTTCCAGTTTCCGTTAACTTTGTGAGCGGCGATGAGCGATATGCCCAAGCACCAAACGCTACACCGATTAAAACTTCAACCGCGATAGCGCTAGCAGCGCTAACCGGATCGCTGCCTGTGTAAACCAGAGTTCCGGGGCCTAAAGACCCTCGAGCGATTCCGAATAGGATAAACCCGCAAACCCACGAGAGCGCAGCTACCAACAGCGCCGTAGCCAGGCGTTGCCCTGCGGTCAGCCCTTTCAAACGCGACCTAAAAAGCAGTGTCATGCTCAGCGCAACCACAGTTACGATGAGCGGGGCGATAATGCCAAAGCTGCCCCAGTCTGCTGGCACCCACGCAAAAATTGGTAACGCGGGCAGGGGCCCTGAGGCAAGCTGGAATGGTGAAAACAGGGTTGCTTCGCCAATTGAGAACCCGACGCCAGAGACCCACGCAAGAGCCCAAATGAGCGCAACTGGCAAAAACAGCAGCTGCGCGAGAAAACTAATAATGACGCCCATTAGATCAAAGTGCAGGCTTTGGCTTAAGCGCACATAATCAACGAAATTAATAGCGATATTAAAGAACAGCAGCAGCGCGCTGAGCGCAACCAGGCCGAGCGCCACAGCAGCAAAAATCACTGCGGCGTTACCAAACACCTGCGATATCGAAAATGCTGCCTGCTGCTGCACCCCAAACTTGGGCAGTATTTTTTCTTCTATGAGATCAGGCAGCATCTCACGGGCAGACCACAACACACCACCAAACAGTGCCACTAAAAACAACCATAACGGCCTGAATGCGAGCATCCACATCGAGTGAGGCGAAAGGGAAGACGCCAAAGATGCCGCAATAGTTGAAATTAAAAGAAAACCAGCTGCGGCCGATCCGCACGAAATAAAGAGCTGCGCAGGGTTCGCGCCACCCGCCGCGTGTATACGGCGACCTGCCCGCACTCCCCCAGCAACAGTGAGGCAGGCGATGCCGAGCAGCGGCAGGGAGAGGGGGAAACGTACCGCCTCTTGCCCGGCACCGATATCAACTATCTGTTGGGCGGTGAAATCAAACTGCAGCGGTGCACCGTGCCCCCACAACCAGGCGCCAGAGACCAGTGCTGCTACAACCTCAGCACCCGCTGCGAGCTTGTAAGTGATAATCCACAACAGTGTGGCCGGCACCGCAATCACCGCAAGCCCTGACAGAGCTACTGCGAGCGCTTCAACAGCTGCTGCGATTGCGGCTAATAAGTACTTCATTAAACGCAGTTTACCGGGCCAGCACTGGAATGTGGATCGGGCGTGCGGCAGCTGCTAAGGAATTCGCGGTAAAATCTTGATGTCAAACTAGTTTGCGCATCAGCGCCGGCTTGCAGGCTTAACTTAAGGAGCTTTCTGTGGCACGTATCATCTACACCTATACCGACGAAGCGCCGATGCTGGCAACACACTCATTTCTGCCGATTGTGCAGGCGTTCGCAAAAACTGCGGACGTAGAAGTAGCCACCCGCGACATTTCGCTCGCCGGCCGCATCCTCGCCGCTTTCAATGATCTGCTCCCGGCAGCACAGCAGGTGCCCGACGCTCTCGCAGAGCTTGGTGACCTGGCAAAAACTGCGGAAGCTAACATCATTAAACTGCCCAACATATCTGCCTCTGTGCCGCAGCTCAAAGCAGCAATTGCTGAGCTGCAGGAAAAAGGTTTTGAGCTGCCTGACTATCCAGATGAGATAGAAAGCGATGCTGATAAAGATGTGCGCGCCCGCTATGACGCGGTGAAGGGCTCTGCTGTAAACCCGGTTTTGCGTGAGGGCAACAGCGACCGACGCGCACCTAAAGCAGTGAAGGAATACGCTAAGGCGCATCCGCACACTATGGGTGAGTGGTCGGCCGAGTCAAAGACGAATGTTGCGACAATGGGCGCTGACGACTTTGCGAGCAACGAGAAGTCGGTTACCTTCGATGCTGCTGACGAGCTTGTTATTCGCCACCGTGCAGCTGACGGCACAGAAACTGTTTTGCGCGAGAGCCTGAAGGTGCTTTCCGGCGAGATCTTGGACGCAACGTTTATGAGCGTGGCACGACTTGATGACTTCCTTGCTGCGCAGATCAAACGCGCTAAAGAAGAGGGTGTGCTGTTTTCGGTGCATCTGAAGGCAACAATGATGAAGGTTTCTGACCCGATTATCTTTGGGCATGTTGTGCGCGCCTACTTCGCTGAGACCTTCAAAAAATTTGGTGCTGAGCTAATCGCCGCAGGTCTGAATGGTGAAAACGGTCTGGGTGCGGTGCTCACCGGCATCCAGGGCTGGGAGAACGAGGCCGAGATTCGCGCCGCAATCGATTCCGATCTCGCAAACGGCCCAGCTCTTGCAATGGTAAACAGTGATAAAGGCATTACAAACCTGCACGTTCCGAGTGACGTTATTGTTGATGCTTCGATGCCTGCCATGATCCGCTCCTCCGGTCAGATGTGGAATGCAGCAGGCGCGCAGCAGGACACTCTCGCGGTTATTCCAGATTCTTCATATGCTTCGATTTACCAGGTGGTTATCGATGACTGCCGCAAGCACGGGGCCTACGATCCGCGCACCATGGGCACTGTGCCAAACGTTGGTTTGATGGCCAAGAAAGCGGAAGAATACGGCTCACACGACAAAACCTTCAAGCTTGAATCTGCCGGTGTTGTGGAAGTTGTGAACCAAGCAGGCGAGGTTGTGCTGTCGCACGAGGTGGCAGCCGGTGACATCTGGCGCGCCTGCCAGACCAAAGATGATGCGGTGCGTGACTGGGTAAAACTCGCTGTCACCCGTGCTCGTGCGTCTTTGACCCCCGCAGTGTTCTGGCTCGACAGCAGCCGTGCACACGATGCGGAACTCATTAAAAAGGTAGAGGTTTACCTCGCAGATCACGACACCGACGGTCTCGATATTCAAATTCTTGCGCCCGCGGCTGCTACCGCTCTCTCTGTCGAGCGCATTCGTCGCGGCGAAGACACCATCAGTGTGACCGGTAACGTGCTGCGTGACTACAACACCGACCTTTTCCCAATTCTGGAGCTCGGCACCAGCGCAAAAATGCTTTCGGTGGTGCCGCTGCTTGCCGGCGGTGGTCTCTTCGAGACGGGTGCGGGAGGATCAGCTCCGAAGCATGTTGAACAGGTTGTGACCGAGAACCACCTGCGTTGGGATTCACTCGGTGAGTTTATGGCGTTAGCAGAGTCTTTGCGACACGCTGGCGCAGACTCTTTAGCGGACGCACTTGAAACAGCAACCGCACGCTTCCTGAATGAAAATAAATCACCTTCACGTAAGGCTGGTGAGCTCGACAACCGTGGCAGCCACTTCTGGCTGACTCGCTTCTGGGCTGAGGCTGCAGCAGAGTCTAACGACGCTGAGCTTGCCGCAAAACTGGCTCCTGTTGCTGAGCAACTGGTTGCTGACTCAGAGACTATTGAGACTGAGTTGCTTCAGGCGCAGGGTGAGGCCGCTGACCTCGGCGGATACTACAGGGTAGACGCCGCTAAAACTGATGCGGTAATGCGCCCAAGCGCCACGTTCAACAAGATCATCGATTCGATCTAAAACCACAGCGGCTAGGTCCTTAAAGGGAGCGGGGTTCTTTTTAAGAGTCCCGCTCTTTTTATTACCCCGCACCGCTGGGCACCCAGCAAAGCAGGGCTAAGTTAGAACGTGTTTGAAACGCGAAAATGGCGGTTCGGGTGTTTCCGAACCGCCATTTCATAATCGGAGCTGGTCACTCAGGTGGCGCCCCGATCCTATATGTGCTTAGAGTGACGCGAAGATCTCTTTCATGAGGTTCGCGGTTTCGGTTGGTGTTTTACCGACCTTTACCCCAGCTGCTTCGAGAGCTTCTTTCTTTGCCTGCGCTGTGCCGGCAGAGCCTGACACGATCGCACCGGCGTGCCCCATAGTCTTACCTTCGGGTGCGGTAAAGCCTGCAACATAACCAACCACCGGCTTAGTTACATTCTCTTTAATGAACTCAGCTGCGCGCTCTTCTGCGTCGCCACCAATTTCGCCGATCATCACGATGGCTTTGGTCTCTGGGTCGGCTTCAAACGCAGCAAGTGCGTCAATATGGGTTGTGCCAATAATTGGGTCTCCGCCGATACCGATGGCGGTTGAGATACCAATCTCGCGCAGTTCGTACATCATCTGATAGGTCAGAGTGCCTGACTTTGACACAAGACCGATCGGGCCTTTCCCGGTAATGTTTGCCGGTGTGATGCCTGCGAGAGCCTCCTCAGGGGTAATAATTCCCGGGCAGTTTGGGCCGATGATACGAGTTTTGTTGCCCGTCGCTTTGGCATGAGCCCACAGTTGTGCAGTATCTTTTACCGGCACACCCTCGGTGATAATCACCAGCAGGCCGATCCCTGCGTCAATAGCCTCAATTGCAGCGTCTTTGGTGAAAGCAGGTGGCACAAAAGCGACTGACACGTCTGCGCCGGTCTGTTCCATCGCTTCTGCAACCGTTGCGAAAACAGGCAGCTCAACTGTCTCACCGGCTGCGTTTACGTGTGACACAGTGGTTCCGGCTTTACGGGCGTTGACACCGCCAACAATTTTGCTGCCAGCCGCAAGCATACGCGCAGTGTGTTTGGTTCCCTCACCGCCGGTGATACCCTGCACGATGATCTTTGAATCCTTAGTTAGGAAGATAGCCATTTTCTTAAATCTCCAAAAATCTCTTAGCGGGCGTTCGCGAGCTCAGCTGCCTTGTCGGCGCCCTCGTCCATAGTTGGCATCTGGATCACAAGTGGGTGGTTTGCTTCGTTGAGGATACGGCGCCCCTCTTCAACATTGTTGCCGTCCAGGCGCACAACGAGTGGTTTGTTTGCCTTATCACCGAGTTTTTCAAGCGCACCAACGATACCGTTTGCCACAGCATCACATGCGGTGATGCCACCAAAAACGTTTACAAACACGCTCTTCACCTGCGGGTCACCAAGGATGATATCGAGCCCCTGAGCCATAACCTCAGCTGATGCACCGCCACCGATGTCGAGGAAGTTTGCTGGCTTCACGCCACCGTGATTTTCACCAGCGTAAGCAACCACGTCAAGGGTTGACATCACAAGACCCGCACCGTTACCAATGATGCCGACTTCACCGTCAAGTTTCACATAGTTGAGGTCGTGCTCTTTAGCCTTGGCTTCGAGCGGATCGGTGGCGGCCTTGTCTTCGAGCGCCGCGTGCCCCGCCTGACGGAACTCTGCGTTCGCATCAAGCGAAACTTTGCCGTCAAGCGCAATAATGTTGCCCTCTTCTGTTAGAACAAGCGGGTTCACCTCGACGAGTGTTGCGTCTTCTGACTCATAAACCTTGTAGAGCTTCACGAAAACGTCTGCAACCTTCTGCTGCAGCTCCTCTGGGAAGTTCGCGGCTTTCGCAATTTCGAGCGCCTTTTCGGCGTCGATGCCTTTGATTGGATCAATCTCAACACGCGCGAGTGCTTCTGGCTTCTCTACCGCAAGCTGCTCAATCTCCATGCCGCCCTCAACAGAGCAGAGGGATAGCAGTGATCGGTTAGCGCGGTCAAGCAGCACTGAGAAGTAGAACTCCTGCGCGATGCGCGCACCTTCGGCAACCATCACGCGCTTTACCTCATGACCCTTAATGTCGAGCCCGAGGATCGCTTCTGCCGCGGCGTGTGCTTCGTCTGGATTCTTCGCAACTTTGACGCCGCCAGCCTTACCTCGGCCGCCCGTTTTCACCTGAGCTTTCACGACGACCACTCCGCCGCCGAGCCGTTCAGCGGCTTGACGCGCCTCGTCTGGAGTGTCTGCGATAATTCCGGCAAGCACTGGCACATCATAGGACTCGAACAAGTCTCGTGCTTGGTATTCGTATAGATCCACGCTATTCCAATCAATTTTTGCCGCGCAGACAATTGCCCGCACTGGCAATGGTTTGAGGTTTCTTGCCCTCCCAGTTTACACCGGCGAAGACTTGAATTTCTGCCGTTGTAACGGCTTTTATCTGTGAAAACTATTAGAGGTTTAAGCCTCTCTAAGGCGAGCTTTACTGGTCGAGTTTGCGCATCGGAGCGAGCGACACGAGCAGTTTCTTTTCACCGACTTCTGGGAAGCGCACGAAGGCCACCTGCTTTGCACCGGTTCCCGCAAGTTTAAAGACCTCGCCGACACCGTACATATCGTGCTCAACGCTATCGCCGACGGCTAGATTGACCCCGGCTGCTGCGGCTTTACTCGGGTCGATGATATTTGTGAAGCCCTGCCCCTTAGACAGCCCCTGTCGCGCTTCTCGCTTGCGCTCTTCCCACTTAGCTGTTGCGCTATTATCGCCGCGCACACGACCTCGTCGCTGACCCGCAGATTTTTGTGAGAGGCGTCTAGAATACCCGAGCGAGCTGTCTGCGTCACCGCTCCAAACATTTTCGGAGGATCTACCAGAACCCCAACCGTAGTTTGAATTTTCGGATCCACCCCAGCCCTCGCCGCTGCTAGTCGCCACCGCGCTCGACCACCCGCCGCGAAATCCGGTCGCACCTGAGACTTCATCAATATGTTGACGCCAAACTATCAGATCTTCGGGAATATCATTCAGGAAACGAGATTCAGCTGTTGGGTGCGTTTCACCTGTGTAGGTGTCCCTGGTTGCAGCCAGGGTAATGTAAAGCTGCTCTTTTGCCCGCGTGATACCAACGTATGTAAGACGCCGCTCCTCACTGATTCCGCCGGGCTCTTCAACACTTGTTGCGTGCGGCAGCAGCCCCTCCTCGAAACCAACAAAAAACACTGTCGGAAACTCGAGCCCTTTGGCCGAGTGCAGTGTCATCAACGAAACTTCACCAGAACCGTCTTCGCTCTGCCCGCCGTCTGACACAAGCGCAACCTCTGTCAGAAAATCAATCAGGGTTGCCTCGGTGTTTTCTGCATCGAACTCATTGGCGTGCAGCATAAACTCTTCCACGTTTTCGGCGCGTGCATGCTCCTGCGGGTCAGGTTTTGCTTTCAGCTTTTCAACGTATTGGGTTTCTTTCATCAAGTACTCAACGATGGCGCCCGCACCTTTTGGTTGCAATTCTTTTTCTGCGTTTCCGAAAGCCATCTCACTAGCGGCGGCAAACATTTCGCCAAGCGCCCGCACGGTTTTCAACTTTTGACCGGTGATCCCCGGAATCTCAGCTGCTCTAAGCATTGCCTCGTGGAAGCTGATGTCGTTTTGCTCTTGAAACATTGCGATGGCCGCCTCAGCTGCCGGCCCGACACCCCGCTTGGGGCTTGAAAGCATTCGAGACCAGGCAATTGGGTCGTACGGATTCACGACGCAGTGCAGGTAAGCCAGCACATCCTTAACCTCGGAACGGTCGTAAAACTTCGTCCCCCCAAACACACGATATGGGATTGCAGAACGCACCAAAGCCTCTTCGAGCACACGCGATTGGGTGTTGGTGCGATACAAGATTGCAAGATCACCGTATGCACGGCCTCGATTTGCCAGTGTCTCGATTTCATCGGAAACAAATCTTGCCTCATCTCGCGGTGAGTATCCCGCAAAACCTTGAATTTTCTCACCGTCACCCAGATCAGACCAGAGCTTCTTGTCTTGTCTATCGAAGTTGTGTGAGATTACAGCGTTTGCGGCTGACAAAATATTCTGCGTTGAGCGGTAGTTTTGCTCTAGCACCACCACCTCGGCGTCAGGAAAGTCTTGCTCAAAGTCTTGGATATTGCGAATGTCAGCACCGCGGAAGGAGTATATTGACTGGTCTGAATCGCCCACAACGGTCAGGGCAGCAGAGGGAATTTCACCAAGTTCGTTCAGCTCAGCCACTCTAACCGGCGGCTGTAAATGATCCTGATTTTCTCTTCTAATTGGTTTTGTCAGCTCACTGATTAGCGCATACTGTGCACGGTTAGTGTCTTGATACTCATCAACCAAAATCCATCTGAATCGGCGTTGATAGCGGGCCGCCACGTCAGGAAATGCGCGAAATAGATGCACAGTTTGCGCTAACAGATCGTCAAAGTCCATTGCTCGAGCACGCCTAAGGCTCGCTTCATAATCGGTGAAAAGCTGCACAAACATAGCTTCACGCGGGTTGCTCATATCAGCTTCTCGCGCCACATCAGAAGCATCACGTAGCTCACACTTGGCTTTTGAAATGCGACTCAGCACACTGGCGGGCTTAAACCCAAACACATCCGCAGCGTGCTGCTTAATGAGTGATTTCATCAACGCACGAGTGTCCCCTGTGTCATAGATGGTGAACCCTGAGTTATAACCAAACCGTTCAGCTTCTTTTCGCAAAATGCGCACGCACGCTGAGTGAAATGTGCTGATCCACATGCGTTCAGCTTCTTTGCCAAGTAGCGCAGCTAACCGTTCTTTCATTTCAGCTGCCGCTTTGTTGGTGAACGTAATTGCAAGAATTTGGCTCGGCCACGCATCATGCTGTCGCACTAAATGTGCAATGCGGTGTGTCAACACCTTTGTTTTTCCGGACCCTGCGCCGGCCACAACCAAAAGCGCTCGAGAGCGAGACTCAACCGCACGCCGCTGCTGCTCATTAAGCCCTGCCGTCAGGCTCTCGCCATTACCTAAAAACTGCTCCCAACCGCTATCGGACGCGGATGCAGTAGTGCCAACGCGCTCACCCCATAAATTAAGAGCGCCGCTGTCTTCCGGAATGGTGAAATCTGTCATGTATTCAAGTCTATGAGAGTGGTCTATGACTTTATCTCGGACTTAAACTATCCAGCCGCATCTCCGCCCCTCTTATACTGTCGGCGCATCCGTTATTTATCACCGAAAAACTGGCTGTAAGCATCTTTGTGAGTCTTATCTTTCAGCCACTTTTCGACAAGACGCAATAGGCTATGTGCAATAGCTAACTCCTAATTGAGAGGATCATATTGAGCAGCCCAGCCCTGAGCAACAATCCGGCTTTCTCGAGTCGCACGCTCACCTCAGCAGAGCTTGAGAAACTTTATAACACTCCTGCCGCAGAGAAGACGGTGCAGCAAGATCCGAGCCGTCCGGCACCAACAGCTGCTGAGGTGCTCGGCGGCGCTTCGGATCCGATGACAATTGAGAACACGATCCAAAAGACAGTCGGTCTTTTTGCTATTCTCCTAACGACCGCTGTTGTTGGGTGGATCTTCCCGGCTGTGTCACTGCCAGCAGCTCTTATCGCTCTGGTGCTTGGTTTGGTTATCGGTTTCCGTAAAAAGATCTCACCAGGTCTCATCATGGCATACGCCGCAATCGAAGGGCTCTTCGTCGGTGGCATCTCCCGCATCTTTGAGGGAGCCTATTCAGGCATCATCTTTCAGGCGCTGCTCGGCACCCTGGTGGTTGTCGCCGTCACCCTCATCCTGTTCCGCAGCGGTAAAGTGCGCACCAGCCCTCGCATGAACAAGATTGTAATGATCGCGATCCTGTCTTATCTCGCCTTCTCGCTGATTAATCTCGCCCTGGTATGGACCGGCGCAATGAGCGATCCGTGGGGCTTGCGCGGCATCGAAATCTTCGGAATTCCACTCGGTGTAATAATCGGTCTGCTCGCAATTGGCCTTGCAGCCTACACCCTTGTAAGCGACTTTGAATTTATCGCAAACGGAGAGCGCAACCGCCTACCAAAAATTTACGGCTGGCAGGCAGCCTGGGGTCTGATGGTCACCATCGTTTGGATCTATGTTGAAATTCTGCGCCTAATCGCAATCCTGCGCAGCCAAGATTAACCACGCCCCAACAAAATAAATGCCGGCTCCAGGGCCGGCATTTATTTATTTATTCCCACTCAATAGTTCCTGGTGGTTTTGAAGTAACATCAAGCACTACACGATTTACATCTGGCACCTGGTTGGTGATCTTGTTAGAAATGCGTGCAAGCACATCGTACGGTAGACGAGTCCAGTCGGCGGTCATCGCGTCTTCAGACGACACCGGACGAAGCACAATCGGATGGCCGTAGGTGCGCCCGTCACCCTGCACACCAACCGACCGCACATCAGCGAGCAACACCACCGGGCACTGCCAAATTTCAGCATCTAACCCGGCCGCCGTCAGCTCTTCGCGCGCGATCGCATCGGCCGCGCGTAAGGTTTCAAGACGATCTTCAGTAACCTCACCGATAATGCGAATGCCCAGACCGGGGCCTGGGAAAGGCTGCCGAGAAACAATCACCTCCGGCAAACCGAGCTGTCGCCCAATCTCACGCACCTCATCTTTGAACAGGGTGCGCAGTGGCTCGACAAGCTCGAAAGTTAGGTCTTCTGGCAGCCCTCCCACATTGTGGTGACTCTTAATGTTTGCCGTGCCACTGCCGCCGCCAGACTCAACAACATCCGGGTAGAGTGTGCCCTGCACCAGGAATCGGATCGGGCTGCCATCACTCTCAGCAGCTTCAGCCACCAGCTGCGCCTCGGCTTCTTCAAAGGTGCGAATAAATTCACGCCCGATTATCTTGCGCTTTGTTTCCGGATCGGTCACACCCTGCAGCGCAGTTAAGAATTTCTCGCGCGCATCTACTGTGACCAAACGCACACCGGTTGATGCGACGTAATCAACCTCAACCTGCTCCCGCTCTCCCTGACGCAAGAGACCGTGATCCACAAAAACACATGTCAGCTGATCGCCAACTGCCCGATGCACGAGGGCGGCTGCCACAGCAGAGTCGACCCCGCCAGACAGACCACAAATCACTTTGCCGTTACCAACCTGCGCACGGATGCGAGCAACCTGATCTTCAATAACATTCTCAGCGTTCCACTCCGCCGGAATATCAGCGATAAAACGCAGGAAGTTTTCTAACAGAGCCTGACCGTGATCCGAATGTTTCACCTCTGGGTGCCATTGCACGCCGTACATACGACGTTCTTTAGATCCGAAAGCAGCTACCGGAGTTACAGCGGTAGAAGCCAAAACTTCAAAACCCTCTGGCGCCTGCTGCACAGCGTCGCCGTGGCTCATCCACACGTTCTGCTCAACAGGCTGGCCCTGCAGAATAGCATCTGCCGTATTTGACAGCACCACATCAGTTGCGCCGTATTCACGGTCACCGGTGTGACCCACTACACCGCCAAGGGCCTGCGCCATTACCTGAAAACCGTAGCAAATTCCAAATGTCGGAATGCCCAGCTCAAAGATACTGTCGTCAAAGGTTGGGGCACCTTCCGCATAAACTGAAGAAGGCCCACCTGAGAGCACAAGACCGAGCGGCTTTTTCGCAAGCACTTCAGCAGCAGTAATTGTGTGCGGCACGAGCTCTGAATAAACACCTGCTTCACGAACGCGACGCGCGATAAGCTGCGCATACTGTGCCCCGAAGTCAACTACGAGCACCGGGCGCGGCGCTTCAAGTGTTTGGTTTGTCATCGATAACCTTTCACAGGTTTAGCAACGGATTTATCTAATAAAAATCTACCGGGTTTTTAGGGAAGGATCATCGCCTGCCACGGTTTATTTAAACCGCGGGTGAGGCTTCACTATGATTTTGATTTTGAACTCGATCACGGCCGTCATTAAGTCTTGCTTCCACATCACGCACCACCCAGCGTTCGGCAATAAACGACACGATAATCACGCAACCTGCGAGTGCGAGCAAAATGAAGCGCCAGAAAGGCCAACGCATGCCGCTCCAGACAGTGAACGATGCGATGACATAAACAACATAGAACCAGCCATGCGCAATTAGGAATATAGTTGTGAAGTTAACACCGGCAGGCTCAAAATCAAGCTCCACACCTGCCGGCGGCAGCTGCACCAACTCAAATAGCGCATTACCTGTGTTGACATATACGTCTGAATGCATAAACCAGCGAATCCCTGAGATGATGTACAGACCGAACAGCATCACCCCGGTAATCATCGACGAAATCTTAAAAAATTTTAGAGATTTACGAATCGACGGATAGGTTTCAGGGCGTGGCAGTAATTCAGCCATTGAGTTTCTCCTCTTCTTGCAGTTTCAGTTCGTGCTCGCGCTCGTGCGCATCTCTGCAGAGTCGCACCCAAAAATACACCGCAAAGCCGGCAAACAGCACCCACTCCAAACCGTAAAACAAGTTTATCCAGTTCACGGTCTCAGGCGGGGTGGGGGGAATAGAATCAATTGCCTGCAGCCCGGATACCGCGCGCAGCCCGTTATCTGCTTCCAGCACAACGTAACCCGCGTAGGTCGTAGGCAGCGGATTTTGCCAGAGATTCAAAAGCTGCGCCGGAACAACGCTTGGGTAAACCATTAGCTCCCCCTGCATTTCAGGGGCGCCCGGTGTCTCAAGCGGATTGAGCCGCCCCTCATACAGCGTGCGGTTTTCGCTGATCCCCGCTGCTTCAAGTTTCTCAATAGCCGCAGCCGCTTCGTCAGCGGTAGCTGCCCAGCCAATCGCAACCGCCAGGTTGGCTAACTCTTTCGTATCATGCTCCGCTGCGACGGTTTCCGCATATGCTTGCGTTACAACCCAGTAGCCCACCGCACCGGAGTTAGCGCGATTACCGACAATCACAAATTCATTTGGAACAAGACTAGCGTTAATTGAGACTCTGTGCCCCGCAGCCACATCATTTAACGGTTGGGCCGGCTCAACCAATTCTGCAAGCGGTATCACAGATTCGGTGTCAATCTGCGCCTTATCGTCAAGGGTAATGGCGTTACCCAACTGCCACTGTGCCAGCCAAGCAAACCCCGAAGCAACGGAGAGCACCAAAATGAGCGCGAAAATCCACTTTGGGCGACGCATAATCTGCCCGAGCGTGGGCTCACCTGAATAACGAGGCCGTTTAGTATTTTTCGGGGCAGCCGGTGCTGAGGTCATATGCGGCACACTATCTATTTAGCGGTGTGCACAATTCCAACGCGCTGGAATTCTTTCAAATCTGAATAGCCGGTTGTCGCTAGCGCGGTGCGTAACGCTCCAATAAGGTTCGCGGTGCCATCAGCGATCTGTGACGGACCGTTCAGTATCTCAGAAAGCGGTGCAACCTGCTCCACTGCTACTCGCTGCCCGCGCAGCAGTGAATCATGATGCGCTTCTTGCCCCCAGTGCCAACCGCCTCCGGGTGCTTCAGCTGCGCGCGCAAGCAGCGAGCCGAGCATCACAGCGTCTGCGCCGCAGGCGATCGCTTTCACAACCTCACCTGAAGTTCCGAGGCCACCATCAGCGATCACATGGACGTAGCGCCCGCCAGACTCGTCAAGATAGTCAGAACGCGCTCCCGCCACATCGGCGATCGCAGTTGCCATTGGCTGACTAATGCCGAGAGTTGCTCGCGTAGTTGAGCTGGCACCCCCACCAAATCCAACAAGCACCGCGGCTGCGCCTGTGCGCATAAGGTGCAGAGCTGAACGATAGGTTGCAGCTCCGCCGACAATCACCGGCACATCAAGCTCATAAATGAACTTCTTGAGATTAAGCGGTTCTTTGCCCTCAACCGCAACATGCTCAGCTGAGACTGTGTTGCCACGAATCACGAACAGATCTACGCCGGCTTTTACAACGGTCTCATAGTGTTCTGCTGTGCGATGCGGCGACAGGCTGCCGGCTACCGTCACACCAGCTGCACGTATTTCCGCAATCCGCTCAGTGATAAGCTCTGATTTGATCGGTTCTGCATAAATTTCACGCATACGCTGCACAGCTTGTTTGCTGTTATCGAGCGAAGCCAGCTCATCAAGCAGCGGCTGGGGATCAGCATAGCGTGTCCAGAGGCCCTCAAGGTTGAGCACCCCAAGACCGCCCAGTTTGCCCAGCTCGATAGCAGTGGCCGGTGACATAACCGAGTCCATCGGCGCGCCGAGCACAGGGATTTCAAACTGATACGCGTCTAGGCTCCAGGATGTTGACACCAACTCCGGATCACGAGTGCGGCGGCTGGGCACCACCCCAATTTCATCAAATGAGTAAACGCGACGCGCACGTTTGCCGTGTCCAATTTCAATTTCGTTACTCAAACTGTCCCTTTATCTCTGCGCTTCTTGGCCTGCGACTTGCGCGCTAACCTCGGTAATTTGGTGCTTCAACAACCATCTGAATATCGTGCGGGTGCGATTCTTTCAAACCTGCTGACGTAATTTGCACGAAGTTGCCACGTTCCTTCAGCTCCGGAATTGTGCGGCTGCCGGTATAGAACATTGACTGACGCAAGCCACCGGTCAGCTGATACAGCACCGAAGCAACCGGGCCGCGGTAAGGCACCTGCCCCTCAATGCCCTCCGGGATCAGTTTCTCGTTGCTTGGCACATCTGCCTGGAAGTAGCGGTCTTTCGAGTATGAGGTGCGTTCACCACGAGTTTGCAGAGCACCGAGAGAGCCCATGCCTCGATAGTTCTTAAACTGCTTACCGCCTACGAACACAAGATCACCAGGGCTTTCGTCTGTGCCAGCCAGCAGTGAGCCAATCATTACCGAGCTTGCGCCCGCAACAAGAGCCTTCGCAATGTCGCCGGAATACTGCAACCCACCATCGGCGATGACCGGCACACCCGCTGGCGTTGCCGCTTTTGCTGCTTCGTAAACAGCGGTAACCTGCGGCACACCGACACCAGCGATAACACGAGTGGTGCAGATTGAACCCGGGCCAACACCAACTTTGATCGCATCTGCGCCGGCTTCAACAAGAGCCTTTGCGCCGCTGTAGGTTGCGACGTTACCGCCGATCACGTCAACGCCATTAAACGCAGAATCAGATTTGATCTTCTTGATGATGTCGAGCACACCGGCTGAGTCACCGTTCGCAGTGTCAACAACCAGCACATCAACTCCCGCCTCTAACAGGGTTGTTGCACGCTCCCAAGCGTCACCGAAGAAACCGACCGCAGCTCCAACCCGCAAACGACCGGCATCATCTTTCGTAGCATTCGGATACTGCTCAACTTTTTCAAAATCTTTCACAGTGATCAGGCCGGTGAGCTTGCCTGAATCATCAACGAGCGGCAGTTTTTCGATACGGTGTTTTTTAAAAAGCGACAGTGCCTCAGCGCGGCTGAGGCCGGTTTTACCGGTGACCAGAGGCATGGTTGTCATTGCGTCGCCAACTTTTGTGGTGGCTCGCGCAGCCGGATCAACCCAGCGCATATCTCGGTTGGTGATAATTCCCACCAGTTTTCCCGAGTTGTCGACGACCGGCAAACCGCTGACCTTGTACTCACCGCAGATCTTATCCACTTCTGCGACTGTTGCGTCAACGGTGGTGATCACCGGATTTGTGATCATACCGGCTTCAGACCGCTTCACAAGATCGACCATATTTGCCTGATCGGCAATCGACAGATTGCGGTGCAAAATACCAAGACCACCGTTGCGTGCCATAGCAATAGCCATACGAGTTTCGGTGACAGTGTCCATCGCCGCAGAAATTAACGGAACCCCGATGCGCACGTTGCGCGTCAGCTGCGTTGAAGTATCTGCTTCACTCGGAATTACGTCGGTGTGTGCCGGCAGGAGCAGCACATCATCGTAGGTTAGGCCTTTAAGTGCAAACGGGTCACGCTGTTCCATTGACAACCTTCTTCTCGAGACTGTTTCGGGTCTATATTATCTACCTGAAACAGGCTTCGACCCGGGTCTATTCCGCTGCTTTAAGTCTAATGCACACAGCACTAATGAATGAAGCCGCCCGAGTCTAAACCCGGACGGCTGCAATCGTAAAAAATTTAATTAACCCTCAACCACTGCGAGCAGATCCCGCACTGAGAGAATTAGGTATTCCTCGCCACCGTACTTAATTTCGGTGCCACCGTACTTTGAGTAGATAACCTTGTCACCTACTGCAACATCAACAGGCACACGGTTGCCGTTGTCGTCGATACGACCCGGCCCAACTGCAAGCACCTCAGCAATCTGTGGTTTCTCTTGCGCACTATCCGGAATAACAAGACCTGAAGCAGTGGTCTGCTCAGCTGCAACCTGACGGATAACAATGCGATCTTCGAGCGGCTTAATTCCAACCGACACGGCTGACCCCTTTTCTCTAAAGTCTGTTTCGCCCGCAAATTACCGGGCACTGCACACAAGTTTACGGCGGGGTTAGCACTCTCGCAAGGCGAGTGCTAACTTTTCATCAAAAACTAAGCAACTATTAAGCTTTTCTACCTCTGCCACAATTGAGATATGAATTTCCGCGCGGATCAGCTGCTCACCTCCTGGAGTAGGCTCACAACACCCCTCGGGCACACAGCACTCCAAGCAGCTGATAGCCTCGTAGCTGGCGGGGCTACTCCGGCAGATCTGCAGCGTGAATTACGCAAAAGTTTTAGTGACCCAGAGCTTGTTGCAGCGACGTTAGCGCAACAAGCTCTACGCACAAAAGCCGTAGCGAAATTTGGCCAAGCAGCAGCACAAATGCTCTTCACCCCCACCGGGCTCGAACAGGCCACGCGATTTCCTGTTGCGCAGCATCACGCGACACGGTTTAAGGCACACGGGATCACAAAAGTCTTAGACCTGGGAGCCGGAATCGGCGCCGAATCACTCGCGTTTGCGCAGGCAGGGTTACAGGTAACAGCGGTTGAGATAGATGAGCTGACCGCAACCTTTGCAGCTCACAATCTGCGGGAATATCCAAACGCCAAAGTGCTCTGTCAAAATGCTCTTGCGGTTGATCTCACTGAATTCAATACCGCAGATTCGGCCATTTTCATTGACCCCGCAAGGCGCACCCTCGGCAATCGCAACAGTCAGAGGGTGAGCCCAAGCGACTACTCTCCCAGCCTCGACTTCGTTTTTGCGGTCACCGCAGCACACAACACCGCAGTAAAACTCGGCCCCGGTTTTGATCGCGAACTAATTCCAGAGCACACTGAGGCCGAGTGGGTCAGCATCAACTCGCAAGCTCTTGAGACACTGCTCTGGTCGGGCACCTTGCGCACCCCAAACATCACGCGGCGAGCAACCACTTTTAAAGATAATCAGTGGCAGACAATCGCCGCTGCAGCAGACGCGCCCGACGCCGCAGTGCGCAACTTAGGCAGCTATATTTTCGAGCCCGATCCGACAATTATTCGCGCCAGACAGATTGGCGCTATCTCCGCTGAGCTTAGTGCCGGAATGCTCTCACCAGACATCGCATACCTGACAGGGGAGACGCAACCCCCCACCCCGCACCCGTTTGTCGCTTCTTTTAAAGTGCTCGATGTCACCTCTCTCAAACCAAAGGCCGTGCGTCAAGCTCTGCTCGAGCGCGGCGCAACCAGCGCTGAGTTAAAGAAACGCGGGGTGAGCGCAGACCTGCAGGAGTTTCGGAAAGCGCTCAAGCTGCCACCTGCAAAGAAAAAGGATCCGCGTTTGGAACTAACTGTTTTCCTAACGCGGATCCAAGATAAGCATGCAGCGATTATCGCTGCACGGGTTTAGTTTTATTCAGTAACACCTGCCATGCGCAGCTGATTTAGGATTTCCTGCACCTCAGCCTCACTCAGACCAAGGTTTCGCAGGGCTTCTGGGTCAGCGAGCATAGACAACGCCCAAACGCTGAGCAGAATCCACAGCACAACGAAAATCAAACCGATTGCACCGAGCACGATACCGGTGATCCACAGCCCTTTACGCTGCTTCTTCCGGCCTGCAAGAATACCTGTGATAACCGCTACGAGACCTGCTGGGCCACCAAAGAAAGTAACCCAGGAGAACAGAAAAGCGAGGATACCGGTAACCAGTGAGGTGATTGCCAGACCGTTGCCGTTTTTTTCTGTCACAGTGTATCCGTCAATAAGCGGCGGCTGCGCGGGCGCACTGTACGGCTGACTTGGCTGCTGGCTTGTGTTTTGCGGGTATTGTGGCGCGTCATGATTCATTTAAATGTCTTTCGTCGTCGTGTTCTCTAAGTGCACTAGCAGCGCCTAGACTGGCGGCGAGCGTGTTTTCCTATCATATCGACCGCTTGCTGTTAAGACCACTATTAAGTGCCAGATATTAATTTTCAATCTGCCAAAATAGACACATGCACACACTGCCAAAGCTGGTCGCCTTCGACCTTGACGACACCCTCGCACCATCAAAGTCGCCAGTACCCCAGCCCGTGCTAGAGATGCTCAGCAGGCTCCTCTCTGTGACGCAGGTCGCAATCATTTCAGGCGGTAATTTTCAGCAGTTTCAGACACAGTTGCTCACTGGGCTGACAGCGCAGCGACTCTCATCTGCGCAGCTGCAAAATCTGCACCTCCTTCCCACTTGCGGCACCCACTATGAGCGTTTTATAGACGGCAAGTGGCAAACTGTCTATCAAGAACAGCTGTCAGAGGCAGATCGCAAACTAGCTCTCGAAACGCTTGCAGCAACCGCGCGCGAGCAGGGGGTTTGGGAGGCAGACACTTGGGGAAATATTCTTGAGGATCGCCTCTCTCAAATTACGTTCTCTGCCTTAGGGCAAAAGGCTCCGGTCGCCGCTAAAGCAGCTTGGGATCCTGACGGCACGAAAAAGAACAGACTTGCTGCAGCTGTGCAAGAGCTACTTCCCCACCTCGAGGTGCGTTCCGGCGGATCAACCAGCGTCGACATTACCGCTAAGGGTATTGATAAAGCGTACGGTATGCGAAAGCTTAAAGAAGCGACGGGCATTGCCTTAGACGATATGCTCTTTGTCGGCGACAGACTCGACCCTGCCGGCAATGACTACCCGGTGTACGCGCTGGGCGTTAAAAGCCACTCTGTGCACGGCTGGGAGCAGACCGTAAAAAATCTCACCCGCCTCATTGAGACGGGTGAGATTACAGTGTTACCGCCGCTTTAACACCTAAACGGCTAAAGCTAGCGCTCTCTAACTGAGGGCGCGCTTAAGGGAATCTAGCCCCATAGTGCCCAGTTTCAGCGCTTCTGTGTGAAACTCTTTTAGGCTTTGGCCGCGGGCTTCGGCATCGGCACGCAACTGTTCCCAGACACGCTGACCGATCTTATAGCTCGGCGCCTGACCCGGCCACCCAAGGTAGCGGTTGAACTCGAAATCAAGCTGGCCCTTGCTGGTTGCGAGATTTATTTCCAGGAACTTATATCCGGCTTCTGCGGTCCACACGCCCGTAGCACCCACAGCTTCTTCCCACTCGGTAGGAATCTCAAAACCGCAGTGCACACCGATGTCGAAGACAACGCGGGCCGCACGCATCCGCTGCGCATCAAGCATGCCCATGCGATCTCCCGGATCGTCAAGATAACCGAACTCTTCCATGAGACGCTCAGCATACAGCGCCCAGCCTTCGCCATGACCGGAGACCCACACACCCTCAGCACGCCATTTATTCAGCGAATCAGCCATAGCGGTCGCGGTAGCGATCTGCAGGTGGTGTCCGGGCACACCCTCATGGTAAACAGTTGAGACCTCGCCCCAGGTTGTGAACTCTTCTTCGCCGGGTGGCACCGACCACCACATGCGGCCGGGACGCTCCCAATCACTTGATGGGCCGGTGTAGTAGATGCCACCATCTTGGGTTGGTGCGATCATGCACTCGAGGCGACGCATCGGCCCCTCAATTACGAAGTGCTCTTTAGCAAGCTCTGCCACCGCACGATCGCTCAGCTCTTGCATCCACTCACGCAAGGCCTTAGTGCCGTGCAGTTTCCGTGCTGGATCGCTGTTGAGCACCTCTTTCGCCTCAGCGATGGTAGCGCCCGGCTTAATCTCGTTTGCGACGCTCTCCTGCTCAGCGATTATGCGCGCGAGCTCCTCAACACCCCACTGATAGGTTTCAGCGAGGTCGATTGTTGTGCCGAGGAACGACCGAGAGTGCAGCTGATAGCGCTCAGCACCTACTGCGTCTTGTTCAGGTGCTTGATCTAGCAGTTCGTTGGCAAGAAACGTAGAAAAGTTACGGAACCCCTGCTTGGCGCTCTCTGCTGCGGCTGCGCCGCGTTCTTTGAGCTCAGGATCCGCCTCACTTGCAGCTGCCGCAAGATCGTCGAAAAAGCCGTCGTCAGCAGCGTACGCAGCAAACTGCTCACTGAGCAGGCGCACCTGACGCTTTGCAGCAACTTTGCCTTCAGCTGCACAGTCGCGTAGGTAATCGCCAAACTGTGTAATAGCGGCATTCACGTTTTCCAGTCGCCCAACGATATGCGCGTAGTCGGCTGCACTCTGCTTCGGCATCATGTCAAACACCGAACGAATTGAGTGCGCCTGCGTTGCTAAGGGGTTTAGCTCCCAGCTGCCGAGACCGGCAGCTGCGTGCTCCAAGATGAGGCCGAGACGTTCCTGCATCACATCGACAGTTACACGGTCAACATCATCAACCGGTGTCAGCTGCTCAAGCTCCTTAAGAGTTTCACGGGCGAGATCGACATATTTTTGCTCACCCGCGACAGAGTAGTCATCATACTCTGTCTCAAACCCTTTAACGCCAGAGTATGTTGCGCTAACCGGGCTCAACTCAAGCGACCGGTCATAGTAGCGGTTTGCAAGTTCGTCAATCGCGGTTTTCGCACGCTCTATTTTTAGAGCTTGCGGTAAATCGTGCACTGCCTCAGACATCTTTCCCCTATTCTCCACTCAAAAGCAATCGGCGGTTTGCTTCGCGACGCAAACGCTGCTCGTCTGGGTCTGGCACCGGCGCAGCAGCGAGGAGTCGTTTAGTGTACTCTTCACGCGGGTTGTGCAGCACGGTATCGGTAGGCCCTGATTCAACCTCACGACCCTCCTTCAGCACAACGACCTTATGCGCGAGCATGTCTACTACAGCAAGATCGTGTGATACGAAGAAGCACGCAAACTCATATCTGCTCTGCAGCTCAGCAAACATATCGAGCACAGCAGCCTGCACCGACACGTCAAGCGCTGAAGTCGGTTCGTCAGCAATCAGCACATCAGGATCAAGAGCCAAAGCGCGCGCAATTGAGATGCGCTGTCGCTGACCACCCGACAGCTCGTGCGGATAGCGGTTCACAACCGAGCGCGGCAGCTTCACAGCATCTAACAACTCATAAGCCCGCTCAATGCGGCTCTTCTTGTCACCAACGTTGTGAATCACCATTGGCTCGGTGATAACATCACCGATCGGGAAACGCGGGTCTAGTGAGGCAGCAGGATCCTGGAACACCACGCCGATTTGCTTCCGAATCTTGCGCAGCTCAGCCTTGCCCATGCTGGTGAGCTCTTTACCGTAGAGCTTCAACGATCCCTGTGTAATGGGCAACAACCCCAATACTGACTTTGCGATTGTTGATTTGCCAGAGCCTGATTCTCCAACCAGACCAAGAATCTCGCCGGGTGCGAGGGTGAAAGAAACATCGTGCACAACAACGTTCTTTTTGCCACGGTGCTCGTAGGCGATAGAGATATCTTTCGCCTCCACAGCATACTTCGCATCGACCTTCACAGAGTGTGTGACAGGTTCTGGCTCTGCCACCTCTAAACTGGTGCCGAGCTTTGGCACTGCGGCAAGCAGTTTTTGCGTATACGGGTGTTGCGGGGCTTTCATAACCTGCGCAACAGAGCCGGTTTCAACCAGCTCACCGCGGAGCATCACGCAGACTCGATCAGCCATATCAGCAACCACACCCATGTTGTGCGTGATCAGCAAAATACCGGTGTTGAGTTTATCTTTGAGGCTGCGCAGCAGTTCCAAGATTTCAGCTTGCACTGTCACATCAAGAGCTGTGGTTGGCTCATCTGCAATAATCACCTCTGGTGAGCAGGCTATCGCCATCGCGATAACGATACGCTGCCGCTGACCGCCCGAGAACTGATGCGGGTACTGCTTCAGTCGATTCTTTGCGTCGGGGATCCCGACCATGTCCAGCAACTCAATTGCGCGACGCTTCGCTTCTTCGCCGTAGGCAATGTCGTGCACAATCAACGACTCCGTCAGCTGATCGCCAACAGTGAGCACCGGATTCAAAGCGGTCATTGGCTCCTGGAACACCATCGCCACACGGCGACCGCGAATGCGGCGCAGCTGTTTCGCATCAAACCGGGTAATTTCGTCATCCCCCAGTTTTACGGAACCGCTGATGTTTGCATTCTTAGGGAGCAACCCCATTGCGGTTGAAGAGGTGACCGACTTGCCCGAACCAGACTCGCCCACCAGCGCAACAACCTCACCGGGTTTCACATCAAATGTGACGCCTTTAACAGCGTCCACCTGCCCGAAATCGGTTGTGAAGCTAACTCGCAGATCGGTAAACGTAAGAATCGGCTTGCCATCGCGCTCACTGTTTGGGTAAAGCACATCGTTCGAGGTAGTAATAGCTGTTTTAGACATTCTCAGACCCCTTAGCTGCTTTCTTAGTTACCGGTTTAAGCGCTTTTTCGCGGCTTGAGAGCCCGAGTAACCGCTTTCGCGATAGCTTTCCAGTTTGGCGCGGATCAAAGGCGTCTCGGAGACCGTCACCAATAAAGTTCACCGTCAGTGCGATTGTCAAAATCGTCAGACCGGGCCACCAGAACAGCCACGGACGAGTTGTGAACGCCTTCTCGTTTTGGCTGATCAAAAGACCCAGCGAAGTGTCTGGCGGCTGCACCCCGAAGCCCAGGTATGAGAGCGAGGTTTCCAAGAGGATCGCAGAAGATATTGCAAAAGTAGCGTTCACCACAATCACACCGATGGTGTTTGGGAGAAGGTGCTTAAAGATCACACGCGCTGGTTTTGCACCCATTGAGATAGCTGCAGCAACATACTCTTTTTCTCGAAGCGACAGCACCTCACCGCGCACAAGACGAGCAAGCCCCGTCCAGGTTACAAGTCCGAGCACAAATGAGAGAGTGAGAATGCCGCCGTTAGAGATTTTACCGAGCACCGCTGCAAGCACGAGCAGCGGAACAACAATAACGAGGTCGGTCAGACGCATGAGCACTGCATCAACCCAGCCGCGGAAGTATCCTGCGATAGCGCCGATCAACGCACCGAGAGTGGTCGAGACAATACCTACGATGAACGCCACAACCAGCGACTGTTGCGTGCCGCGCATCACCATCGCAAAGTAATCGCGGCCAAGACTGTCTTGCCCGAATGGGTGCCCGTCCGCAAAGCTTGGGCGACCACCGTTAACAACAGCTCCGGTCGCCGAAAACGGCTTGTCCCACCAGCCGGGAATTCCACCGAGTCCGATCGACGTGAAAGCGATCAAAACAATGCAGCCGAGGATGACGAGGGAAATCATCGCAGCGCGATGGCTGCGAAAACGTCTCCACACCAGCTGCCCCTGCGAGTATGACTTTCCGGTCATTTTACGCAGTTTGGCGTCTTCAACCTCTGCCAGATTGTGCAGGTCAACAGCAGTTGTGGCTGTCGAGAGCGCTCCGGTGTCTACTCCGGGAGCTTTTTCGTTCTCCATTTTTTCGTTCATCTAACTCACACTCGAATCCGTGGGTCAAGCACCGCATAGAGAATATCGGCGACGAGGTTAAAGAAAATTGCAGAAGCACCAGTGACTACGAAGAAGGCCATCACCGGGTTCGGGTCGACAGCGGTGAGCGCTTGCGAGAAGAGATCACCCATGCCCTTCCAACCAAAAACGCGCTCTGTAATCACTGCGCCGCCAATAAGACCCGCAAAGTCGAAGGCCATGATAGTGGTGATCGGAATCAAAGAGTTGCGGAAAGCGTGTTTGATAATCACCTGTCGCTCTGACAGACCTTTAGCGCGAGCAGTGCGAATATAGTCTTGCTTACTCACTTCAAGCATTGAACCGCGAGTGTAGCGTGAATAGCTTGCGATAGAGATCAGTGTGAGAAGAATTGTTGGAAGCAACAGCTGTGTGCCCTTGTCAATGAACTCCTCCCAAAATGTGCCGCTAAAATTCGGAGTTTCAGAACCAATGGTGCCGATCGGGCGAGAAATCCGGCCGAGGTAGACAGGCCAGTAGTAGACCAAAACTTTGTCAACAAGAATTATCAAGCCAGATACAAACGCGGTTATTGCCGCAACCGTAGAAGCTACTCGCTTCGAGAAACCACCCACCAGTTGGCCGATAATAATGCCCACAACAATGGTTGACAGACCCAGCAGAAGTAGCAGCGTCCAGTTAGGCTCCAACAGCAGCCCATGAGTTGCGTAATAGATCGGAAGGCTCAGCCCGGCAGAGATAAGACCCGCATAGAGAACACGACGGTTGTGCAAACCGGCTAACAGCACAGTCGCACCAACAGCGGTTGCTGCTGCGAGCAGCAGAACGACTGCAGGGCCCACACGCGGAGTGCGAGCAAAGTTGGTCCAGGCCAAAATCTGCAAGACCAAAACAACAAAGCCGAGTGTTGCTCCGAAAGTGAGAAGTCGCCGTTTTGCGTTACCACCCAGCACAGCCTGTGCAACAATTCCCAGAACTACCGCAATTATTAGTGTTGCGAGAAGGGGGTAAGTGGGGTTTGCGATCCAGTTATTAAAGCCGATCGCGAGATATTCCTTAAGCAGCACAGCCGCCCAGAACACAGGAAGTGAGAAAAATAGGAAAGTTAAGAATGTAACAGCGTAATCAAGCCCAGAATACTGTCTAATGGCGGTGATAATACCGACTGCAATACCGATGAAAATAGCTAACACAGTTGCAATAATCACCAGTCGCATTGTTGAGCTGACAGCCAAGCCAAGCAGGTCATTAACGTGCAGCCCCTGCCGGTTAAGCCCGAAGTCACAGGCACCAATCACACACTTACTAACTCCGGTAAGCCAAGTCCAGTAGCGCTGGTACCAGGGCAGATCGAGACCTAAGGATTTAGTACGCTGTGCGATCAGCTGTTCACGGTTACTAGAGGTACTTTCACGCAAGTCGGCGAGCGGGTCTCCGGAGTTGATGACGAGCACATACATCAAAAGAGATGCGCCCAACATCACAAGCAGAGAGCTGCCAAAGCGACGCAGAATAAATCTAAGCATTAACGATACTTTCTGTTACAGATGGAGTGCTCACAAAGCTGCTGGCACTATCTGTGCAAAAGCGCGGGGGCTTCTGCGGGTAAACAACTGTGGGGCCTTGGAAAATATCCTGAGCCCCACAGCTGTTCACAATAACTACGCGGAACTAACAGTTTGGTAGTAATTGTAACTTGTTTTTAACTCCGACTACTCAGCTTTGTCAACCCAGCTCCACTGAACCAGGTTCCAAACTAGACCAGACTGAGTTGAGTTTGCACGAACGTTTGCAAGCTTCGCATCGTTAGCAGCAACACCTGGCGCTGCGTAGAGAGGCAGGCTAAACAGATCTTTCCAGAGCTGCTTTTCTACATCCTGGACAGCAGCGGTGATTTCATCTTCATTCGTTGTGCTGGCTGCGCGCTCCCATGCTGCGTCAACCTCAGCGTTAGAGTAGCCACCGTAGTTTTGTGGCCTGTTTGTGGTCGAGATGTTTTGACCTGAAGTCTTCTGACCAGAACCAGCCCAAGCGAACAGTGCGATATCGTAATTTCCGCTTGAGAGGTCGCCGTCAGGAGAGAAGAAGTTTTGTGAACCGGCGTCCTGAATGTTAAAGCCGGCCTTGTCACATGAGTCCTTGATGAGGGCTACTGTGTTGGTGCGACGTTCGTTACCGTTTGAGCCGATACGCACGGTCAGGTCTTTAACACCAGACTTTTCGATAAGCTCCTTAGCGCGATCAATGTCAACCTCGTCATAGCGGCCGTCATAGATTGCAGAAACATACTCTTTGTAATCATCCTGGAAGTTGTAGCGCTCACCACGTGAGTTCAAAATCTCAGCTTCTGGGTTGATCGGCTTAATGATGTTGTCAACGATCTGCTGACGTGGCACACAGAGCGCAAATGCTTCACGCAGCTCTGGGCTGTCTGCGAAAATACCAGCCTTAAAGTTGTAGTCGAGGTGTTCGTAGGTCATTGATGAGAACTGGTGCACAATAACCTGATCACCAAGAGCATTGAGCTGGTTTACAGTGTCTTCGGTAGCCTGTGGCTCAATCGCGTTAACGTCACCGTTCTGCAGCGCCTGAGCGTGGGTTGAAGGGTCAGCTACACGAATTGTGACTGTTTCGGTAGCCGCCTTGTGCTTGCCCCAGTACTTGTCATTAGCTGTCAAAGTAACAGACTGACCTGGGCTAAATGACGTAAGTTTGTATGGGCCGTAAGACGGAATCAAGCTCTCATCAGGCAGAGCATTGGTGTAGTTCCAGCCGCTGTTCCAGAACTCGGCGGCTTTCTTAAGACCTTCGCCGTCCTTCTTCTTTGCCAGCTCAACCAGTTCTTCAACAGAAAGACCGGCCTGCTTTGCCACGACGTGAGCTGGGAGAATACCGCCCATCATGATCTTCCAGTCGGCGTACGGCTTTTCGTAGGTAACGGTGAACTCTTTATCGCCATTAACTTCAGGACCGTTCTTAATCAACTCACCGAAGTCAACTGAAACCGGATCGAACACGGTAGCACCGCTAGCGTCAACAGTTTCAGGGTTTTCAGCAGCCCACTTCAACCAGAAGTCATTTACGGTGATCGGGGTGCCATCTGACCAGACAGCGTCCTTGTTAATGGTGTACTTCACCTTAAGCGGATCTTCTGACACTAGCTCCATCTTGCCAAGGTCACCCTCTTCGTAAAGAGTGCCGTCGGTGCCGTAGTACACAAAGCCTGATGACATCAGATCATAAGCGTACCCGTTGTAGGTTGAGTAGTTATCAGAGTTCAGATAGTTGTAGCTGGTGACGTTGTCACCTGATGCCCAGCGAATCTCGCCCGGTTTTGTTTCGTAGTCGCCCAAATCAGCAAGACCGGTATCAGTAGGCTCTACTGTGTAAACCTGACCGCTGGTTTTGCTTGCATCGGCACTGTTATCAGTTGTTGGCCCTGCCGGCGCACAAGCCGAAAGCAGGAGTGTCGAGCTTGCAAGAATTGCTAACCCCGCGTATACCTTACGATTCTCCATTGAAATTTACTCCTTGTTTATAAAAAGGCGCGGACTAAAAACATAGTTTCAGCCTTGCTATAAAGATAGTCGATTCCAGGAGAGAATACGAACCCAGAAGAGTATGAAACCTAAATGTAATAATTGCTAGCTGCCCGGCACATCAAGATGTTTGCTTAATTCTTCAAGCAATACACGCAGTTGTGGCTCAATATAACGCACAACAGTTAAGCGAATCTGCGCCTGTAACTCCATTAGTGCAAAACACACTGCGGTGCCGGCTGCCTGTGATATCTGATCCGCCAGGTCAATCTCATAGCGCAGCCGTTCTTTTTCTTCCCGCGTCAGTGGCGGTTGTGGCAGCACCGGAGCCGCCGTCGCATTTGCCATATCTTCCAGCGTAAACAGAAAAGGCGCAGATGCGTCATCAGGCTCCGGATCAAGATCCATGCCGTCCAGCTCCGGGCCGAGACCTGTGCGCGGATCGAAACGACCGGCCTGCCACTGCTCCGCTGCTGTAAGTTCTGCGTGCAGCAGCGGAAGTTTTGCAGCGGTAACCTCAGCCACACGCTTATCTATCAGACGGTGAACGCGCGCAACCAGAGCGTGTTTCACCTGATGCGGCACATCATCCGGAAACCCGGCCGCAGCAACTATCGGAGAACCGTAACAGAGACGACACAGCCGCTGCCGAACCCGAGCACGGGACGGTTCCCAGCGCTGCGCCCACAGCGTCCATTCCGTTACTGCTTTTTTAATCTCAACTGCGCAATCCCAGTCTGCAGCATCATAAAAAAACTCAGTCATGGGGCCGCTCCGTGTCAAAGATCTCCTCTAATTCACGTTCGATAACCTCACGATTCTCCCAAGGCCACCTGGGAGTGTGACGCTTCGTAAAAATAAACCTAAACAGCACGAACCAGGCGATTACCTGTGAAACACTGAGAGATAAAGCAAGCGTGATGCCGAAAATCCAGGGTGTGTACCGGTTAATAAAAAGCCAGAGATGCAGCACCAAAATTGCGGGCAGCAGTATGTGCAGCACAGGAAAAGCGCGATCCGCCCGCAATAGTTTGAGACTCTGCAACCAAGCACTGTAAGCCATTATCGCTGCCGCAAGCGGCACTACTACCAGCAGCAGCCATCCGGGCGCAGGGGCGGTTACCGGTTCAAGATCTAAACCGAGCGCAATTAGCCCCCAGGAGGCAACCGTTAGAGACACCGTACCCGCTGTCGCAAATACGATTAAACCCAACACATACGCGCGAGTAGGCCGCCGCACCAAACTCGCAACGGGCGCTAGAGGCGATGAGCGCTCCATTGAGTTTGACACGACGGCCTCCCTAACTAAAACCGCTTATTTTGCAGTGAGCGCTTCACACTTGGCTTCATATTCTGCAACCGCAGCAGCGTTCTTTGCTTTAATGCGACGGCCGCGACCGCCGATCCAAGCGCCAAACCACACCGCTACCTCACGCGCAACAACACCGGCTGCGAGCACTCTGACGAGAGTGCCCACTTCAAGAGCGCCAAGCACCGCAGTTCTGTCAAGGCTGACGAGTGCGCGCAGTGAAACATCGATACCGTGCAGGTTGTGTGAAACTACGAACCCGAGCGTTGCTCCCACCCAGGCTAAAACACCGACGAGGAACCCACCGAGCACATACGCCCACCAGCCCGAACGACCAAACACAAGCACAAGCAGCACCATGCCGAGGAAGAATCCACCGACCGCACCAAAGAAACCGGGCGACAGCAGTGTTGGAATCAGATTGCTCTCACTCAAAAGCGCTTCAGGGCGGAAATAGCGCAGCTCGAATAGTGCAATCACTCCCGCATACACGGCCGCAAATATCACCGTTGCAAGAAGCGAGATAAGCACACCGGCGGCGCGATTTCCCTTAATAACTGGCGGCTCTGGTTCTTCACGGTAAAAGTTAGCCATTGGGTGATCAGCGGGGATCATCACTGCCCCGTCAGGCGTGGTGCTTGTGGCAGACGCACCGTTTACGCCTGCTCCTGCTGCGGCCATGCCGTCTGCCTGCAGCGCTGCCACCTCGGCCTCAGTGTACGGGCGAGTCTGGAATGCCGCGTAGTCAGTGCCGTCATCGGCTTGTGCAGCAGTCATCGAGCCGCTGTCCGCAGCAGCGGAAGGCAGCTCCACGGGTGCGATGTCTGTCTCTGCACTGGCTGCTTCTCCCCCGCTCTGCGCTGCAGCCTGCATTGCAGCAGCCTGTTCTGCTTCTTCCGCAGGCACGTTCACAACACCATCGACTGCGTCCTGTCCTGCAAGATCATCACCCGACTGTGTAGGGGCGCTAGCTGTAGCGCCCTCGGATGTTGCCTGATTTGCTCCTGCAACCTGTTCTGAATTTGCACGCGCAATCGCTTCGGCAACTTCATCAGGTGTTGGTGCTGTTTCATCAATAGGTGCACCCGGCAGCTGCGGATCACGATTCTCTGTCATTGCTTCGCCTCTCGTTTGACAGTAATTAAGCCAAAGCTACCAAGTAGTTACCTGGTTTGGCGGATAATTTTCCCGATTTGACAAATTTCGCCTCTAATTCATCAGATTTACACAGCGGCGCAAGCCCACGTTTTAACGAGAAAGCGCCCACCCGACTGTGTCGAGTGGGCGCTCATGCTCGTTATCTAGCTAGCGATTAGTCTAGCTCTCCAAGGTTAATCTCTTCTGCCTGATAGGTGTCGAAATCAACAAACGAGAGATCGCTTTCATCGAAAATGCCTTCACCAGCGAATAAGCGGTTCGGGTAGTTTTCCTGACGCGCTGCTTCGGTTGGCTCAACCTTAACCTGACGGTAGGTATCCAAACCGGTGCCGGCTGGAATGAGCTTACCGATGATGACGTTCTCTTTGAGGCCGATGAGCGGATCCTTGCTGCCCTCAGTTGCTGCTTGAGTAAGCACTCGAGTGGTCTCCTGGAAGGAGGCCGCAGAGAGCCAAGACTCAGTTGCAAGAGACGCCTTAGTGATACCCATAACCTCTGGACGCGCGGTGGCAGGCTTCTTGCCCTCCATCAGCGCCTCACGGTTAATGCGCTGGTAGCGTGCACGGTCTACTAACTCACCCGGCAGCAGTTCGGTTTCACCGTGGTCAACCACAGTAACCTTCCGCAGCATCTGGCGCACGATAACCTCAATGTGCTTGTCGTGGATCGGCACACCCTGTGAGCGGTAAACACCCTGCACACCACCAACGAGGTACTTCTGCACAGCTCGCTCACCAGGAACGTGCTTGCCGTTCTCGGTAGCGCCAACCTGGAGCACATCTTTCGGGTCGAGCGTGCCCTGAATAAACGGCTGCCCGAGCTCAACGTGATCGCCGTCTGCAACCAGCAGCGTCGCACGCTTCAGAACTGGGTAGATCTTCTCTTCTGAGCCGTCATCCGGGGTGAGCACCAGACGGCGCTGCTTTTCGGTGTCCTCGATAGTGATGCGACCGGACGCTTCCGCGATCGGTGACGCACCCTTTGGAGTACGTGCTTCAAAGAGCTCCTGCACGCGTGGCAGACCCTGAGTAATATCGTCAGCTGACGCAGAACCACCAGTGTGGAAGGTACGCATTGTGAGCTGTGTACCAGGCTCACCAATCGACTGCGCAGCGATAATACCCACAGCCTCACCGATATCAACACGCTGTCCGGTTGCCAGTGAGCGGCCGTAGCAGCTTGCACAAACACCGACAGCAGACTCACAGGTGAGCACTGAGCGCACCTTAATCTCAACGATGCCCGCGTCAATCATCTTATTGATAGCGATGTCACCAACATCGGTGCCGGCGGCAATCACAACGTTGCCATCAGCATCTACTGCGTCGGTAGCGAGTGTGCGCGCGTAGACCGAGCTTTCTACATCTTCGTGCAACACAAGCTCACCGGCTTCGTTCGCAGTTGCGATCGGGAAGTCCAGGCCGCGTTTGGTGCCACAGTCAGCTTCGCGAATGATGACATCCTGCGAAACGTCAACCAGACGACGGGTTAGATAACCCGAGTCTGCTGTGCGCAGCGCGGTGTCAGCAAGACCCTTACGCGCACCGTGAGTTGCAATAAAGTACTCGGCCACTGACAGGCCCTCGCGGTATGAGGAGACGATCGGGCGTGGAATAATTTCACCCTTCGGATCGCTCACCAGACCACGCATACCCGCAATGTTGCGGATCTGCAGCCAGTTACCACGGGCACCTGAAGAAACCATCCGGAAGATTGTGTTGTCTTCTGGGAAAGCCTCGCGCATCGCCTGCGCAACCTCATCGGTGGCTTCAGTCCAGATCTCAACGAGCTCGCGGTGGCGCTCAGCTTCGGTGATCATACCGCGGTCAAACTTCTTCTGCACGGCAGCTGCTTCAGCTTCATGCTTTGAAAGAATTTCAGCCTTGTTGCTTGGGGTCACGATGTCGCTCAACGCAACGGTTACCCCCGAGCGGCTCGCCCAGTAGAAGCCAGCATCCTTGATTGCGTCAAGAGTTGCCGCAACATCAACCTTTGCGTAGCGCTCTGCGAGGTCGTTCACCAGGTTTGACAGAGTGCCCTTATCTGCAACCTTATCGAAGTAAGGGTAATCAGCAGGCAGCGCCTCATTAAAGAGTGCGCGGCCGAGGGTGGTGTCAACAAGGGTGAGACCCTCAGCAACCTCGCCCTTCGCGTTGGTGTAATCCGCAATACGGATCTTTGCCATCGCGCCGAGATCCAGAGTGCCCTGATCAAACGCGAGAATCGCTTCAGCGATTGATCCGAAAGCACGCCCTTCGCCTGTTGCACCAGCTTTAACGGTTGTAAGGTGGTGCAGGCCGATAATCATATCCTGCGCAGGCAGGGTAACTGGGCGACCGTCAGACGGCTTCAGAATGTTGTTAGAAGCCAGCATGAGCATACGCGCCTCTGCCTGCGCCTCAACAGAGAGCGGCAGGTGCACAGCCATCTGGTCACCGTCGAAGTCGGCGTTAAATGCGGCACACACGAGCGGGTGCAGCTGGATCGCCTTACCCTCAACAAGCTGCGGCTCAAACGCCTGAATACCCAAGCGGTGCAGAGTCGGAGCACGGTTCAAAAGAACTGGACGCTCACGGATTACGTACTCCAGCACTTCCCAAACTTCAGCGTGCGCACGCTCCACCATACGTTTTGCAGCGCGCACGTTCTGTGCTAGAGAGAGCTCCATCAGACGCTTAATAACAAACGGCTTAAAGAGCTCAAGCGCCATCTGCTTTGGCAGACCACACTGATGCAGTTTCAGCTGCGGACCGACAACAATAACAGAACGGCCAGAGTAGTCAACACGCTTACCGAGCAGGTTCTGACGGAAACGACCCTGCTTACCCTTGAGCATGTCGCTCAGAGACTTCAAAGCACGGTTTCCAGTGCCGGTTACCGCACGACCGCGACGACCGTTGTCAAAGAGCGCGTCAACAGCTTCCTGGAGCATGCGCTTTTCGTTGTTTACGATCATCTCTGGCGCACCCAGGTCGAGCAGGCGGCGCAGGCGGTTGTTACGGTTGATAACGCGGCGGTAGAGATCGTTCAGGTCGCTGGTTGCGAAACGGCCACCATCAAGCTGCACCATCGGGCGTAGCTCCGGCGGCAGCACAGGAACTACGTCAAGCACCATTGCAGCTGGGCTGGCACCAGTCTGCAAGAAGCTATTCACAACGCGCAGGCGCTTAATAGCGCGGATCTTCTTCTGACCCTTACCCTCAGCAATCTGCTGGTGCAGGTCTTCGCTCTCGGCTTTCAGGTCGATAGCTTGCAGGCGACGCTTAATCGCCTCAGCACCCATGTAGGCCTCGAAGTAGTCACCAAAGCGATCCTGCATTTCGTTGAAGATCTCATCTTCACCCTTGAGGTCGCCCTCTTTCAGATTGCGGAACTCGTCCCAAGCTGTGGTGATGCGCTCAATTTCTTGGTTGGCGGCGCGGCGGATCTTAGCGATCTCTTTCTCAGCCTCGTTCTTCGCCTTATCTTTTTCGCTCGCCTTTGCACCCTTAGCTTCAAGAGCTTCAAGGGTTTCCTCGAGCGCCTGCTGACGTTTAGCAACAGCCAGATCGCGGTCGTCCTCAAGCTGCTTGAGTTCAAGACGCAGTTCTGCCTCGAGCTCAGCTAGATCTTCGTGACGGGCTTTCTCGTCAACATGAATAACCATGTAGGCGGCAAAGTAAATTACTTTTTCAAGATCCTTTGGCGCCAAATCGAGCAGGTATCCAAGACGTGATGGCACACCTTTGAAGTACCAAATGTGGGTAACGGGTGCGGCCAATTCAATGTGGCCCATCCGTTCGCGACGCACATTGGCTTTGTTTACTTCAACGCCACAACGCTCACAGACAACACCCTTATCGCGCACACGCTTGTATCGACCACAGGCGCATTCGTAGTCGCGGGTTGGGCCGAAGATCTGCTCACCGAACAGACCGTCGCGCTCTGGCTTGAGAGTGCGGTAGTTGATGGTCTCTGGCTTCTTAACCTCACCATATGACCAGTTGCGGATATCGTCGGCGGTTGCCAGACGAATCTGCAGCTCGCTAAAACTTGTTCCTTCGAGCACTTATTCTCCTCTGATGGAAGACTGAAAAATCTTATTTGAGTATGGTTGGCTGAGCTTAGATTTCTTCAGCAGAAGAAGTTTCGAAGCTGCTAGAAAGGTTGATCCCGATCTCTTCAGAAGTGCGTGCTGCCTCATCGGAAGAATCTTTCAGGACCACTGCGGCGCCGTCAGCACCGAGCACCTCAACATTCAGACCGAGCGACTGCATTTCCTTCATCAGAACGCGGAAGGACTCTGGGATGCCCGGCTCTGGAATGTTCTCGCCACGCACGATTGCCTCGTAGACCTTCACACGGCCGAGGATGTCATCTGACTTGACGGTCAAAAGCTCCTGCAGCGCGTATGCGGCACCGTACGCCTCAAGCGCCCAAACTTCCATCTCACCGAAACGCTGCCCACCGAACTGTGCCTTACCACCGAGCGGCTGCTGCGTAATCATTGAGTAAGGGCCTGTTGAACGAGCGTGAATCTTGTCATCTACCAGGTGGTGAAGCTTCAGGATGTACATGTAGCCAACCGAGATTGGGTATGGGAACGGCTCGCCAGAGCGTCCGTCAAACAGCTGTGTTTTACCGCTTGAATCAATCATGCGGTTGCCGTCACGGTTTGGCAGGGTTGAATCCAACAGCCCCGCGATCTCAGCTTCTGAGGCACCGTCGAATACAGGCGTAGCAACTTTCGTGCCAGGCGCTGCTTCAAGCGCGTCAGCCGGCAGCTGCGCAGCCCACTCTGGGGTGCCCTCGATCTTCCAGCCCTGCTTCGCGATCCAGCCAAGGTGGGTTTCAAGCACCTGCCCGAAGTTCATTCGACCTGGAATACCCAGTGGGTTCAGGATCACGTCAACCGGGGTGCCGTCTGCCAAGAATGGCATATCTTCAACAGGGAGAATCTTTGAAATAACACCCTTATTACCGTGACGACCGGCAAGCTTATCGCCCTCAGTGATCTTACGCTTCTGCGCGATAAATACGATAACGCGCTGGTTTACACCTGAGCCGAGAGCGTCATCGCCGTCCTCAGACTGCTCAAACACCTTAACGGCGGTAACCGTACCCGAAACACCGTGTGGGACACGGAGTGAGGTATCGCGCACCTCGCGACTCTTCTCATTGAAGATGGCGCGCAGCAGACGCTCTTCAGCGCTGAGCTCTGTCTCACCCTTCGGGGTCACCTTACCAACCAGGATGTCACCCTGACGCACCTCAGCACCGATCCGAATGATGCCTCGCTCGTCGAGATCTTTCAATGCTTCCTGTGAAGCATTTGGCAGGTCGCGGGTGATTTCTTCCTTACCGAGCTTGGTGTCACGTGCGTCCACATCGTATTCTTCGATGTGGATAGACGACAGGGTGTCGTCTTTCACCAGGTTTTGGCTCAGGATGATGGCGTCCTCATAGTTGAGACCCTCCCACGGCATAAACGCCACGAGCAGGTTCTTACCGAGTGCCAGTTCACCGTTTTCAGTCGCTGGGCCGTCAGCGATAACCTCGCCAGCTTCAACGCGGTCACCAACACGCACGATGACGTGGTGGTTGTAGTTGGTGCCCTGGTTTGAGCGGTCGAACTTGCGCATGTAGTAGGTCTTCGTGCCACCCTCATCGAGCTGCAGTGTGACCTTGTCAGCAGACACGGCAGAGACAATACCGGCTGCTTCAGCAGTAACTACGTCACCGGCGTCAATGGCAGCGTAACCCTCCATACCGGTGCCAACGAGTGGGCTCTCGGCGCGTAACAGCGGCACAGCCTGGCGCTGCATGTTAGCGCCCATGAGCGCACGGTTTGCGTCGTCGTGCTCAAGGAACGGAATCAGTGAGGTCGCAACAGAAACCATCTGACGTGGCGAAACGTCCATGTATTCAACGCTCTTCGCATCAACGAGCTGCACCTCAGAACCCTTTGGCCGGGCAAGCACAAAGTCGTCTTCAAAATTGCCCTGTGCGTCAAGCTTTGCGCCCGCCTGCGCGATCAAGAATTCGTCTTCTTCGTGTGCTGACAGGTAGTCGATCTGATCGGTTACCTGGCCGTTGTTGACACGACGGTACGGGGTCTCGATAAAGCCGAATGAGTTAATGCGTGCGAAGGTTGCAAGCGCACCAATCAGACCAATGTTTGGGCCTTCAGGGGTTTCAATCGGGCACATGCGGCCGTAGTGTGATGGGTGCACATCTCGCACCTCAACACCCGCACGGTCGCGTGACAGACCGCCCGGACCAAGCGCCGAGAGACGACGTTTGTTGGTCAGGCCTGCAAGCGGGTTGTTCTGATCCATGAACTGTGACAGCTGGCTGGTGCCGAAGAATTCCTTGATCGCCGCCATTACCGGGCGAGTGTTGATCAGAGTGTTAGGAATAATTGCTTCAACATCTTGCGTGGTCATGCGCTCACGCACAACACGCTCCATACGGCTCAGACCGGTGCGCAGCTGTGCTTGAATGAGCTCACCAACACCACGAATGCGGCGGTTGCCGAAGTGGTCGATATCATCCACATCGACGCGCACTTCAATCTTCTTGCCATCGCGCGTGCCCGGAATGGTTTCAACACCTGCGTGCAGTGCCACGAGATACTGCAGGGTCGCAACTATGTCATCGGTTGTCAGTGTTGACTCTGAGATAGGCAGCTCAAGACCGAGCTTGCGGTTGATCTTGTAGCGACCAACTTTGGCAAGATCGTAGCGTTTTGGAGTCTGGTAGCTGCTTGAGATGAGGGTGCGCGCTGCTTCCATAGCAACCTGCTCACCCGGACGCTGCTTGCTGTAGAGCTCCTTTTGTGCTTCTTCCTGCGTCTCAACGCTGTCTTTTTCCAGGGTGCTCAAAATTGATTCGTACCCTGCGAAAGCCTTGCGGATCTTCGCGCTGCTTAAGCCCAGAGCCTTCAAAAAGACAGTCGCGCTCTGCTTCCGCTTGCGGTCGATGCGCACAGAAACCTGGTCACGCTTATCAATTTCAAACTCCAGCCAAGCACCGCGGCTCGGAATAACACGCGCAGAGAAAACGTCCTTATCGCTGTTTTTCTCTGGGGTGCGCTCAAAGTAAACACCCGGTGAACGCACCAGCTGTGACACGATGACACGTTCAGAACCGTTGATAATGAATGTGCCGCGGTCGGTCATCAGCGGGAAGTCACCAATGAACACGGTTTGAGACTTGGTCTCACCGGTGCCTTTGTTAAAGAATTCAGCTTTTACGTACAGCGGTGCGGCATAGGTCTTGCCGCGTTCTTTACACTCGTCGATGCTGTGCTTTGGGTCACCAAGTGAAGGCTGACGCATAAACAGCTTCATCTGTTTGGTGTTGTCTTCGATTGGTGAAATCTCGTCAAAGACTTCCTCAAGACCGCTTCCCTGATTCTGATTTTCTTCGTTGCCAACAAGCCACTTAAAGCTCTGAGTCTGCAGCGCAAGCAGATCCGGAACTTCGATGGTGTCAGAAATTTTTGCGAATGAAAGCCGCTTGTGGTCGCGACCGTTCTTCGGCGTGTTGGTTGCAGTGTTTGCAGCAGCCAAGGAACCTACCTCCGTGAGCCTAATCAGGCTAATTTACTGAGTCTTTTTGTGAACTGCTTTGGGTCTTAAGACTCTGTGATGTCTGCGTGTAATTACCAACCACTATATGAAGGCACAACTCACCCAAAGCGCAAATACCCACATTACGCTAGAAAGATGGTAAATGCAAATGGCTATTTTGCATACTCTTCGATGAAACGCCCCAGCACTAAGTGGCTCGCGCGCACATCAGCCTCGTTCACGTGCTCAAGCAGCTCGTCAAGACGCGCCGGATCAAAATATCCGTGATCGACGTAGGCGTGAATGCGCTCACTGATTGCCGGCGCATCCATTTCCGGATGAAACTGTGTCGCATAGACATTGCGCCCGATCCGAAACGCTTGAATCGGGCAGCTCTGACTGGTTGCCAAAACTTCCACATGGTCGGGCACTGAACTCAGCGCTTCCTTATGCCCCACATACGCATAGAAACTCGGCGGCAGCTCAGCAAACAGGCGGTCACGCAAACCCGCTTCTGTCAGTCTTATCTCTGCTGCCTGAGTTGGTTCACCGTGAGTTTGATCCACCACCGCACCCTGGTGTCGGCCGAGCGTGCCAACCCCGTAGCAGACACCCAAAAACGGAATATCATCGGCAAGCACACGATCCAGCAGCCGTTGTAAATCAAGCTCCACTCGCTTCTCTACCGCGCTCTTTTTTTCGTCTGGTTCGCTCACCGTAAACGGCGATCCGGCCAGAATAATGCCGGAGTAGTCGTGCACGTTCACACTGTCTAGGCTTTGCGCTTCTGCGCGATGCCACACCATTTCGGCGTCAGTAAGACCGGTCAGTTTCTGATACGACCGCACCTCAGGAAGAACAACCGCGTCATCATCACGGGTTGTAATTAATAGGAACGGTTTCATAACTTCAAACTTTAGGGCGAGATTTTAAAACGAGCAACCATATTAAGATTTGTTACAAACTGCTTGCGGATCGCGCGCAACTGTGTCCATTTAAAAGCCGAAATGGCGCGTTAAAAATAAGTGAATATCGGAAAGTTCTGTGCGCCCGATAGAGTGCCCAATCCCTTTATATGTGTGCGCTTCAAGAGCTGTGTGCTGCGGCGCCCATGCGGCGGTCAACTCTACAGCCGCATGACCGATTGCAGGGTCTACAAGATCGCGCCCCCAAAACAGCGGAGTCTGCAGATCTTTCAGCGCTGCATCGCCCATAAACTCACCCGGCGCAATGTACCCGGAGCAGTTAACACCGCACACAAACTCTCCCGGCGCAAGCCTAAGCATTGTGGTGGTCATCACCCCACCCTGCGAAAAACCCATCGGCGCAATCTGCCTGATCCCACCGACCTGCTCCTTTAGCTGGTGCACCCAGTCAATAACCGCTTGCGCCGCCTGCACAGCCTCCGCTGCTCCCTGTTCGGGGGAAACCCCGCCCGGTTGCAGCGACAGCGGAAACCACGACCAGCCACCAAGAGTTGCATCAACCTCAGCCGCTTTTAACGGTGCGCGCAAACTCGCTATTACCAGCTCTTTTGGCAGAAAAGAGGCCAGCTGAATAAGGTCTTTTTCGTGTGATCCAAGCCCGTGCATCAACACTAATAGCGAGCTCCCGCCGGCGAGTGCTGTCAGTGCGTGCGGTGCGGAAGCGAGCTTACCGTCGACAGCCCACTGAGTTGCTGCAGTGTCGAGTGTGAGATGTGTCATCTAAGCCTCCGATCAGATTTCAGTTAATCTTATCCTTTGTAGGTTTAACCCTGCACCGTTGCAGACTGCAGCAGCCGGATTGTTTAATCGTCTGCAAGCCCTCCCGAGTCTAAGACTGTTTCAAAAGAAGTTACGTCACAAATCGAGGAGGATAAATTGTCAGAGTCTGCTGCAACAGGGCAGCCGAAACTGCGTCGGGCACTGGGACTGACCGGTTTAACTTTTTTCGGGATCACCTATATGACGGTGGTCACCGTTTTTACAACCTACGGCATTGTTAACAAGGTCACCCACGGGCATCTGCCGGCCGCCTACATTATGGCGGTTGTTGCAATGCTTTTTACCGCAGCAAGCTACGCCGCTATGGTACGCAAGTATCCTGTTGCGGGGTCGGCATACACCTATGCCCAACAGACATTCGGCGGCGGGGTCGGGTTTATCACCGGCTGGGTCATGCTGCTTGACTACCTGTTTATTCCGATGATCAATTTTATGCTCATCGGCATCTACTTAAACACACAGTTTCCGGCAGTCCCTGTTTGGGTTTTCACGCTCGCAGCGCTGCTGATTGTGTTCGCTTTTAATGTGCTCGGGATCAAACTGGTCAACGGCGCCAACTACACTGTTGTCGCTCTCTCGGTGCTGTTGGTTGTTGTATTTTTCGCGCTCGCGCTAAAGAGTGCGCTCGGCGGCGATATGTCTGTTGGGGTGCTTGAACCTTTCAGCTTTGGTGAGGGAGGGATCGGCAGCATTGCCTCCGGCGCGGCAATTCTTGCACTCTCATTCCTAGGGTTTGACGCGATTTCAACTCTTTCGGAAGAAGCAAAAAACCCGCGTCGTGATATTCCGCGCGCGATTATTCTCGCAACCCTAGTTGGTGGTCTGCTGTTTATTCTGGTTTCTTGGTCGGGAGCTCTGGCTTACAGCCCTGACTGGTCGGCTCTCAGCAAAGCCGAAATTGAAGCTGCTGGTGTGACGGTTGTGACCCACATCGGCGGCGAGGTGCTCGCAACTTTCTTTGTTGCAATCTATGTTGTTGGCTGTTTCGGCTCCGGCCTAACCGCGCAGGTTTCAGTGTCAAGAATCCTTTACGCCATGGGCCGTGATGGGATGCTGCCTAGCCCGCTAGCAAAACTCAACAAACGTTTCGGCACACCATACATTGCCACCGCTGTTGTGTCAGTCTTCGCTCTCTCAAGTCTTTTTGCAAGCCTCGACGCGGTTGCGTTTATGATCAGCTTTGGCGCTCTCACCGCGTTCGCGGTGGTGAATCTGGCGGTGATTCGCACCTACGTGTTCCCGTCAGGAGGCAGAGCCGAAAAGATTCGCGTCACGCAGATCTTGCGCTATCTCGTTTGCCCGCTGATAGGTTTCGCACTCACAATTTGGCTGTGGTCTGCGCTTGAAACAACTACCTGGATAATCGGCGGCGTTTGGGTGCTGATCGGTCTTGCGATTATCGCTTACGTGACGCGCGGGTTTAAAAAGCCTGTGCCGAAATTAGATTTTTCTGAAGCAGAGTAACCGTTTAAAAAACGTGCCGCGGGCAGATCCTTGTGAGACCCACCCGCGGCACACGCCAGTTTGCTTTTATTTACAGCGCAAACTTTGCGAAGTTGGTGAGATTACCGAAACGGTGTGCGGTGATCGACACTGCCTGCTCACGGAGGTGCGGGAGCATTTCAACCCGCCCAGCAGAAACAACTTCTCCGCCGTAGACCGCAATATCCGGCTTGCCGTTTGCCGCAGCATACACCTCTGCTACCTGCGCAGCACGTGATGCGCCCGCAACAATACGGATACGGGCTGCTGCCTTAGGCCCCTCAACTGCTGCAAGCTTGGCAACGCGCTGCTGCCACGCGGTCTCATCCTGATGATCGACAGTCACCCCGGCGCGCTTGAGCTCTACCTGCACAGGCTCAGGCAGCGCGGTTGGTGTGCTCACAACAGGCTTTGCGCCGGCAGCCAATGCCGCACCGAGCACACGAATAGCGTCGCGAAGTTGCGCGTCGGCAGCGATCCTAACGTGTGTTGTAACCGGCAGGTAGCGCAGCATGTTCCGCTCCACGATCAGCTGTGAAGCGTCTCGCGCGATACCGAACTCTTCGTTCCAAGCATCAGTATCAGAGGCGAAAGCTCCGGCCAACCACGCTAGATCAGACTCTGACAGGCCGGCCTGCTGCGCGGCTGCGTATAGCCCGGTCACCTCTGGGCGCGGATCCGAAAGCTGTGCGGCTGTAATTGGCGCGTCGGCCCAATCTCCAAGCCCGTGCAGGTAGTTCGGCCCGCCAGCCTTGGTGCCTGCTCCGATGGCGCTCTTCTTCCAACCGCCAAAACTCTGACGACGCACAATAGCACCGGTGATGCCGCGGTTGACGTAGAGGTTGCCGGCCTCGATACCGTCGACCCACTGGCGTAGCTCATCAGCGTCAAGTGAGTGCAGGCCGCTGGTCAGACCGTAGTCGATCTCATTCACGATCTCGATTGCTTCTGCGAGGGTTGCAGCGGTCATGATGCCCAGGATCGGACCGAAGTATTCGGTCATGTGGTATTCACTGCCGCGCTTTACGCCGTCGCGCACACCGGGGCTCCACAGTTTTATGTCACCGTTCTTATCGCGGGCCAGCGGGCTGCCGTTGTCAATCGGTTCTGGTTTAATCAACCATCGCTCGCCAGAGCCGAGTGTTGTGAGCCCCCGCAGCAGTTTGCCGCTCGGAGCGGTGACCACAGTGCTCATTTGGGTGCGCAAATCTTCCGGTGTTCCCACGCTAATTGAACGCACCGCATCGAGCAGCTGTGCGCGGAAGCGTTTTGAGGTGGCAACGGAACCAACAAGAATCACCAGCGAAGCTGCTGAGCACTTCTGACCCGCGTGACCAAACGCTGACTGGGCAACATCTCGCGCTGCCAGATCAAGGTCTGCGTTAGGGGTCACAATAATGGCATTCTTGCCACTGGTTTCTGCCAAAATTGGCAGATCCTGACGCAGTTCGCGGAAGGCTACAGCGGTTTCGTATGCGCCGGTGAGGATCAGACGATCAACTCGCGGATCGGCAACCAGCTGTGACGCCAGATCGCGATCAGCAAACTGTACGAACTGCAGCACCTCTCGTGGCACACCGGCCTCCCACAGGGCTTCAATCATCATTGCGCCCGAGCGTGCGGTGTTGGTTGCTGGTTTGATAATCACCGCTGCCCCTGAGGCCAAAGCAGCAAACACGCCGCCTGCGGGGATTGCCACCGGGAAGTTCCATGGCGGGATGACAGCGATCAGCTTCTTTGGCTGATACTTCGCTCCCGACACCTGCTCAAGCTGCTGGCCGAGCATTGCGTAGTAGTTGGCAAAGTCAATCGCCTCTGACACTTCCGGATCGCCCTGATCGAGGGTCTTGCCACACTCTGAACCCATCACTTCAAGCAGTTCTGCACGGCGCTGCTCTAGCTTTTCACCGGCAAGCATCAGAATGCGGGCGCGCTCATCAGCGCCCAGCGCCTGCCAAGCGTCTGCGGCGCTAACACCGGTTGCAATGATTTCTTCGAGTTTGTCAGCGCTTGCAACCTGCGCATCGCGCACCAGGTCGGCACCAAGCTGTGACTCGACCATGCGCTCAGCGATTGCCCGCCCCCACGCGCGGTTTCCCGGCAGATCTGGGTCGGTGTCTGGAACGTTCTCAAATTCACCGCGCGCTCCCGCTGCAACACGCTCTGCAACGCGGTCAGCTGCCTTTTCCGGATCATATTTACTGCGATCCTGCTGCCGGTTTGCAGGCGGCACTGCGTAATTTTCTGCAGCACCGTCAGCGGTGATAGCTGCTAGATCTGCCAGGCTAGCGAGGAAGCGATTCTTTTCACGCTCAAAAAGTTTTTTGTTGTCGTTAAGCTCAAACACGGCCGACATAAAGTTGTCTTGGCTTGCGCTTTCTTCGAGACGACGGATGAGGTAGGCGATAGCCACATCGAACTCTTGTGGGTGCACAACTGGGGTGTAGAGCAGCAGGGATCCCACTTCTCGCTTCACTGCCTCAGCCTGTCCGGTTGCCATGCCGAGCAGCATCTCAAACTCGATACCGTCTTGTGCTCCCCTGGCTTTTGCCAGCAGCCAGGCCAGTGCCACGTCGAAGAGGTTGTGGCCGGCAACGCCGATCCGAATGTTTTTTACGCGCTCTGGGTGCAGTGCGTAATCGATAACCGCCTTATAGCTGGTGTCAGAAGCCTGCTTGCTGTGCCAGGTTGCTAGAGACCAGCCGTGAATTGCCGCGTCTACCTGCTCCATTGGCAGGTTTGCGCCCTTTACGATACGCACCTTAATTGGTGCACCGCCGTCGGCAACACGCTGCGCGGCCCATTCCTGCAGGTTCATCATTGCGCCGAGCGCATCCGGCAGATACGCCTGCAGCACGATACCGGCTGAGAGGTTATGGAATTCTGGCTTTTCTAACAGCTTCTTAAACACCGCGATCGTAAGATCGAGATCTTTGTATTCCTCCATATCGAGGTTTATAAACTTCTTCGGAGTGCTGTCGTTTGCCAGTTTGAAAAGCGGCGTGAGTTTTTCGGTGATGTGGGCGACCGCCTCATCAAAAGCCCAATGGTTGTGCGGGGCTACGGTTGCCGAAACCTTAATTGACACATAGTCAACGTCATCGCGAGACAGCAGCTTTTCAGTGCCCGCAAGACGACGCGATGCCTCGTGCTCACCGAGGATAGCTTCACCGAGCAGGTTGATGTTCAGACGCACATCGTCTTTTTTAATTTTTGCGATTGCCGGGCCGAGCTTATTATCTGAGGCATCGATGATGAGGTGGCTCACCATTTCGCGCAGCACTTTGCGTGCTGTTGGCACAACCACGCCCTTTAATGGTTTGGCAAGCAACCCTCCCAAACCGATCGCGCCGCGCATGTATCCCGGTAAGAACTGTGGTGTCAGCGGGGTTAGTTCTTTGAGTTTCTTTGCGGCCGCACCAAGATCTTCCGGGCGCACCACGCCGTCAACGAATCCAACTGTGAAGTCTAGGCCGTTTGGGTCGCGCAAAACACCAGCGAGGCGTTCAGCAGATTTATCTGCGGGATACTGTGATGCTTCTTTAAGCCACCGTTTAACGAGCGCGATTGCGTCGTCAGCGAGGTCCTGCGGGCGAGTGTTGCTGCCAGCTTTTGCGGTCATAACGTTTGCCTTTCACGATTTTTGTTGCGCGCATAAAAAACGCACCGATATGGCAATAATGCATGTTCTTTGTCAATAAGTAAAATGAGATAATCTTATGATTATTATTTAATTTTACTTAACTAATTTTTTAGTACCGGCGCGGCTTGTTTGGGCGCCGCCACAGCCCCAAAACCGTTCAAAGGAAACCCTCTATGCTCGATGTGAAACGTCTTCGACTGCTTTGGGAGTTGGATCGCCGCGGCACTGTGATCGCCGTTGCAGACGCGCTGCACCAAAGTTCGTCAGCGGTTTCACAGCAGCTTGCGCTACTCGAGCGTGAGGTCGGGGTGACACTGCTGAGGCGCAGTGGTCGGGTTTTAGAACTCACCCCCGCAGCACAGGTGCTGGTTGCAGAAACTGAAAATGTGTTGCGCGCCGTAGAGCAAGCAGCTGACGCCGTGCAACAAAAACAACCACAGGTGACAGGGAAACTGCGCGTAGCCGCATTTCAGACCGCCATGCTAGCGCTCCTACCGCAAGCTATTCAAAGAATCAGGCGCAACCACCCAGGTGTGCACATTGAGCTCATTCAGTATGAGCCGGAGCTCGCGCTGCGCGAAACCTGGTTGCGCAATTTTGATCTGGTGATCGCTGAGCAGTACCCTGAGCACGCCACCGAACAGTTTGCAGGGCTTGAAAGCAAACCTCTAACGCGCGATAAAATTCAACTCGCACTGCCGCGCACCCCCGATAGCAGCCCCGAGTTTCAGAGCGTAAAAACGCTCAGCGACACACAACACCTGCCCTGGGTAATGGAGCCGAAGGGCACAGCCACCAGACATTTTGCAGAGCAGGCATGTCGACTAGCAGGATTTGAGCCGGATGTCAGATTTGAAACAGCAGATCTGCAGGCGCATGTGCGCCTCGTCGCTACCGGAAATGCGGTTGCCCTGCTTCCAAGCCTTGTGCACTTTGGGTCGCCGTATTCTAAAGCAAACGATATCAAGCTGCTCGACCTGCCGGGGTCTCCGCGTCGCACGATCTTTACCGCCGCGCGAAAATCTAGCCGGAAGAACGCCGCCCTTAAAGCTTTTCGGCAGGTGCTAGAAACTGAGGCTGCGGCGCTTCAAACAGAGACAATCTAACCGTCAGAAGCTCTCGAATCTAGCACCACGTGCCGTCTAGTCGCGGGTCACAGCGTGATCAACAATGTACTGACGCCCCGCACCAACCTCCACTTCAGAGCCAAGGATCTCGTCAAACTCTGGTGCTAGGCGGTCGCGCTTTGGGTGGTCAAGCCACTCCTGGTAGCCGCGCTCATCCGGCCAATTCGCAGTTACTAGTATCTCGCCGCTGCCATCAGCTGCAACAGCAATATCACTGCTCACCTGGCGTGTGAGGTTGAGCGACTCACGCAAAACCTCTTCATCACGATACAGCTGCAGTAACTTCTCTGCCTGTTCCGGAGTCGTTTTAATAGTCAGTATTGAACGATACATTTCCACTCGTTTCTAATGCTTTAATCTGCCAAAATTGCTTCGCTAGTGCCGGGCAGTGTGCCGAGCCCGTCGACCGCCGGAATCGAAGCTAACAGCTTTTTCGTGTAATCCTGGCGGGGATTATCCCACACCTGCTGCGCGGTGCCAGTTTCTACAAGCTGGCCCCGTTGCATCACCGCGACCTGGTCTGCGATGATCCGCACCACCGCGAGATCGTGACTGATAAACAACAGCGATGCCCCGCTCTGCAGCGCAAGATTTCGCATTAGTGTCGCAACTTTTGCCTGCAGACTCGCATCGAGCGACGCGATGGGTTCGTCACCGATTAACAGTTCTGGCCCAGAGGCAATAGCTCGCGCAATTGCGATACGCTGGCGCTGCCCGCCCGAAAATTGATGCGGGTAGCGCGACTGCACACTGGCTGGCAGCTCCACTTCTTCTAACAACCCAGCAACAGACCAGCTGTCTTTATGCGGGTTAATGCGCAGTCCGTCAGCAATCTGGCTACCAATCGTGCGCCGCGGGTTTAGCGAAGCATAAGGGTTTTGAAACACCATCTGGATGCGCAGCAGTTCCGGATCACGACGCCGCATCCCGAGCGGCTTAATCTCTTTCCCTTTGAAGATGATCGCCCCGGCGGTAATCGGTTCTAAACCGGAGATAGCGCGCGCAAGCGTGGATTTCCCACAACCGGATTCGCCAACCAGCCCAACCACCGAAGATTTATCGACGTTCAGGCTAACCCCGCGCACCGCCTCAAGCGTGCCCCCACCCGGCAGCTTATATGTGACACGAACGTCATCGACAGACAGAAACTGTGTGCTCATATTAGTTCCCTCTCTCACCTGCGCTCAGCTGCTTAACGGTAATAACCTCTGTTGCGGTTGCGGCTACAGCACCTGCAAGGAATGGTTCATGATTCGGGAGCGCTTCAACCAGAGCGCGAGTATAGGCGTGCTGCGGCCGACGCAGCACCTCATAGCGCGGGCCGCTCTCCACGATCTGCCCCTGCCGCATAACGTAAATAGTTTCTGCGAGGCTGCTCATCACCCCGAGATCGTGTGTGACAAGCAAAACCGCAAGCGAAAGTTTTTCCGCAAGCTGTTTTAACAGACGCAGCACGCCTGCCTGCACAGTCACATCAAGCGCGGTTGTTGGCTCGTCAGCGATCAAAATTTCAGGCTCACATATAATCGCGATCGCGATAGCAACGCGCTGCAGCTGCCCGCCAGAGAACTGATGCGGATACTTCTTTATCGCTGTTTTTGGATCGGGGACCTGCACAAGCCGCAGTGTTTCTACCGCTTTTTCGAGAGCTGCTTTTTTCCCAATCCCGGTGTGTGCCCGCAGATGATCCGTCAGCTGCCGGCCGATTGTCAACATCGGATGCAGGCTAGCGGTCGGATCCTGGAAAACCATGGCAATCTTATTGCCGCGCAGTTTATTTTGCTCTTTTTCGCTGTTTTTTAAGAGATTCTTGCCGGCAAACTGAATCTGCCCTTTAGTTCTCGATCCTTCCGGTAATAAGCCCAAGATTGCCAAGCCGGTCATCGACTTACCCGAGCCAGATTCGCCAGCAAGTCCGGTAATTTTTCCGGGCTGCAGTGAGATATCGATACCCTGAATAATCTCTTTGCCGTTAATCTCCAGCTCAAGGCCTGTAATTTGTAGTCCTTCTGCGCTCATTTATACAGCCCTCCCCTGCACCGCTCCCTTAGTGCGCGGATCCAAAGAATCACGAAGTGAATCGCCGATAAAGTTGAATGCCATCACAACTGTGAATATCGCTAAGCCGGGGAAGGCAGCCAGCCACCAGGCAGAAAACTGCTCAACACCGGCAGCGACCATCGCACCCCAGTCAGGGGCAGGCGGCACAGCACCGAGGCCGAGGAAGGACAGCCCCGCCAGCAAGAGGATAGCCGTGCCGAAGTCGAGCATCGCCAACACAAACACTGGCGCGAGCACGTTTGGGAGCACATCGCGGCGCAGCGAGGTAAAAGGGCCTGCGCCGAGCAGCCTACCGGCGACTACGTACTCCTGTTTGCGAGCGGTGATCACCAGCGACCGCGTCACGCGTGCATAGGCAGGCCAGGTCACAATGAGCATCGCTATCACAGCATTTGTCAGGCTGGGGCCGAGCGCGGCTGTAATAACCATTGCGAGAATGATCGTGGGGAACGCAAACACTAGGTCGGCGATACGCATAATGATTTCATCCACGAGCTTGCCAAAATAGCCGGCAATCGCTCCAAGTAGGCCCCCAACGCACATCGCTGTCAGCACGAGCCCCAGCGCCAATGGGAGCGAGATACGACTGCCGTAAACTACGCGACTAAACACGTCACGCCCAACTTGATCCGTACCGAAAAGATGCTCAGCGCTTGGCGGCTGCAACCGGTCAAACGCCTGGGATAGTGGATCTGCTGGCGCTATTAACGGCGCAAAAATAATTACTATCAGCCACAGTGCGAGCACAATACCGCCGGTGATCGCAAGCGGTTGCCTGAACGCTTCTGGAATTGGCAGTCGCTTTCTGCGCCCAGCGGTTGCAGTAAGTATGTCTGTCATGTTTGTCTCCTACTGCACGCGAACGCGCGGGTCAATCAAGCCGTAAAGCACATCAACCACGAAGTTCAGACCGATATAAACAATGCCAACGATCAAACCGACCCCCATAATTGCGGGCAGATCAAGTTTGGTCGCCGCCGCAAATGAGTACTGGCCGATCCCGTTCCAGCTGTACACCTGCTCCACCAGCACTGTGCCAGATAGGAGGGATCCGAAAGCAAGACCGAGCACGGTGATAATTGGCACGGTGGCCGCGCGCAACACATAGCCGAATGTCACTGTTCGCTTCGACAGCCCTTTAGCCCTTGCAGCTTTAACGAAATCAAGATCAAGCACCTCGAGCACCGCAGAGCGCGCAAACCTGGTCAGAAGCCCGATTGTGTAGAGCGCGAGCACGGAAGCTGGCAGCACTAAGTGATAGAGGGCGTCTGAGAAAACATCGAACTGTCCTGCTAGCAGAGCGTCGATAGTGTACATCCCAGTGACGTGCGGGGGCGGAATCAAAACTGGATCGAGCCGCCCCGATCCCGGAAAAATACCGAGCAGGAAGAAGAACACGTAGTAAACCACGAGCGCGAGCCAGAAAGTCGGCCAAGACAGTCCGATCAAACTGATAACGCGAATTACCTGATCGGTAAATTTGCGACGCTTCAAAGCCGCCCACAGGCCCAGACCTACTCCAAGCAGAGCCGATCCGACAATCGCTGCAAGCGCCAGCTCGATAGTGGCTGGAAATGCTCTTGCGAGTTCCTCTGCCACGGGCTGCCGGGTTTGTGTTGAAGTGCCTAAATTGCCCTGCACGAGGTTGGTCACATAGGTGATGTACTGCACCGGCAGTGGCTTATCGAGCCCCTGCTCCGCACGAAACTTCGCGACAATTTCTGGATTAGCAGCTGCCTGCTCCCCAAGCGCTGCCTGCACTGGATCGGAAGGCACCAGGTTGGTGAGGGTGAAGGTAACAAGCGTCACCCCGAGCACTAGGAGGATTGAGACCCCCAAGCGCACACCGATGTAGCGCAGCAGCGGCGGGATACCCCGGCGACGCGTTTGCGGTGTGCGCTCTAAGGTTTCGATCGCAACGGTATTAGTCGATGAGCGCAAGGTCTACAGTCCAAATCGGATTTGCAACTACACTGCTGATGCTCTTGCTCGTCACGATGCTCTGCCCAGGCTGCAGCAGTGGAATGAACGGTCCAGCCTCATTCTGGTATTCCTGCCATTCTTTGTATGCAGACTCCACCTCAGATTCGCCTGCGGTTTTGGCTGCGTTAGCGAGTGCGACCATCTTTGGATCAGCTTCGCTCTCCCAACCGGCACGCAAACCTACCAGCTGACCGGGCGAGAACACGAGGTAGTTTGATGGGTGCGGGAAGTCAGGACCCCAGTACCACAGACCAATTGTTTCTTGGCCGTTGCGGTATGCATCAAGCTCGGTTGCTACCGGGGCTGGCGCAAGCTGAATATTAATTCCGATTTCAGCCAGCTGTGCTTGCAGGCTTTCAGCAATACTGGTGAAAGAAAGCCCCTGCACCGTAATATCGTTCGGGAAGTTCAGCGTCACTGCTTCTCCGTTGTAGCCTGAAGCTGCGAGCGCTGCCTTTGCTGCGGCTATATCACGCTGGTTGCCAGCGGCTGCGTCGAGCGCACCAACAAACAGGGATGGGATCGGCCCGCCTGGGCGCACAGCACCCTCACCTGCGAGCGCGACAATTTTGTCATAATCGACGCCGAGCTTAACCGCCTGCACGAAGTCGGGGTTGCTGGTCCATGCGTTGACGTTTTTATTCTGGTTCAGGAAGAAGAAAATCATATAGCGCGATGCGTTGCTGGTGATGTTAACGTTGGCACCAGCTAACTCAGCTACCTGATCTGGGTTTAGATCAAGAGCCAGCTGTGATTCACCCTTTTCCACATTTAATTTCTGTGTTGGGCCTTCAACGTTGCGCAGCACGATACGCTCGTATTTCGGTTTTGTGCCCGTATAGTTTTCGTTTGCGGTTAACACGACCTGCTTTGCAGCGTCGAATGAGTCAAGCACATATGGGCCAGACCCAGCAGATTCACTGTTGAGGAAGCTTTCTGCGCTATCAGCTTCTGTGTTGGTGCCGCCATGCGCCTCAACCGTCTCCTGATTAACAACAGAGAGCGCACCATTTGGCAAAATAAATGGGAGTTCTGGTCGCGGTTCGGGACTGGTTATAGTTAGAGTCTTGTCATCTACTTTTTCGATGGTGAGCCCATCAAGCAAGAACGATGGGTTGCCTTTAATACCCTGCAGTCGGGTCAGTGAGAATACGGCATCATCAACCGTGACCGGGCTACCGTCAGAGAAAACATGACCGTCTTTCATGGTCAGCGTCATCACGGTGTTGTCGGCGTTCATCTCATAGCTTGCAAGCCCGTCTACCGGAGTGGTGACGTCTGAACCCTTGAAAGTGAGCAGTGTCTCATACATTGCTTTCGCAATGATCTGCCCGGTGGTCTCGTAGGAACGGTTTGGGTCTGCAGTTTTCAGGTCAAACGAGGCGTCAACAACAAGAGTTTTGCCCGCTTGGCTGCTGGCGCTACCCCCCCCCCGCACAGCCGGCAAGACCGATTGTCACCGCGGTCACTAAGCCTGCCGCTGCAACTGCTTTCTTAAAAGAAAACTTCATTGAATTCTCCTAATTCACTTTCTTTCTCTAAACCAGCACATGTTTCAGAGATTGTTTTAAAATTACTGGAAATTTCCCAAGAGATCCAAGAGAAATAGGAAAATTTGGAGTTTCGTACACTACTTCTCGCAATTTGATTACATATTTTCCAGATTTTTCGCTGTTTTAACGCATATTTTTGGAATAATCTAACCATGAAATTAGATAGCACCCATCTGCAAATGCTTGACCTGCTGCGCAGAGACAGCAGGCTCTCGATAGCAGCGCTCGCCGAAAAACTCAGCATTTCACGGTCCAACGCATATCAGCGGTTTGAGGCGTTAAAAGAGGCCGGGGTGATTATAGGCGCGACAATCGACATCGACTTCAACGCGGTGGGAGTTGGGGTGTGTGCGTTGGTGTTTGTGTCACTGCAGCAAAATCAGTGGCAAAGATTTAGAGAAAAGCTTGTGGATCTAGCGGAGCTTGAGTATTTTGCGGTCATCACCGGCAGCTATGACTGCATGCTGCTGGTGCGCACAACTAGCGTGTCTGGCGTGCACAATCTTGTGACGAACAAGCTCTCCCAATGGCCCGAGATCAAAACCACTGAAACAGTTTTCATCATGGATGAGGGCTGGTCGCTTGTGGATATTGCGCGCACACTTGAAAACAGCCCGTCTGCACAGGAGTATCCAGCAGCAGACGGCATGCTGCGCTATATAAAACGAAAATAGGTCGTATTTTCTGCCTAGGTTTAGGGGCCCGTAAGGAAAATAAAACCCTAGTGAAATATTATTTTTGTCGGGCTAGCCGGATTTGAACCGACGACCCCTTGTCCCCCAGACAAGTGCGCTACCAAGCTGCGCTATAGCCCGTAGTTGAAAACTTCAACCAACCCATTCTAGCGCTTAACCTGCAGCATTAGGGCAAGATGCAGCAATAAATTCTGCATCCCAACCAGTGCGCCACACACAGCGCAAGCTATCTACGACCGCGCGGTGTTTTTTCACGGATCCGCATATTCACAACCAGCGGCGATCCCTCAAACCCGTAGCGTTCACGCAGACGGCGCTGCATAAAGCGGCGGTACTGCGGATCCAAAAACCCGGTAGTGAACAAAACAAAAGTTGGTGGGCGGTTTGAGACCTGAGTGCCAAAAAGCACTCGCGGCTGTTTACCACCGCGCAGTGGGTGCGGATGCTCCTGCACTAGCTCCGCCAAGAAAGCATTAAATTTCGCTGTTGGAATGCGCGTATCCCAACTCTCCAACGCAAGCTCCAGAGCCGGCACCAGTTTTTCAAGATGCCGGCCGGTGCGCGCCGAAATGTTCACACGCGGCGCCCAATCAACGTGCGAGAGATCCTGCTCAATTTCCCGCTCAAGGTAGCGTCGCCGCTCATCATCAAGCAGATCCCACTTGTTAAAGGCCAGCACAAGTGCACGGCCAGACTCCAGCACAAGATCAATAATGCGCAGATCCTGATCGCTAATCGGCTCTGTGACATCGAGCAGCACAACCGCAACCTCAGCCTTTTCTAACGCGGTTGCTGTGCGCAGTGAAGCATAGAAGTCTGCTCCCTTAGTCATATGCACCCGCCGCCTGATACCTGCGGTATCAACAAACGTCCAGATGCGTCCAGCGATCTCCACCTGCTCGTCGATCGGGTCGCGGGTGGTGCCGGCAAGATCGCTCACAACCGCACGCTCTTCACCAGCGGCTTTATTCAGCAGCGAAGACTTCCCAACATTGGGGCGCCCCAACAGTGCCACGCGGCGCGGTCCGCCGGCTTTTGGCACAGCAACAGCAGACTCTTTCGGCAGCTTCTGCATGAGCGCATCAAGGAGGTCTGCCACCCCACGGCCGTGCAGCGCAGAAACTGGGTGCGGTTCACCGAGCCCCAGCGACCACAGCACCGCGGCCTCTGGTTCAAGCACCGCATCATCAACCTTGTTTGCAACAAGAAACACTGGTTTCTTCGTGCGGCGCAGCAGCTGCACAACCCGCTCATCGGTTGCCGTCGCACCAATCCGCGCATCAACCACAAAAAGCACGGCATCGCACAGTTCCAAAGCAACCTCAGACTGCAGCGCTACAGAGCGGTCGATCCCTTTAGCATCGGGCTCCCAGCCGCCAGTATCAACCAGCGTAAATTTCCGTCCCTGCCACTGCGCGCTGTATGACACACGATCGCGAGTAACACCGGGCACATCTTCAACCACCGCTTCACGACGACCGATAATACGATTCACGAGCGCGGATTTGCCCACGTTTGGCCTGCCAACGATAGCCACAACCGGCGGGTTTTCAAAATGCTCTGCAAACTCAAGCGGCGTTTCAACATTCAGCAGCTCAAGATCTTCTTCGCTTAAGTCAAAGTCTGCAAGGCTGGAGCGCAGCATCTCGGTGCGCTCTTCATCGGTCACCGCATCTGCCAGCGCCGCAAAATCTATGTCGTCGAAGTCACCTTCGATCAGCTCACCGCTGTTAGCGTCAGCTTCGTAATTCTGCTCTTCATTCATAACTACCCCAGCTTACCGGCGCGTTCCTGGGCATACTCCACAACCGCCGCCACCGAGCCAGCAAAATCAAGCTCGCTGGTGTCAATCAGTTTCACACCGGGTGCCGGATCAATAAAATTTACGACCTTTAAATCAGCTTCGTCTCGCACCCGCAAATCTTCTAACACCTGCGCAAAAGTCATCTGCGGCAACTGTTTTTGACGGCGGGCGGCGCGCACCTCGGGGCTGGCTGTCAGAATTATGCGCACCTTGGCATCCGGCATCACAACTGTCGTAATGTCACGCCCTTCAATAACAACTCCGGGCAGCCCGCTCACAGATACATATTTCCGAAACCAACGGTTTAGCTCATCGCGCACAGCTGCAATCGCAGACACATGCTTAATAGTTTCGGTTGTTTTCGGATCTCGGATTTGCGCCGCTATATTTTGGCCGTTCAGCCGAATCTCACCGTCTGCTGCAAGAGGCAGCTCAAGCTGCCAATTTTTTAGCACCGCAAGCGCATCTGCTGCAAGGTTAGCGCGGTCTGCGAGCGCCCCCTGTTGCAGCAGCAGCCATGTGAGTGCACGGTAGGCGGCGCCGGTGTCAAGAAAACCGTAACCGAGTTCCTTAGCCACCGCCCGCGCAACCGATGACTTTCCGCTACCGGCAGGGCCATCGATCGCAACGATAATCGGCCCTTCCCCTGTCACAAGATCCTCCAACCACGCTCCCCGAGCGCTGTCCGGGCGCGATCAGCAACCTCAGGGAGCACCGCAACGTTCGCAAAACCGATTTCTGCGCCGGGTGAGTGTTCGAGACGAAGATCTTCCATATTAATTTTCAGCTCTTCCAGGTCTGTCAGGAGGCGCGCAAGCTGACCGGGGCTGTCAGCAACAATAACCTGCAAATTCGCGAAAGCAAGCGTGGAGCCGTGTTTTCCGGGAAGTCTTTCAACCCCTCGATTACCCGCGTCGATGAGATCTGCGAGCGCGCTGCGTGACCCACGCTGGTCTGGGTTTTCAATGGCTGTGGCGACTGTCTCTAGATCCTCTGCAAAACCACGCAGCAACGGCGCTATTTCAGCGTGGTTTGCTCCTAAAATCTGCACCCACAGCTCCGGGTCGCTTTTGGCGATACGAGTTGTGTCACGCACACCACCACCCGACAGGTTGAGGTTGCGCGCCTGCGCTTTATTGAGCTGGGCGGCGAGCACGCTGGCAACTATCTGCGGCAGGTGCGACACCATCGCCACCGCCGCATCGTGCTCCTGCGGCTCCCATTCGGTTGGCACGGCTCCGAGTTCAATAGCGAGCGCTTCCACCGCGTTGAGTGCGGCAGCGGGGGTTTCTGCGTCGCGACAGATCACCCAAGGGCGGCCCACAAACAGGTCTGCGCGCGCCATTACTGCGCTTCCCTTTTCACGACCGGCCATCGGGTGCGATCCTACATAGCGGGTGGTGTCGATCCCTGCGGCACGCAGCTCTTGTAGCGCGGGCAGTTTCACGCTGGCAACATCTGTGACCACCGCTTTAGGCCAGGTTTTTAACGCTGCGGCAACCACCGTTGCAACAGTTTCTGGTGGGGTCGCAACAATCACCAGCTGCGGTTCCCCCACGGCACTGAGTATCTCATCGTTTAGCGGGGTGCCCGCGCCGTAGTCGGAAGCGAGCGCAAGCGCCGTTGGCGAGTTGTCTGCGAGCGTTACAACTGTGCCCTTCTGGGTGAGATTGAGCCCAATTGAAGCCCCCAGCAGCCCGGCGCCGATAATGTGCACATGGCCGGTCACCCGATTGGCCAATCCTGTCACGGCCGATCCCCCGTAGTTCATTTGCGCACACCTTTTTTCTGCGCATTTGAAGCTTTTTTGTTTGTCACTCTTTTAGCTGCCTTCTGACGCACCGGTTTCGGTTTTGCGACACCGCGCAGCCCGCGAGCGCCGGCCCCGTCACCAGGGCGACCGGCAGTTACCGGGCGTTTAGTTTTTGTGTCAGTCTCAGCTGCGGTCAGCAGCGCATTACGCTCTCCGGTCGAGAGTTCACGCATCTGCCCCAATGCTAGGGAGCCTAGGTGGAGCGGCCCGAACTGGCGGCGCACGAGCGCAACCACGGGGTGACCGACCGCTGCCAGCATGCGGCGCACGATCCTGTTACGACCGGAGTGGAGGGTCAGCTCAATGAGTGAAAAATCGCGGTTGCTGCCGGGGAGCACCTTCGCAGCGTCTGCCTGAATATAGCCGTCTTCAAGCTCAAACCCCTGCAGCAGCTTTTTGACTGTGCCCGGCGCCACCAGCCCCCGCACTTTTGCAACATAGGTTTTCTCGACCCCAAAACTTGGGTGCGCCAGTTTGTGTGCGAGGCTGCCATCATTTGTCATGATTAACAGCCCTGAGGTGTCGGTGTCGAGCCGGCCAACATTGTAGAGCCGCTCCCCGATCTCGGCGCCGTATTCGCTCAAATCGCGCCGCCCCTGATCGTCTGACATCGTGGAGACAACGCCGGTTGGTTTGTTGAGCACGAAATAGCGTTTTGCGACATCCAGCTGCACGACGGTGTTATCGACGCGCACCTCATCAGTTTCGGTGTTGATGCGGGTGCCAAGTTCGGTTACGATCCGCCCGTTAACGCGCACCCGGCCGCGCGTAATCAGAATCTCGCAGGCGCGGCGGCTGGCAATGCCGGCGTTGGCGAGCGCTTTTTGCAGCCTTTCTTCTGTCTGCGTCACGTTACACGACCACCCCGCGCACGACCATTTCACGCGCGAGTTTTAGATAGGCTTCGGCTGCGGCGTTGTCCGGTGCATAATCGAGGATCGGTTTCGCCGCCACAGAGGCGTCGGGGATGCGCACTGTGCGACCAATAACAGTGTCAAACACTTTGTCGCCGAAGGTATCAACGACTCGCTCCAGCACCTCTCGCGAGTGCAGTGTGCGACTGTCGTACATTGTGCCGATAATGCCGTCAAGCTCAAGCGCTGGATTGAGTCTGTCGCGCACTTTCTCAACGGTGTCAATAAGAAGCGCAACACCGCGCAGCGCAAAATATTCACACGCCAGAGGTATCAAAACCCCGTGACTCGCAGTCAGCGCATTGACAGCAAGCAGGCCGAGTGACGGTTGGCAGTCAACCAGGATCACATCATATTCGTTTTGCACTTTACGCAGCACACCGGCCAAAATCTGCTCGCGTGCAACCTCGTTTATCAGGTGCACTTCAGCCGCTGACAGATCAATGTTGGCGGGGATCACGTCTAGGTTTGTTACCGCAGTTGTTTGAATCGCATCGTGCGGGTCTTTCACGCTGCCGAGCATCAGGTCATAAATAGTTGGCACGTCGTGCGCCTGCACACCGAGACCGGCAGACAGCGCGCCCTGGGGATCAAAATCCACCGCGAGCACTTTGCGGCCGTAGCGAGCGAGAGCCGCCCCGAGGTTAATAGAAGTGGTTGTTTTACCCACCCCGCCCTTTTGGTTGCACAGCGAAATGATACGCGCCGGGCCGTGCTTGGCGAGCTTGGCTGGCGGAGCAAAAAAGCGTTCTGGGCGACCAGTCGGGCCGATCTCCTTTTTCGCAACCACTGGGGATCCTTTCCACTACCGGGTGTTCTAATCAATCCTACCCGAGATTATCGGCATTTTTGCGGGCGGATCCGCGCTGCAAGCTCTAACCTAGACATACCTATGCGCGATACTACTAAGGCTCCTCACAATCTGCTTCGCAGCGGGGCGATTGGGGTTGCCCTCACCGTTATCTGCGTTTTCATCCTGCGCTTTGCAACCGATCGCCTGCCCGCGACGGCTGCGCCAACGGTGCTGCGCGATCTTGGCACCCTGGCCGCCGGGGTGTTCATTGAGTCACTGCCGTTTGTTATTTTGGGGGCGCTCATCGCGGTTGCGGTGCAGCTGTGGGTGCCCGCCACGATGCTGTTCAAGCTGCTCCCTAAAAACGCTGTGCTGCGCCGCGCAGCGCTTTCTATTCTCGGTGTTGTGCTCCCGGTGTGTGAGTGCGGCAATGTTCCCCTCGCGCGCGGACTCCTGCGCAAAGGTTTGTCACCCGCTGAGACGCTCACTTTCGTGCTCGCCGCACCGATTCTCAACCCGGTCACAATCATCACCACCTATCAGGCGTTCGGGTTTAGTGATGGCATCCTCATTGCACGCATTATGGGGGGCTTTCTGATAGCCAATCTGATTGGCTGGGTTTTCTCACACCACAGTAATCAGCAGCTTATTTTAGAGCCAGACTTTGCGGTCAGCTGCGCGAACCACGATCACGCTCATGAGCACAGCAGCGATGCCGCGAAACTACCTTGGAAGTCGCAATGGCAGCGCGCATCCGCAAGTTTTACAAGCGAGCTCCTGCTGCTCATGCCCGCCCTAGCGCTTGGTAGTCTGCTGGCGGGGGCGATCCAAACGGGCATTCCAACTGATTTTCTGGCGGGTCTGGGTGCACACCCGATTTACAGTGTGCTTGCTCTGACAGTTCTCGCGTTTACCGTTTCGATCTGCTCAACCGTTGACGCTTTCTTCATGCTCGCATTCGCAAGCATCTTTTTACCTGGCGGGATCGTCGCCTTCCTGATTTTTGGGGCGATGATAGACATTAAAATGCTGCTCCTGTTACGCACAACGTTCACCACGAGAACTCTCGCTGCTGTCACCGCGCTCGCTCTGCTTGGGGCTCTCGCAATCGGATTTGGGGTGAATCTCTTTGTCTAAAAAATCACCCCTCCTAAAGTCTGAGTTGATCGGCTGGGCACTGGCCATCGTCGGCATCGCAAGTCTTATTTATCTTGTGCTGACGGGGAAGTTGGGGATGTATGTGCATCCGCGTTACACCCTGTTTACCACCGCGATGGCGATTATCGCACTGCCGTTAATAATCAGCGCGGCAGCTCGTAGACAGCGGGCGCAACAAGCGCAACCGAATCGCAGCTCTGCGCTGCAAACTGTTGGGGGATTTATCGCGCTCTTGCTCGTGGTCCCCCTGGTGCTGCTGCCCACCGCCACGCTCTCTACGGATCGTGCGCTCTCAACAAGCAACACACCTATTTCTGGCAGCAGCACACCAGCTGCACCGCCAGCCTCAGATATCGCAGATGAAAATCGCACTGTGCTGGATTGGGCGCAGGAGCTTGCTACCGGTGCCGATGCAACGGCGCTCGCCGGGCGCAGCGCAAAGCTCTTGGGCTTCATAACACCAGACCCTGATGTGCCGGAGGATTTTTTCCGTCTCAACCGATATAGTGTCACCTGCTGTGTTGTTGACGCACAGGCTGTGTTCGTCACCGTCTACGCCCCCGATTGGCAGAAAGATTTTACAGCGGGTGATTGGGTTCAGCTGTCCGGGTATTTTGCGAGCAGTCCGAGCGCAGAAACTGCAGCAGCTACTGTGCTTGTATTAGACACGATCACCCCCGGTCTTGAGCCCGCAAACCCGTACCTAACAACTGACGGGAGCGGTCTATGACGGGCGCACAACCGCAAAGACGTTTTCAACTGGTGGCAGCGCTAACTGGCTTAGTTCTCTTGCTGCTCACGGTAGCCGGTGCCGCAACCGGGGCCGTGCGCGCACCGCAGCTGCGCGATACCGGGATCCAGCCGGAAAGAGTTGTGGAACTTGCCGGGCAGCGACTCACTCTGACGTTTAACCAGCCACTATCTGCCGCACCCACAAACTTGGCGATTGCCTCAGAAACGCACTCCCCTGAGTTTGACGTTAGTGCGAGCGGCGCGCAAATCACCGTCACCTTTCACGAACCGCTGTTGGCTGCACAGGAATATCGCGTCACCGGTGACGCGACCAGCCTTGCCACCGGGGCTTCTGGCGTGTTTTCAACAAGCTTTAAAACAGCTGCGCAGCGCCTTGTGACTCGCGTCGGAGATGGCCCAGGCAGCAGAATCGTCGCATACGAAGTGCCCGGCGGAAAACCCAAAGAGGTGCTTACAGCAGACGGGATCTATGACTACGCAGTTGGCGGAAACTGGGTTGCGGCCGCCCGCGAGCGAGCTACCGGCGACTTCGTGCTGACAGTGAAACAGCAGGACAGCTCCGAACAGGTCGAGCTGCCGATTTTTAAGTCAGAGCGCGATCATCAAATTCAATTCAGTCCCGACGGCACCCTGCTTGGCATGAAATATGACCTGGTGTCACACGATGTGTTGGCACTGCAATCGCTCGCAAACATTAGCACCTTCGGTGGGCGGGTTGTGCAGCTCGATGAGGTGACCCAGCTAAAGGTTGCAGACTGGTATTTCGAGCAAAATAGCAACACAGCGCACGTGCTAACCCAGAGCGGTGACCACTATACGGTTGGGCTTGATGGCGTGCCACAGCTGACAGACGATCCTTGGATTCCGCTGGCGGATCGCAGTAAACCGCAGTGGAACGGATCCGAGCTGCATATTGAGTCTGAGCGCACTGTTGTTAACGCACAGGGTGAGATTATTTACCAGCCCGCAGCACCAAGCTCGAAAGTTTCACGTATTTGTTTGAGCCCAAACAAACAGTTTGTTGCCGTTGAGGTGGTGCCAGCAGACAGCGGTGAAGCATCCGCTACCCCGCAGCAGGCCGTTATAGCACGCAGCACTGGGGCGCTGCTTGCTACCCTGCCGGGCACCGCTGCTTCGTGGTGCGGCTAACTATAAAACAAGCTATTTGCGTGGGTGCGCTAACTGATAGTGTTCCTGCAGTGTCGCCCGGGACACATGGGTATAAATCTGGGTTGTGTTCACGCTCGCGTGACCGAGCAGCTCTTGCACTGCCCGCACATCCGCACCCCCTTCAAGAAGGTGTGTTGCAAAACTGTGCCGCAGTGAGTGCGGGGAAATTTTCTGCTTAATACCAGCCACTTCTGCCGCTCTCTGAATCACCAGCCACGCCGTCTGCCGACTCACCCGCCCGCCGCGGGGACCGAGAAACAGCGCACCGCGGGCGTCGGCCTTCACCCTGCCAGTTGCGCTCTGCGCCGCAAAAATCGGTCGCGCTCTTGTGAGGTAGGCCCCTAACGCGCGGCCGGCATACGACCCAAACGGTACAAGCCGCTGCTTTCCACCCTTTCCCTGCACACGAATAAAGCCGCCGTCAGCCAAGTTTTCAAATGCCTGACCGGCGGTGTTAAAAAGATCATCAACATCAAGCGCCAGCGCCTCACTAACACGCATCCCGCTGGCATACAAAAGCTCAAGCAGTGCGCGATCGCGCAGCGCAACAGGGGATGCTGCTGCATCGTTTGCGCCGTCACCGCCAACCGCTGCGAGTAAAGATTCAACTTCGCCAATGGTTAGGGCGTGCGGCAGATTCTTTGCTGGCTTTGGGGAGCGCAACGCGCTGGCCGCAAACTCAGTCACACACCCTTCAAGATACAAAAACCGATGCAGACCGCGCACGGTCGAAATACGCCGGGTCAGTGTTGCTTTACTTGCGCGCCGCTCCGCTGAAATTGTGGTTACAAAATCATTCAGATGCGCCTTTGTAACCGCCTCAAGATCGTCGATCTGCTGCTCTCGCAGCCACTCGCAGTAGACTGCAAGGTCGCGCTCATAGGCCAGCTGCGTATTTTTGCTGATCCGCCGTTCAAGAGACAGATATTTAAGATACCTGTTGGCTCCCGCTTCCGGACTAAGCACCGGTCTTACGCGCAATAGCTGCGCCTGCCAAACCAGCAAACAGCGGATGCGGATCGCTCGGACGACTCTTTAGCTCAGGATGCGCTTGGGTTGAAATATAGAATGGGTGCACCTCGCGTGGCAGTTCAACAAACTCAACCAGCTGGCCGTCTGGGCTGGTGCCTGAGAAAACAAGACCGGCATTCGCAATCTGCTCACGGTATTTGTTGTTTACCTCGTAGCGGTGCCGGTGCCGCTCCATAGCGCTGTCTGCGCCATACAGTTCTGCTGCGAGCGATCCCTCAGTAAACTTTGCTTCATACTGTCCGAGCCGCATGGTGCCACCGAGGTCACCACCGTCGATGTGCGCCAGCTGCTCCTCCATGGTTGCGATAACCGGCACTGGCGTCTCAGGATCAAACTCAGTGGAGCTTGCACCTTGGAGCCCGGCCATATTGCGCGCGTATTCCATCACCATTGCCTGCAGCCCCAGGCAGAGACCGAGGGTCGGGATCTTATTTTCGCGCGCGTAGCGCAGCGCACTAATTTTGCCGTCAACACCGCGCACTCCAAAACCGCCGGGAACACAGATTGCATCGACGTCGCTGAGCTGCTCTGCAGCGCCGGCTTGAGTCTCGCAATCGGCTGACACAATCCACTTAATGTTGACTTTTGAACCGTGCGCAAAACCACCGGCGCGCAATGCTTCAGTAACTGAGAGGTAGGCGTCTGGCAGGTCGATGTATTTACCGATCAGACCGATGGTGACCTCATGCTTCGGGCTCTCTACCGCATCAAGCACCGGCTGCCACCGGGTCCAGTCTACTTCCCGAGCTTTGTCTTGCAGCTGCAGATGCTGCACGATTGTCTCGTCAAGACCTTGGGAGTGCAAAAGGCTTGGTAGATTGTAGATGCTTGGCACATCTATCGCGTTAACAACCGCTTTTTCGTCAACGTCACACATGAGTGCAATCTTGGCAAGGTTGTCGGGTGTGACCGGCCGATCACTGCGCAGCACGAGCGCATCCGGCTGAATACCTATTGAACGCAAAGCCGCTACAGAGTGCTGGGTGGGTTTGGTCTTCTGCTCACCCGAGGCCCCCATGAACGGCACCAGTGAGACGTGCACAAAGATCACGTTGTTTCGGCCTAGCTCATGTCGCACCTGACGAGCGCTCTCGAGGAAGGGCTGCGACTCAATATCACCAACAGTGCCGCCAACTTCTGTAATAATCACGTCTGGTTGCGGGTCTTCTTCCGCCTGCAGACGCATACGACGCTTAATTTCGTTGGTAATGTGCGGGATCACCTGCACCGTCTGCCCAAGATAGTCACCGCGGCGTTCGGCGGCTATTACCTCTGAATAGACTTGGCCGGTTGTGACGTTAGCAGCACCTGATAGATTGTGTCCGAGAAATCTCTCATAATGGCCAATATCGAGATCGGTTTCAGCGCCGTCGTCGGTCACAAAAACCTCACCGTGCTGAAACGGGTTCATTGTGCCAGGGTCGACATTCAGATACGGGTCAAGCTTTTGCATCGCAACGCGCAGACCGCGTGCCGTCAGAAGATTACCGAGGCTCGCCGCCGTCAAACCTTTGCCAAGCGATGACACAACACCGCCGGTAACGAAAATTTGCTTTGTGATTTTAGCTGTATTACCCACGGACTTCTATCCTATCAGTAGTGACTGAGTTTTATCTTTCGTCCTGACGCGGCACCCACACCTGCTTCACGATCATCAGCAGCGCAGCGGTCACAGGGATCGCAGTTAGCGCACCCAACAACCCCAGGAGCGTACCACCGGTCAGCGCGCCGATCACAACAAACGCCCCGGGCACCGACACAACACGACGCATCACGATCGGAGTCAAAACGTATGCCTCAAGCTGCATGTAGATCAGGTAGTAGATAAGCGCTATCAGCGCGGTGCCCGGAGAGTTGAACAGGGCGATAAGGGTTACGACAGCGGTTGCAGAGATCGCACCAATCAACGGAATTAGCGCCAGCATAAAAACCACCACGGCGACAACCGCAGCATATGGCACCCCAATAATGCTCATCATAATGAAGCCCAGTGTCGCGTTTGTTGTCGCAATAATTACCTGCCCGCTAATAAACCCGCCGACAGATTCTGTCACCTGTTCGGTGATATCGATGACGCGGGCCCGCTTGCTGCGCGGGCTCACAAGGTAAAAACCGCGCTTCATTGCTGGCAGAGATGCCAGGAAGTAGAGGCTCAAGATGAGCACAATTATCGTCGCGGTGACACCGTTTGCGATCCCAATTCCAGCCTGCCAGACTCCACCGGCCACGGTTGTTAGGTTGTCTGGGTTTGAAACGAACTCCCTGGAAATACGAATTATCTCATCGAAATCAGCGTATTCACCAAACCGCTGTTGCACATCGTGGAACCAACTCTGGCGCGGCAGCGAGCTCAAATACCCCGGTGCCAGCTGCACAACCTGTGTCACCTGCTCGATAATCGCCGGCAGGATAATGCTAATCACGCCTGCGATAAGCCCGAGGAACACAACAAAAACCGTGGCGATTGCCAGTGGTCGTTTAAACTTCCAAGATTCAAGCTTGCGCACCACCGGATCCAGCCCGAGCGCAATAAACAGAGCACCGGCGATATACACAAGCACTGTGCTCGCCGACTGGAGTGCCGCGATTAACCCTAAAGCGGTGAGCACGCCAAGCGCGGTCACAAAACCCAGTTGAAAGGGTGCACGAATAAAGAACTGTTTTGGACGTTCAGCATTCGGGTTGGCGGCCTCACGCTCCGCATCTTCTGCCGCCTGGCGCGCATCCAGATAAAGCTCGGTGGTCTTCTCGTCGAGCTTTTCGATATCAACCCGCTTAATCTCGGGGTGTTCCTCTTTAACGGGTAAGATTTGCTGCAGCTTCACCTGCTGCGGCATTTTAAAACGGACGGGAAGTTTCATAGTTTAACAATAGCGGCGCGCACTATAAGTTACTAACGCCCATATCAAGAAGCTCTCGCGCATGCTCCCGCGCCGAGTCTGAATCGGTAAGACCGGAGAGCAGACGCGCTATTTCTTTTTCGCGCTCTTCTCCCACAAGCTGCTGACAGCTGCTTTCGGTGTATCCGCCGGCGCTGTCCTTGAGCACCCGCAGGTGATTATCGGCAAATGCCGCAACCTGCGGTAGATGTGTCACTACTATAACCTGCGCGGTTTGGGACAGTTTTTTCAAACGTCGCCCCACCTCAATCGCTGCCGCCCCACCAATGCCGGCGTCAATTTCATCAAACACGAATGTTGGAACAGGATCGGTGCCCGCTAGCACCACCTCGATTGCGAGCATTATGCGTGACAGCTCACCACCGGATGCGGCGCGGGCAAGCGGTGCCGGTGTCGCGCCCTGATGAGAACGCAGCAGAAAAAGCACTTCGTCTGCGCCGTGTGAGCCTGCTTCACGCGGCGCTACAGAAATCTCCAGCGCTGTCTCAGGCAGAGCAAGATGCTTTAATTCCGCTGTTACAAGTTGCGACAGACGGGCAGCTGCCGTGCTGCGCAGTTCGCTTAGTTCGGTGGCAGCTACTGCGTGCTCTTCCCTAGCGGTGTTAAGTTCGCTCTCTAAAATAGCAAGTCGGTCGTCGTCTTGATCCAGCAGCAGCAGCCGGTCGTTCGCTGCTGCAAAATAGGCGAGCACATCGCTTAATTCCGGGCCGTAATTGCGCTCTAACTGCTTCAAATCAGCCAGTCGCTGCTGGGCGGCCGCAAGCTCTGCTGGCCCACCTGCTTCAAGATCTGCGCCGTACGCAAAAAGATCCCGCGCCACGCTCTGCGTCTGCGCCAGCACGCTTTCCAGCTCGTTGAGACTGTCTGCAAGCGTGCTGTCGATGTGTGCGCCCTCGCGCACCCGCTCGATAGCGATAGAGAGAATTGAGAGCGCATCAACACTGTCAGCGCCAGAGTCATCACCGGAGAGCGCATTAGCTGCGCCAGCTACCGCAGCACGCAGTTGTTCTGCGTGCGCTAGCTTCTCTACCCGTGCGGCTACTTCAGCAGTCTCATTTTCTTGCGGATCTACTGCGCTTATCTCGTTGATTTCAGCCCGCAACTGCTCTGCTTCACGACGCCTCGCAGCACCATTTTCGGCAATCTCACTAACCTCTTGCTGAAGCGCAGACAGACGCTCATATGCGGAAATGTATTTGGTCAGCGCCTCACCAATCGCAGATCCGCCGAATCTATCTAAGGTCTCACGCTGTTCAGTTTGCGAGCGCAGACGAAGCTGATCAGACTGCCCGTGCAGACAAAATAAGTGCTGTGCGAGTTGTGACAGCACCCCAACCGGCGCGCGCACACCGCCAACTGTTGCACGGCTCGCTCCCTCAGCCCGCACGGTTCTGCTTAAAAGCAGCTCATCCTCTTCAATCTCGCCGCCTGCTTCGTCGACCAGTGCCGCGATGGCGGGAATGTTGAGACGCCCGATGACACCGCCGATCCGCGCCTGCGCAGCGCCACTGCGCACGAGCGAGCTATCGCTGCGCGCCCCCATTAAGAGACTGAGCGCAGTAACAACCATCGTTTTACCTGCGCCAGTCTCACCGGTAATAGCCGTAAACCCCGGGCCGAGCGGCAGCGTTGTTTGCGCGATAACACCAAGATCTTTAATTTCAAGCTCTTCGATCATGCTGCCGTACCTCGCCACCCTTCGACCGGGAGTTTAAATTTATTGACCAGGCGATCAGTAAAGACGCCCGTGTCCAGCCGTGCAAGTCTTAACGGTTCGCTGCTGCGTTTAATTACCGCCCGCTGCCCGGGCGCAAGCGCAATGCGGCGCCGGCCATCACACCACAGCGCAGCACTGTCTTTGTTGCGTCGCTGATAACGAATCTCCACTACCTGATTTGGGCCCAGCACCAGTGGGCGATTAAAGAGCGCGTGCGCAGCGAGCGGCACAACCAGCATCGCATCAACCTCAGGCCACATCACCGGCCCACCTGCCGAGAAGCCGTAGGCGGTAGACCCGGTTGCTGTAGCAACCACAACACCATCACACCCAAATGCGGTGAGCGGGCGGGAGTCAACTCCGACGGCAACCTCTATCATGCGCGAGGTTTTTTCAACCGTTGCTTCGTTTACCGCAAATGTTTTATGCACAGTGTCGTCACCATCGTGCACTGCCACGTCCAGGGTTGCGCGCTCTTCAACCGTGTATTCACGGGCGAGCACACGGCGCACGGTTTCAGCAAGATTGTGGTGTTCCATCTCTGCCAGAAATCCGACATGGCCAAGATTCACACCAACAATCGGCACTTGCGATCCGCGCACAGTTTCTGCCGCTCGCAAAATAGTTCCGTCACCGCCGAGCACAATAGCCGCTTCAATATCGGCTAACTCTACCTCGGTGTGCAGTTTCCGAATTTGCGTTGTTTCCACATGGTTTGCAAAATCAGCAATATCTGATGCAAGCATCACCGGCACAACACCGTGTGCGTGCAGCTGCGCCAGAGTTTCTCTGGTTGCGCTGATGGCCTCCGGGCGGGCAGTGTGGGAGGTTACAAGCATTTTGCGATTGTTATCGGGCGACACAGCTATGACTCCTCTCGCAAACAAACGGACGCAACTTCTGTCTTCCATTCTTCCGTGTTTGGGGCACTGCTTGGTACCCACTGCGCCAAAAACTCTATGTTGCCCTGGTTGCCCGCGATCGGTGACCGTGCAAAAGCTGTTAGCTGCAGGCCGTTAGCGGCGGCAGCCTGCACTACCTCCCACACCGCCTCAAATCTGGCTTGCGGATCGCGGAGCACCCCGTCTTTCACACGCTGTTTACCCGCTTCAAACTGTGGTTTGATCAGCAGCACTGCGCTCGCGCTCGGGTTTTTCCCCAATAGTTCTGTCACTACGGGAAAGATGAGCTGCAGTGAAATAAACGACAGATCACCGACTATGAGCTGTGGCAAGGGTGCCGCTGTGAGCTGCTGCCAGCGGCGGCGCGTTAAGTCTCTGGCGTTTTCACCCTCAATATTTGTGACGTTTGCAAGGCTTGCAACACTCGGGTGCATCTGCCCGTGACCAACATCAACGGCCAGAATATGTGCCGCTCCTCTTTCTGCGAGCACCTGCGTAAACCCACCCGTTGAAGCGCCCAGATCGAGGGTTGAGAGATCTTCAGGGTCTATCTGAAATTTTGTTAGCGCGCTTTCCAGTTTTTGTGCGGCTCTGCTGACATAGCGGTGCGCTCCCTGCAGCGTCAGCAGCTGCCCTTCGGTTACGCTGTAGCTGGGTTTGCGCTGCACTCTGTTAGCGACAAGCACCAGCCCAGCAGCGATAACCGCCTGTGCTCGATTGCGGGTGTCAACCATGCCCGTCGCGACCAAAGCACGATCTAAGCGCGTTTGCGGCCCTCTCCACACAGTTTCTGCAGAGTGGGCAACAAAACGAGCTTCCTGTTGACTCAAGATCGCTGCAACACTCATACATCTACCTTAGATTGTGCACGCTCACACTGATCACAGTTGCCCAGCCAGAGACCACATCTGAGCTTAGAATTTGCTGTAAATGATATAATTATGACCATTGGCTAACGCTAAAACACGAATTAATTCACACACGGAGGTCACTGTGACCGCTGCAAAGCGCACTGAAAACGAAAACCTGTTTGCGCAGGGCACCCGCCCACGCGCCTCATTTAGCACAATTTTACTCTTCATCGTCGCAGCGGCACTTGTGTTCGGCGGCTTCGCACTGTTCGGTCACGCTTTCGATATTGCTTCAGTATCTGAAAACAACACAATTGAGCCCGGCGGCTGGAATGCATTCACCGTCTTCGCAGCAGGCTTGCTCTGCGATGCTATCGGGTTCTGGCTCGCTTTCAGCTTCATTCCAGGGCGTGAAAAGATGGCGCTGGATCAGTAATCTACTAGCTTTTAAAACGTCCCCGATGCTAAGCAGTATCGGGGACGTTTTTTATTATCCCTAATAATGCCCCTCCTGAGCTCCGCACCCTGACACCCTTGGCACTCTGACGGCCCTGCGCTCTTGCACCCCTGCGCCTTACGCGCCTTTACACCCTTACGCCCTTACGCGACACTACAGCAGCTTGTGTAGCACCTCTGCGCTGCGCACAGTTTCCCCATACAGCACAGAGCTTCCGTGTAGCACCGAGACTTTCCATACAGCACACTCTGCCAGCACAGAGCACTCTCTCAGTGCAATTCACAGCGCGCAGCAAAATACCCGCTACATCAAAAAGAAGTAGCGGGTATTAAAAGTTTGATTACTGCCGGATAAAACTTATGGCAGACGCACGATGGTGTGGTAGAAAGATGGCATTGATGGGCCACCGGTGAACTCAGCTGTCTGGAAGCCGTTCCAGCCACCGTGAACAGCTGTGCCGTTACCTGCGTAAATTGATACGTGACCACCTGAAATCATGATGTCACCAGGCTGTGCGTCAGAAAGCGCTACTGGAGTGCCGTATCTTGCGAAGTCCTGCACACCGTGGTCGTAGCCACCCTGATCGCGTCGAGTGGTGTAACCGAGTGCTGCCAGGGCGTTCTGAACCATGTCAGTACAGTCCTGGTTAATACCGATCTGCGCGTATGCAGCAGCGAGCAAAGCAGCGCCACTGCCGCTACCCGCAGCTACCGCAGGAGCCTTAGACTTAGCAGCAGCCACCTCGCCGCCATTGCCAGCAGCCGCCTGTGCATCACGCTCGTTAGCAGGGGTGGTCTCTTCGAGTGGCTCCGGAGCTTCAATCTCAGCGAGCTCGAGAGCAACGTTTGGCAGAGCAACGTCTGCTTCAGCAGCAACGAAGTTCTGTGTCAGGCCGCCAGTGCGCACCGCGAAGGCGACCGGATCCTGGCCGTCCTCACCTGAGTTTGCGTAGGCAGGAACTGCGAAGGTTGTTGCAAGGCCAAGTGAGAGCACGGCTGCAGCTAGTGAACGCACACCACGACGGCGTGGTGCTGGGGCGGATTTTGATACTAGATCAACCTCGGTGCTTGGGGTGAAGTTCATACCTTTAGCTTCCCTACTCTGCCTAAATTACAAAAGTTTTATTACGGTCTTATAACCGCACTTGAATAACAATAGTGGAAAATAACGGAAATGTCACACTCAGATAAATAAATTCGTTATTTTTCTAAAGTTTCCCCGCTTCAGGCCCGTATATATAAGGAAAACTTTTTATAAAAAATTTTGCGAAGAGTTACAGCGCGCCACTACTTCCAATGGTCTTTGACCAAAATTTCCGGCACTTTAAGACCATAAATTGCCAGCCCTGAAGCGTAGATCGCTGAGCAGGCAGCGCGCAACAGATTCAGCGGGCTGTCTCCCTCAGCAACAATTTTCACGATGTGACCCTGCATTCGCACTTTTGCGCCACCAACTCTGTGCACGCCATCGCGCGTTACCCGAGTTTCCGGGTATGGCTCAAACAGTTCTGCGAGCGATCCAACTATATAGTCTGGCTGCATATCCTTTGAGGCAGCCAGCAGCTGTTTCGGCCTGTCGACACCGGTGAGCACATGCAGGGTTTTAATGCCGGCGGCACGGCCACCTTTAGTGTCGGTGTCGAGACGGTCACCAATCATCAGCGCGTTTTGTGTTCCAAACCGGGCGAACGCCGTCTCATACATCGGCTTTTCTGGCTTACCGGCGAACTCCGGCAGTCGCGCCACCGCTGTGTGCACGGCAGAAACCAGTGTGCCGTTACCGGGAGCGAGGCCGCGGGCGACCGGAATCGTCCAGTCAGTATTTGTCGCAACCCACGGAATCAGCGGCCTTCCCTCTACTTCTGCGAGCGCAAAAGCAGCCTCTGCTAGATGTTCCCACCCAACATGCGGCGCAAAGCCCTGCATCACCGCGTCAGGCTCATCATCAGCACTGCGGGTCACCACATAACCCGCTTTTTCAAGCTCAACGGTGATCCCCTCACCACCAACAACCAAAACTTTCGCGCCCGGCTGCACATGTTTTGCAAGCACAGTCACCGCCGCTTGCGGGCTTGTAACAATATCTTGCGCTGCAACACGTAAGCCAAGTTCACGCAAATGCTCTGCCACCTGTTCATCGGTGCGTGAAGCATTATTTGTGAGATACGCTAATCTCGTCTCGTTTGCCGCCCTGTTTAAGCACTCGACAGCACCGGGGATGGCGTCCGGTCCACGATAGACAACACCGTCGAGGTCTGCCAACAGCAGTTCTACGCCTGCAAGCGGAGTCGCACCATCTTTCCGAAACAACGCCACGCTACACCTCTTCCGCTTCGGCTTCTTCTCCGGCTTCGGTTTCGGCCTCGGCTTCCCCGGGATCCTCTTGTGTTAGCGCAGCAGTTTCTGCAGTATCTTCTGCGACATCCTCTGCTGCAACAGTTTCTGCAGCGGCAATCTCGGCCTCAATTTCTGCCAGTTCGCGCCCGTATGCGGCAGCGTCAGTAACTTCCAGACGGTCACCTCCTGCGTGCTCTAGTAGGGCCTCACTAGCTCGGCTAGCCAGCTGTTCCCACTTAGCAGCTTCACCGGCCCGCCCAAGATCTTCGAGCACAGCAGCGTAGGCGCTAAAGAGTTCGGGGCTCCACGGAAACACCTTTTTCGGGTTTAACTGTGGAATCTCGAGCTCTGCCAAAGCAGCATCCAGCTGGCCAAGGTCGAGTCGCGCGCCAGAAACAGCGATAGCTAGATAAACGCGCTCTTGATCCGAAAGTTTTTTCGGATCAACCTGACGGGCAACCTCAAGCGCCTTCTCCGGGCGCCCCAAACCACGCTCACAGTCAACCTCAAGCGCAATGTGCATATCTTTTCCGCTGATCCTGCGATAGGTGCGCAATTCGCGTAGCGCCATCGCAAAATCTTCGAGGGCGTAGGCTGTCATCGCCAAGGTTTCGCGCACCACTGGAATACGACCGGCTTTGCGTGCTGCGCTAATTGCGTGCTGATGCGCAAGTTCAGGATCGATGTTGATGACTAAGCTCACCATCGCAAGGTGCCGCGCAACCCGCTCAGCGTTTTCTTTCTCAAGTGTTTTCAATTCGTTGCGGGCACCGGGATTAAGGTCTTTCGCCGTTACTTCCTGTGGAATCTCCGGGTCGCGGTGCTCACCACGCACCGGGCGTAGCTCATGCTGCAGGCGCTCGGCTTCGGTAAACTCACGCTTAATGCCGCCGCGGTCACTGCGGTTGTTGCCGCGTGTGCCGCCACGGCCAAGTTTGCTTGCGGATCCGCGCTTGCCACCATCATTAAAGCGGCGTTCACCGCGGTCACTGAAACGACGTTCACCACGGTCACTAAAACGACGCTCACCGGAACGACGGTCACCGCGATCATCCTGTCTATTGCTGCCGTGCGAGCCCCGGGGTGCGCGACTGTCATGCTCAGTTTTTTTACCGCCGCGATGCTCACCACTATTGCGGTCACGATAAGAGCGGAATTCTCCCCTCCCGCCGCCGCGGAAATCACCGTCACGGCGCTGCCCACCAGCGCGAGACGAGCGCTCCTCGCGTCGTGGCCGGTCATCTCGACGGGGACGATCATCTCGACGGGGACGATCATCCTTGCCTGGCCTGTCACGCTCGAACCCGCGGGAACCACCCGCCCGCGAGGATCCACGACTGTCTCGGCTACGATCATTCGGCCCGCGACGCTTCCCGCGATTTTGCGGCGCGTCAAAATTCTTCTCAGTCATGGTGTCCTCTGTTAGATTGTGAGCCCCGCAGGAGATTGCGAGTGCGCTAGCGCCAGAAAATGCGCGATCAGTTCTCTTCCATCCTTGCACACTCAGCTTTAAGTAGCGCGACAAAAGTTCAGATTGTCTGTTTCGCGCTCAGACAGAAAATAATCTTGCCGGCTTAAGCCCGGCTAGCAACCGCATCAGCAAACCAGCTAGTAATCGTGGTTGGATGCGTAATAGCTGTCCCAACAACAACCGCCCAGGCACCCAAATCAATCGCCTTTGCCGCTTCTTCTGGCGAATAGAATCGCCCCTCAGCAATAACCGGAATATCGAACTCCGCGACGCACTGCTCGAGCAGCTCAAAATCGGGGCCGGCAGTCTTTTCACGCTCACCGGTGTAACCGGCAAGTGTTGTTGAAATAATATCGCTGCCCGCCGCAGCAGCCATCCGCGCATCTTCGAGCGAGCCACAGTCTGCCATCACAAGAATTTTTTCGGCGTGCAGTGCCGCAACGACCTCTGCATAGCTCAACCCGTCTGGGCGCGCACGACGGGTCGCATCAACCGCGACAATATCAGCCCCAGCCAGTGAGCAAGCGCGCGCATGCCTAAGAGTCGGGGTGATGTAAACTCCTGCATCCCCCTCTTTCCACAGCCCAATAACGGGCACACTAACCTGCCCTTTGACGGCAGCAATATCAGCCAAACCCTGACAGCGGATCGCTGCAGCACCGCCCTGTTCGCAGGCGGCAGCCATGCGTGCGATCGTTGCAGGATCCCGCAGCGGTTCGCCCGGATAAGCCTGCACAGATACGATTAGCTTGCCCTGCAACCCGGCGATCACCGGCTCTAATTCATTCATTTTGCATGCTCCCTTCGGTAGTGCACAGCCGCACCAATTAGAGGTGCATTCTCTTGCAATTCGCCACGCACAATCGGCGTTTGTAACGCTACCGGAATGACAGAGGATGCGTAGCCCTCGCGCACCGCCTGCCACCAATCGGCACCGGCGTTCACAACCGAGCCACTCAGCACAACCGCACCCGGGTCTAACAGATTTACAGAATCACCGATGAGCACTCCCAGCGCACGCGCCGATCCGAAAACTATTTTTGCTGCCACACCATCACCGGCAGCCGCGCGAGCTGCGATTTCGGCACCGCTGAGCTTCTCTCCGGTTGCCTTCTGGTAGCGCGCGATTAGACCGGAGCCGGAAGCAAGCGGTTCAATATGCCCGATATGCCCACAGGAACACACAAGTTTCTCTGCAACAGCGTCCGGCACGGTCATATGCCCAAAATGACCGGCCAGCCCAACCACACCGCGCTGCACTCTATCGCCTTCGGTGAATGCGCCACCGATGCCGGTTCCTAAGCCGATCGTAAGGCAGGACGCAAACCCTCTGCCGGCACCATAGATTGCTTCACCGAGACCGTGCGCATGCACATCACCCAAAGCTGCGACCGCACACCCGGCAGCGTCCGCAAGCTCTCCAGTAATATTCGTGCCCTGCCACCCCGGCAGCAGCGCACTCGACGAGACAACCACGCCGTCCTTTATGACGCCAGCAGCAGCCACAGCGATACCCTCATAAGCGGTGTAGGAATTAGCGATCTGCTGCAGCTTTGCCATAACTTGGCGGCCACCAAGATGCGCCTCAGTGGGCACAACACGGGGGTCTACAACCTGATCTCCATCAACCAGCCCGGCACGAATCTTAGTTCCGCCAATATCGAACGCGAGAATGCTCACGCGCTACCTCTTTAAGAAACAAGTCCGTGCCGCAGGAGCACCTGCCGCACCGCTTCCGCATCATCACCTGTAAGCGCCGCAACAGGTTCTGGCATTGCGTTAGTTTCGAGCACACCCATCTGCCAGAGGGCCGTCTTAAAACCGCCGACACCCGCGCCGTAGCCGACTATGCTGCGAGCACAAAACGCGAGCGACATCAGGTCTGCGAGCCGATCCTGCTCCGCCCGCACAGCCTCCCAGTCACCCGCCTGGAAGGCATTCCACTGCCGCACATAACCCTCGGGATCAACGTTTGCGAGACCCGGCACTGAACCGTCTGCACCAGACATGTAGGCACCGTCAACAACAATCTCATGCCCGGTAAAAAGCTGCAGCGGATGCCCAACAGCTTCGTTCCGCAGCGCCAGCAGGCGAAAGTTGACGTCGTCACCCGACGAGTCTTTAACACCCTGGATTACTCCGTCTTGGCCGAGGGTGATGAGCATATCCAACGGTAACTTCACATGCACACAAATCGGGATGTCGTAGGCATAAATTGGCAGCTGTGTTGCCTCGCGCAGCGCACGGAAATGGCGCTCGACCTGCGCAAACCCACCCAAGGCATAAAATGGCGCGGTCGCAACAACCCCGTCAGCGCCATACTCTTCAGCCATTTTAATGTGCTCAATTACGCGCTCTGTCTGTGTGTCAATAACACCCACCAGCACCGGCACGCGGCCGGCGACAACACGCTGGGTCGTCGCCATAACCTCACGACGGCGTGCAGTTGTAGAAAATGCCACCTCGCCAGAGGATCCCAAAATAAAAAGCCCGTGCACTCCAGCCGCAATTAACCGCTCTAGTTGCCGCTCAAACGAAGCCTCATCAAAGCTGCCGTCGGCTCGAAGCGGAGTAATCACCGGCGGCACAACACCGCGAAGCTTTTCAGACATTTCACGCGCACTTTCTTTGGTATTAAATTAGTGAGTTTTTCAGTGGTTTATAGAGGCTTGCGGACACGCGGCGCTCTGGGTGGGGGGTAAACCGCCGCGCATCACGCAAATCTAAACCTGCTGTGGCGGGTGCAGCAGTGATGGGGCTGCGCCAAGCAGTTTCTTGGTGTAGGCATCCCGCGGGTTGGCAAGCAAAGCCTGTGCCTCACCGGATTCAACGATTTTGCCAGCGTTCATCACAACGATGCGATCTGAAACATAGCGCACAGTCTGAATATCGTGCGAAATAAACACCATCGAGAGGCCGAGTTCTTCTTTCAGATCGCTCAACAGATTCAGAATTTGCGCGCGCACCGACACATCTAGCGCGCTGGTTGGCTCGTCAGCGATAATCGCGTCTGGGCTTATCGAGAGCGCTCGCGCGATTGCAACACGCTGTCGTTGACCGCCTGAGAGCTGCCCGGGCAGGGCGTCAAGAGCGGAATCTGGCAACCCAACCATCGCAATAAGGTCTTTAACTCGTGCCTCACGCGACTCCTTGGTGCCAATCTTATGCACAAGCAGCGGATCTAAAAGTTGGTCACGCACAGCCATCCGAGCGTTGAGTGCGGTGGCTGGGTCTTGGAACACAACAGACACCACCCGCCCGATGCGACGACGGTCGGCGGCTGTACGTTTCGTGACAGACTTGCCTTTGAAAAGCACTTCACCGCTTGATGGCGCCAAAAGGCCGCACATTACGTTCGCGGTGGTTGACTTGCCGCAGCCTGATTCGCCAACGATACCGATAGTTTCTTTCGGCATCAACGCCAGATCTATTCCCGCTATCGCGTTCACCTTGTTCGGCTTGAAAATCGAACCAGTGCGAGCGTTGTAAGTGACGCGCACATCTTTTAATTCAATAATTGGGGTGCTATCTTGAGTCATCACTATGACCCTTCCTGATCACGGTCTGCGAGCACTTTCTCAACCGGGTTGAGAGGCTTTCCATCCGCGTCTACGGCGCTGGAGTAGAAATGATCGGTGCCCGGAATATGCAGGCGTATCGGCGGCACATCAAGACCAACATCTGGGTGCGATGAGCGGGGCACAAAGCGGTCACCAATCGGGAAATCCTTCGGCGATGGGACGGTGCCGGGCACCTGATGCAGACGACCCTCCCCCGCTTCAATTGAGAGCACGGATCCGAGCAGACCGCGGGTGTATTCGTGCACTGGATTCTGCAGTAGTTCGCGTGTTGGCGCCTGCTCAACAACCTGTCCAGCGTACATAACTGTAACCGCATCAGCCACCTCTGCTTCGAGCGCGAGGTCGTGTGATACGAAAACCATTGCGAATCCAAGTTTGTGCCGCAGATCATTAAGCAGCTCAATTACCTGTTTTTGCACTGTTACATCAAGCGCGGTTGTCGGCTCATCGGCGATAATGAGCTTCGGGTCGCGTGTCAGCGCCATAGCGATGAGCACCCGCTGCCGCTGACCGCCCGACAGCTCATGCGGATATGACGCAAGAGTGCGTTTCGGATCGAGACCCACCAAAGTTAGGAGTTCTTCCGCAGTGCGGGTGCCGCCCCGGCTGGTCAGCTGCTTCAACTGTGACCGAATTAGCATCGACGGATTCAAAGAGCTAAGCGCATCCTGATAGATCATGGCGAACTCATGCCCAAGCAGCGACTGGCGCTCTTTCTCTGACATTTGCAGTAAATCTCGACCTTGATAGAGGATCTCACCCGAGATTTCCGCCTGCGGGTCGAGCAGACCCATAATTGCCAAAGAGGTGATCGATTTGCCACAGCCGGATTCACCCACAAGACCCATAGTCTCACCCGGTCGCACTGCGAAGCTCACGTGATCAACCACATTTACATCACCGTGTCGTGGGAACTTAATGCAGAGGTCTTTAACCTCTAGCAGTGGCTCACCATCGAATGTTTTGTGGGTGCGATCAGAACGGTGGGATTCTGTGACACGCAAGGCCGCCAGTGATGCAGCAAGCGCACTCTCCTGTGCCGCGTGTGCTTTAACCGGGTCGTTGAGCAAACGATCTGCCTCACGCTCGGCGTCTGAGCGCGGCGCATCGCGCAGCTTCCCTTTCGGCGCAGCAACCATCGCGTCGGTAATGCCCTCAGACAGAATGTTGAGGCAGAGCACTGTGATCATGATCGCAAGGCCGGGGAACAGGGCCTGCCACCACCAGCCGCGAATCATGCCAGCCTGCGCACCGGAGAGAATATTGCCCCAAGTTGCGATAGGTTCTTGCAAGCCAGCGCCAATGAAGGTGAGTGAGGCTTCAAGAATAATCGCGTCAGCAACCAGCACAGTGGCAAAAACCAGTACAGGTGCCGCAGTGTTGCGCACAACATGCTTTGCAAGAATCCACGGCGCACGCGCACCAGACACGACAACTGCGTTGACATAGTCCTCGCCGTACGCGGCTATCACATTAGCTCGCACAATACGTGTTAGCTGCGGCACATAGACCGCCGCGATCGCCATGATAATAACGAAAACCAGTGATTCAGGGTTTTTTGCATCGCGGAAAACCACTACGAGCACAGCCGCGAGGGCTATCCCAGGCACGGCCATAACGATATCCATAGCGCGCATAATTATTTCAGACAGCGATTTTCGCACAACCGCCGCGACCGAACCAATAATCGCGCCAAATATCAGCGCAATCCCTGTTGCAGCTAGACCCACTGCAAGTGAGTAACGACCACCGTAAAGCACCCGGCTAAAAACATCACGACCGAGATGATCCGTGCCAAACCAGTAGGTGCTGTTGGGCGCGATGCCTTTAGCATCAATAAACTCAGGATCGTGTGGCGCTATAAACGGCGCGATAACTGAGATCACAACCACAAGCGCCAACACAACCAACGCAACCTTTGAGCTGCGATTCATGCGTGAGAAGGGTTTGAGACGCACCCCTGGCTGAGCCATTTTTTCGGTGAGTTGTTTACGGCTCATGATATTTAGACCCCCCGAATTCGTGGGTTAATGACCACATAGAGCAGGTCAACCAAGATGTTTATGATGACGAATGCAAGCGCAACCACTAACGCTGCCCCCTGCACAACTGTGACCCAGTTCTGTTGAATCCCCTCAACAAGCACCCGGCCCATGCCGGCCAAACCAAAGATGATTTCAATCACAACTGCGCCACCCATCAGATAGCCCACCCGCAAACCAATTACTGTGACTGGAGTGATGAGCGCGTTACGCAGCACATTACGGCCGATAACAATGTTCTTTGGAATACCCGCGCCGAGAGCGGTGCGCACATAGTCACGATTCAGCTCTTCCACCATCGACGTGCGCACAACACGCGTCAGCTGTCCGATCACCGGCACTGCGAGAGCACACGCCGGCAGGAGCATTCGGAGCAGCCAACCGCCGGGATTGTCAGAGAATTCAGGCAGCTTACCGGAGACGGGAAGCTTGCCGATGAACGTAACAACTAAAAGAATGGCAAGCCAAAAAGACGGAGTTGCAATACTTGCCACCGACAGCAGTCGGATCACCTGGTCGGGCCACTTATCCCGGAAAATAGCTGCGATAATGCCCAGCGGGAATGCCACGATAAGCGCAATTGCCAGACCTAAAAAGGTCAGTTGTATTGTCAGCGGTAGCGCAGTAAAAACCTTGTCGGAAACAGACTGTGAAGCCTGACCGTAGACACCTAGATCGCCCTGAAACAGATTAACAATGTAGTTGAAGTACTGCACGAGAAACGGTTGGTTTAGACCGTGCAGTTCGCGATACGCGTCAAGTTGCACCTGCGATGCTGTATCACCAAGCGCTGAATATGCCGGATCAATGGGCGACAGCGACATCAGCGCGAACACTAAAAAAGTGACGCCAAGGATGGTGATCGGCAGCATCAAAAGTCGGCGGCCAATCAGTCTGAGGAGGTTATTCACCGGTGGGCTCCCTCTAACAAGTTGTTCTGTGTGACGGTTACGGCGGGAGAGCAAAAGCTCTCCCGCCGTAACAGCTCAGCTGTTAAAAGCTGCTTCTTTATTCAGCTTTATGAGCGCCGAGCAGAGTCAGACCTGTGGTTCCAATCGCCTTGAAACCAGAAACATCTGCGCTGTAACCGGTCAGGATAGAACGGTGGAAGAGTGGATAAATTGCTACTTCCTCAGATGCGAAATCCTGCACAGCTTCCCACTTCTTCTGTGCATCTGCAGCGTCTGTTGCAGACGCACCAGCATTCAGCAACTCCTGGAATTCAGCGAACTTCTCAGGATCGCTGTTCTTCCAGTTTGAACGTTCCTGAGTCCAAGCATTATCGCCAAGCCACCATCCGAACAGCAGAGCCGGGTCGGTGCCAAACACTGAAGGATCACCAGGAGCCACGATGACATCGAAGTTAGGCACATTGCCCTCAGCTGCGTTACCAGCTGCCCGGTTTGGGTAAAGGTCTGCAGTAGCCATGCTCTCGATGGTTGCTTCAATACCAGCAGCGGCCAAATCGTTCTTGATCTGTGGCGCAAGCTCAGCAACCCATGGGTGATCGGTGGTCAAAATGTTAACAGTGAGACCAGAAACACCCGCGCTTGCCAGCAGTTCTTTTGCTTTAGCGGTGTCGTGGGTGTAAACGTGTGATGCACGCTTGTAGTTCGGGTGCCCTTCATTCAGGAATGAGCTTGCCTCAGTAGCTTCACCACCGAGGTTGTTGTCGATCAACTTTTGGGTGTCGATTGCATAGTGGAATGCCTGTCGCACCTTAGCGTTGTCGAAAGGAGCCTTAGCGGTGTTAAACATCATGAACGCAACGCCGAAGCCCGGAGTTGAGTCAACTTTAAGGCCGGCTGCTTCAAGCACCTCACGGTTTCCTGCTGGCACATTCTCAATAACATCGATCGTGCCGTCAGACGCTGCCGTGGTGCGAGCGGTGTCGTCTTTCTGCACCAACCAAGTGAGTTTCTCGGAGGTAGCAGGGCGTGGACCGTTGTAGTGCTCGTTCGGCACAGCGGTGACTTCAGCAGCGCCGTCAACAGACTCGTACTTGTAAGGCCCTGAACCAATCGGCTTTGCAGTAAGCTCCTCATCGGTCGCCGCTGAAGGAACGATCTTAATCAGCGCAAGACGTTCTTTCAGCTGCCCGAAAGGTGATGACAGGGTTACAGTAACAGTCATGTCATCTTTAGCCTCAATGGACTTGATGAAGGTGAGGAAGCCAGCATACAAGCTGCCCGCTTCAGGATCGACGATACGCTTGTATGAAGACTCAACATCTGCTGCGGTAACAGGTGTGCCATCAGAGAACTTTGCTCCATCACGCAGCGTAATTTCGTAGGTGTTCTCACCGACCTCTACCGGGTCGCCCGCTGCCAGAGCTGGCACAGCAGAAGCGTTATTTGTGTAGTCAAGCTCCCAAAGACCTTCAACAACGTGCAGGTTGGTGCCCATTGCGAGAGCTGAAGTGGTGTTTGACGGGTGGAAATTAGTGGTGTCATATGCAACACCGGCCGTCAGCGGAGCACCAATAGTGTTAGTTTCTGGTTTAGCGGCTGCATCCTCTGATGATGAGCCACCCTTGCTTGCGCAAGCAACCAGTGACGCAGCAAGCGCAACTGAGGCAACAGTCACGAGTGCTTTTCGAGTGCGGGTGAATGACATCGACCCCTCCTCTTCCTTGAGTTTGAGTTACTTTTGGTATTAACTTGTCAGACATCAGACAGATCGTACTAACAGCCCTATGTTAACTTATGAAACGAGTTAAATTACAAATTTTGCAAACATTTTCTATTGCGTGACCTAACTGTAAACCTGACGAAACTCACGCAGATAGCGAGTCTCCTTTGATTTCAAGCCGCAAATTCGATGTCGGATCACGTTTTAACGCGACCGCGCGGGCGATTGAAGAGTACATTCTGCAGCACCAATTAAAACCGGGTGATGCTCTGCCGAGCGAAAGCGAACTGTGCCAAGCACTCGGCGTGTCTAGATCGTCTGCGCGTGAGGCTCTGAGGCAGCTTGAAGCCCTCGAAATTGTTTCTATTAAGCAAGGGCGCGGCGCGGTAGTCGGAGAAATGAGTTTGCGTCCACTGGTGCGCACCCTCTTAATGCGCTCATCAGCTGCGCCCGATTCCGCCGAGGCGCTGCTGCAGGTGGTGCTGCTCCGAGAAGTGCTGGAGCTTGGAATGGCTGAAGAGGTTGTTGCAAAACTGGCTGGCACTCGTAATGAAGAACTGCACGCCACCGTTTCAGAGATGCAGAGTCACGCCAACCAAGGGCGCAGTTTCTTAGAAAAAGACATTGAATTTCACACAAAACTCAGCGCTTGCCTTGATAATTCGGTGCTTGAGCAGATGCAAATAGCGATGTGGACGGTGCATCAGGAAAGTATCGTGCTGAACAGCACCCCAACACCCAGCGATCTAATGGATACTGTTAACGCACACGCAGCCATGCTGCGCGCCGCCGAATCTGGCGATTTAGAGGGTTATCGCACAGCAGTGCGAGCCCATTTTCACCCGCTCAAAGCCGTGTTACGAACGGTCATAGAGGAAGCTAAAAGCTAGTTTCACAAAACAGTTCTAGCTCGCGCGGCGGCGGCGCAGCGCGGCATCAAGGTTAACCCCACCGCCCTGTCTCGGGTCGATAACTCCAACCTCGTGCAGACGACGCTTAAGCTCAGTTGTTGGGGCAGTATTAGCAGTTACCGGCGCAGGTGTCGAGGTTGCCTCAGCGGCGACTGCTTTAGATGCAGTTTTGGGGGCTGCTTGCCGCAACAGAATTGAGTCCGTCTGGTTCTCTAGCACCACTTCCGGTCGCCGCACACGCGCCAACTGTTTGGCACGAGCCTCTGCGATCCGCTGCGCTGCAGCCGCCTGAGCTGCAGCATGCTGACGCGCCTGCGCGCGTGCTACTTCAGCAGCACTGAGAATCGGATTAGCTGCGTTTGTCGCAGGCTCTTGCTTCACCACAACAGCAGAGTGGCTCCCGCCGCCAGTAGAAGCCGCCCGCAAGGAGCGCGCATCCCGCCGAGCCCGCTGCGCACGCTGGGATGCACGACCGGGGGCCAGCAGCACAAGCATCGCTAAACAGACGATAAAGGATCCGCCGGAGGCGACAAGCAGCGCAGCACCCTGACCGCCGAGCGCTACACCGATTCCGACGACTGCGGCGATCAGTGACAGCACACCGATCGCCAGGAACACGAGGCGAAGAGATTTTGGCAGAGCGCCACGCAGTTTTTCCGCGCGCACAAGCGCAGCCTGTGACCGCATTTGTCGTTTAGCCGCCAGCTCCGCGATGCGCTGTTCAGCTTTTGCCTGCGCCAGATCGGCACGTCTTGCCGCTAACGCTGCTTGCTGTTCAGCGTGCAGTTTTCGTTCCTTCTGCAGCACCTGTTTAGCCTCTTCAACAATCGCTCGCTCGGCTGAGATCTCAGCCTGACTCGCGAGCCGCCGCATCGCCCGTTGGAGACGTCCGGCATACAGCTCAGCCTTCAGAGTGCGACGACGTTCAATTAACGCCGGAATCAGAATTCCAGCCCACAAAATAATAGCTAAGCCAACCAGTAATCCGCCGCCAATTGCACCCATAGCCACAACTGTATTCGGAAACTAGAATATATCCGCTTTTAACACGCGGAAGACATGCTACAACTGTGCTGCAAACTCTTTCAGCCAGGCTTTTAGATCGTCACCGACACCGGGGCTTTCGATCCCCACCTGCACATTTGCTTTGATCCAGTCGCCTTTATCCCCGGTATCGTAACGGCGGCCGCGGAAAATTACTCCGTAAACAGGGCCAGCGCTCTCCCCAGCTTCACCGCGAGCCAGTGTGTTTAACGCGTCGGTCAGCTGAATTTCACCACCACGCCCGGGTTCTTGCTTTGCGAGCAGCTCAAAAATTTCTGGCCGTAACACATAGCGGCCAATCACGGCGAGGTTGGAGGGCGCTTCTGCTGCCGTCGGTTTTTCAACGAGCGAGGTGATTCGCACAACTTCCGAGTTCTCCGTCGGCTCAACCGCGGCGCAACCGTACATGTGGATCTGCTCCTGCGGCACCTCCATCAAAGCGATAATGGTCGCACCGCGCGCGTCGTGCTCAGCAATCATCGTTGGCAGCAGAGGATCACGTGCGTCGATCAGGTCGTCACCGAGCAGCACCGCAAAACTTTCCTGCCCAACATGCTGCTCTGCGCGACCGACGGCGTGGCCGAGGCCGAGCGGCTGCCCCTGCCGCAGGAAGTGCACGTCAGCGATATCGCTCGCGTCTTTCACCATGCCGAGTTTGGTGTTATCACCTTTTTTATGCAGAGTCTGTTCAAGCTCAGGCACGCTATCAAAGTGGTCAACGATGTTGCCTTTGTTGCGGCCAATAATTATCAATACATCATGCAGTCCACTGGCGGCCGCCTCCTCAACCACATACTGGATTGCTGGCTTATCGACAATCGGAAGCATCTCTTTCGGAGTGGCTTTTGTAGCAGGCAGGAAGCGGGTTCCGAGCCCGGCAGCGGGAATTACTGCTTTGATCACTGACTTACTCATACCCCGAGGGTATCCCAAATATTCTAAATTTCCTGAGAAGTGCGAGGACTCCAGCAACATTTGAGCGGATTTTGAGAGAATTGAGACATGCAGATTGACAAGATGCACCAAATTAAGCGCGAGATTCGAGCGACCGTAAAAGCTAAACGCTTAGCGCTGACAGATGCACAAAAATCTGCCGCGGCCCAAGCCCTCACAGCCAACCTGCAAGAGTTGGTTGTTGCGCGCGGCGCCCGCACCGTCGCCGCCTATCTCCCGGTGCGCTCAGAACCAGACACAAGCCAATTTATATCCTGGGCGAAAGAAAACAGCGTTCGAATCTTGCTGCCGTCATGCAGACCTGACATGCTAATGGACTGGATCGAGCCGAGCAGCTCAGAAACTATTATCGGCGCGAACGGCATCCCCGAACCTATTGGCAAAGTTTTTAGCCCAATGGAGATAGACAACTGTGATCTAATTCTGCTTCCCGCTGCTGCGGTTGATGAATCCGGCACCCGACTCGGATGGGGTGGCGGCTACTACGACCGCACACTCGGTTCAACGCAACAGGTGCCCGATACTTTCGCACTGCTCTATGACGATGAGTTGGTTCCCGATCTACCGCGCGAAACACACGATGTTCCCGTCACCGGCGTAGTGCAGCCGCAGGGCATCCGCTACCTAGACCGTAAACCGTTAAAACTCGATCTCGAAAGCTGATGCCCAGAACGGAATTCGATCCGGTAGCTCAGCTGAAATTGCTGGGCACCAGGGATTTCAAAATACCGTTTAAAGCGCTAGCGGCTGTGCCAGATGACGCGGGAGCGATCCGCAAATCTGCGGTGTTGCTGCTGTTTGGAGAATCAAGCAACCACCTCCCGCAAACTCCAACAGACCTTGATATTCTGCTCATTCAGCGCAGCCCGAATCTGCGCTACCATGCTGGGCAAATATCCTTCCCGGGTGGCGGTGTTGAGCCGCAGGATCAGAACCACACAGACACCGCGCTGCGCGAAAATCATGAAGAAACTGGCGTACCAGGCTCGCAAGTAACTCCCCTGGGTGAGCTACAACCGTTGTTTTTACCGGTGAGCAACAACCTGGTCACTCCTGTGCTTGGGTGGCGACACACGCGAAGCGAAATTCGTGCGGATCAGGTAGAGGCGATAAGCGCCTTCCGTGCTTCACTCGCTGAACTGCTAAACCCTGAGAACCGCGGCACACTGACTTTAAAATTTGACGGTCATAAGGTCGGCACACCGGCCTTTGAAATCTCTTCCCCGCACGGTAAAACCCTGCTGTGGGGTTTTACCGCGATGGTTTTTGACGGTGTAATATCCGAGCTGGGCTGGGAGATTCCTTGGGATGAGAGTCGCCAACTATATTTACCAACCCGCTAGGTGCCCTATTTATGCGTGATGCGCAGCTGCGACATCGGGGAACACCGTTTCGCTATCTTGCAACTGGAGTGCGTTAAAAGACATTCGCGCAGCCCCCTCTAAATTGAGAGCGCGCCGGTAGGCCATCTCAACGGTGTCCGCAACAACCGAACACCCGTGATGCTTCATAATTACGCAGTTTTTAGTTTCCAGTTCGGCAGCTGCCGTTTCGGCCAGCGCGTCAGACCCATTCGGGTAAAACTCTGTCACACCTATCTCACCCGCATAAAACGCGTGATCGAGTGTTAAAAGACGGATTTTGTGCCCCAGTGTTGGCAGCAGCGTCGCGTATTCCGGATGCAGATGGAGCACGCATTTAACATCTGGCCGTCTCTTATAGACCTCGCGGTGTAAGCGCCACTCACTCGACGGGGTGACACCTCTAAGATGCTCACCCGTCAAATTCATTGTCGCAAAATCAGCGCGGGAGAGCCGGTCAAACCAGACTCCCGAGCCTGTTATCGCAAAGGTGTCATCGCTCAGCCGCACAGAAAAATTACCGGCGGAGGCCAACACAAGCCCCCGCCTAGCTGCGTCAGCGCCCACAGCGATGAGTTCATCTAAGAGGGTCTCGTCGTGCTTCATGATGCTCAATTATCTCGCACACTCATGGCAGAATTAAAGACATGAGCAACGGAGGTCAAGTGTCGTATCCAAATTCAAATGCGCCAGAACCCAGCGGAACAGCTTGGGATGAGCTCACCTCCCCACTGCTGCACACACGTTATGACAACGCAAAATACCAGATGGTTGACAGCGATGTGCTGCCGTTCTGGATTGCTGAAATGGATTTTCCGCCAGCGCAAGAGATTCGCGATGCGTGGACGGATGCAATTGCGAGCGGCAGTATCGGCTACGTGCACGAAAGCCTGCGCCTGCGCGAGGGGTTCGCGGCCTTCGCCAAGCGACGCTGGGGTTGGGATCTTAAGTTAGAGCAGATGCATGCGACCCGAGACGTTTACCAGGCTGTGCGCGATGCTCTGCATTTATTTTTACCGGAAAATGGCGGGCATATCGCCCTGCACACCCCAAACTATAACGGTTTTGCAGTGATGTTTTCAGCGCTCCCGCAGGCCAAAGTCAGCCAGCTCGAATTGCAGCAGACGATAGCGATAAGTGACGGCCGTCAAACGATTTCAGTTGACATTGATTATGCGGCTCTTGAAGAGTATTTCCGCACTGCAAGCGTAGACGTCTTTGTGCTCTGCAACCCGCATAATCCGTTCGGGCGCGTGTGGAGCGCAGCTGAATTGGAACGCCTGGCACAGCTGTGTGCAAAATACCGCGTTGCAGTTGTTTCTGACGAGATCCACGCCCCGCTGACACACCGAGATGCGACATTTATCCCGTTCGCGCCCATCGCTGCGAAACACGGTGTGCCCTGTTTCGTCACAACATCAGCTAGTAAAAGTTGGAACATCCCGGGCACAAAGTGCGCGCTCCTCATCGCCGCTGGCACAGCTGAAACCGCGATCCTCGCAGACTTTCCAACACCTATCAACGCTGGATTTGACCGCTTTGGCTATCTCGGTAACCTTGCAGCTTTTACAGCAGGCGAAGCCTGGCTTGAGCGCGCTATTGAACGGATCGAGGCCAACCAGATACTGCTGCGCGAAACTCTCGATCCTGCCATTCCAGTCTCAACACCTAACGCCAGCTATCTGGCGTGGCTAGATTTAAGAAATCTTGGTCTGGGAGATTCCCCCACCCAAACACTCCTCTCGCAGCAGCGCATTAAACTCGCCGATGGTGATGTCTACGGGCGCGGTGGGCAGGGATTTGCACGCTTTAATGTCGGGTGCGCCCCAGAAATGGTGATAGAGGGCGCACGCAGGATAAATACTGCTATCGGAAGGAACTAATATGGCGCACGACGTAGATGCGATTGTGATCGGCGCGGGTCTTTCAGGGCTCGTCGCTGCCAGAGAGATGTTTCTTGGCGGAAAGCAAACTCTAGTTCTTGATCAGGAGTCTGAGCAAAATCTTGGCGGCCAGGCGTGGTGGTCATTTGGCGGTCTCTTTTTAGTGGACTCGCCGGAGCAGCGCCGGCTCGGGGTGAAAGATTCTTTTGCTCTCGCTTGGCAGGATTGGAAGGGCTCTGCTGCGTGGGATCGGCTTGCTGGGAAGCATCCGGAAGACGAATGGGCGGCCAAATGGGGCCGCGCCTATGTTGAGTGGGCTGCAGGCGAGAAGCGGTCATGGTTGGATCAGGTGGGAATTAAGCTGACCCCCGTCGTTGGATGGGCTGAACGGGGCGATTTAAGCCCCACCGGACACGGTAACTCAGTGCCCCGCTTTCACGTGCCATGGGGCACCGGCACAGGTGTTGTTGGCCCTTTTATTGACGCACTGCACGAAGCAGTCGCAGCTGGGAAAACTGAGGTGCGCTACCGGCACAGGGTCGAAGAAATAATCATTGAAGATGGCAGGGTGGCAGGCGTGCGTGGCAGCGTGCTCGCAGCTGATAACTGTGCCCGCGGCGAAGCCTCAAATAACACCGTGGTAGACGATTTTGAACTGCGCGCCGCAAATGTTATTGTCGCCTCTGGCGGTATCGGCGGAAACCACGAACTCATCCGTAAATACTGGCCAGAACGCTTAGGAAAGCCACCGCGCAAAATGCTCACCGGTGTTCCTGAGTATGTTGACGGGCGCATGCTTGATGTTGCTGCAGCTGCTGGCTCCCGGCTGGTTAACCGTGACCGCATGTGGCACTACACCGAGGGTGTCAAAAACTGGGATCCCGTCTGGCCCGGGCACGCAATTCGGATACTGCCCGGCCCTTCTCCTCTGTGGTTGGACGCACTCGGGCGGCGTCTACCGGCGCCCGGTTTACCGGGACACGACACTTTGAGCACTCTGCGCATGTTGCGCACCGATCCTGCTATTGCCGACTACGACCACAGCTGGTTTATTGTTTCAAGCACAGTGGCGGCAAAAGAGTTTGCCTTAAGCGGCAGTGAACAAAACCCCGACATCACAAACCATGATCGTAAACTGCTGCTCAAAACTCGCTTAGGGAAGGGTGTCCCTGCGCCGGTGCAGGCATTTATTGATTGGAGCGAAGATTGGGTTAGCGCTAATACTGTGACCGAGCTGGTGGCGAAGATGAATGCGCTAACCGATGAAGATTTACTTGATGCAGACAGCGTGCACCGGGTAATCGGGGCGCGGGATAATGAATTTGTCAACCCCTTCGCAAAAGACGCGCAGGCGATGAGCGTGCACAATTCACGCCGCTACATCGGAGACAAGCTATCGCGCACAACAAAACCGCACCGGCTGCTTGATCCAGAACACGGCCCGCTTATCGCAATAAAAATGTATATGATAACCCGGAAGTCGCTGGGTGGTATCCAGACCGACCTGCACTCACGCGCGCTCGACAGCTCAGGCAGTGTGATTCCCGGACTCTACGCCGTTGGCGAGGCTGCCGGATTCGGTGGCGGCGGCGTGCACGGATACAACGCACTAGAGGGCACTTTCCTCGGTGGTTGCCTGTTTAGCGGCCGAGCCGCAGGCCGCGCTGTTGTAGCAGACGGGTAGTTATAAATCACAAAACGGGGTGCGAGCCGTTTCCAGCAGATGGAAAACAGCTCGCACCCCGCTCTAAACGCAGTACTACCCCTACTGCTCCTGCCCGTTCTGCGCGATCGCTGCTGCGGCATCCGCCGCTGCCTGGCCGGCATCAACCTGCTGGCCCTCAATCTCGAAGACAAACTCACCGTCGACAAAATCAACCTTCAAGAGGCTGTTATCGGTAATCTCACCGGCAATAATCTTCTCTGAGATCGGATCTTCGATCATCCGCTGCACAGTGCGACGCAACGGACGCGCGCCCATCGCAGGGTCATAGCCAACTTCAGCCAGACGTTCGCGGGCTGCGTCAGTAACCTCCAGACCAATCTCACGGTCGAGCAGTCGCTCGCGCAGGTGTCGTACGAAGATACCAACAACCTGCAGGAGTTCGTCCTTCTTCAGCTGCGGGAACACGATGGTCTCATCGACACGGTTCAAGAACTCAGGCTTGAAGTGCTGCTTCAGCTCTTCGTTTACCTTACCGCGCATTGCTTCATAGCCGGCCTCGGTGTCTGCTCCCATTGAAAAACCGACCGGGCCGCCCGCAATGCCCTTTGAGCCGAGATTGGTGGTCATGATGATTACAGTGTTCTTGAAGTCAACTTCGCGCCCCTGACCGTCTGTCAGACGCCCCTCTTCGAGTATCTGCAACAGCGTGTTGAAAATATCCGGGTGCGCTTTCTCAACTTCATCAAACAAAATGACTGAGAATGGCTTGCGACGCACTTTCTCGGTCAGCTGCCCGCCCTCTTCATAACCGACGAATCCTGGTGCTGCACCAAACAGACGTGACACAGTGTGCTTCTCACCGTACTCTGACATGTCGAGAGAAATGAGTGAGTCTTCGTCGTCAAAGAGGAATTCAGCAAGCGCCTTAGCAAGCTCGGTTTTACCAACACCTGTGGGGCCAGCGAAAATGAATGAGCCTGAGGGGCGCTTCGGATCTTTCAAACCAGCTCGCTGGCGGCGGATCGTGCGAGAAAGCGCTGAAATTGCTTCGTTTTGGCCGATCACGCGTTCGTGCAGAGCATCCTCCATAAAACGCAGCCGAGCTGTCTCCTCCGCGGTCAGCTTAAAGACTGGAATGCCCGTCGCATTAGCCAGCACCTCAGCGATCACGCTCTCAGTTACGACACCAAACTCGCCGCCGTTGCCCGCCCGCAATTCTTTTTCAAGCTGCAGACGTTTACCGGTGAGCTGTTTTTCTTCGTCACGTTTTGTTGCGGCGAGGTTGTAATCCTGATCCTCAATAGCCTTTTCTTTGGCGGCGCGAGCGAGTTTAATCTGCTCTTCGAGCTCTTGTAACTCAGGCGGATTTGACAGTGCGCTCAGACGCAACCGAGCCCCGGCCTCATCAATAAGGTCAATAGCCTTGTCTGGCAGGAAGCGATCCTGAATATAGCGAGCTGACATATTTACAGCAGCTTCGATTGCCTCATCGGTGATCTTAACTTTGTGGAATTCCTCGTACTGCTTGCGCAGCCCCTTCAGAATGTTAATAGCGTGCGCCGGGGTTGGCTCATTCACCATTACCGATTGGAAGCGACGCTCTAAGGCGGCATCCTTCTCAAAGTGCTTGCGGAACTCATCAAGCGTTGTCGCACCAATAGTCTGCAGCTCGCCGCGTGCAAGCATTGGCTTCAGAATGTTTGCGGCGTCAATCGCGCCCTCTGCCGCACCCGCGCCAACCAGGGTGTGAATCTCGTCAATAAAGATAATGATGTCACCGCGGGTCCGGATCTCCTTCATCACCTTTTTCAAGCGTTCTTCAAAGTCACCGCGGTATCGACTACCGGCGATCAGAGAGCCAAGATCGAGCACATACAGCTTCTTATTTTTCAGAGTCTCCGGCACGCTGCCGCTCACAATAGCCTGCGCAAGACCCTCAATAACTGCGGTCTTACCGACCCCCGGTTCACCAATTAATACCGGGTTGTTCTTAGTGCGACGCGACAGAATCTGCATCACACGCTCAACCTCTTTTTCTCGCCCAACTACAGGATCGAGCTTGCCGTCACGCGCAGCCTGTGTCAGGTTGGTGCCAAATTTATCGAGAACCTGAGAGCCCTTTTCTTTGGCAGCATCAGACTCCCCGCCACCGACAGCCACTGGCTCTCGGCCGCTATCTTGATTGCCAGACAGCAGTTGGATCACGGTCTGCCGCGCACGGTTTAAGTCTGCGCCGAGTTTTACCAGCACCTGGGCTGCAACGCCCTCACCCTCACGCAACAAGCCCAGCAGCATATGCTCGGTGCCAATATAGTTGTGGCCGAGCTGGAGAGCTTCACGCAGGCTGAGCTCGAGCACCTTCTTTGCACGCGGAGTGAACGGGATGTGCCCTGACGGCGTTTGAGACCCCTTACCGATCATCTCAGTCACCTGTTCCCGCACGGCCTCGAGCGAAATCTCGAGCTGCTCGAGAGCCTTCGCGGCTACACCGCCGCCCTCATGAATCAGGCCGAGCAGGATGTGCTCAGTGCCGATGTAGTTATGATTGAGCAGTTTTGCCTCTTCCTGGGCAAGCACAATCACACGGCGCGCACGGTCTGTAAATCTCTCAAACATAGTTTCCTCCGTTTATCTGGTTACCACGATACGGGGGTTTAGCTTGAAATTGGGCGGTGTTCGCCGAGGGCTTACGTGAGCTGAAAATTACTACTGTAAAGAGCTAGTGAGACGGGCAACATTGTCAGCAAGCTGCGCAAAAATATTGCGCTTATTCCACTCTTCAAGAGTGAGCTCGCGAGAGTGCTCACGATAGTAGTCGTTCACACCGTCAAGGTCTGCCACAAAATCAGCTCCGTGCACCACGAGAGAAATTTCAAAGTTCAAGTTAAAGGAGCGCTGATCCATATTTGAGGATCCGATAACCGCGACATCATCATCCACCGTGAAATGTTTTGCGTGCAGGATAAAGGGCGGCCGGAACATGAAGATGCGCACATTCGCTTCTAACAGCTCCTCATAGTAAGAGCGCTGCGCATGGTAGACAACCGGTTGATCACCAATCTCTGAAACAAACAGCTCAACCTCAACACCCCGCGCAGTGGCAGCTTTAATGGCTGCCATAAGCGCACCATCCGGCACAAAATACGGGCTGGTGATGCTAATCCGGCGTCTGGCAGTGTACAGCAGCGCAACAAACACCTGCAGGTTGTTTTCTGTTGCATAACCAGGGCCAGACGGCAGCAGCTGTGTTTCTAAGCGAGATTCTTGGTGCACAACAGGAAACTCGTCGGTCGCAAAATCAAGCAGCTCCCCGCTCTCGGCGTACCAGTCTTTTAGAAACATCATGTCTAAGGCGAGCACAGTAGGCCCCTCAACGCGCACCATCAGATCTTTCCAGTGCAGACCACGCCAGCGGTTTTTAAGTTTGTTGTAGCTTGAGTCAATGAGGTTTTGCGAGCCCATAAAACCAATGCAGCCGTCAACGGTAAGCAGCTTGCGGTGGTTGCGCAGATCTGGGCGCTGATACTGCAGCCGCCAGGGCCTGAGCGGCAGCATGTAATAGAGTTCAGCGCCAATCTCATGCAGCTGTCTGCGGGTGCGCAACATGCCCGGGTTCATGATTGCAGCGACGTGGTCAATTAATACTCGCACTTTCACGCCTCGCGCTGTTGCGCGGCGGAGGGCAGAAAAAACCGGTTCAGTTGTGCTGTCGCTAACCAGAATATAAAACTCAACGTTAACGTGCGACTGAGCTAGATCTATCGCATCAGCCATCTGTTGAATCGACTCTTTGTAGTCGTAGTGCAAAGAGGCCTTATTGCCGCCGAGCATCGGGAATGCACCAAGTGCGCGGCCGATCCGCACCGCGTTTTCGAGCCCCTCCGAACGCGGCTCTGGGGGCAGCGGGAAACTCGCCACAGCTGCGTCGGTAATCGCCGCCTGCAATTTTTCGTGAATAAAGTCGTGTCGTGCACGACGGATCGCCGGCAAACGCCTGCTGCCGATAACGGCAAAAAGCAGTGCGCCAGGAATCGGGAGCGCAAAAATAAACAGCAGCCAGGCAGTGCCCGATGAGGGGCGACGATTTCGCGGCACAATAAAAAGCGCAAGAATACGAATAATCGTATCGATGACGACAACAAAAAGCGGCAACTGTTCCAGTAGTTGCAAGAGCAGACGCATAAACTACTCTTTCGGAGGCAGCCCCGCCTTTGCCCGCTCTTCAGCCTCAATTTGCTTATAAACTCGGCGCTCAGTGCGATCTGCGCGCAAAACAGCCCGCAAGATAATCCAGAGCACCAGACCCGCAAAAATTGTCGGAATCAGCGACCAAACAGCGTTACTCAACCAGTCCATACCTGCCACCCTACTTTACAAGCGGGAAGAGAATTGTTTCACGAATACCAAGACCCGTCAGCGCCATCAACAGACGATCCATGCCCATACCCATACCACCGGCGGGCGGCATACCATGCTCCATTGCGCGCAAGAACTCCTCATCAACGCGCATCGCCTCATCATCGCCTGCAGCACCCATTTTTGCCTGCTCGACAAAACGCTCCCGCTGCACAACAGGATCGGCAAGCTCTGAGTATCCGGTCGCCAACTCAAAACCGCGCACATAAAGATCCCACTTTTCGACAACACCCTCAATCGAGCGATGATGCCTGGTCAGCGGGCTTGTTTCTACTGGGAAGTCCATGACGAAAGTTGGCCTGTCGAGACCGTCTTTTACAAAGTGTTCCCACAGCTCTTCAACCAGCTTGCCGTGATTCGGAAGTTTCACCTCCACACCCTCCTTATCGGCGATTGCCTGGAGGTCAGCTGCTGAGGTTTGCGGTGTAATCTTCACGCCACAGGCATCTGAGAGGGTGTCGTACATTGAGATTCGATCCCAGTTGCCACCAAGATCAAAGAGCGTACCGTCTGCCCACTTCACAACATGCGTGCCCTCGCGGTCTGTGCCCTCATTAACCGCAAGCGCAGCATTTTGAATCAGCTCTTGAGTGAGGTCGGCGATGCCGTTGTAGTCGGTGTATGCCTGGTAAGACTCAAGCATCGCAAACTCAGGTGAGTGGGTTGAGTCGGCTCCTTCATTGCGGAAGTTGCGGTTGATTTCAAAAACTCTTTCCAAACCACCAACTAGCGCACGTTTTAGGTAAAGCTCCGGCGCGATACGCAGATACAGCTCAGTGTCAAAAGCGTTTGAGTGAGTGACGAAAGGCCTAGCTGAGGCGCCACCGTGCATCGTCTGCAGCATTGGGGTCTCAACCTCTACGAAGTCTTTCTCGGCGAAGGTTTTGCGCAAGCTCGCCATTGTTTTAGCGCGCGTCAGCACGTTTACACGCGCCTGCTCACGCACGATCAGATCAAGGTAGCGCTGCCGCACACGGGTTTCCTCGTTGAGGTCTTCGTTAAAGGCGTTTGGGAGCGGCGCAAGAGCCTTCGAAGCAATCTGCCAGTCAGCGACCATAACCGACAGCTCGCCGCGCCGACTGGAGATAACCTCACCTTTAACAAAGAGGTGATCACCCAGATCGACGAGCGCCTTGAAGTCTGCGAGTAGCTCTTCGCCCAATTCTGCTTGGCTAAACATTGCCTGAATACGGGTGCCGTCACCCGCCTGCAGCGCAGCAAAGCAAAGTTTACCGGTATTCCGCTGAAACACAACCCGGCCTGCGATACCTACAACCTCGCCAGATTTTTGATCCGGGCTTTCTGTCAGATGCTCCCACTTAGTGCGCACATTGCGAATTGTGTCTGTTACCGGCACTGTGACCGGATATGCACCACCTGCGAGGTCACCTGCAGCAATCAATTTTTCACGTTTTGCCATGCGCACAGCTTTTTGCTCGTGCACGTTCTGTTCGACACCCGATTCTGCTGCCTGCGACCGCTGCTCACCCATGTGTAGCAATCCTCCATTTGATAAAAATCTTTACCCGCCAATCTTAGCGCTTCCAGCTGTTTTCTAGCCTTGAAATCACAGCGTAGAAAAGCGGTGTGCCGAGCAACGCAGCACACGAGAATGCGCAAATATTATTCAGCCGAATACTGTTCCGCTACTCGCAGGGCTTCTGCGACAGCTGCGTTCACAACTCCGGCAACTATGCGCTCAGGCATTGCAACCCCGAGTTCGCGCAATCCGCTCACAGTTTGTTTCACAATTGCTGCGCTCATTTCGCGGGCGGCGTCTAGCATGTCGGCGTATGCCGGGCGATCCGTATCAGATATCACAACCGGCTCACCGCCCATTTCAACTGCGAGCGCCTGCCCAATAGGGAGCACTATATCGGGCGCAGTAACTGCAATTGTAGCCTCGTTCAGGCGCGCTAAATCGAGGCTCGTGCCAGTGAAAACCAGGGCCGGATGCAGCGCAAGCGGGATTGCTCCGACGGCCGTTGCGGGACTAAAAACTGAGTATCCGTGCTCTGGTGCGGTGTGCACGAGAAGCTGACCCGGCTGCCAAATTTTTGCCGTGGTAAGACCGGCAACTAACTGGGGCAGCTCGTGCCCGGGAATCGCGAAAAGCACCAACTGGGAGTTGCGCACAACAACATCCAGGGGCCTAACCGGCACACCTGGAAGCATTGATTCAACCCGCTCGCGGGCGGCGTCGTCACTTGCTGTAATCGCAGTAATCTCATGCCCCGCGCCGGCTAGCGCGCGCGCAAGCACCGGGCCGACTTTGCCGCTCCCGACAACGCCAACAGCCAAGCGTCCCGGCTTTTTATTCGGCACTCATACTCTCCCGTTTAATTGCTTCAACAATCTCGCTATTCACGCTCGTGAACGCTTCTTTCGCCGCAGCAATATCGAGAGCGTGCACAGTGTTCTTATTTACCGCACCAGTGCAGTGCACTGTTACCGCAGCTAGCCCAAACAGCCTGTGCCCGAAACTGCTGGCTACCGTTATCCCCTGCGCTAGCTCGAGTTTAATTAAGCTTGTCTGCCGCGGGGCGATTCCGCCACGCAGCGCCAGAAGCGGTGTTTTATCTTTCTCAGAAAAGATAAGCTCAGCACCCTCTCGATTTGGAGACCATAGCAGCAGTGGGAAGGCCTTCCGCTCGGCTTTATAGTTAAGTGGCTCAAGCTTCGCAAACTGCGCAACACGGGCAAGCTCTGTTTCTGTTACTCGACCCGGCAGAATCCAGGACACCAGCTGCTGCACTTGGGAGGCTGAAGCCGTTGGCATTACCTCATAAGACCGGCCAGCACCGACTGTTTGAAAACCTGAAGTGTAAATCCGCACTTTGTACCAGCCGGGAATTCGCCACAGCAACGGCTGGCTAACCGCAACAGTGTGCACACGATCCAACTTCACCGATTCTGACTTTGTCGTGGTCAGACCTGAGCGCATCCTTAGCTCGCGCTCCTGCACCTGAACTGCGGTATTCCACTGCTTATTCAACGCTCCTATTAACTGCGCGCCGAAAACAAACAGCATCGGCACCACAACAGGTATTAAGAGCAGGAGCGAATCACCTTTATCTTTGATGAAAAACCCAAGCACAATTGACCCAACGGTCAACGTAAGCACGATAATAATAAGCGGCAGCTTCAGGAGATAGCCCAAAATTAAACGCCCGGTATCCTGTTTTAATGCTTCGCCGTCAAGATCTTGGTCGATAACGTCTTTGGCGCGATCCGCAAGCAGAGAAGATTGCGTCTCTGCCACACCTGCGTCCTCAGCTTCCTGCACGGCGGCAGCAACATCGCTATCGGACACGATGTCTTTTTCTACCAGTAACAGCAAAAGATCCCGTCGCAGCTCAACAGCCTCAGCGTGCGCTAAATACTGCAACTGCATATCTCCTGCGGCTGTGCCGATGCGCAGAGCTGTCAGCCCGAATACGCGAGCCAAAAAAGGCCGCTCTAAGTCAACAGCCTGAATCCGGTTGAGCGTTGTTTCTTTGCGCCCGCGAAAGATCACACCCGTGCGAAGCTCAATCGTGTTCTCGGTGATCCGGAACTTAGTGAACCGCCAACTCAGCCACGAAAAAAATGCGATCAGCAGCAAAACCGCGAGAACACCGCCGGTAATAATCAACCAACCCAGCTGCGCATGACTGGCAAACTGCAGAGCATCATCAACCGGGTCGCCGCCCTCGACTGCATAATCGTCAACTCCGAGCACTTTATAAAGATTGTTTAAAATCAGGTCTCGCATGTTTGCTAGCAACAACCCAATAACAATCAGCAGCGTGAAACCGGCACGCAAAATAGGTGACAGCGGATGCAGCTTCCGCCAGTCGTGAGTCATCTCAGCCATTTATGCTTAAACCCCGCTGCGTCGAGATTCAGCTACGCTAATCAGCTCATCACGCAAGCGATCAGCATCTTCAGCTGACAGTCCGGGCAGCACCTGTGTGCCGCTTGCTGCCGCAGTTAAAAACTTTAGTGACGCTAAGCCGAGCTTACGCTGCAGCGGCCCCTGGCTGATATCCACCAGCTGCAAGCGCCCGTAAGGCACCGCACTGGTGCGCTGAAAGAGGAGGCCGCGCCGAAACACAAAATCATCCTGACGCATCACCCAGCCCATTGTGCGCACCCTCCTAAAGGCAAGGGCGGCGTTACAGAGAAACAACCCCGCGATAACTAGCGCCATATATCTAGCCCACGCAGGGATCCACTCGAAAAAACCACCGAGCCCGTGCTCCGCGTCAATTATGGGCAGCACAAACACGAGGGCAAAAAGGAGAACAGGAATTAAATTGCCCACCAAATCAACCCACGCGTAACGCGCATCAAGACGATTCCAGACGCCACGCTCATAGGGCCAGTCATCCTTCGGGCCGAGTGGTTTCACCGCAGAACCGGTGGTTTTAAACGCCCGAATTTCGGGATCTTCTGGCACCGCATCCATAAATGTCTCCCTCAGTTTAAGACTACCCGACCCATTATAGTAAGCAGCAAATGCGCTATCTCAGAGCTTCGCTTCACTGGATAATGACTCGGGAACAACATCGGGCAGTGTATCCGGATCCGCATCACGCCCGCTGTCTCCATCGTCTGAGCCCGGCGGCACTTTGCACATCCGCTCTACCAGCGGTGCAATAACCCAGAGCAGCGCTCCTGTTAGCAGCAGCGCCACCATCGGCAGCCACAGTTCGGCAGCCGTTTCAGCCAAGCGCGGCGCCACCCAAATAAAGAGACCAAGCCCGAAACCAGTCCAGAATGCCCCGAGAATCTGCCCTGCGCGACTCGCCGCCAACAGCCGAACTGCCACAAACGGATCGGGCCGTTTCTCTCGCTCTAACAGACGCTTACGCAGCTGCAACCCCGTGATCAGCAGCACCACTGCGACAGCCACTAACAGCACCGCCAGCAGATAGCTCGGTGAGAGCAGGGGATGCCCGAAGTTGGTGCGCAGTTGCTGCGCGAGGTAGCCGGCTGCTACGGCAAACACTGCTGTCAAAAAACCCCACCGCAGCGGTAGCGTCTGGTTATACACGCTCACCACCCGCGCTTTCATTTTCTGTGTAGGGAAGTGTTGTATCGCCGATCCGCTCGAGCAGATTCGCCACACGTCCGTGCCTGAGCAGCACCGCATTCGGATCGAGCGCGAGCCACGGCGACAGCACAAAGTCCCGCTCGTGTGCGTGTGGATGCGGCAGGGTGAGTTCCGGGGTGCGCTGCACCAGACCGGCATAGCTAATCACATCAATATCTAGTGTGCGATCTCCCCACCGGGCTGTGCGGGTGCGGCCGTATTTTGTTTCCACCTGCTGCACAAGTCGCAGTAGCGCCAGAGGTTCTAAGGTGGTGACAGCCTGCGCCACCCCGTTTAAGTAGCGCGGCGCTTCCGGGTCGGGGCCGTGCTCAGTAAGCGCGATTGTTTCACGCAAGGGGCTAGATTCAAACTCATGAATCTCGAGGTGCGCGGCCAGTTCAGCCTGCGCAGCACGAATTGCACCAGCACGATCGCCGAGATTGGCACCGAAGGCCAGCAAAATAGGCGCTATCTGTCGCACTGCTCCCCCATTTTTTCTCTGCTTATGGTGATGCTCACATCGGTAAAATTCTTGCGGATCGGCGCTTCGGGTTTGTGCACAGTGATCTCTGCCGCCGCTACACCAGTGAATTGCAGTGCCACATGAACGAGACGGTCAGCAAGCGTCTCGATCAAATCTACCGGCGCGGTGGCTGCTGTTTTATGCAGAGCCTCTGCCAAATCTCCATAGTGCACAGTGTTTTGCAGACTGTCTGCCGCATCGCCGGCAAGCTTCTCGAGGGTGACCGTTGCGTCTATCAAGAATTTTTGCCCTTTTTCGCGCTCGAAGTCGAAAACTCCGTGATGGGCAAAAACTTCCAGACCGGTCAGCGTTATACGGTCTGCGACCGGTGCTTTATGCTGCGCAACAGAGGCGGGAATATCAGCAGGCAGACCTGCTTTTACAGTGTGCAGTTTCTGCGCAACTTTCACGGTATCGCTCGAAGCTTTAACATTGTGCACGCGCACACCCCACACACCCGCTGCAGCACAGTGCATGGAGACTGCTGCAGTGGCGACATCTCGCGCATCTGGTGGCGCACCGTGCAAGAGGTCTGCGAGCATTCGTTTGCGGCTTGCTCCGATTAACAGCGGGACGTTCAATACTTTAAACTCTTGCAGGCGGCTTAAAATTTCCCAACACTGTTCGGTGTTTTTATCGAATCCGAGGCCCGGATCTAACACGATCCGTTCTGGCGCAATACCCGCAGTGATCGCGTCAGCTACGCGATCCGCAAGATCCGCAATAACATCTGTAACCACATCACGATACTGATCTCGATACTCGGTTGCGCTTGGAAAACCTCGCCAGTGCCCCGCAATATAGTGTGCTGCGCTGTCGGCTACCACTCGTAAAATTTTCGGATCGTGCAAACCACCGGAAACATCGTTAATGTACTGCACACCCGCAGCAATCGCGCGCTGTGCAGTTGCTGCGTGCACGGTATCGACAGACACGGTGATACCGAGCGACACCAGTGTTTTTACAACGTCAGCGATCCGCTCCCACTCTGTATCTGGGTCGACACGCACTGAACCGGGCCGGGTGCTCTCACCCCCGACGTCAATAATCTCGGCTCCGGCCGCAACCATCTCGCGCGCCCGTGCAACAGCGGCGGCAGTATCGACATAACTACCGCCATCACTAAAGCTGTCCGGGGTGAGGTTTAGCACCCCCATAATAAGTGTCATGGCTCACTCCTGCGCAGTTGTTCGAGCGCGATTAGTCGCTGCGCTGGCTCATCTAAAACGCCACGCGACACGGTCGTCACAGCGGTTGCCTGTGTTTCGCGCGGGCCGCGCGCCGAAACACAGCCGTGCCGGGCTTCTATAAACACCAGCACGCCGCGGGCGTCAAGCCCCGCCATCACTCCGTCAGCAATCTCCGATGTGATGCGCTCCTGCATTTGCAGACGCAGCGCGACGGTCTGCACGAGACGCGAGAAAGAACCAAAACCGGCAACCCTACTGCCTGGCACATAGGCAATATCGATACTGCCGCTAAAAGGCAGCAGATGATGCTCGCACAGGCTCGTGAACTGCAGGCCTTTGAGCGCCACTATTTCATCTTTGGCAGCAACCTGCTCCAGTTGCATTGCGGTATCGAAAACAGCGGCTGCGTCGCGGTTTTTCCCAGAAACAAATTCGGCTAGAGTGTCAGCGACCCTGGCTGGCGTGCCACTCAATCTGGCTGATGTCGGATCCTCACCAAGGGCGTGCAACAGCTGCGCAACAGCTGCAGCTGCGGCCCTATGATCCACAGTCATTTCGATTACTCTGTTTCTGATTCTTCGTCGCCGTCTGCCTGCGCCTCTGAGATCTCAGCAACCGGCACATCGGTTATAGCAGCAGTGGGTATCGCAATCGGGGGTTGCGTTGAAACCGGACGGTCCGCGCTTGACAGCCAGGTTGGGCGCGGCGCGAGCTTCTCGACATCTTTGAAGATCTCGGCAATCTGGTTGTGGTCGAGAGTTTCTTTTTCGAGCAGTTCAGCAGCAAGCCGGTCGAGGATGTGGCGGTTCTTAGTGAGCACCTCATAGGCCTCGTTGTGCGCCTGCTCAATAATTTCACGCACCTCTTCGTCGATACGCTGAGCTACCTGCCCAGAGTATTTTGGCGCGCCACCTCCAGCTGCCCCCATAAACGGTGACACGTCTGCATCGCCGAATTTGATAGGGCCGAGCGTTGCTGACATACCGTAGTCGGTAACCATGCGGCGCGCTGTTGCGGTTGCTTTGTCGATATCGTTTCCCGCGCCGGTTGTTGGATCGTGGAAAACAAGCTCTTCGGCAACGCGCCCACCAAGCGCGTAAGCGATCTGGTCGAGCAGCTCATTGCGGCTGACAGAAACCTTATCGTCAAGCGGCACAACCAGGGTGTATCCGAGCGCCCGCCCGCGCGGCAGAATTGTGATTTTTGTGACGGGGTCGGTGTGGTTGAGACCGGCCGCCACCAGCGCGTGACCGCCCTCATGATATGCGGTCACCAGGCGCTCGTGATCTTTCATAATGCGCGTGCGACGCTGCGGGCCCGCCATCACACGGTCAATTGCCTCATCTAAGGCGCGATTATCGATTAGTTGCGCGTTAGAGCGTGCGGTGAGCAGAGCTGCCTCGTTCAGGACGTTTGCCAAATCAGCTCCCGTGTAGCCGGGAGTTTTGCGGGCAACCGCTTCTAGATCAACGCTTGGAGCAAGCGGCTTCCCCTTCGCATGCACCTCAAGAATTGCTTTACGCCCCTTTAGGGATGGTGCGTCAACACCGATCTGACGGTCAAAGCGGCCGGGGCGCAGCAGCGCTGGATCGAGGGTGTCGGCACGGTTGGTAGCCGCGATCACAATAACGTTAACTTTCGGGTCGAAACCGTCCATCTCGACAAGGAGCTGGTTCAGCGTCTGCTCACGTTCGTCGTGGCCGCCGCCCATGCCGTGCCCGCGGCGCTGGCCAACAGCGTCGATTTCGTCAACGAAAATAATCGCAGGCGCGTTTGCTTTCGCTTCTTTAAAAAGGTCGCGCACGCGACTAGCGCCAACGCCGACGAACATTTCAACGAAATCTGAGCCTGAAATGGAGTAGAAAGGCACCCCTGCTTCACCCGCTACCGCTCGTGCAAGCAGCGTCTTACCTGTGCCCGGAGGCCCGTAGAGCAGCACTCCCTTTGGCACGCGCGCACCGACTGCTTGGAAGCGTGCGGCGTCCTGCAGGAAGTCTTTGATTTCCTCAAGCTCTTCAACGGCCTCTTCAGCGCCGGCCACATCTGTAAAGCGCACCTGCGGGGTTTCTTTCGAGGCAAGTCGGGCGCGAGATTTGCCGAACTGGGCCATTCGACCGCCGCCACCTGCAGCATTCATGAAGAACCAGAATAAGAGCCCCAGCATCAAAAGCGGGAACAGAAGTTGCAGGATCGTCCACAGTGCGCTTGGGCGAGCTACCGAGTCAGTGAATTCTTCATCGATGTTCGCGCTGTTTACCGCTGCGATAACGTCAGGCTGACGGCCGTCGACGTAGAAGAAGTGGACGCTGGTAGCGCCGGTTTTTTCTTCGGGTCGTGTAAGCTCCAGATTTACTTTTTGCTCACCGTCAACTATTTCAACTTTTTTTAGTTCTGCGTCTGCTAATAGGGAGAGCCCCTGCTCGGTGCTAATGCGCGGATTATTGCCCGCTGTCAGCATATTTAAACCGATTAGGGTAATCAGCACCGCAACCATCGCGTAAATAAATGGGGCACGCTGGAAAAACTTCCGCTTCTTTTTAACTTCAGCCACGCAGAAGCCTCACTTTCGAAAATATCGTTGCTGCCTAATTTATCCCAGCAAATGCTGCCCGCGCCTGAATGTTTGCCAGAGGCGAACTGCAAACAGTGTCACAGTAACTAAAGATTCGTGCACAAAAACACAGTTTTATGAGTAAACGTACGGTGCGAGAATCGCCACATCACGTAAATTGCGGTATTTTTCGGCGTAGTCGAGGCCGTACCCAACAACAAACTCATTTGGAATGTCAAAGCCTACGTATTCAACATCAATGTCTACTTTTAGCGCATCTGGTTTGCGCAGCATTGTGCAGATTTTGACACTCTTCGCGCCGCGAGTGAGCAGATTCTCTTTCAGCCATGACAGCGTAAGACCCGAGTCAATGATGTCTTCAACGATTAGCACTGCACGATCTGTTAGGTCAGCATCCAGGTCTTTTAGAATGCGCACCACACCGGAAGATTTTGTGCCCGCCCCATAGCTTGACACCGCCATCCAGTCCATTTCGGCTTGAAAACGCAATTCGCGAGCGAGATCTGCCATAACCATCACCGCGCCTTTTAGCACACCAACCAACAGCGGTGGTTGATCCCCATAGTCTGCCTCGATGTCGCGTGCGAGCTCACTCAGCCGCTGTTTCAGCTCAGCCTCGGTGTGCAAGATTTCAGATAGTTCGTTTCCTAGTGCGCTTGCGTCCATAAATTCAGTTTACTGTGCCGCTGACTGCAACACACGGAGCATAAAAAGTCGCTTCCCCTGCCGCCAGACACGCACTCCGGGCAGCTGCAGCATCTGCTGGCCGTGCCAATTTTCTAAAAGCGCCATAACCTCTTCTGTGTGCTTAAAAGTAACTTCTTCGGCACCCGCATCGATGAGCAACTGCCGCAGCACACGTTTTGCAATCGCCCGCGGCTCACTTTCAAGGGTGCGGATCGGCACAACTGTCGGTGTATCCTGCCCGCCCTGCACAAAATGGTCATGCTGCTGTAGTGCGTCAAGCACCTTGGCGGCGAACAGGTCGAGCGCATCAGCATCTTCACGCGCAAGCTGCGCCGAACGCGCCAACCCCGCGATTACGCCGCTGCCAAGCTCCCTGGCAAATACTGGCAAAACTGTTTGGCGCACACGCACGCGAGTGTATCTCGGATCTTCGTTGTGCGGATCACTCCAGTAGCTAAGCCCCTGCGCCAGGCAGGCAGCTTCTGTTTCAGCGCGGGTTACGCTTAAAAATGGTCGTTTAATTATGCCCCGTTCGGGCGCAATACCCGACAGCGCACGAGTTCCCGAACCGCGCACCAGGCCCAAAAGCACCTGTTCTGTTTGATCGTTTTTGGTGTGCCCCGTAAACAGTGCGGTAGCACCGATTTTTGCGCAGTAATCCGCGAGTGCCGCATAGCGGGCCCGGCGCGCGTCAGCCTCTATGCCTTTACCGGAATATGTCACCTCGACAGCCTGAACCTCGCTAATTAACCCCATGCCGCTAGCCTGCTGCGCTGCCGTTCGAGCAACGCGCGCTGAATCAGGCTGTAGTTGGTGGTCGACAACCACAGCATGCGCTTGCAGCCCCCGGCGAGGCGCTTCAAACGCAACAGCGGCTGCGAGCGCGAGCGAGTCTGCACCTCCTGAGAGCGCGACCACTAGAGGCCCGAATTCCGGCAGGTTTTTACGCACTGCGTTACGGGTTTTTGCAACAACCGGAGCTAATTTACCGCCCATAGGTCTTAAGCGTAGTCGGAAAATAAACAGGCACTTAGTAAACTGGCGCAGTAGGCGTTTTTGCGATGAAAGGAAAAAGATGGCTAGCTACGATGCCGTTATCGAGATCCCAAAGGGAAGCCGCAACAAATACGAGGTAGATCACGAAACCGGTCGTGTTTACCTCGACCGTGTGCTGTACACCAACTTTGTTTACCCGACCGACTACGGTTTTTTTGAGAACACTCTCGGGGAAGATGGTGACCCGCTCGATGTGCTTGTGCTGCTCGACTACCCGGTATTCCCGGGGGTTGGCATTAAAGTGCGCCCGGTTGGGGTGCTGCGCATGAGCGATGAGGCTGGCGGTGACGACAAGGTTATCGCGGTGCAGGCGAAGGATCCACGCTGGCAGCATATTCAGGATGTTGCAGATATTCCTGAATACACCCGCAAGGAGATCGAGCATTTCTTTGAGCGTTACAAAGATCTTGAACCGGGTAAGTGGGTCAAGGTTGATGCTTGGGGTTCGGCTGCTGACGCAGAGAAGCTCATCGAAGAGGCAATCGAACGGTTGCAGTCAGAGGGCGGTCACTAAACCGTTAGGCTGTCAATATAAGTTGGCTCCCGCTTGAAATGCTCAGGCGGGAGCCAACTTATTTACTGTTGTTTGCTCTATATGTAGATACCCTGCTGGGCCATAAAGCCGTCAGCCGGGGTTGGGGTGCCCCAGATGCGAACTTCAAAGTGCAGGTGCGGGCCGGTTGCCAACCCGGTTGACCCAACGTAGCCAATAATTTGGCCGGGCCCTACCCACTGGCCGTAGCTCACTGATGGTGCTTGCACCATATGGGCGTACCAGGTGTGCACACCGTTACCGTGGTCGATAAACACATAGTTGCCGTTGATACCCGTATAGCCTGCAGCAATAACAACTCCCGCCCCGGCAGCGTATATTGGAGTCCACGGGGAGGTGGCCATGTCGTGACCGTTGTGTCCCGGATAGCAGCGCCACGGGCAGCTGACGCTATAGCTTCCCGGCGTCAGCGGAGCTGTCCAGTTTCCAGACACCACCGGTGCTGGAGGGGCTGGCCGCGGCGCCGGGGCTGGCGCCTGCCACTGGCTGGCCGCCGCTTTTCGCGCAGCTTCCTGGCGAGCAGCCTCCTGTCGTGCGGCTTCCGCCGCAGCACGCCGGGCACGCTCAGCCTCTTCGGCCGCACGTCGACGCGCTTCCTCCTCAGCCTTGCGGCGCTGCTCTTCTTCAATGCGCAGACGCTCCTGATATCCGGCAACGGTTTCAGCAGTTTTGTCTTTTAGCGCAGCCAGCTGTGTTTCCAGCACACGCTGGTTGGTTTCAGCTGTCTGCTGGCGCTGCCGTGCCGCTTCAACAGCCGAGGCAGCCGCCTCAAACTCGCCCTGCGCTACCTCGTAAAGCTCCTGTCGCTTAACAGCCGCCTCTTCCGCTTGGCGCTGCAAATCAGCGACCGTAAGCTGTGCTCGCGTCGCTTCCTGCGCAACACGAGTGTTACGTTCGGTAGCTTTTGACATCATTGCCAACCGCTCGAGCAGCGCATCTGAAGCATCGGGGTCACCCTCGAGGAAGAACTCCATGCTGCGGTCTACACCGCCAGAGCGATACATTTCCGCAACAACGTTAGCTGCTGCATCGGCGGCACGATTCGCCTCCGCTCTCTTCTCCTCTACCTGACCGTATAAAGCCTGTTGCCGCTGATCGGCCGTCTCAAACTCAGACTGCGCAGTCATCGCTATCTGCGATGCAACCTCAGCCGCAGATTGCGCCGATTCGACCTCTGTGCGCACCTGTCCGAGCAGCTTTTCAACCTCAGCGATCTTTGCAGCAGTGGCCGCCTCGTCCTGCTTTGCCGCTTCAACATCTGACCAAGTGGGCAGATCAAGAGCAAAAGCGGCTGAGATCGTGTGCGTATTCGGAGCGATATTTAAGGTCGCTCCGAGCAGTGCCGCCCCAGCGCCGATTGCGATAAGACGCGTAGCACGCAGACGTTTTCCGGTGTGCTTCAAACTTGATCCCCTTCCGGGACTGGTACACAAAGCTTAAAGGTTAGCTTTAAAGATTCCTCAGTAGAGCTACCCTATCAGGCACACCTGAATTAGCGCACTATCCGCACCGTAGGCAGCAGAATTAAGAAACTATCGCGACAGCAAATACAAGCCGTCGCGCCATACCGGCGCAAAATTCTGGCTGTTATAAACCCTCAGGGCGGGCGCATTATCGCCCTCCACATACAGCGTCAGCTCGGCATAGCCGCGCTCCGCCGCCACCGCTTTTGCTAACTCTACGAGTTTTTTACCAAGCCCCCGCCCCGCAATCTCTCGAGCTACTCCGAGCACATAAAGCTCTGCTTCTGAGCTGGTGAGCTTCAGCCAGGCGTAGGCCAGCAGCCGCCCTTCCTGGCGCACTAAGAAAAACGCGGTCGCGTCAAACCAATCCGTTTGGGTGTAGCGTTCGAGCGCTGCGAGGGTAACCGCTCCCTGTTCTGGATGATCGGCGAACACCTTAGAGTTAAGCGCCACCCAATCGCTGGCGTCCCGCTCATAGTTGAACGATGCAACCGCAAACCCGCTTTTTTCAAGCTCATCAACATGGGCGTCAGCAGAGCAGCTTGCCCAGCCAGCTAGCGGGGTTGACATTTTCAATAACTGCCGCATGCGACTCGCGCCCAGCGCCCCCAGAAAAGCTGTCGCCGCTTCTGACTCACCGTGCGCCCACAAGTGCAGGGCAGCTTTATTCTCGCTGGCATAGTTTCTGAGCGCCGCGGTCAGGCGAGCACCAAGCCCCTGACGTCTGACCTCTGGGTGCACGAAAAGCTCTGCCTCTAGCCGTGTTTTATCGGCAGTCACCCAGGCTACAGCGACACCAGCTGGCGCACTCCCAGACTCCGTCTGCACAGACTCTGCGGTAGTAAAGACTGTGCGAGTATCCAAATTTCGCAGCGAATCATCGTTAAAAGGTATCGCCTCGCCAGCATTCTCTGCTGCCTTAATAGCGGCGGTAACCGCGACCTTAACCTCAGGTGAGCCACTCTCTAGGCGTTTAACCATATAAACTCCGAACAGCGCCAGGGGCGTTAGGGGAAAACCACGTGGATTGGCAGATCCCCAAGTTTTTCTCTGCCGCCTAAGCCAGCAACTTCGCAGAGCATACCAAACCCGACAACCTCGCCGCCTATTGCCTCAATGACGCGCCTGGCGGCATCGGCTGTGCCACCGGTCGCGAGAACGTCATCGAGAATCAAAACCCGCGCGCCTGGTTTGATATCCTGCTGCACCTCCACCGTCGCCTCACCGTATTCAAGTGAGTAGCTGGCCGCTGCAGCCGGGGCGGGCAGTTTACCGGCTTTACGCACAGAGAGCGCACCGCACTGTGTGTGCACACCGAGCGCACCCGCAAGAATAAAGCCTCGCGCTTCAATGCCGGCAACCACATCAAACTCAGGGCAGTGCGCCGCAAGATCTGCAACCACGGCCGCGAGCGCGGGACCGTCTGCGAGCACCGGCGTGATATCACGAAACAGCACGCCGTCTTCGGGATAGTCTTCGATCAGGCGAATTTGTGCTGCCGCGTGCTGCAACTCCTGTGAGAGCTGACGTTCGGTCATGCGGCACGCTCCGCCATCTCAACAACATTTTTTAAAAGCAGTGCACGAGTCATCGGCCCAACGCCGCCGGGGTTAGGTGACACCCAACCGGCAACCTCTGCAACAGCCGGATCGACGTCACCAACAACACGCGATTTGCCAGTTTCCGGATCAGTCTCGCGTGACACACCAACATCGAAAACAACGGCCCCCGGCCGCACATCTGCAGCTTTAATTAGGCGTGCCACACCGGAAGCAGCCACTATGACGTCTGCTTCACGCAGCAGTTCGGACAGATTCTGCGTGCCGGTGTGAGTGAGCACAACTGTTGCGTTGTGTTCGCGGCGAGTGAGCAGCGGGCCGATTGGACGCCCCACGGTGATACCTCTTCCAACCACAACAACGTGCTTACCGCTCCAGTCAAGGCCGTAGTGTTCCGCTAGCTCTATTACCCCACGCGGTGTGCACGGTAGCGGCGTATCGATCTCGCTATTCACGTTCAACACCAGTTTGCCGAGGTTTGTTGGGTGCAGACCGTCAGCGTCTTTGGCGGGATCGATCAATTCCAGCACTCTGTCGGTATTCAGGTGCTTCGGAAGCGGTAACTGCACGATGTATCCGGTCACCTCAGGGTTTTCGTTAAGCTCAAGAATTACCGCTTCAAGCTCTTCCTGGCTCACCTCTTCTGGCAGGTCGCGGCGGATCGATGCGATCCCCACCTCAGCACAGTCCCGGTGCTTACCGGCAACATACCACTTAGAACCGGGATCCTCGCCGACGAGCACAGTAGCTAAACCGCACTGCTTACCGGCAGCGCTTAGCGCCGCAACCCGGCCGTGCAGATCCTCTTTAATCGCGGCGGCGGCAACTTTACCGTCAAGAATATTTGCAGCCATAATCTTCTCCTCACAGTCGAAATCTCCCAACCGCACAAAGCAGCTGGGAGAGACCGTTCTAGATTTACTTCAAAAGTTTTTCAATGCCCGGGTACAGCGGGAATTTAGCGGTCAGCGCCGCCACACGCTCGCGCTGCTCAGCCGGATCAGCCCCCTGCAGTGTCTTGGCCACGATGTCTGCAACTTCAGCAAACTCCGCCTCGCCGAACCCGCGGGTTGCCAATGCTGGGGTGCCGATGCGCACGCCACTGGTGACCATCGGCGGGCGTGGGTCAAACGGTACCGAGTTGCGGTTCACTGTGATGCCCGCAGCGTGCAGTGCATCTTCGGCCTGCTGGCCGTTCATCTCTGAATTACGTAGATCGGCAAGCACAAGGTGCACGTCAGTGCCGCCGGTGAGCACGTCAACACCCGCAGCCTTCGACTCCTGACTGGTCAACGCTTCGGCCAGCAGTTTTGCGCCGGCGAGTGTGCGCTCTTGGCGTGCTTTAAACTCAGCAGTTGCCGCAAGCTTAAAAGCAACAGCTTTACCGGCGATAACGTGCATCAGCGGGCCGCCCTGCTGCCCCGGGAAAACATTGCTGTTAATACGCTTGTAAATATCGAGATCATTGGTCAGAATGATGCCCGAGCGCGGGCCGCCAATGGTTTTGTGCACGGTTGATGACACAACGTGTGCGTGCGGCACTGGGTTGGGGTGCAGGCCAGCGGCTACGAGACCGGCGAAGTGCGCCATATCGACCCAGAGCGTGGCGCCAACTTCGTCAGCAATTTCACGGAACAGTGCAAAATCAAGCTGACGCGGATATGCCGACCAGCCTGCAATAATCACGTTCGGTTTGTGTTGACGGGCAAGATCGCGCACATTATCCATGTCGATGCGCATAGTTTCAGCGTCCACGCCGTAGGCAACCACGTTATAGAGCTTGCCTGAAAAGTTCAGCTTCATACCGTGCGTAAGGTGCCCGCCGTGTGCCAGGTCGAGACCGAGAATAGTATCGCCAGGTTCAGCAATTGCGCTGAGCACAGCAGCGTTTGCAGACGCACCCGAGTGTGGCTGCACATTCGCATAGGCTGCGCCGAACAGGCTCTTAACACGGTCGCGTGCAAGATCTTCGGCAACATCAACCGCTTCGCAGCCGCCGTAGTAGCGCCGCCCCGGGTAACCCTCCGCATACTTGTTAGTGAGCACACTGCCAACAGCCTCGAGCACAGCACGGGGCACGAAGTTTTCGCTCGCGATCATCTCAAGGGTGTCGCGCTGCCGATCTAGCTCAGCATCGAGCACACCAGCAATCTCAGGATCAACCTCTGCCAGCGGCAAATTGAAGAATGAATCGGTAGACATTTTTGACCTCTCTGTTGCTGCAAATGGAGCAAAGTAGCAATATTTCTTGCGACCCAGGCGAGCGGCCTTTTCATGCTTGTCGCTCCCCGATGGTTAGCCATCTTTACGCCAGTTGCGACTGTCATAATTCTATCGGAGTTTGCGCCGTGTAACATCACTACTTATGGAACAGGCGTGGGTGTTAAAACTTAGATGCGTAGACCAGCCCGGAATCGTGCACGCCCTGAGCGGTGCTGTGGTAAATGCTGGCGGCAACATTGAGCAGAGCCAGCAGTTTGCGTCGGGCGATACCGGTATTTTCTTTATGCGCATCGAGGTTTCCGCCGTTAACGCAGACGACAGTTTTGAAGAGAGATTTCGCATCCTGCTCGCCCCAATCGTCGCTAAATACGATATGCAGTGGGAGCTCACGCGCGCGGGCAGACGTCTGCGCACGCTGATTCTGGCTTCAAAAGCGACCCACTGCATCAATGACCTGCTCTATCGCCAGCGCAGCGGCCAGCTCGCAATCGATGTGCCGCTGATCCTCGCAAACCATACGGATCCAGCAGAGCTCGCTAATTTTTACGGTGTGCCGTTCGAGCACATCGCAATAACCGGCGACGCTGATAAACAGAAATTTGAGGATCGCGTGCGCCAGATCATTGCCGAGCACAGCATTGAATTGGTTGTGCTCGCACGCTATATGCAGATCCTCTCCCCCGAGCTCTGCGCAGAGCTTGCCGGTAAGGCAATCAACATCCATCACTCCTTCCTGCCCGGTTTTAAGGGCGCAAACCCCTATCGGCAGGCGCACGCGCGCGGTGTGAAACTTATTGGCGCAACCGCACACTTTGTTACCACAGACCTTGACGAAGGCCCTATTATTGAGCAGGACGTAGTGCGGGTAGACCACACCTTCACGCCGCAGCAGCTACAGCAGCTGGGCCAAGATGAGGAGGCGCGCACCCTGCGCCGGGCGGTTGGCTGGTTTGCTGAAAACCGGGTGCTGCTCGATGGTGACCGCACCGTAATTTTTAAATAATTAAGGAGAGCAGGCTTTGGCACGCACCGACAAGCAAGTCTCGATTATTGCCACGATCCGCACCGCACTTGACTTAGTGGCTGTTGTTGCCATTGGAGCCTGGGGTCTTTTGCGCTGGCCGCTCCCGCTGCCGGGAATCGCAGTAGCTGTGGGAGCGGTGCTTGCGGCTGTGGTTGTGTGGGCACTCTTCCTGTCGCCCCGCCCGGTGCTGCACACTGATAGATATGTCCGCGCGCTACTCGGCCTGGTGTTCAGCACTGTTGGCGCTGCCGCTGCCTTAAACGCGGGCGCGTCCTGGTTTGTTGTGGCCCCTCTTCTGCTGCTCGCATTCGCTGTTAGTTATATGGAGTTGACAGCGGTTGTGCGCCGCCGATAGGTATCCGCTAGAGTGCTACTATGAGCGAGCTGCGATTAGAAGAACTAAGTGCCTCAACGATTGTTGCTGTAAACCGCCTGAGCTTAAAACCCGGCCAGGAACAGTTCATCACCCCAGTGTCTTATGCCGCCGCTCTGGCGGTCACACCAGCTAACACAGCCTGGCAGCGCGTCGCCGTGCGAGATGACCGCGTGGTTGGCTTCATTCACGCTAATTTTGATGCTGAGAACTCACGCCCTGAGTTCCGTGCGGCGCTCTGGCGCATCAACGTTGATGCCAAGCAGCAGGGCACCGGTGTTGGCACATTTATCGTAAACGAGCTCATCAAAGAGGCACGGTCGCGCGGAATTGAAAAGCTCACAGTGCTTTACGAAGCAGGCGATGAGGGGCCTGAGCAGTTCTTCCTGAACGTTGGTTTCAAGCCTGAGGGTGAAACCGAATACGGCGAGATTATCGCAGCCTACGATCTCACTAGCGCATAGCAATAACGAGCATGAGCGCCGCGCAACAGCAGGAATACGCGATCGGCCGCGGCACACTCCTGTCTGTTTTAAGTTCGCTTGGTTTCGGGCTGCTCTACCTCTGGACGCCACTAATCGATCCGCTGGATCCGGCTTTTTTGGTGGCGATGCGCCTGCCGCTCGGCGTGCTATCGCTGATTGCTCTCTTTGCGGCGCAACGGCAGCCGCAGCTTATCGCTGACAGCTGGCGGCACCTGTGCGCAAAACCGGTGCGTTTTTTGGCGCTTATTTTGTGCGGATCGATCCTCACCTCGCAACTGTGGTTGTTTGCTTACGGACCGATGAACGGTCTCGGTCTGCAGGTTGCGCTCGGATTCTTGCTGCTGCCGCTCGCGCTGGTGGTTGTCGGCCGAGTTTTGTATAAAGATAAGCTGAGCGTCTGGCATTGGGTGGCGATCGGGCTTGCCGCGGTGGGTGTTACCCAAGAGGTTGTGCGCGCTGGCGGGCTGTCACCGGCGGCCTTATGGGTTGTGGGCACCTACCCTATCTACTTTATTTTGCGTCGTGCAATAGGCATGAACAACCTTGGTGGCATGTTCTGGGAGATGCTAGCCATGTGTGTTCCGGCATCAATTTTCATTATCTGGTACATGCCGCAGGTGTCAAATCTCGAGCTGCCCTCAAATATCTGGCTGGTTGTTCCCGGCGTCGCTTTCATTGGATCCGCTTCGCTCGTGAGCTGGATCCTGTCTTCTAAACTGCTTCCGATTAGCACTTTCGGAATGCTTTCGTATCTCGAGCCGGCTCTGCTTATGGGGGTGTCACTGCTGCTCGGCGAACGAATCACCCCAGCGGAGTACCCGCTCTACATCTGCATTTGGGTCGCGATCATCATAATCATTGCGGTGAGTGCCAAAGAAATGCGGATCGAGAGGCGGCGCGCGCGTGAAATCGCAAAACTCGGCAAAGCAATCACGCCAGTTATCACAGATCAACCGGCACCAGCCACCGGCAGCATCCCAATAATTCAGCCAGAGAACGAGTCTGAAAATTAGCTGTAAACTGGGTGTATCCCCGTTTCTACATAGAAAGAGGCCCTATGTCAGGAGAGCACACCCAGTCAGTTAACGGCGACAGCTTTGAAATGGCGGATGCCGCCCAACCAGACGTTACTCCCGAAATTGACGAAATTTCTGAGCTGGAGCACCTGCTAGATCCGGACTCCGAAGACGCCGACCCAGATGCGTGGCGCATCGGATACCCCTACGACAAAAAAATTAGTCGCAAGGAGTATGAGAAGCAAAAACGAAAACTCCAAATTGAGCTGCTGAAGTTCCAAGCGTGGGTAAAAGAAAATAAGCAGAAAGTTGTGATCATCTTTGAAGGCCGCGACGCAGCGGGCAAGGGTGGCGCGATTAAACGGTTTATGGAGCACATGAACCCACGTGGCGCACGCACTGTTGCTCTTGAGAAACCGACAGAGCGCGAACAGACACAGTGGTACTTCCAGCGTTACGTGCAGCACCTCCCCGCCGGCGGAGAGATCGCGCTATTTGACCGCTCTTGGTACAACCGCGCCGGTGTTGAGCGCGTAATGGGGTACTGCACACCGCAGGAATATCTCGAATTCACCCGGAGCGCGCCTGAGTTTGAGCGTATGCTCGTGCAGTCTGATATTCACCTGATTAAGTTCTGGTTCTCCGTTGGGAAGGCTGAACAGCGTTCACGCTTCCTGTCTCGCTCAACAGATCCGGTTAAACAGTGGAAGCTAAGCCCAACCGACCTTGCCTCACTCGATAAGTGGGACGCCTACACAGAGGCGAAAGAGGCGATGTTCTTTTACACTGACACCCCGCACGCACCTTGGACTGTCATCAAGTCAAACGATAAAAAGCGCGCACGCCTCGAAGCTATCCGCTGGGTGCTGAACCAGTTTGATTACACCGGTAAAGACGCAGACGTGGTTGGCACCCCCGACAAACTCATAATCGGCAGCCCGGTAGATATTTACGATCAGGGTGAAGCCCCTAAGACCGGCGCTTTTCCAATTGTGAAAAATAGCTGAAACTAGGGCGCTACCCTAAAGATTAATGGGCTGTTAGCGGTTTGCTGGCAGCCCATTATTACGTAATGCTACAGTCGGCTTGAAGCCCTATTTATTCGTTTTTAATCTGTTGTCACTGGCACTTTTAGAGAAAGCAGACAGAATGACGAACAAGATTGAAACCTCCCACGCCGGCAGCCTGCCACGCTCAGCAGAGCTAATCGCAGCCAACGCCGCCCGCACTTTTGCCGAAGACGGTCTCACCCTCGAACGCACTGCGGAGTTTGATGAGCTGCTTGCAAACGCGGTCGAACAGCTGGTTGCGAGACAGCTTGCCGCGGGAATCACCATCCCGGGCGACGGCGAATACGGCAAAGCAATGTCTAGCGCAGTCGACTACGGTGCCTGGTGGTCCTATTCATTTCAGCGCACCAACGGTCTTGAAGTAACCGGCGCAGAAATCTGGGAGCAGCAGCCGCTGCGCTCAACCCCCGGAAATGTGCGTCTCACAAGCTTCCCGGACCGTCGCGACCGCAATCTTTTTGCCGCAGCCTACAGTGATACAGAGCATCCAATCACTACCGGTAAAATTGCAACCGCGTTTCCCACCACTACCGGCCCATTGAGCTACAAGGGGCACGAAGCTGTTGCTAACGATGTTACAAACTTGCGTTCAGCCCTAGACGCACAGGGTGTTGAAAATGGCTTTATCACGGCGCTCTCGCCAGGCTCTGGTGCGCGCATCGCTGATCAATACTACGGCAATGATCGCGACCACCTCTGGGCTTGGGCAGAAAGCCAGCGCGAAGAGTATCGGGCGATCGTTGATGGCGGCCTGATCCTCCAGATTGATGATCCTTCAATCGCCGAAAACTGGGATCAAATCAATCCTGAGCCGACCATCGATGAGTATCGTGAGTTTACCCAGTTGCGGGTAGACGCCTTGAACTACGCACTCGAGGGGATCGACCCTGAAAGAGTGCGCTTCCACCTCTGCTGGGGGTCATGGCACGGCCCGCACGTTACCGATATCGAGTTCAAGCACATCGCCGACCTGATGCTCCAGATCAACGCAAAGTACTACTCTTTTGAGGCGGCAAATGTGCGTCACGAGCACGAGTGGAAGATTTGGAAAGATATTGAGCTTCCTAAGGGTAAGGTGCTTGTGCCGGGGATAGTCAGCCACGCCACCAACGTAGTTGAGCACCCAGAGCTTGTTGCGGATCGTATCGAAAACTTCGCAAATATCGTCGGGCCAGAAAATGTTATCGCCTCCACCGACTGCGGTCTTGGTGGGCGGATCCACCCCGACATCGCATGGGCAAAGCTTGAATCATTGGGTGAGGGCGCACAGATCGCCGCCAAACGTCTCTTCGGTTAATTAAAAGCTTCGTCGCTAACAAGAATGTGCGCTGTTTAGTTTTTAGACAACGCACATTCTTTTTTTCTTCATTGACCTAATTCATAGACAGCCGTTTTAGTCTCTAGGGATGAAGAAAAACACAAAAATTTTAGCTGGGGTGTTGATTGGCATCACCGGTATCGCTCTCGGCAGCGGGATTACCGCGTTGGCGCTCTCAAACAACAATAATTCTGCCCAACCAAGTGCTGGCTCAGCACAGTCACAAACCACGATGCAGGCACCGACCCAGAGTAAAACAACCACAGGCTCACAGCAGCAGAACACAAATTCAACAGGCGCTACAGCCAATACTGTTGCGCCCGGCGGCACTCGTGAGTCGTTTGAAGCTGCGTTAAATACGGTTGCGCAGCAATCAAACAATGCCCAAATTATTAAAGCTGAATTTGATAGCAGTGATCAGCACTGGGATATAGAGGCATTCGATGGCACCAATGAGCTTGAATACACTGTTAGCGCTGACGGCACCTCTGTGTTCAAGAGCAAGTCAGAAATGGCCGATAATGACGATCGTGCAAAATATGCAAGCGCCACCGTCGATATTCTTGCCGCAGCTAATTTTGCGGCACTCCCTGCCGACGCTCTAATTGATGAATTCGATCTCACGCACCACAACAGGCAAATAGCTTGGAAGGTTGATTATTACAGCAGCGACAATAAACAGGTGAGAACAATAGTCGATGCCACAACTGGTGCTCTGCTCTAGCAGCTACACCTGAATTTCAGTGACCGGCAGCGTTGAGTCGGCTCCGAAACTAAGACCAGAGGGCTCACGCCCTGCCGCAATTAGCTGCGCTGCAAGCGAGGCAATCATTGCACCGTTATCGGTGCACAGGCTGAGCGGCGGAATGCGCAATTCGATGCCTTCCGCCGCGCAGCGCTCCTCTGCATAGTCACGCAACCGCGCATTGGCAACCACACCACCGCCGAGCAACAGCCGCGGCACACTGTAGGCTTTACAAGCCGCTATAGCTTTATTAATTAACACATCAACAACTGCTTCACGAAAGCTTGCCGCAACATCAGCAACCGGAACGGTGTTACCCGCCGCCTGTTCGCGCTCTACCCAGCGTGCAACGGAGGTCTTTAATCCTGAAAAGGAAAAATCATAGCGGTGCTTAATTAGATCATTTGCTTTGGTTAACCCGCGCGGAAATTTAATTGCTGTGGGTGATCCGGTAACGGCGACTCGATCAATATGCGGCCCACCAGGGTACGGCAGCCCAAGCACACGCGCGACCTTATCAAACGCTTCTCCCGCAGCGTCATCTATCGTTTCGCCAAGCATTTCAACGTCAGTGACCAGATCTCTGACAAGCAGCAGAGACGTGTGGCCGCCGCTCACAAGCAGCGCAACGGTCGGCACTTCTAACTCAGCCTCGCTCGCTAACAGCTCTGCTCCAACATGCCCGACCAAGTGATTGACACCGTAGAGCGGCACATCGAGCGCGAGGGCAAGCCCCTTCGCCGCTGCCACTCCAACCATCAGCGCGCCAGCTAAGCCGGGGCCAGCGGTGACCGCAACAGCGTCAATCTCTTGCAGTGTCACACCCGCAACTCGCAGCGCCTCTGCAATTGTGCCCTGCAGTGCCTCAAGATGTGCGCGCGCGGCAACCTCAGGAACAACTCCACCAAATCTGGCATGCTCGTCCATTGAAGAAGCGATAACATTCGCGAGGAGCTTGCGGCCGCGCACAATGCCCACACCAGTTTCATCGCAGCTGGTTTCGATCCCCAGCACAACAGCGTTGTCCGTATCAACGATCCTGCGCATCCGCTATCTCCTTCCATTTGAGCGGTAGCTGGGCCCGCATAATGAGAGCATCAACACCCGCCGGCTGATAGTACTGTGGTCGCACCGCTATCTGTTTAAAGCCGCTGTGCTGATACAGCCCGATTGCTGCGGGATTATCAGCCCGCACCTCGAGAAAAATCTGTTTCGCCCCCTGTGAAACCGCCTCATCTGCAAGGCGCTGCAACAGTTTTTTACCCCAGCCCTGACCGCGCAGCTCTGAAGAAACCGCAATTGTTTGCACATCTGCTTCATCGCCCACAACTAAAACACCGGCGTATCCAACAAGCTTTGCGTCTTGCTCAAGTTTAAAGTAACGGCGGTAGTTTGCCGTCAGCTCATCTTTTATCAGCGCAAGACTCCAGGCGTCTTCAGTAAATATCTGCTGTTCAAGCGCAAAAATCGCTGCGGCATCAGACTCTGCAGCGGGAGCTAGCGTCATATTTGCGCTCATCGCACCACCGGTTTTACGCCCGCTGGCGGTCGCACATCTGGATCCCGTAGATAGAGCGGATCGCGGCTGCCGAACTCTCCCCCGGCCTGCAGCCGCAAATGTGCTGCGCTGAGCAGCCCCACGCCGGAAACAGCTTCCGGCCAAAACTCTGGCAGGCTCTCCTGATGCTCGGTGCGTTTTACTACATAGGACTCACGCAAGTGGTTTGGAATTGTATGCGCATCTGCAATTTCGTAGGCGGTAATAAAAAGTTCTTTACGTCGCGCATCCTGCACAACAGCGAGCGCGCCTGTATAACCGGTCTCGATAGCTTTTCCAAGCGCACCAGCCTCATGGCTCACGACCGGCAGCAGCGGTAGGTTTGCGCCCAATGCGTAGGCTGTGGCAGCCGCCATACCGATCCGCAGACCGGTAAACGGGCCCGGCCCCACACCCATAACAACACCTGTGAGTGTGGCAGAGTTAAGATCCGCAGTATCCAGAGCGCGGGAAATTAACTCGCTAATTACCTCAGCGTGTGCGAGTGGATCGCTGCTGCCAAACTCCCAGTATTTGTTTCCGTTGTTAACAGCAACAAGGCTTCCGAGGGAGGTGTCGATAGCTATCAGGTTCTGGTTGCCTGCCAGATTTTCAAGTATTCCAGATTTTGCATATATTTCTGGCATTAGTTCTCCTCTGCGGCGATTGCGGCAAAATCTACGCTCTGCCAACGCTCCCCAACGCCTGTAATCTCAAGGAGTCGCGGCTCAACCAGCTCCATATCATCAGCTGCCGCACTCGCTTCAGTTGCAGCACCGACCGGTCTATGAATCACAATTTCGAGCGCAACAGCTTCCTCATCAACAAGCCCTGCTCCCCACTCAGCAACAACGACAGCGTTTTTAAAGTCGATATCTAGATCTTCAAGCTCGCTTGAGTCGCCGAGACGGTAGGCATCGATATGCACAAGCTGTGGCCCACCGTTCAGCGACGGGTGTGTGCGCGCCAGCACAAAAGTTGGGCTGGTAACAGGCCCACGCACGTTTAGTCCCTCGCCGATACCGCGTGTGAGCGTGGTTTTTCCTGCGCCCAACTCGCCGGTTAAAAGAAGCAAATCACCGGCACGCAACACACGCCCCAATTGCACACCAAAATCATGCATTTGGTCTGCTGTTTTGATCTCGACTGTAACGGTATCCGTGCGCACCCTTCAACCTTACCTGAGCAGCATTTGGGGCGAATAAAAATTAGCCCAGCTAACTGATTAGAAAGCTCGAGAATTAGTCGGCAGCGATGCGATGCAGCCGCGCGCCGAGCCTGGCGATAACCTCATAATTGATTGTGTGCAAACGATTCGACCACTCTTCTACCGGCGGCTCACCAGCTGCTGCGTCGCCAAACAGCACCACTCTGTCACCGAGCCTCGCTTGCGCGCCAAGCTCTTTACCTAAATCGATAACACACTGATCCATACCGATACGCCCAACAATCGGCCGCTTCACACCCCCGACGCTGACTGTGGCGTCGGTGTTGTTAAGCGCACGCGGCATTCCATCGGCGTAACCAACCGGCACTAGTGCGAGCACCGTATCGGCCTCGGTTCTGTAGGTGGATCCGTAAGACACACCTGTGCCGGCAGGCACCTCTCGCAACGCAACAATCTCTGCAATCAGCTTCAGCGCAGGGCGTAACCCCAGTTCTGCGGAGGTGCGATCTGCAAAGGGGCTGAGGCCGTAAATTGCAACCCCAACGCGGACCGCATTGTAGTACAGCTGCGGTCTTGTGAAACTAGCGGCCGATGCGGCCACATGCAAAAGTTCTGGCTCGATGCCGCTCTTTCTGGCAAGCGCGACCGCCGCATCGAAGACTCGGCCCTGTTCGAGGTCTGCTTGCTCACTGGTGTTTGCAAGGTGGGTAAATATACCGCGCACCCACACAGTGCCGGTGCTCTCGAGTTCAGCTGCCCGAGCGAAAAATTCGCGCCATTCTTCGGGGCCAGCACCGTTGCGACTCAAGCCGGTATCCAACTTCAAATGCAGCACCGCGGTTTTATTCAACTGTATTGCAGCATTTGCGACCGCCTCAAGCTGCTCAACATGGCTGACACCCAACTCAATATCCGCCGCCACCGCAGCAGTGAAATCTGCATCGGCGCCGTGCAACCAGCATAGAATGTCTGCACGATCAGGCAAAAATCCCGCTTCTCTAAGCGCTAAAGCCTCTTCAATGTCAGCCACCCCAAGAATTCGCGCACCGCCCGCGAGCGCAGCCTCAGCAGCTATATTCGCACCGTGTCCGTAACCGTTGGCTTTCAAAACCGCAATAACATTCGCGCCGGTTACCTCTTGCACACGGCGCACGTTGTGGGCAATAGCACTACGGCTCACCTCAGCAAAACGCATACTTCCTGTGCGCATTTAACCCCCTTCCGCGACCACATAGGCAATGGCTGTTTCAGTTTCGTGACTGAGACTCAAATGTAGGCGTGCGACACCGAGATCCGCAAGCCGCTGTTGCAGCGTCGCGGTGGCCGAAAAACTCGGGCGCTCATCTGCCACTCGAGGCACTTCAATATCGTGCCAGCGCAGCCCGTGATCACCGCCGAGAGCTTTAATTAACGCCTCTTTTGCGGCGAATCGCGCAGCCAGACTGCGTAGGGGAAGCCCAATCTCTGCGCTCGTGAAGAGCCGCGCTTTCAAGCCAGGGGATTTTTCGAGCTGGGCCGCAAAACGCGACACATCGACAATATCGCAGCCGATGCCGAAAATCCCCTGGCTCATAAGCTTTACTCAACCGTCACGGACTTTGCAAGGTTGCGAGGCTGGTCAACATCAAGACCCTTCGCAGTTGACAGCTCAAGCGCAAACCACTGCATCGGGATAATGTGCAGCAGCGGTTCAAACAGCGGATCGGCCAGCGGCACACGAATTACCTCGTCTGCATACGGCAGCACCGCAGTGTCACCAGTTTCAACGATCGCGATAACACGCGCACCGCGTGAGCGAATCTCCTGGATATTAGAAACAACCTTAGAGTGCATGGTTGGTGAGGTACGGGGGCTCGGAACCAACACAAAAACGGGTTGACCGTGATCAATGAGCGCAATCGGGCCGTGCTTCAGCTCACCGGCAGCAAAGCCTTCGGCGTGAATATACGCAATTTCTTTGAGCTTGAGCGCTCCTTCAAGCGCGACCGGGAAGCCCACATGCCTACCGAGGAAGAGCACAGATCTGGTGTCAGCCATCCAGTGCGCGAGCTGCTGAATCTGTTCCTGCGATTCAACCGCCTGCTGCACCTTATCCGGCAGTGCCTCAAGCTGCGTAACAGCGCGCCGGTGATCCGAGTCTGCCAGCACACCACGCACCCGCCCAAGATGCAGCGCGAAAAGCTGGAGCGCAACAACCTGCGCCATAAACGCTTTTGTAGACGCCACCGCAACCTCAGGGCCAGCATGCGTATAGATCGCTGCGTCGCTCTCACGCGGGATAGTTGCCGCCTGCGTGTTGCACACCGAGACAGTCTTTAAGCCCAGCTCTTTCGCATAACTGACTGCGAGGAAAGTGTCCATCGTCTCGCCCGACTGGCTAATTGAAATAACCAGGGTGTTCTCGTCCACGATCGGATCACGGTACCTAAACTCATGGCTGAGTTCAATCTCGACCGGTACACGCGCCCATTTTTCAATCGCATAGCGGCCCACCTGACCCGCATATGCGGCTGTGCCGCAGGCGAGGACGATAATGCGGTTGATGTTCTGCAGATAGTCATCGCCGAGTGCGGCCAGCTCTGGAATCTCAACCAGCCCATCTTTAATGCGGCCGCGCACAGTGTTTGCGACAGCTTCAGGCTGCTCGCTGATCTCTTTTGCCATAAATGACGGCCAGCCACCCTTGTCAGCCGCTGCCGGATCCCAAGCAACCGCAAATTCTTCTGTCGCTACGGTATTGCCGTCAAAATCGGTAACCTGCACGCTGTCGGGGGTAATCACAGCAATGCTGTCTTCTTCAACTGCGATCGCGCGACGAGTGTACTCAACGAAAGCGGCAACATCGGATCCGAGGAAATTCTCGCCCTCGCCAAGCCCAATCACAAGCGGCGAATGATGCCGTGCTGCAACAATTTTGCCCGGCTCTGCGGTTGCAAACGCAAGCAGCGTAAAGGTGCCGTGCAGACGTTTTACGATGTTGCGAAACGCGGTTTCTAGATCGCCGGTTTGCGCCAGTTCACGGCCTAGTAAAACCGCCACAACTTCGGTGTCGGTGTCGCTTTTAAACTCAGCGCCAGCAAGCTCTTCGCGCAGTTCAGCAAAATTCTCAATAATGCCATTGTGGATCAGCGCAACGCTGCCGTCTTCGCTCAGGTGCGGATGCGCATTCTCGTCAGTAGGGCCGCCGTGCGTTGCCCAGCGAGTGTGCCCGATACCGGTGTTGCCCTGCTTTATTGGGCTGTCTTTGAGCAGCTCACGCAACTCTTTTAGCTTCCCGGAGCGTTTGCGCACATCAATCTCATGCTCGCTATCAAGAATCGCTATACCGGCTGAGTCGTAACCTCGATACTCAAGCCGCGCTAAACCAGCGATCAAAACCTCTGAGGTGCTGTTTGGGCCTACATAACCTACTATTCCACACATAGCGCTAATAATAATCGGCAAAACCTCCGTAAACGATGAGGCATTGGGCGCGCCCAAATGCGAAGCAGCGCTAAGGTCTGGCACGATTAACAGTGATGACTGAGAAGCACAGCCAAACAGCCGAACTCCCCTCTCCCTACACCGAGATTCCGCGACAAAAGTGGGCTGAGCTCGCACAGGGGATGCGTTCACCTCTCACAGATAGCGACCTGGCGCGCCTGTCAGGCATCGGGGAACGGCTCGACACAAATGAGCTGACCGATGTTTATCTGCCGCTCAGTCGGCTGCTCAATCAGTATGCGATCGCTGCCCAAGAGATGCACCGTCGCACCCGCAACTTTCTAGGGCAGCAGGATGAGCGCAAAACACCTTTCGTGATCGGTATCGCCGGCTCAGTTGCTGTGGGAAAGTCGACGGTAGCGCGCGTGCTCCGCGACCTCTTGGCGCGCTGGCCGGAAACTCCGCGCGTCGATCTGGTCACAACTGACGGGTTCCTGCTTCCAAATGCAGAGCTCGAAAAACGCGGTATCGCTGCCCGCAAGGGTTTTCCTGAATCTTATGATCGCCGCGCCCTGCTCAGGTTTGTCGCGCAGATTAAAGCCGGTGTTCCGACGGTGAAAGCACCCGTTTACAGCCATTTAATTTATGATGTTGTGCCCGACCAGTTCACCGTTGTTAAGCAACCAGACATCGTAATTATCGAGGGCATTAACGTGCTGCAGCCACCGGGTGCCGGCCGCCCACTTGCCGTCAGTGATCTTTTCGACTTCTCGATCTACGTAGACGCCAGGCAGTCAGATATTCGGCGCTGGTTCCTGGAGCGCTTCCTGCGACTGCGCGAAAGCGCTTTTACCGATCCAGACTCTTACTTTAAACCCTTTGCAGCTCTGTCAGATGATGAGGCGATTCAAACCGCGTTAGGGTTTTGGGATGACATTAACCAGCCGAATCTGATCCAAAATATTCGCCCAACCAGAGCGCGTGCGTCGCTAATTTTGCGGAAAGAGGCGGATCATCGCGTCCAAAAAGTGCTGCTTAGAAAACTCTAGCGCGAACTAAATCGCAAGCCGCTCTTTAACGATTGCGGCAAGGTCGTCTGCGAGCTGCTGCGCTTGCTCTTCAGAGGCGGCCTCAACCATTACGCGCACAACCGGCTCGGTGCCGCTCGGGCGCAGCAATACACGACCGCTGCCCGCAAGCGCGAGCTCAGCCTGGTGCACAGCCTGTGCGATAACCTCGTCACCGTTGACACCATTACGATCAACGCCGCGCACGTTCACGAGCACCTGCGGGTAGACCCGCATACAGCTAGCAAGCTCGGCAAGAGTTTTACCTGTGCGTGCAACTTCAGCAGCAATGTGCATACCTGTGAGGATGCCGTCACCGGTTGTCGCGTAATCGCTCATAATGACGTGACCAGACTGTTCACCGCCGAGCGACAGGCCGTGTTCGTTGAGTGCCTCAAGCACATACCGGTCACCGACGCCCGTCTCAACGATGTCGATGCCGTTATCGGCCATCGCAAGTTTTAAGCCGAGGTTGCTCATAACGGTAGCAACGAGGGTGTTGCGCTCGAGTTTGCCGCGGTTTGACATTGAGAGGGCGAGAATCGCCATAATCATGTCACCGTCAATTATGTTGCCGTCTCCGTCAACGGCGAGGCAGCGATCGGCATCTCCGTCGTGCGCGATCCCGAAATCCGCCTGCTCTTTCACCACCGTCTCTTGCAGGAGCTCGAGGTGGGTTGAGCCGATCCCGTCGTTGATGTTAAAACCGTCTGGATCGTTGCCGATAACAACCACCTGAGCGCCTGCATCACTGAATGCGTCAGGCGAAATACCGGCGGCAGCACCGTGCGCGCAGTCTAAAACAATCTTTAAACCATCAAGGCGCTGCCCTTCAAGCGTGCCGAGCAGGTGCACAAGGTAGCGATCTTCGGCGTCTGAGAAGCGGCGGATCCGCCCAACCTCACGTCCGGTTGTGCCGGCCAGCGGGCGCGCGAGAGCGGCTTCAATATCGTCTTCGATATCGTCAGCGAGTTTCTTTCCGCCGCGGGCAAAAAACTTGATGCCATTATCTGGAGCGGGGTTGTGTGACGCAGAGATCATCACCCCGAAATCTGCCTTTGTATCTGCCACAAGGTATGCGGCAGCCGGTGTCGGCAGGACACCCGCATCTAACACATCGACGCCGGCGCTGGCGAGGCCGGCAGCAACCGCTGCTGAAATAAACTCACCGGACACACGCGGGTCGCGTGCAAGCACAGCAGTGGCTCGCCTGCTTTCGAAGCGAGCTTCGCGTCCGAGGACGAACGCGGCCGCTTTGGAGAGGTTCAGCGCCAGCTCGGCGGTAACATCTACCCCGGCTAGGCCCCGAACGCCATCCGTACCAAACAGACGAGCCATTGCAGTAATACTTTCCAGCGCTTAACGCTTTGAGTACTGTGGTGCCTTACGTGCCTTCTTGAGACCGGCCTTCTTACGTTCCTTGATGCGCGCATCGCGGCTCAAGAAGCCAGCCTTCTTCAGGGTTGGGCGGTTGTTTTCAGCGTCAATCTCGTTCAGTGCACGAGCGATCGCAAGACGCAAAGCACCGGCCTGGCCTGATGGGCCGCCGCCTACGATGCGTGCGGTCACATCATATGCGCCACCAAGCTCGAGCACGGTGAATGGATCGGTGATTAGCTGCTGGTGCAGCTTGTTTGGGAAGTATTCTGCAAACTCACGGCCGTTAACGGTGATGGTGCCGCTGCCTGGAACCAGGCGCACACGGGCAACTGCCTGCTTGCGACGGCCAATCGCCGCACCCGGAACGGTGAGCGCTGGGCGATTCGCAGCTGTTGCAGCTTCGCTTGCAGGGGTCTCGGTGGTGTAGCTCTCTGCTACTGTCTGCTCTTCGGTCACTTTAATAATCCTTTACTTGCTCGCCGCGGGGTTACTGTGCAACCTGGTCGATGTTGTATACGGTCGGCTGCTGTGCGGCGTGCGGATGCTCTGCACCTGCGTACACCTTCAGCTTGCGGAACTGGTCACGGCCAAGTGAGTTCTTTGGCAGCATGCCGCGGATAGCCTTCTCAACTGCGCGCTCAGGGTTCTTGTCGAGCAGTTCGGTGTAGCTGACTGAACGCAGACCACCTGGGTAACCTGAGTGGCGGTAGGCAAGCTTCTTTGTAGCCTTGTTGTTGGTCAGAACAACTTTGTCAGCGTTGATGATGATTACGTAGTCACCCATGTCCATGTGCGGAGCAAAGGTTGTCTTGTGCTTGCCACGGAGCAGAGCTGCTGCCTGTGAAGCAAGACGACCAAGAACTACATCTGTTGCGTCAATGATCAGCCAATCATGCTGCTGATCAGCTTTCTTTGGTGAATATGTGCGAGTCACTGAAGTGCTGCTTTCTGTCGAAATGGAGATGTTCGTGGATCCCACTCCTGACACTTCGCAAAGGCGCTGGTGCCGGCGGAGGGCTCACATTCGGGCGCAACAACGTGCACCAAGGGTTTAGACTATCACGTGAATCGGGCAGCAGACAAATTCCATATAATTATTATCTATGCTCCCTCAAACGCCAGTGAGGATACCAATTGTCTCAGCCCCAAAAACCAGCAGCCGCTAAATATCGGGTTTTCCCCGGCCTTGACGGCTTGCGCGCAATTGCCGTGCTCCTGGTGCTGATTTACCATCTCCTCCCTGATGCGCTGCCGGGTGGTTTTCTTGGTGTGGATGTTTTCTTTGCAATTTCAGGCTTCCTGATTACATCCCTCATCCTGCGTGAACACACAATTTCGGGCAGCATAAATCTACCTGCGTTCTGGCAGCGACGCGCGCGGCGACTTTTGCCCGCCCTATTCCTAACACTGCTTGTTTGCTCCGCAGTAGCAAGCATCTTCGGCGGCGATCTGCTCTACGCTTTGGGTGGGCAGCTTTTTTCTACAGTCTTTTTTGTTAGCAATTGGTTTTTTGTTGCCAGCGGTGCCGATTATTTCACGAAAGACACGCCTGAGCTCTTTCGCAATACTTGGTCTCTGGGTGTTGAAGAACAGTTCTATTTACTGCTTCCGCTCGTGCTGCTCTTTCTGCTCAGGCGGCCAAGTCGCCGCAAGCTGATTGCTGTGCTCGGCTCCTTAGGTCTGCTTTCGGCTACCGCTATGCACCTACTGTCTTTGGGCGGATCGGCGGCGAGCCGCATCTATTTCGGCAGCGACACCCACAGCTTCGGTCTTATCTTTGGTGCGGTGCTCGCAATCATCCTGCACACAGCGCCCCACCCCTACCGTAAGCCTGGGTTTCTGAAACAAACCCTGTATCTGGCCGGAACAGTCATCGGCATAGGCGGGCTGCTTACTCTTGCTTTCACCCTGCACGAAGATTCATCATTCATATTTCAAGGTGGAATTCTAAGCGCCACACTCTTAAGTCTGCTGACAGTCGCTGTCATTACGCGGGATGGGAGCCTCCCAGGCAGGCTCTTCGACAACCCGGTTATGCGCTATATCGGGATGCGCTCATACGGCATCTATCTCTGGCACTGGCCGATCCTTGTTATTACTGATGCAGCCTTTGGCCCAGGCGAGGGCACTCTGCGGCAGCTGACCGTCGCTGTCATAGTGGCTGCGAGCACTTTTGCGATTGCACACCTCTCTTTCCGCTTCGTTGAGCAGCCTATTCGTCGCCACGGCATTCGTGGCGTGGTAAAACTTGCGATCAGTCCACGCGCGCACAATTCAAGAGCCAGACTAATTCTGGCCTGTCTTGTAGCGGTGACTCTCGTTTGCGTCCCCGCGACCGGCTGGGCACTAGCAAATCAGCCGGCTAAAACTTCCACGCAGATTGCGATAGAGCGGGGCGAAAAGGCGGCGGCTGAGGCAAAACGAAAGGCTCAGGAGGCCGCTCAGCAGGCTGCCAAACAAGAGGCAGCTAAAGCGCAGGCAGCCGCCCAGGCGGCCGCTGATTTTGATCCAACTGCTCCGGTGCTCCCAAGCGGCACACAAATTAGCGCAATCGGCGACTCAGTGATGCTCGCTGCAGCGGGAGAGCTATACGATGAGTTCCCAGGGATCGAGCTTGACGCCGCTGTTTCTCGTTCCATGACTGCGGGCTTAGAGCTTGCAAAAGAGCAGTCTGCGGCAGGCACCCTCCGCGAAACAGTCGTGTTCGGGCTCGGCACTAACGGCGCCATTACGGATGCAGATCTCGCATATATTTGTGAGCTGGCTAAAACACATCGGATCGTGCTGATCAACGCGCACGCTGAGCGCGATTGGATTCCGGGAGTAAACGAGGCTCTAGCAAGAGTGAGCACTGAAAATAGAGGGATTGCACTAGCTGACTGGACGGGTAGCGTCTCACCGCACCCTGAACTCTTAGCGGGCGACGGGATCCATCCGCACCCTGCCGGTGGCACAGTTTATGCGGAATCAATCCGTGCGGCTTTAGGCAAGCTAGTAACAGATCCTGCGGAGATGCGCCGGGTTGCAATTCCCCGTTTTTAAGTCGCGCGGTTAAAGCTTCTTTCCGCGTTCGTAAGTTGGTTTTGCTATACAAAAAAGAACCCGCCACACGATCGTGACGGGTTCTTCTTAGAAAGATAGAGCGCAGATTACTCTGATTTCTCCTCTTCAGTTGCTTCTTCAGCAGGAGCCTCAACGGTCTCTTCTGCGGCAGCTTCCTCAGCGACCTCTTCTGCAACAGGCTCCTCAGCTGGCTTTGCAGCGCGCTGTTTCTTTACTACTGGCTCAAGCACAAGCTCGATAACCGCCATTGGCGCGTTGTCACCCTTGCGGAATCCAGTCTTAACAACGCGAGTGTAGCCACCATCACGCTCAGCAAGCTGTGGTGCGATCTCGGTGAAGAGCTCGTGCACAACAGACTTGTCAAGAATCTGACGCATAACACGACGACGTGCGTGCAGGTCACCACGCTTCGCGAAAGTCACCAGACGCTCTGCCACCGGCTGCAGACGCTTTGCTTTGGTTTCAGTGGTTTGGATGCGCTTGTGCTCGAAAAGCTGCGCAGCCAATTGATTGAGGATCATGCGCTCGTGGGTTGGACCGCCACCGAGGCGTGCACCCTTAGTTGGCTTAGGCATAATTCATTACTCCTAGGAATGAGTCGTTAAACGAGCTCTATTAGTTGTCTTCTTCGTAGCTGTACAAATTCGAACCGTCAAAACCAGGCACGGCATCCTTGAGTGAGAGACCCATTTCAGTGAGTTTCTCGCGGATCTCCACAACTGACTTCTGACCAAAGTTGCGAATGTTCATTAGCTGGGCTTCTGAGAGCGCTACGAGCTCACTCACGGTGTTGATGCCCTCACGCTTAAGGCAGTTGTAGCTGCGCACTGAAAGCTCGAGATTCTCAATTGGAATTGCAAGCTCACTGTCTGTTGCAACTTCTACAACCGGCTGACCGATTTCAACACCCTCAGCAGCGGTGTTCAGCTCACGCGCAAGACCGAAGAGCTCAACAAGCGTTGAACCGGCAGATGCCACTGCGTCACGTGGGCTAATAGCTGGCTTGGTCTCAACATCGACAACGAGGCGGTCGAAGTCGGTGCGCTCACCGGCACGTGTAGCTTCCACACGGTAGCTAACCTTTAGCACTGGTGAGTAGATTGAGTCGACAGGGATCCGGCCGACCTCTGCATCATCATTGCGGTTCTGGCTGTTTGAAACGTAGCCACGACCGCGCTCAATCGTCAGATCGAGCTCGAACTGAGCATCTTCACCCAGGGTTGCAATAACCAAGTCTGGGTTGTGAATTTCAACACCGGCAGGAGCTGAAATATCAGCCGCGGTAACAACGCCCTCACCCGACTTGCGCAGGTAGGCGCTTACCGGCTCATCATGCTCGCTTGAAACAACAAGTCCCTTGATGTTGAGGATGATTTCGGTTACATCCTCAGTCACGTGCGGGATGGTGGTGAACTCATGTGCAACACCCTCAAAACGAACGCTGGTTACAGCAGCGCCCGGGATCGATGACAGCAGGGTGCGGCGCAGTGAATTACCGAGGGTGTAACCGAAGCCGGGCTCGAGCGGTTCGATAACAAAACGTGAGCGGAATTCTGATACTGATTCTTCTGTAAGAGTTGGTCGCTGTGCGATGAGCACTATAAAATCCTTTCGCTGATGAGTCCGCTATATGACTCAAATGCGGGCTAAAAGGTTGATAATTTTGGTGATTTATAACGGTTAACCGCTAGAAATCGGGTGCTCACCTTATACGCGACGGCGCTTCGGTGGACGGCAGCCGTTGTGTGTCTGCGGGGTAACGTCGGTGATAGAACCAACCTCAAGACCCGCAGCCTGCAGTGAACGGATAGCGGTCTCGCGGCCTGAGCCTGGACCCTTTACGAAAATATCTACCTTCTTCATTCCGTGCTCCTGCGCCTTCTTTGCAGCAGACTCAGCAGCCAACTGCGCAGCGAATGGAGTAGATTTACGTGAACCTTTAAAGCCCACACCACCTGAAGACTGCCAGCTGATAACAGCGCCAGTGGTGTCGGTGATAGAAACGATGGTGTTGTTGAAGGTTGACTTGATGTGAGCCTGACCCACTACAACGTTCTTTTTGTCTTTGCGGCGAGGCTTACGCGCCGCGGCTTTTGGTGCAGCCATTGAAAGTTTCTCCTGAAAGCTTAAAAACGGGTGGGTTACTTCTTCTTACCAGCAACGGTCTTCTTTGGACCCTTGCGAGTGCGAGCGTTAGTCTTGGTGCGCTGACCGTGCACTGGTAGCCCTCTGCGGTGACGCAGACCCTGGTAGCTTCCAATTTCAACCTTGCGACGGATGTCTGCTGCAACCTCACGGCGCAAGTCACCCTCCACCTTGAAGTTACCTTCAATGTAGTCGCGCAGCGCAACGAGCTGATCGTCGGTCAGATCTTTCACGCGGGTGTTACCGTCGATGCCGGTTTCTGCAAGGGTCTTCAGCGCGCGAGTGCGCCCGACGCCGTAAATGTAAGTAAGAGCAACTTCAACGCGTTTTTCACGTGGAATGTCAACTCCGGCGAGACGTGCCATGGTGGCTTCTCCTTGTTGTTATGTCAGAGGTGTGGAGCGCACCGGGTGCCTGAGCCCCTGTCTCAAGGTGTCACCCACGGTTTTTATCCGTGGGGTCTTCGATGCACTTGGTAATTATTTAGTTTTGATTTTCGCGAGCCGTCACGCTGCAGGGAATTAGCCCTGACGCTGTTTGTGACGTGGGTTCTCGCAGATAACCATGACGCGTCCGTGACGGCGGATCACCTTGCACTTATCGCAGATCCGCTTAACACTTGGCTTTACTTTCATGATGTTTCCTTAGATTCGCTGTCTTCGTACCCGCGGGGTGCCGCAGGCCGTTACTTCGTGAAGACTTACTTGTAGCGATAGCTAATGCGGCCGCGGGTGAGGTCGTACGGGGTGAGCTCTACGATCACGCGATCTTCGGGAAGAATACGGATGTAGTGCTTGCGCATCTTTCCGGCAATGTGGGCGGTCACAATGTGCCCGTTATCAAGCTCAACGCGGAAATTTGCATTACGCAGGGCCTCGAGTACGCGACCCTCCATCTCAATTACGCCTTCTTTTGCGGCCATATACTCACAATCGTTTAAAGTAATTAATCACTCTGCGAATGCTTCGTGTAGACACAAAGCACCAAAGATCAATTGAACCACGCAAAAGGAAATTTGTCTAATTGAAGCGCATTTTCCTCGGCGTTTCTAAATTTTTCTGCCGCAGCCTAGAGCACAGGTAACATAGCTCGCGCGCAGCGATCCGCAAAAATTATGGAGTTACATCTTTGGCGAGGTGTTCTCTGCGGCGACGCTCAAAATCGAGCGGCAGCGCTGCCTGCAGCTGCGCCAGCTCCCCTTCTGAAAACTCACCCTCAGTGGCAACTTCGAGCACAATAACACTGACGTTATCAGGCGCCTCACCCTCAAGCACTGTCTCCATCAGCAGGTCAGCGGCAAGCTCAACCGATCCCCTGCGCAACCACTCCAGCAGAGTGCTTTCATCTAATTGCCCGGACAGCCCGTCAGTGCAGATCAGCAGCCGGTCACCGAGTTCCATCTCAAGCCGCCAGAGATCCGCCTGCGAGGCGTCTGAGCCCAGCGCGCGGGTGATTATATTTGCTTTAGGCAGCCGCGGATCCGAAATATCGTAACCTGCCTGCAGCATTTCATTCAGAAGTGAATGATCGTTGGTGATCAGCGACAGCTTATTGTCTCGCAGCAGGTAGACCCTGGAGTCTCCAATGTTCGCAACCAACCACTCATAACCGCTCTCCCCAGCAATTACCGCAACCCCGGAGAGTGTGCAGCCGGCGATCCCCTCCACCGAGGCTGAGATTTTAGCAACCCGCTGGCGCGCGTAGGCCAGCGCCTGTTCAAACACCCTCTGAGTAAGAGCCGGAAACCCTGCAACTGTTTCGCGAAACGAGGCAACAGCAGTTTGTGCTGCGAGCGCACCCGCTTGATGCCCACCCATACCGTCAGCAACCAGAAAAACAGGCGCTGCAGTAAGCACCGCATCCTCGTTTATGGCGCGGTAGTTTCCCACATGGCTGCGCTCTGCAACAGCAATGTTTGGAGTTTTCATAGCTTACTTACGGAATGGGAACCGGGGTGACACCAAATGGCGCAAGCCCCTCTTTGCCACCGTCGAGTGCGGTGAGCACCCAAATTCCCTCTTTGTGCACTGCGACAGAGTGCTCCCACTGGCAAGAATCTTTGCCGTCGGCCATGCGCACAGTCCAGCCGTCATTCTTATCGGTGACGGTTTCAGGCCTACCGGCAGCGATGATTGGCTCAATTGCGACACACAGACCGGGTTTTACCTCTGCGGTGCGACCGTTCACCCAGTATGTGTAGACCGGCGGCGCCTCGTGCATCGAGCGACCAATGCCGTGGCCAATGTACTCTTCAACGATTGAATAATCGGTGTTTTCAGAAATATAATCTTCCACCGCTCCGCCGACTGAGTTTAGCTCTTTAGCGGTTGCGAGGGCGGCTATCGCTCGCCACATAGCTTCTTTGGTGTGATCGCTCAATGCCTGACGGCGGGCAACAGTTTCTGGATTATCAGGATCTGGAACAACCACGGTGAGTGCGCTGTCACCGTGCCATCCGTTAAAAACAGCACCGCAATCGATCGACACAATATCGCCCGGCTGGATCACGTAATCATCCGGCACAGCGTGCACAACCCGGTCGTTTACGTTTGCGCAGATCGTGTGCTTGTAGCCCGGCTCCAGCATGAAATTTGGCTCTGCTCCAAGCTCGCGGATCTTCGCCTCTGCTGCGCGATCAACATCCAGCAGGGTTGCGCCAGCCACACAGGCCTCTTTCGCTGCTTGCAGCGCCAAGGCCGTAATGCGGTTGGGCTCCTGCATCAGTCGCAGCTGAGCGGGAGATTTATAAATAGATTTGCGGAGTGAGCGAACCATAATGAAACTTAGCGACCCAATTTTTCTTTCAGAGCAGCAGCGATACGCTCTGCTACTTCGTCTATCGTCCCAAGCCCGTCTACTGTAACCAAAATGCCGCGCTCTTTAAAGAGTTCAATAAGCGGCGCGGTCTCGGCAGCATACACATTTTGACGGTGGCGAATAACCTCTTCGGTATCGTCTGCACGACCCTGCTCAACTGCTCGTTTCAGGAGGCGCTGCACAACCTCTTCGGTGTCAGCCTCAAGCAGCACTACAGCGTCAAGCTGCCCGCCGGCCGGCTCAAGTGTTTTATCCAGCGCGTGCACCTGATCTACTGTGCGAGGGTAGCCGTCGAGCAGAAATCCCTGCTGCGCATCATCAAGCGCGATACGGTCGGCAACAATCGCGTTTGTGATCTCATCTGGAACCAGCTCGCCACGCTCAATGATCGCAGCAACCTCTTTGCCAAGCGGAGTTTGGTTTTTTATATTCGCGCGAAAAATATCACCGGTTGAAATGGCGGGAACACCGTAACGTTCCGCAATTTTTCCCGCCTGCGTACCTTTGCCGGCACCCGGTGGCCCAACGATTAAAAGATGAGTTGCTTGAGTCATAAGTTACTTTAAAAGCCCTTCGTAGTGGCGCTGCTGCAACTGCGCATCGATCTGTTTCACCGTTTCAAGGCCGACACCCACGATAATCAAAATCGAAGCACCGCCGAACGGGAAGTTCTGGTTGGCGTTGAAGAAGCTCAACGCGAACAGCGGCAGCAGCGCAATAATACCGAGGTACAGTGCGCCAGCGCTGGTAATCCGGTTGATCACGTATGCTAGATATTCTGCTGTCGGACGACCCGCGCGAATGCCTGGAATAAAGCCGCCGTAGCGCTTCATGTTGTCAGCAACCTCTTCAGGGTTGAAGGTGATGCTGATGTAGAAGAAGGCGAAAGCGATTACCAAGACAAAGAACAGCGCCATGTAGAGCGGCTGATCACCGTAAACAAGGTTGTTTTGAATCCATACAACCCACGCAGCTGGCTCCTGCCCCGGTGCGGGCTGGTTGAACTGGGTGATCAACATAGGCATAAAGAGAATTGATGACGCGAAAATTACTGGAATCACGCCGGCCATATTCACTTTGATCGGAATGTATGTAGAGGTGCCACCGTAAGTGCGGCGGCCCACAACGCGTTTCGCGTACTGCACCGGAATGCGACGCTGCGACTGTTCAACGAACACAACCGCAATCATCACAAGGAGGCCGAGCACCATCACAACCGCAAAAACTTCCCAACCGCGTGCCTGCTGGATCGCCCACAACGCACCCGGGAAACCCGCCGCAATCGAAGTGAAAATGAGCAGGGACATGCCGTTACCGATGCCGCGCTCGGTGATCATCTCACCGAACCACATCACCAGTCCGGTGCCGGCTGTCATGGTGAGGATCTGAATAATCATCGCCCACCACTCAGGTGAGATCAGATTTTCACACGCCGCAGAGCCCACAGCTCCAAAAAGCAAGCCCGAGCGTGCAGTCACCAACAGTGTTGTTGCCTGGAGAATGCCGAGGCCGATCGTTAGATAGCGGGTGTACTGGGTGAGTTTAGACTGACCAGCCTGCCCCTCTTTGTGCAGCGCTTCAAAGTGCGGGATCACCACGCGCAACAGCTGCGTAATAATCGAGGCCGTAATGTATGGCATGATACCCAGCGCAAAAATCGAGAGCTGCAGCAGAGCACCCCCCGAAAAGAGGTTAATCATCTGATACAAACCAGAAGCGTCTTGCGTTGAGACAAGACAGGCTTTCAGATTTGAATAGTTCACAAAGGGAGCTGGGACAAATGAACCTAAACGGAACAAAGCCATAATTGCCAGGGTAAACAGAATCTTACGACGCAGGTCCTGTGCCTTAAAGACTCGAGCAATTGCGCTGAACAATATGTGTCCTTACGGTTTTTGGGCGCACTGATGCGCGCATAACATAACTCATCTAGCTTACACGCTAGGGCGGAAAACCTAAAGCGGGCCGAACTAGGTTGCTAGCTCGACCCGCTTTCAGTTAGTGCTTAGTTAACTATTTAACTTCGCCACCTGCTGCGGTGATCTTCTCTGCAGCAGACGCTGAAACCTTGTCAACATCCACCACGAGCTTGACCTTAAGGTCACCATCACCGAGCACCTTAACTGGCTGGTTCTTACGCACAGCACCCTTTGCCACGAGGTCAGCAACAGTAACGTCGCCACCATTCGGGTAAAGAGCTTCGAGCGCAGATACGTTAACTACCTGATACTCAGTGCGGAATGGGTTCTTAAAACCGCGCAGCTTCGGGGTGCGCATGTGCAGTGGCATCTGACCACCCTCGAAACCGGCCTTCACCTGGTAACGAGCTTTGGTGCCCTTGGTACCACGGCCTGCGGTTTTACCCTTAGAGGCCTCACCACGGCCAACGCGGGTTTTTGCCTTTTTAGCACCCGGTGCTGGACGGAGATGGTGTGCCTTGAGAATCTGCTGTTCCTGGGTCTCGCTCATTATGCGTCGACCTCCTCTACCTCAACAAGGTGACGAACAGCGAGAATGTAGCCACGGGTCTGTTTGTTGTCTTCACGAACAACAGACTGACCGATTTTACGCAGCCCGAGTGAGCGCAGAGTATCGCGCATGTTCTGCTTCTCGCTGATCTTTGACTTTACCTGCGTAATCTTTAGAGCTTTAGCCATTGTTACGCACCTGCCTTCTTTGCAGCAGCCGCAGCAGCAGCCGCCTCTGCCTCTGCACGTACGATACGAGCTGGCGCAACGCGGTCGAAGTCAAGGCCACGACGCGCAGCAACCGCGCGTGGCTCTTCGAGCTGACGCAGCGCCGCAACAGTAGCGTGCACGATGTTCAGGGTGTTTGATGAGCCGAGAGACTTGCTCAGCACATCGTGGATGCCCGCACACTCAAGTACGGCACGCACTGGACCACCGGCGATAACACCGGTACCCGCAGCAGCAGGGCGCAGCAGAACTACGCCAGCAGCAGCTTCACCCTGGACTGGGTGGGGGATCGATGAGCCCACACGTGGGACGCGGAAGAAGTTCTTCTTAGCTTCTTCTACACCCTTTGAGATTGCGAGCGGAACTTCCTTCGCCTTGCCGTAGCCAACACCTACGGTACCGTTACCGTCGCCAACTACAACAAGCGCGGTGAAGCTGAAACGGCGACCACCCTTAACCACCTTTGAAACGCGGTTGATGGTTACAACACGCTCAAGGAATGGGTTTTCTGCGCGGTCGCGGCCGCCACGCTGGTTATCGCGGTCACCGCGGCCACGGCCACGGCCACGACCTTCGCGTGACTCGTTACGGGTCTCCTGCTGGGAACCAGCCTCAGCGTTCTTGACCTCTTCAGACACTGTCTGCTCCTTCGTTTCGTTGCTCACAGGCTCAGCCCTGCCTCACGAGCGCCTTCTGCAATAGCAGCAACACGACCTACGTACTTGCTGCCACCGCGGTCGAAAACAACCGCGTCAATGCCTGCGCTCTTTGCGCGTTCAGCTACGAGCTCGCCAACTTTGCGAGCCTGGGCGGTTTTGTCACCCTCGAATGAGCGCAACTCCGCTTCCATGGTTGATGCGTATGCAAGGGTGTGACCCTTCGCATCATCAATAACCTGGACGAAAACGTGACGATTTGAACGGGTCACTGACAGGCGTGGACGCTCTGCAGTGCCGACAATCTTCTTACGCAGACGAGTGTGACGGCGGACACGTGCCGCTGAGCGACCCGCAGCGCGTTTAACTGATGCAGCCATGGGTTACTTACCAGCCTTTCCTGCCTTGCGACGCACAACCTCGCCCGCATAACGAATACCCTTGCCCTTGTATGGCTCTGGTTTCTTCAGCTTGCGAATGTTTGCCGCTACCTCGCCAACAGCCTGCTTATCAATGCCGCTGACGTGAATCTTATTGTTGCCCTCAACCTGGAGAGTTACGCCCTCTGGTGCGTTGAACTCAACAGGGTGTGAGAAGCCAAGCGCAAGCTCAAGGTTGTTACCCTTCTGCTGCACACGGTAACCGGTGCCGACTACCTCAAGAGACTTTGAGTATCCTTCGGTTACACCGATAATGTTGTTCGCGATCAAAGAACGGGTGAGACCGTGCAGCGCACGGCTTTCGCGCTCATCGTTCGGGCGGGTTACGAGAACCTGTCCGTCTTCGAGAGCTACAGAAATTGGCTCTGCAACTTCCAGCGTAAGCTCACCCTTCGGGCCTTTAACCGCAACCTGCTGACCGTCGATGGTGACTGTTACGCCACCAGGAACGGTGATAGGAAGCTTTCCAATACGTGACATGACGAACTACCACACATAGGCGAGAACTTCTCCGCCTACGCCCTTCTGCTCAGCCTCACGGTCGGTCAACAGACCTGAGGAAGTGGACAGGATAGCTACACCGAGGCCACCAAGAACCCTTGGCAACTCGGTTGAGCGCGCGTATACGCGAAGGCCTGGCTTAGAAACGCGCTTGATGCCCTCGATTGAACGCTCACGGTTTGGACCGTATTTCAAGGTCATTGTGATGGTGGTTCCGACGCGTGCGTCTGCAACCTTCCAATCAGCAATGTAACCTTCACGCTTCAGGATCTCTGCAATGCCCTCTTTAAGCTTAGAGCCTGGCAGAGACACTTCGTCATGATGCGCCGCGTTGGCGTTACGCAGTCTGGTCAGCATATCTGCGACCGGATCTGTCATTGTCATTTGTGTCTTCTTTCTCGCCTGGTTTCGCCTGGCCTTACAGGGCCGACGACCTGGGTGGTTGCACCGGGCTGGGAACGTTTAAGAGTTAACCCCGTAAACGCGCTGACGCTGGCGTCGGCAGAGAACTAATTTAGAATCTCTGCCGACCCCAGCCCAATGTTGATTATTAAATTATGCGTCAGCCTTGAATGGGAAGCCGAACTGGCGGAGCAGCTCGCGACCCTCTTCATCGGTCTTTGCGGTGGTCACGACTGTGATGTCGAAACCGCGCGTACGATCAATCTTATCCTGATCAATCTCATGGAACACAACCTGCTCGGTCAGACCGAAGGTGTAGTTACCGTTTCCGTCGAACTGCTTCGGGCTTAGGCCACGGAAGTCGCGGATACGTGGCAGAGCCAAGTTGATCAAACGATCAAGGAACTCCCACGCCCGATCCCCGCGCAGGGTTACGTGTGCGCCGATTGGCTGCCCAGCACGCAGTTTAAACTGCGCAATAGACTTACGCGCTTTTGTAACCATTGGCTTCTGGCCGGTGATTGCGGTGAGATCAGCGATCGCACCCTCAATAACCTTACCGTCGCGAGCTGCTTCACCGACGCCGGTGTTTACAACAACCTTAACCAGGCCAGGAACCTGCATTGGGTTCTCGTAACCGAACTTTTCGGTCAGCGCAGCTACAATCTCTGCACGATACTTCTCTTTTAGACGCGGCTGGATTTTAGTGCTCATTAGGGATGTCCTTTCCAGACGCCTTTGCGTAACGAACACGCACGGTCTTTTTCACGCCGTTCTTCTCGATCTCTTCCTCGCGGAAACCAACACGGGTTGGCTTCTTGGTCTCAGGATCAACAATCGCAACGTTTGAGACGTGAATAGGAGCCTCGTGGTGCTCCACACCGCCCTCTTTGCTGCCGCGCTCTGACTGACCAACACGTACGTGCTTGGTCACGATGTTAACACCTTCAACGATAACGCGATCGCTGTCAGTGAGCACCTCAAGAACACGACCCTGCTTGCCGCGGTCGCCACCGTTTTCTTTGGTAGCGCCGCTGATAACCTCTACGAGGTCACCCTTGCGAATCTTGTTAGCCATAGACTAAATCACCTCCGGTGCCAGCGACACGATCTTCATGAACTTCTTGTCGCGAAGCTCACGCGCTACAGGGCCGAAGATACGGGTGCCGCGTGGCTCCCCGTCGTTCTTCAGGATCACTGCAGCGTTCTCGTCGAAGCTGATGTATGAACCGTCTGCGCGGCGCGTTGCCTTCTTAGCACGCACCACAACAGCCTTTACAACCTCACCCTTTTTGACATTGCCACCTGGGATTGCATCCTTTACGGTTGCAACGATGGTGTCGCCAAGGCCTGCGTAACGGCGGCTAGATCCTCCGAGTACGCGAATGGTGAGCAACTCTTTGGCGCCGGTGTTGTCGGCAACCCTAAGTCGGGATTCCTGTTGAATCACTTTGCTACTCCTTTATTGAGCAAACCTTAAAAGGTTTACTTCGCCTTCTCGAGAATCTCAACCAAACGCCAGTTCTTTGTAGCGCTCAGCGGGCGGGTTTCTGCGATGAGAACGTAGTCGCCAATACCAGCGGTGTTCTCTGCATCATGCGCCTTGTACTTCTTGGTGGTACGCATAACCTTGCCGTAGAGCGGGTGCTTTTTGCGATCCTCAACCTCTACAACGATGGTTTTTTCCATCTTGTCGCTAACCACGTAACCGCGAAGTGACTTACGGTACGGGCGCTGTTCCTGTGCGACAACCTCAGCCATGCTTAGGCCTCCTTCGTCTCAGCGGCGGCGTCCGCCTGCTTAGTCTTTTTAGCGGTTTTCTTAGCAGCCTTTGTTTCGGCTGCTGGGGTTTCGCGGATTCCGAGCTTACGCTCATTCAACACGGTGTAAATACGCGCAATGTCGCGCTTTACGTGGCGTACACGGCCGTTGTGCTCAAGCTGGCCAGTCGCAGACTGGAAACGCAGATTAAAGAGCTCAGCCTTAGCCTTCTTTAGTTCTTCGATGAGGCGCTCGTTATCGAACTTATCGAGCTCGCTGATTGCGAGATCCTTGCTTCCGATTGCCATTACGCGTCACCCTCCTCACGCTTGATAATGCGAGCCTTCAGAGGAAGCTTGTGAATAGCGCGGGTCAGTGCCTCACGCGCAAGCTCCTCATCAACACCGGCTACCTCGAAGAGGACACGGCCTGGCTTAACGTTGGCTACCCACCACTCTGGTGAACCCTTACCGGAACCCATACGAGTTTCGGCAGGCTTCTTGGTGAGTGGAAGGTCTGGATAAATGTTGATCCATACCTTACCGCCACGCTTAATGTGACGGGTCATGGCGATACGAGCAGACTCGATCTGGCGGTTGGTCACGTAGGCCGGTGTCAGTGCCTGGATGCCCAGTTCACCGAAATTAACCGTTGTGCCACCCTTCGCAGCACCCGAACGCTTCGGGTGGTGCTGCTTGCGGTACTTTACTCGACGGGGAATCAGCATGCTTAGTTCTCCGCTCCTGCTGCGGCAGGCGCAGCTTCCTTCGCAGCCTCACGACGTGGGCCACGACGGCGGTCACCACCACGGCCACCGCGAGCAGGCTTCTTAGCAGCCTCTTCGCGTGCGAGCTCCTTGTTGGTGATATCGCCCTTGTAGATCCAAACCTTCACGCCAATGCGACCGAAGGTAGTTTTTGCTTCATAGAAACCGTAGTCAATGTTCGCGCGCAGGGTGTGCAGTGGCACACGGCCTTCACGGTAGAACTCTGAACGGCTCATTTCAGCGCCGCCAAGACGGCCTGAAACCTGGATACGAATACCCTTAGCGCCAGCACGCAAAGCTCCCTGCAGACCCTTGCGCATTGCACGACGGAAAGCCACACGTGCAGCAAGCTGCTCGGCAATCCCCTGAGCTACCAGCTGCGCATCAGCCTCTGGGTTCTTTACCTCAAGGATGTTCAGCTGAATCTGCTTGCCGGTGAGCTTCTCAAGCTGACCGCGCACACGCTCAGCCTCAGCACCGCCGCGGCCAATAACAATGCCCGGACGTGCAGAGAAAATATCTACACGCACACGGTCGCGAGTGCGCTCGATCTGGATGCGGCTGACACCAGCACGATCAAGGGTCTCACCCAAGAACTTGCGGATTTTTGCATCCTCAGCGAGATAGTCGGCGTAGCGCTGACCTGGCTTAGTTGAGTCTGAGAACCAGCGTGACACATGGTCAGTGGTTACGCCCAGACGGAAGCCATATGGATGAATTTTCTGGCCCATTTACTTGGCTCCCTTCTTTACAGCCTCAGGAGTAGCAACTACTACTGTGATGTGGCTGGTGCGTTTGTTGATACGGAACGCACGGCCCTGTGCACGTGGGCGGAAACGCTTGAGGGTTGCACCCTCATCCACGAAAGCACGAGCGACAACAAGCTCATCCTCGTTGAGAGGAAGATTTTCGTTGTCAGCCTTTACACGAGCATTAGCAATCGCTGAGGCAACGAGTTTGTACACCGGCTCAGAAGCTGCCTGCGGGGCGAACTTCAAGATGGCAAGAGCTTCCTGAGCGTTCTTGCCACGCACGAGGTTCACGACGCGACGGGCCTTCTGAGGTGTTACGCGGATATGACGCACGCGTGCGATCGACTCCACCATTCTTTTCCTCCTTTACGTCACCGCGCTTAGCGGCGACGACCCTTCTTGTCGTCTTTCACGTGACCGCGGAAGGTGCGAGTCGGTGCAAACTCACCGAGCTTGTGACCAACCATGGTTTCGGTAACAAACACAGGAATGTGCTTGCGCCCGTCGTGAACAGCGATCGTGTGACCGAGCATTGCCGGGATGATCATTGAACGACGTGACCAGGTCTTAATTACTTTGTTTGTGCCAGCTTCGTTCTGAGCAATCACCTTGTCGAGCAGGTGGTTGTCAACGAAAGGGCCTTTCTTTAGACTACGAGGCATCTTTGTTCTCCTACCTACTACCTATCGCTTCTTGCCCGTTGGACGGCGGCGGACGATGTACTTATCGCTTTCCTTATTCGGGCGACGAGTGCGTCCTTCCTTCTGACCCCATGGGCTGACTGGGTGACGACCACCTGAAGTGCGGCCTTCACCACCACCGTGTGGGTGATCAACAGGGTTCATTACAACACCGCGGACGGTTGGGCGGATGCCCTTCCAACGCATACGGCCAGCTTTACCCCAGTTGATGTTTGACTGCTCTGCGTTGCCAACCTCACCTACGGTTGCACGGCAGCGCGCATCAACGTTGCGGATTTCCCCTGATGGCAGACGAAGCTGCGCATAAGGGCCGTCCTTAGCAACGAGGCGCACAGATGAGCCTGCTGAACGAGCCAGCTTTGCACCGCCACCCGGACGCAGCTCAATCGCGTGCACAACGGTACCGGTTGGGATGTTACGCAGTGGCAGGTTGTTACCCGGCTTGATGTCTGCGTTTGGCCCGGCCTCTACAATATCGCCCTGCTTCAGCTTGTTAGGAGCAATGATGTAGCGCTTGGTGCCGTCAACGTAGTGCAGGAGTGCAATACGCGCGGTACGGTTTGGGTCGTACTCAATATGCGCAACTTTAGCGTTGATACCGTCTTTGTCGTGACGACGGAAGTCAATCACACGGTACTGGCGCTTGTGGCCGCCACCGATGTGACGGGTTGTGATGCGACCCTGATTGTTGCGGCCACCGGTCTTTGGCAGCGGACGCAAGAGTGACTTTTCTGGGGTTGAGCGGGTGATCTCAGCGAAATCGGCAACGCTCGAACCGCGACGACCTGGGGTCGTGGGCTTGTACTTACGAATAGCCATTATCTATTTCCTTTTCGCTTCCGACCTATACCGCAGCCGAGAAGATGTCGATTGAACCACTCTTCAGCGTGACGATAGCGCGCTTAGTGTTCTTGCGCTTGCCAAGGCCGAAACGAGTGCGGCGGGTCTTGCCCTGACGGTTCAGAGTGTTGACGCTTGCAACCTTGACATTAAAAATGTGCTCAATAGCAAGCTTGATTTCGGTCTTATTTGAGCCTGGCTGCACCTCGAAGGTGTAAGCACCGTTGGCATCGATAAGGCCGTAGCTCTTCTCTGACACGATTGGGCGAATGATCACGTCATGCGGATTCTTGTTAAGGCTCATTGTTTATGCCTCCTTTTCGGTACGCGCAGCAACAAAGCCGTCAAACGCAGCCTTGGTGAACACGAGATCGTCGCTAACAACGATGTCGTACGCGTTTACCTGATCTGCCACGATTACGTGTACATTCGGCAGGTTACGCACTGACAGGATGGTTGTGTCTTCGTCGCGGTCAGCCACAACTAGCACGCGGCGACCAACGGTAATAGCGTCAAGCACCTGGCGTGCAGCCTTGGTGCTCGGCTTATCAGCAACACCAAAACTTTCAACCACGTGCAAACGACCACCGCGCGCACGATCTGATAGCAGCCCCTTAACAGCGGCAGCAATCATTTTCTTTGGGGTGCGCTGTGCATAGTCGCGAGGCACAGGACCGTGAACGGTACCACCACCGCGATGCTCTGGCTGACGGATAGAGCCCTGACGCGCACGGCCGGTGCCCTTCTGCTTAAACGGCTTAATGCCTGAACCAGAAACTTCTCCGCGGTTCTTAGCTTTGTGTGTGCCCTGGCGCGCAGCTGCGAGCTGAGCGGTCACTACCTGGTGAATCAGCGGAACGTTGGTCTCAACGTTGAACAGACCCTCTGGCAGCTCAACCGAGCCCGCCTTCTTGCCTGCTGCGTCGATTACGTCAAGCTTGGTTGCCATGTGCTAGGCCCCCTTAACTGCGTTGCGAACGAATACAAGACGGCCCTTAGCGCCAGGAACAGCGCCCTTCACCAGAATCAGACCCTTTTCTGCGTCTACTGCATGAACGGTGAGGTTCTGCACGGTAACGCGCTCCCCACCCATGCGACCAGCCATACGCTGACCCTTGAATACGCGACCTGGGAATGATGCACCGCCGATAGAACCTGGCTTGCGGTGATTACGGTGTTGACCGTGTGATGCGCCCACACCCTTGAAGTTGTGGCGCTTCATGGTGCCTGCGAAGCCCTTACCCTTTGAGGTGCCGACAACGTCGATCTTCTCACCGGCTTCGAAGGTTTCACCAGCGGTCAGTTCCTGACCGAGTGAGTAGTCAGCTGCGTTCTCGGTGCGCACCTCGGTGAGGTGACGACGTGGAGTAACACCAGCCTTCTCAAAGTGACCAGCCAGTGGCTTAGTCACCTTGCGTGGGTCGATTGCACCAGCAGCGATCTGTACCGCTGCGTAGCCATCAACCTCTGGGGTGCGAATCTGGGTAACAACGTTAGGTGCTACCTCAATTACGGTTACCGGCACAACTGCGCCGTTCTCATCCCATACCTGAGTCATGCCAAGCTTCGTGCCCAGCAGACCCTTAACAGTCTTATTTGCTGCAGACATGATTCCTCTTAAAGCTTGATCTCGATGTTGACGTCAGCCGGCAGGTCGATACGCATTAGCGACTCAACTGCCTTCGGGGTTGGATCGACAATGTCGATGAGGCGCTTGTGGGTGCGCTTCTCGAAGTGCTCGCGGCTGTCCTTGTACTTGTGTGGTGAACGGATCACTGCGATCACGTTCTTCTCAGTTGGGAGTGGCACTGGGCCAATCACTGTTGCACCAGCGCGGGTGACTGTATCAACAATCTTGCGCGCCGAGCTGTCGATGATCTCGTGATCATACGACTTCAGTCGAATGCGGATTTTTTGTCCCGCCATATGACTTTCTCCTTGCTATCGCGTCTTACTCACACTTTTGGCATGAGCATTGGACGTCTTCCTTAACAACACTCTCCTGTTTTCCTTGCGGATCGCAGGATCACCGTTGTCTTCTGTCAACGCCGCCCTGAGCGGCACCAGCTAAGGAACTAACCTGCTGGCATCGTTCGCTGCGAGTGGCCTAGTTTCTTAATGACTATGCACTATCTCTGCAGTGATTCAAGCAGACGGCACAATGCCGCCGCAGAAATGCTGAACTTATCTATCTTTGCACAGATTTTGTAACCGATGCAACCCGGGCGTGTCGCGGCAAATTGACGTAGCACACAACTATTAAGAAGCCCAGAATAAGGAGACAAACAAAGGCGACGGAGCCGGTAAACCACATTGTCAAAATACCTAAGATGCTCGCTGCTGCAGTGCACCCGGCGACGATCAGAGAGGCTTTGAGGTGGCTCATGCCCGACTGCTGCAGACGCTGATAGACGTGCTCTTTATGCGCCTCCCCCAGCTTCTCGCCACGCCGGTAGCGTCGAATGAGCGTCCACCCAACGTCACCAAAGTACACAACGGTGGGTCCGATAGCTGCCAGCAGCGGCACACCGGACAGGAGCGAGAGCCAGCTGATGGTTATGATGCCAGCGCCAAGCAGATAGCTGCCTACATCTCCCAAAAAGCCGTAGCCTTTCAAGTTCCACGGCAGAAAGCCCGCAAAGCTCGCCGCCAGAATGAGACCAGCAGCCATCAACCACAGAGTTGAGCTAATCGCGCCGATAATAAAAAATGCGGCGCCTGCAATAAGACCGTGCAGCGAAGAAATGCCGTTCAAACCGTCCATAAAGTTCGCAACGTTAATGAACGAGGAAACGAACAGTATCCCGAAAACGAACAACAAAAGGCGAGCGATTACGGGCAGATCCGCAAGAAAAAAAGCTGGCACTGCAACTGCGACTGCAATTAACAGTTGCGCGACTGACCGCGCACCAATTGACAGGCCACGCAAATCTTCAAGCAAGCCGAGTGCCGGGCTGAGCAGCAGCATGGCCAGGGCCGGCAATAGCACCAAGCCCGGCACACTGAGCCACGCAGCCACCTGCGCCGACGTGAAGAAGCCGAGCAGCCATGCGGCGGCGGCACCCGCAAGAGATGCAACCCACACCCCCAGCCCCAGGCCGCGCAAAACCGTGCCAGAGTGGGAGGATCGCGCATTAGCTACGTCGAGCACTCCCCATTTGCGCAGCAGGGGGCGCAGCGGAATCTGCACAAGCAGACTAATCACTAGCGTCAGCGCTGTAATCAGAAGCAAATTGGGAAGTGCACTTAGAAACATTAGGAGTCAATCACCGGGATAGAGGTTGTTATCGGAGTAATTCTCGCGTCCCCTGCACCGAGCGAGACATCGCTCTCCCGCTCAGAGAGGCGCGCAAACCAACCGTCGCGTGACAGTCTGTCGCGTGACAGTGTGTCAACTCGAGCGTGTGAAATCTTCGGGTGGAAGGGTCGATCGTCTTGCTCGTTCGACCCGATTAAATCCTCGTGCAGTTTTTCACCCGGGCGCAAACCGGTGTAGATAATCTTTATATCCTGACCCGATTCTGCGATCATGCGGCGGGCAATGTCGATGATTTTCACCGGCTCACCCATGTCCAGAATTAACACTTCACCCGGCCTGCCGTGCGCACCGGCCTGCATAACAAGTTGGCAAGCTTCGGGAATGGTCATAAAAAACCGCGTCACCTCTGGGTGTGTGATGGTGATAGGGCCGCCCGCTTTAATGAGTTTGCGGAACGTTGGCAGCATCGAGCCACGTGAGCCGATGACATTACCGAATCGCACCGAGAGATAGCGGTGACCGGTTTCCTCAGCCATCCAAGCGGTCAGTTTTTCAGCAACTCGTTTTGAGTGGCCGAGCACGCTTGTCGGGTTTGCTGCTTTATCGGTTGAAATATTAATAAAAGTTTCAACATCCACCTTTTGTGCTGCGGTAAGCACATTCAGGGTGCCAATAACGTTCGTCTTCCAAGCTTCGTCTGGATACTGTTCAAGCATCGGCAGGTGCTTGAGCGCTGCCGCGTGGAAAACCACCTGCGGTCTGCGATCCTCAAAAATGCGTATTAGCGTTTCCTCATCGCGAATGTCTGCGAGCACAACCTCACGCGTGCTTAACAAGCCGTTTCCTCGAATCGATATCTGCGTTTGCTGCAGCGCGGTCTCATCTCGGTCAAGCAGAATTAGCTCTTTGGGCCCGAACTCGGTTAGCTGACGGCAGAGCTCGGATCCAATAGAGCCACCGGCGCCGGTCACCAAGACTCGCTTTCCATCAATATATGTGGCTATCGAATCCTGGTTCAAGCGCACCGGATAACGACCGATCAGATCTTCAATTGAGATTTCACGAATATCTGACAGTGCATGCTTACCTGAGAAGATTTGCTCAAGCGGTGGCATTACCGACACTTTCATGCCGATTGCTGCAGCTTTATCATTGACCCGTCGCAGTAAAGCCGAGTCAGCGTCACCGATACAAACAATCAGATGGGTCGCACCGGTGCGTTCAGAAACCTGCTCCAAATCTTTCAGGCCACCCAGCACGCGCACACCGCGCACCTCGCGGTTGCGCTGGCTCGGTGAGTCATCGAGAAAACCGACGGGCAAATATGCAGCAACCGGATCGGTGAGCAAGCGTCGCACAGTTGTCGATCCCGCATATCCCGCACCATAGATGAGCGTGCGCGGAGCCTCTTTGCCGGGCCGCAGTTGGTGTTCTTCACGCAACCGTAGAATGTAGCGACCCAGCCCCATAGCAACGAAAGCGAGGGGCGCCGCAATAAACATTGTGGAGCGCGGGATCGCCTGCCCCTTTGTGACGTATATCGTAAATAGCAGTGTTGGGAGCACAGCGAGTGTAACGCAGATCACAAGAGCTTTTGCCTCATCAAAACTGCCAACAGCAAAACGCTTGCGATACAGCCAAGTGACCCAGCCGGCAATAAACTGCAGCCCGATCGTGGCGGCAATCAGGACGAAAGCCCAATTGAACTGAATTAGATTGAGATTAAAGTCGAAACGCAGCGCAAGAGCTGCGAGGATTGCAAGTGTCCAGGCGATGACGTCGACAGCAATCAACATCCAAGAGCTGGTTTTCTTGGCGGGCACGCGCTGCTCTTTCACTGCACCTGTCACAGACACACCCTCCTGCACTATAACTATCGCTACAAGATGCTACCGCGATTTTTAAGTTTTTAGTAGTTTACACATCTTCATAGTTCATAATTTCAGTAACCGGCCTCTTTCCCCACGGTCGGAATTGCGAAAGGAAAATTATGGGTCTCGAAGATTTGAAGAATAAGGCAGCGAACCTTATTAACGAGAACAAAGAGAAAATTGATGCGGCTCTAAACAGCGAGCAGGCTGAGGCGGCGACCGACAAAGTTTTGGACGGTGCCGCAAATATCGCCAACAAGGTTACCGGTGGCAAGTTTGCCGATAAGATCGCTGAGGCACGCGATGCCGCTGATGAGAAGCTCGGTCGCAACGACAGCGACAGCAGTGGCAACAACGACAACGCTAGCTAAGACTAAACTAGCTGCGTAATAAATATGGCCGGTAACCGCAAACTGGGGTTACCGGCCATATTTGGTTCTTTGCGCAAATTTCTACGGCTTACCAAACTGGTCAAAATATTAGACCCCCGAGGAATTCCCCGGGGGTCTAAATTATTGCTTAGCTATTGCTACCTGAATGAGGTAATTACTTGATTACCTTGGTAACGGTGCCAGCACCAACGGTGCGGCCACCCTCACGGATAGCGAAGCCGAGGCCCTCTTCCATAGCGATTGGCTGGATCAGCTCAACGGTCATGTCGGTGGTGTCACCAGGCATAACCATTTCGGTGCCCTCTGGGAGGCTGATAACGCCAGTCACGTCAGTGGTACGGAAGTAGAACTGTGGACGGTAGTTGGTGAAGAATGGGTTGTGGCGGCCGCCCTCTTCCTTCTTGAGGATGTAAGCGGTGCCCTCGAAGTTGGTGTGTGGGGTGATTGAGCCTGGAGCTACAACAACCTGACCGCGCTCTACGTCTTCACGCTTGGTACCGCGAAGCAGCAGACCACAGTTCTCACCAGCCCATGCCTCGTCGAGCTGCTTGTGGAACATCTCGATACCGGTCACGGTGGTCTTCTGGGTGTCGCGCAGACCAACGATCTCAACCTCAGAGTTGATCGCGAGGGTACCACGCTCAGCACGGCCGGTCACAACGGTGCCACGACCGGTGATGGTGAACACATCCTCAATAGGCATGAGGAATGGCTTGTCCTTGTCGCGGACTGGGTCTGGGATTGACTCGTCAACTGCGGTCATGAGGTCGAGAATAGACTGGGTCCACTTCTCGTCACCCTCGAGAGCCTGGAAGCCAGAAACGCGTACAACTGGAGCGTTGTCACCGTCGTAGCCGTTCTTTGAAAGCTCTTCACGAACCTCCATCTCAACCAGCTCAAGCATCTCTTCGTCGTCAACCATGTCGCACTTGTTGAGCGCAACGAGGAGGTAAGGAACACCAACCTGCTTAGCGAGGAGGATGTGCTCCTTTGACTGAGCCATAAGACCGTCAGTTGCAGCTACAACGAGGATCGCGCCGTCCATCTGGGCAGCACCGGTGATCATGTTCTTGATGTAGTCAGCGTGGCCTGGAGCGTCAACGTGTGCGTAGTGACGCTTTTCGGTCTCGTACTCAACGTGTGAGATGTTGATGGTAATACCGCGCTGGCGCTCTTCTGGAGCTGAGTCAATGGTGTTGAAGTCACGCTGCACGTTGGTGTCTGATGGGAACTTGTCAGCAAGAACCTTTGAGATAGCAGCGGTCAGAGTGGTCTTACCGTGGTCAACGTGACCAATGGTACCGATGTTTACGTGCGGCTTAGTGCGCTCGAACTTGGCCTTTGCCATTAAATGTCCTCCTCAGGACGTCTTGTGTAGATGATCTATCGTGGGTTTACGACAGACCAGATTACAACTTTGTTTGCCTAACTATATTACTAACTCATTCTGCGTTTGGCCTAATGAGTTTGCCAGCTGGCGGCGGGTGTGTCGCCGCCAGCTGGTTTCGGGCACTATTTATGCGCCCTGAGATTTCTGGATGATCTCGTCAGCTACTGCCTTCGGAACCTCAGCGTATGAGTCGAATACCATTGAGAACACTGCACGACCGGAGGTCTTTGAACGCAGGTCACCAATGTAGCCAAACATTTCTGAAAGCGGCACCAGTGCACGCACCACCTTCACACCTGAGGCGTCTTCCATTGACTGCACCTGACCACGACGTGAGTTCAGGTCACCAATAACATCGCCCATGTATTCTTCAGGGGTGCGCACCTCAACAGCCATAACTGGCTCAAGGAGCACTGGGTTTGCCAGACGCGCAGCCTCTTTGAACGCCATTGAGCCGGCGATCTTGAAGGCCATTTCAGATGAGTCAACATCGTGGTACTGGCCGTCAAGCAGAGTAGCCTTCACGCCAACAACCGGGAAGCCTGCGAGGATACCGTACTGCATTGAGTCCTGAATACCAGCATCAACTGATGGGATGTACTCGCGTGGCACGCGACCACCGGTCACCTTATCTTCGAAGCTGTAGATGTTGTCACCCTCAACCTCGAGTGGCTCGAGAGCGATCTGCACCTTCGCGAACTGACCGGAACCACCGGTCTGCTTCTTGTGGGTGTATTCGTGCTTCTCAACCGCCTTGCGAATGGTCTCACGGTAGGCAACCTGCGGCTTACCGACGTTTGCCTCAACCTTGAATTCGCGCTTCATGCGGTCAACGATAATGTCGAGGTGCAGCTCACCCATACCCGCGATCACGGTCTGGCCGGTCTCGGCGTTCAGGCTGACGCGGAAGGTTGGATCCTCTTCCGCAAGCTTCTGAATAGCGGTTGACATCTTCTCCTGGTCGCCCTTGGTCTTTGGCTCCACAGCAACCTCAATAACTGGCTCTGGGAAGGTCATTGACTCAAGCACTACAGGGTTGCTTGGATCGCAAAGGGTGTCACCGGTGGTGGTGTCTTTCAGACCGATAACAGCGTAGATGTTACCCGCACGCAACTCGTCAACAGGGTTTTCCTTGTTCGCGTGCATCTGGAACACCTTACCGATGCGTTCCTTCTTGCTCTTGGTTGAGTTCACAACCTGTGCGCCGGAAGGTGCAACACCTGAGTAAACGCGCACATAGGTCAGGCGGCCAAAGAATGGGTGCACAGCAACCTTGAATGCCAGCGCAGAGAATGGCTCGTCAGCGGTTGGCTTCCGCTCGATGGTCTTCTCTTCGTCACGCACGTCGTGTGCCTGGATCGCACCAATGTCGAGTGGGTTAGGTAGGAAGTCAACAACTGCGTCGAGCATTGGCTGCACACCGCGGTTCTTGAAAGCAGAGCCGCAGTAAACAGGGAAGATTTCGTTCTTCACAACGAGCTTACGGATCGCACCCTTGAGCTCTTCGATGGTGAGTTCTTCACCCTCGAAGTACTTCTCGAGCAGCGCATCGTCGCTCTCTGCAACAGTCTCAACAAGCTGTGCGCGGTACTCTTCAGCTTTTGCCTTTAGATCTTCAGGAATCTCCTGGATCTCATACTCAGCACCGAGCGCAACGTCACCCTTTGCGTCACCCGGCCATACAAACGCCTGCATTGAGAGCAGGTCGACAACACCAACGAAGTCTGACTCGGCTCCGATTGGCAGCTGCATAACCAGTGGCTTTGCACCGAGGCGGCTCACGATTGTGTCTACGGTGAAGTAGAAATCAGCGCCCATCTTGTCCATCTTGTTGACGAAGCAGATGCGTGGAACTTCGTACTTATCGGCCTGGCGCCAAACAGTCTCAGACTGTGGCTCAACGCCTTCCTTACCGTCGAACACAGCAACCGCACCATCGAGAACGCGCAGTGAACGCTCTACCTCAACGGTAAAGTCAACGTGACCTGGGGTGTCAATGATATTGATCTGGTTGTTGTTCCAGAAACAGGTAACCGCAGCACTGGTAATGGTGATACCGCGCTCTTTCTCCTGCTCCATCCAGTCGGTGGTTGAAGCACCGTCGTGGGTTTCACCGAGCTTGTGGTTAACGCCGGTGTAGAAGAGGATACGTTCGGTTGTGGTGGTCTTGCCAGCATCAATGTGCGCCATGATGCCGATATTGCGGACCTTATTCAGGTCGGTGAGCACGTCTTGTGCCACGAGATCTCCTCAGATGTGAAGTTAAAAGTTTGGGGGCGGATCAGATGAGAGGTGTGGGCGCCGATTGTACCTGCGCCCACACCGAGTCTCTTCCTACCAGCGGTAGTGAGCGAACGCGCGGTTCGACTCAGCCATCTTGTGAGTGTCTTCACGACGCTTCACAGCGGCACCAAGACCGTTTGCGGCGTCGAGGATTTCGTTTGTCAAACGCTCAGTCATGGTGTGCTCGCGACGAGCCTTTGCATAACTCGTCAGCCAGCGCAGTGCCAGGGTGTTTGCGCGGTGAGGCTTGACCTCAACAGGCACCTGATAGGTGCTACCGCCAACACGGCGTGAACGAACCTCGAGAGTTGGGCGGATGTTATCCAGAGCCTTCTTCAGGACGGTAACTGCGTCCTGGTTGGTCTTTTCTGCGACAGACTCAAGCGCACCGTATACGATACGCTCTGCGAGTCCCTTTTTACCGTCGAGCAGAATCTTGTTAACCAGCTGGCTAACTACTGGTGAACCGTAAACCGGATCGGCTACTACCGGACGCTTTGGAGCAGGGCCTTTACGTGGCATTACTTCTTCTCCTTCTTTGCGCCGTAGTGGCTGCGGGCCTGCTGACGACCCTTAACTGCCTGGGTGTCAAGGGCGCCGCGCACGATACGGTAACGAACACCTGGAAGATCCTTCACACGGCCGCCGCGCACGAGCACCATTGAGTGCTCCTGCAGGTTGTGGCCTTCGCCCGGAATGTAGGCGGTGACCTCAGTGCCGTTTGAAAGCTTTACACGAGCTACTTTACGCATAGCTGAGTTTGGCTTCTTTGGTGTGGTGGTGTAAACACGGGTGCATACGCCACGCTGCTGAGGGTTCGCTTTCAGCGCAGGAGCCTTGGTCTTAGCGACCTTCGGCTTGCGACCTTTGCGAACCAGCTGCTGAATAGTAGGCAACTTGTTCTCCTAATTAGTGCTGCACGGTGACAGCGATGCTGTAAATGGTTTCAGCGGTGTTATGTCTTGCATAACGACCTGCCGCACCCACGGGGTGCTGGTGCAGGTATGCCGTGGGGGTGTGTGGCTTTTGCCGCAGTGACCCTGATGACCCTTTTTATAGGCGCTGCAAGCAACGCATATAAGGTGGGGCACACCAATAAACAATATTACGCGGAAACTTATATATTTAGCAAACGTGCGACACTTCTTGTGGGGCGCAGCTCGTGTCTGCGATCCGCCGGTAAAAAGAAAACAGCCCCGCGGTAAAACCCGCAGGGCTGTTTACCCTTTAGTGCGTGTTAGGCGTTGCGTCGCGACCGTAGCGCTGCAGCACCGGTAAGCACAGCTGCAAGACCGATTCCTGCAAGCAACAACGGAGCTTCAGCACCGGTTTTTGCAAGCACCTTCTTAGCCTGTACTGCTGCGCCAGAGTTGGCGTTAACTGCAGCTAGCACATCAGCGCTTGTTGACGGTGTGATTGGAACAAAAACTGTGAAGGGCAGGTCTACCGCTGTGTCCCCCTGCAGCACACGAACATTGTGGGCACCCGCTGTCGCATTTGCAGGAACCGCTGCGGTGAATGAGAAGGCACCAGCAGCATCCGTGATCACTGTGCCGAGCTGCACAGGATCTGAGTGGAACTCAAAAGCTACCTCTGCGTTAGGCGCAAAGTTGCTGCCGGTAACGATGAAGCTCTCACCAGCCTTGCCAGCCTGCTTGTTCAGCGCTGCGGCAGGTGCCACCGGTGCTGGATCAGTCTCCCCAGCAGGGTCGGTCTCCGGCGCAGGAACAGTACCTTCAGCAGGATCAGTGCCTTGCGCAGGATCAGTATCTCCAGCAGGATCCGCACCTTGCGCAGGATCAGTCTCTGTTGCAGGGTCAGTCTCCGGCGCTGGAGCAGGCTCCGGCGCGGCCTTTGCGGTCACGTTGACAGTAGCGGTTGCTGACTTTGCTGCGCTAGCCTGTGCCGCAGTCAGTGTCTGGGCACCTGCAGCAGCATCTTCAGGCAGAGCCACGTTGAAGGTTGTGTTTCCGGTAGCGTCTGCGACTGCGGTGCCGAGGGTCTTATCGCCGAGCTTCAGCACAGCCTCTTCACCCGCTTTAAAGAACTGACCCTTTACCACTACGCTGTCGCCAGCTTTAGCAGCGGCAGGTTCAACAGCGAGGGTTGGGGCAGCAAAACTTACAGGGGTGAAGGTTTCAAATGCAGGGTAGCTAGCCCCGCCGCCAGGGTAGGTTACGATGCCCCAGTGCTTACCCTCAGCAAGGGCACCCTCTTTGAGAGTAAGGGTTGCTGAAAAAGTGCCGTCTGGGTTGAGGGTGTGAGCGCCGCTTGCCACACCACCAACCATCGGGTGCGATTCTTCAGGCAGCAGCCACTTCAGGGCGTTGCGATCGTTCACGCGTGCGCTAGCTGGAGCACCTTCTGACGGCTTCCAGGTGTCTGCATACTGGCCAAAAGCAAGGTAAGCGCCAGTGAACTTACCCGCGAGCGGCGGGCGGCCGCCGGTAGTTGCAGGGTCGTTTGGCAGGAAGCCGGTGCCGGTAATAGTAACCTCAGCACCGTTTGGGTTGAGGTTTGTAAGATCCGCCGGTGAAACGCTCACGGTTGGAGCAGGGAGCTCCGCTGCTGGGCATGTGACAGCCGCAACGGTTTTACCGGCGCTGAAATTAAGGTCGGCAGCTGGTTGCCCACTGTAGCCAGCAAGGGCGTCTGGGCCAGCTTCCTGAGTGAAGATGCCCTTAACATTCTTAAAGTTGGTGAAGTTATCAGTGTTTTCGGCGGTAACCCCGGTCAGGTTTACAAACGCACGGCGCACTACGGTGAACGCTGAGGTGCCGGTTTCACTGGTTTCAAGGGTCAAAACGCCAGTGCCGTCGCCGTTAACGGTGATCTGAGGGTTCTGGATCACAACATCTGCCGCGCCGTGGTGCCCGGTGTAGCGTGCGCCACCGGTGAACGCGATAATTCCTTTACCGGTGTTCGCATCAAAGGTTGAGGCAGCCTTGTCTTGCTTGTAGGTGATAACACCATCAGCAGCCCTAGTAGCACCACCGTGCGGGGTCACAACCCACCCAGCGAATGGCATGGCAAGGTATCGGTTCCAACTGTCACGGAATGCCCACTGCAGATCACCGACAGTGTTTACCTCCTCAACAGGGGTGCAAGCCTCCGCTGCTTGCGCAGGGCTTGGGGCGGCAATCGCAGGGGCGACTGCAAGACCACCGAAGGCGAGGGTTGCAGCAGCAGCGTATGCTAAGCCCCCAAGAAAGCCGCCGTTACGGCGCTTATCGCTTGAGTTCATGTTTCATCCTTCAAGGTTTACGGGGCAACGCCCCTCGACTGCACTGGTCTACGTGCAATGTTCATCATACCTTTTTCATCTGATGATTTAAAGCTGAACTGTCACAATGTTAAAAACGCGTTAACATTGCGGCTCAGGGCTAGCGCTAATATCCGCTCAACTCCAGGTAACGGGTAGCTTCAGCAACAACCGCATTGTTGTATTGCACATTCGGGTTGTATGCACGAATTGCAGCAATATACCCCGCCTCAGTAGAGAGATCGCCGCCCTCGGTGCACAGCAGTGTTGCCGCGCTTAAGGCAGCGTCATGCACGTTATCTATGTCGGCTTTACCGTCACCGTTTGCATCACGCTTGTAGTGCTCCCAAGTGCTCGGGATAAACTGCATCGGCCCGACAGCGTGATCCCATACGGTGTCATTGTCATAGAGGCCGTGATCAGTGTCCGGAGTTGCGAGATAGTGCTTTCCGTCTAGCGGTTGCCCGATAATACGCGGTCTAACACGCCCATCCTCGTCTAAGCTTGCGCCGTTTATTGTGCCGTGATTTGATTCAACAGATCCGATAGCGGCGATAGTGTTCCAGCCGATATTGCAGCTCGGAAACTCCTGTTTGACAGTCAATTCTGCCGCGGCATAAGCGGCAAGAGCCTGCCGTGGGATGCCAACTTTTTCTGCGGTAGCGGTCAGCCATGTCTCATCTGCGACAAGCGCCGTAAACGGCTCGACATCGCTAACAGAGGCGGCATCCTGCGCATCCTTGTCTGCATCAGCGGTCAAAGGCACCGCGTTTTCGCTCAGCTCCGCGGAGTCTTCACCCTCTGCGGCTTCGTCTGCAACTGCAGCAGCACCAGAGTCTGCTTCTTCACTACCGTCTTCGTTTAAGAGACCGACTACAGCGATGCCGTTTGCGATCAGCAGGGTAAAGGCAATAACCAGCACAACCGCCGTAAAAATACGACGCATACCCGCGGTTGCAAAATCTCTTGGCGGGCGCGCATAGTAATTCAGCGTCTCAATTGGTGCGGTCTGCTCAGTAAAGAGTTTTTCGCCACCGGTGAGCTCAGCAAAAACATCTTCGGTCGCCCGAGTGTCTTCAGCTGCACGCTCTTGACGGCGCTGCTCGTTATGTGCGGTGTCTGACTCTTCCCAATCTTTGCGACTCAACCGCAGATCACGAAAACGATTCTCGAGCCACGACTGCTTACCTCGATCAGGCGCGCCTGATTCTGAGTCTAATTCAGACATTATTTGGGGGAACTTCCTAGATTAAACTTCGAGCTTCAGAGTTTTCGCGGTGCTGTCGAGAGTGGCCTGCGCAAGATCCGCATCTGAATTAATGTTTTTACCGTATGACGGCACAGATTCAGCGATCTTAGCAGCCCACTTTCCGTGAAACTCCTCAGGGAAGCAGCGCTCAAGCAAATTCAGCATCGCATACACGGCTGTTGAAGCGCCCGGTGAAGCTCCCAGCAGACCAGCGATCGAGCCCTCAGCGTTAGCTACTATCTCTGTGCCGAACTGCAGAACACCACCCTTTTCAGGATCCTTCTTCATAATTTGGACACGCTGACCGGCGGTAACCATTTCCCAATCATCAGCGTCGGCGGCGGGGAAATACTCGCGCAGTGTTTCAATTTGCGCTTGCTTGGTGGCGCTGAGCTCTTTTAACAAATACTTTTCAAGCGACCACTGCGTGAGACCAACTTTCATCATTGGCCCGAGGTTGTGCGGGCGGATAGATTGGAATAGCGCACCGTAACCTCCGTGTTTTAGGAAGTTGGTGCTAAAGCCGGCATAGGGGCCAAACAAAAGCTCTTCTTTACCGTCAATGATACGGGTGTCAAGGTGTGGCACAGACATTGGAGGCGCACCAACTTTTGCCTTACCGTAGACCTTCGCATGATGCTGCTTGATCACTTCTTGGTTTTTGCACCGCAAGAACTTACCACTGATCGGGAAACCACCGTAGCCCTTGATCTCAGGGATTTTTGCTGACTGCAACAGCAGCAGCGCACTGCCGCCAGCGCCGACAAAAACGAATTTAGCGTTTACGGTTTTTGACTGTGAACGCTGCTGATCTGTAATCTGCAACTTCCACGTGCCGTCGTCGTTCTGCGAAATCTTAGTTACAACGTTATTGGTAAAAACAGCCGCATTTTCTTTTTCAAGATTGCCAACGAGCTGCCTGGTCACTTCACCGAAGTTAACGTCGGTTCCAGTGCGTGAGCGAGTGGCCGCAACTTTTTGTGACTTATCGCGACGGTCAATGAGCAGCGGTGCCCATTCTGCAATAACTGCCGGGTCTTCGGTGTACTCCATATCGGAGAAGAGCGGCTCATTTTTCAGTGTTTCATAGCGGCGACGCAGATAGTCGACGTCTTTTTCACCTTCTACAAAGGTGAGGTGCGGAACGGCTGTAATAAACTCTTCCGGCGCGCTCAGCACGCCCCGCTCAACCAGCTGAGACCACCACTCGCGCGACATCACAAACTGCTGATTAATGTCGATCGCTTTCGCCGATGACAGTGAGCCGTCAGCACCTTCGGGCATGTAATTAAGCTCGCAGAGGGCCGCGTGACCTGTGCCGGCATTGTTCCACGCATTTGAGCTTTCTGTTGCAACCTCTGATTGTGATTCAAAGAGGGCAATAGACCAAGATGGCTCAAGATCGTTAATAAAGGTGCCCAATGTGGCGCTCATAATGCCGCCACCAACAAGTGCTACGTCAAGTATCTCTTTAGTCACGGTCATAATTCTACTCTGCTCATAAAACCTAAATTAACCCACACAGCTACAACGATATCTAAGCGTTAAATGCTATTTCGCTAGCCCGCTTAAGCGACTTCACAGAATCATTTAAATATCGCTCATAACCCAAGCGTTTGGCTTCCTTCTGGCGTTGCGCACCCGCGACGACGGATCGCACCTCACCCGCGAGCGTGAGCTCACCGGCCACCGCTAAAGCTCTTGGCAGGGGTTTATTTTTTGCGGCACTAATAATCGCTAGCGCAATAGCGAGATCTGCGCCCGGCTCAACCAAACGCACACCACCGACGGTGGAGACGTACACATCTGCGTCGTGCAAACGCACACCCGCTCGTCTTTCGAGGACCGCAAGGATCATCGCCACCCGTGCCGCATCAACACCGCTTGTAACACGCCGTGGGTTCGGGGTTGAAGTTGGAGCAACCAAGGCCTGCACTTCAACCGGGAGCACTCTGCGCCCCTCTACCGCCATCACAACACAGGTGCCGCTCACCGGCTCATCCCCTGAGCTTAAGAACAGTCTTGAGGGGTCTGCGACTTCGGCGATGCCCTCTTGCACCATTTCGAAGCACCCAACCTCGTCGGTCGGCCCGAAACGGTTTTTCAGTGTGCGCAAAAAACGCAATGCGCTCTGCCGGTCACCCTCAAAATGACACACAACATCTACCAGATGCTCAAGGGTGCGCGGCCCTGCAACGTTGCCCTCCTTGGTGACATGCCCAACGAGCATGAGCGGCATGTTGCGGGATTTTGCCGCGCGCACAAGGGTTGACGCAACCTCACGCACCTGCGCCGGGCCACCAACTATGCCGTCAATTTCTGGTGCTGCGATAGTCTGCACTGAATCAACAATCAGAAAATCTGGGTCAACCGCTTCAATATGCCCAAGCACCGCACCCAGGTCAGTGTCGGAGGCCAGGTACAGTGTTTCTTCCACAGCCCCTGTGCGCTCAGCCCGCATTTTAATCTGCCCTGTTGATTCTTCACCGGACACATAAAGCACCCGCGCCCCCTGCGCCGCAACTTTTGCCGCTGCCTGTAGCAGCAGGGTCGATTTGCCAACACCCGGCTCACCAGAGAAGAGGATCGCAACACCCGGCACACACCCGCCGCCGAGCACGCGGTCGAGCTCTGCGATACCCGTCGGTAAATATGCGGTTAGAGCCGCCTTTAGCTCAGTCACTGGCAGTGCCGGAGTCGTCGGGGTCGTCGCCCCGCCTGAGCGCAAACCCGCTGATTTCACAACAGCAACCTGCTCAAGAGTGCTCCACTGGCCGCACCCACCGCAGCGACCCACCCATTTCAAGGATCGCCACCCACACTCTGCACAGCGATAGTCACCAGTATTTTTCACCATACGACAACCCTACGTGGTGGGACTATGATTTTATATCGCTGTTAACTCGTTTCAGTCTGATATTTGATCCTGCTAGAATCAAAGTTCTGGTGACGTGTCCGAGCGGCCGAAGGTGCGACTCTCGAAAAGTCGTGTGCGGTAACCCCGCACCGTGGGTTCAAATCCCACCGTCACCGCCATTTACTGTGACCGGTTAAGGCAGCGGCGTTAGCTCGTCAGTTGGGTGCCTGAGACCCACGTCTCAAGCACCTCTAAGCTGTCATTCAAAACGACAAAATCTGCCACGTAGCCGGACTGTAAAGAGCCGTGCGTTGCCGCCGCGCCAATTGCACGCGCTGGGATCGCAGTTGCCGCAGCTATCGCTTCAGCAAGCGGCCAACCCGAGGCAACAGCAACCTGCACCGCACGCTCCATCGTCAGTGTTGAGCCGGCGATTGATCCGAGCGTGCCATCTTCACGCACCAGACGCGGCAGACCGTCAACAACCGCAACCGCCAGCTCGCCGATTTGTGCAGGGCCGTCCGGCATGCCAGCAGCTGACATCGCATCAGTAATCAACGCCACCCTGCCGGCAGCCTGTTCGTGCAGCAGCTGTATCATCCTGGGGTGCACGTGATGCCCGTCTGCAATCACTTCGAGCACCACCTCGTGAGCATCAAAGGCAGCCGCGACAGGGCCCGGAGCACGGTGCTGCAGCCCGTTCATCCCGTTAAAGGCGTGGGTTAGAATGCTAGCTCCGGCAGCAAAAGCACCCGCAGCAGTGGCAAAATCGCAGTCAGTATGGCCGACCGCAACACGAACACCCGCTTCTTGCAACACTGCAATAGCCTGCTCACTGTGCGCTAGCTCAGGCGCTAATGTCACCTGCCGCAGCCAACCACCAGCTGCTTTCAGCAAGCGCTCCACATGCTCAGGATTCGGCGCTATCAAAAGGTTCGGATCGTGCGCGCCGCACTTTTGCACAGCTAAGAAGGGCCCCTCAAGATGGATTCCCAAAAAATGCGGATCGGTTTCACAAAGCTCTGCAGCAGCCATACAGCGCGCCTCAAGGGAGGCAACATCGGCGGTCACCAAAGACAAAATCTGCCTGGTTGTGCCGTGCTGCTGGTGCACTCGCTTAGCCGCAGCCACAGCCGCAAAACCGTCAGCTTCGCTGATCTGATCAAAAGCATACCCGCCAGCGCCGTGGCAGTGAATATCAATATACCCGGGCGCAATGATGCGATCCGAATAGTCGAGCACAGGCAGGTCTGCCGCGGCCCCACCGTCGGGCAGCTCAGCCGGTAGCGGGCCCGATCCGCAAGCAAGCACCCGCCCGTCTGCAACAGCAAACCAGCCATCTGTGAGCGGAGCAACACCAGCCACACCGTAGAGAGACTGCGCTCGCACTATGAACTTTGAGTATCCACTCTTATGCGCCACTGTTACACGATCCTGTTCCTGCCACGACAGCCTCTCCACGGTTGCACCTTAGACGATACGTGTTTCAGTTTCCTTATCAAAAAGATGCACGTGCGCAGGGTTGGGAAGCACGTAGACAACATCGCCGGTCTTTGGGTGGGTGCGACCGTCAACACGGGCCACCACTTGCTTATGCTTGTCAGAGGCACCGATGCCGTCAGCGTATGCATCAGATTCAGCTTCGATTGAGCCGTAAAGATAACCGTCAGCGCCGAGCTCTTCAACGAGATTTACGCGCACACGCAAACCCGGTTTTTCGGTGCTCACAATGAGATCCTCCGGGCGCACACCAACAAATACGCTGTCACGGTTGCCAATTTGCTCAGCCGCGACCGGGTGCACATGATCGCCGAAAGCAACTCCCCCGTTTGTGAACGGCAGATCAAGCAGGTTCATCGCTGGGCTGCCGATGAAACCAGCAACAAACATGTTTACTGGGTTTTCGTAGAGATCACGCGGTGTGCCCACCTGCTGCAGCACGCCATCTTTCAAAACCGCAATACGGTCACCCATCGTCAAGGCCTCAGTTTGATCGTGCGTGACATACACAGTGGTCACGCCGAGACGCCGCTGGAGCGACGCAATCTGTGTGCGGGTCTGCACACGCAGCTTCGCATCCAGGTTTGAAAGCGGTTCGTCCATCAGGAACACCTGTGGCTCACGCACGATTGCGCGCCCCATCGCGACACGCTGACGCTGACCGCCAGAGAGCGCCTTTGGTTTGCGGTCAAGATACGGAGTGAGATCGAGCAGCTCAGCCGCCTCCCGCACACGGCGATCACGCTCTTCTTTTGAAACTCCAGCAATCTTCAGCGCGAAAGCCATATTTTCAGCCACGCTCATGTGCGGATAGAGCGCATAGTTCTGAAACACCATCGCAATATCACGGTCTTTTGGTGAGAGCTCGGTGACATCTTTATCACCTATCAGAATGCGACCCTGTGACACCTCTTCCAGACCGGCGAGCATGCGCAGCGTGGTTGACTTACCGCAGCCCGATGGCCCAACCAAAACCAGGAATTCACCATCTGCGATCTCTAAATTAAAGTTATCTACCGCAGGATGCTCGCCACCGGGGTAAATCCGTGTAGCGCCATCGAAGGTTACTGTTGCCATTTTTACTCCTAAAACACCGGCAGGTACGTGCCGGACGATCCGTTGTGTTTCGTGATTACCATATTCAATTGGAAGTTTAGAGGTTGCTTAACTATATCCAACTATGCGACCTGCACGATAAAATCCTCCACGCCAAGATCCTGCAGGATCTTGGCATCGCCGTTGCCATCTGTCACAACACCGGTGAACTGCTTCAGCTCCCCGATTACAGCAAATGAGCGCTGCCCGAGTTTAGAACTGTCACAAACGACCCAACTCTCGCTAGCGCGCTCCGCCATTAACCGGTTAATCGGCGCCTCGGGTGCCGCGCTCACCGTTGCACCAAGCAGAGGATCCAGACCGTTCACTCCAATAAACGCCTGATCAAGCGTGATCTGCCGCAAAATTAATTCTGAAAACGGGCCAGACAGCTCATAGGATCCCTGCCGCACCATCCCGCCAGACACCACAACCCGAATATAGGGTCTAATGACAAGCGCCTGCGCAATATTTATTGCGTTTGTAACAACTGTCAAACCTGCGTCGGTGAACCGTTCATCTGCTCCCAACAAGCGCGCCATCGCACTGGTTGTGCGCCCACCGGAAAGCCCAATACTGGTGCCGGGCTGCACTAGTTTTACCGCCGCTGCGGCAACAGCTTCGATATTTGCGGCCTGGCCGCCTTCCGGAGTGCGGCTCGAGAGTCGGTAGTCTACCGCCCCTAATTTTGTTGCCCCGCCGTGCGTGCGGGCAAGCAACCGGCGCTCCTGCAGTGAGTCAAGATCACGCCGCACGGTGGCGGGTGACACACCCAGCGCCGCAACAATTTCTTCAACTGTGACGTTGCCGTGCTGCGAGAGTAATTTTAGGATCCCATTTAGGCGATCTTCACGGCTAGTCATCAGCCCGCAATTATCTGCGCCAGACGCGCCGCCTCTGCTGTTAACGCTTTGCGGCCTGCATCGATATATTTCCTTGAATCAACCACCGTCGGGTTATCCTGCAGAAACTCACGCACACCGGCGGTAAAGAGTTTTACCAGCTGCGTTGAAACATTGATTTTCGTCATCCCTGACCTAACACCCGCAGCAATTTCGCTGTCCGGCAGACCGCTGGAGCCGTGCAAAACAAGCGGTACGGGCACCGCCTGCCGCAGCCTCACGATTAACTCATGGTCGAGAGCCGCAGTGCGATCAACCATTGCGTGTGAGCTTCCCACGGCAACAGCGAGCGCGTCAACGCCTGTTGCGGTAGCAAATTCACGTGCTTCTTGCGGATCAGTGCGCACACCCGGAGCATGAGCACCGTCTTTTCCGCCAATCTCACCGAGTTCTGCCTCAACCGCCACGCCACGCTCGTGCGCATATGCCACAACCGCTTGGGTTTGGGCGACATTTTCAGCGTAAGGGAGGTGAGCGCCGTCATACATCACCGATCCGAACCCAAGATCGATCGCCGCCTTGCACAGTTCAGTGTTTGTTGCGTGATCCAAATGCACCGCCAAATTGCCGGATGAGCGTCTAGCGATCTCTAAAGTTGCGAGCGCGATAGGCGAAAACTCGCCGTGGTATTTTGCGCAGTTTTCACTTATCTGCAGGATCAGAGGAATTCCGGTATCTGCAGCCACTGTGGCAAGCGCTTCAGCTGTTTCAATGTGAATCACATTAAAAGCTGGCAGTCCCTTATTAGCGGCGGTTGCTTCTGCGAGCAGATCAAAGGTAGAGCGCAGAGTCATATTTAATGGCTTTCTAGCTGATTGAGAATAATTTTTTCGGTCAGTTGTGCATCGTGAACAATTTCACCGGCGACTTCAGCCAGCACAGCTCCCGCCGACCAGGCAACTGCGTCTTTGAGCATTGCAACGGCGTCCGGTGAGTCGGATTCAGCAAAGTGTTTGGCGATTGCGGCAACCGCAGCATCCCCTGCCCCGGTTGTGTTTCCAACCAGTGGTTCTGGCAGGCGGCCAGCCAGCGGCGAGTGGCCCGCGGTGAAGAGCACCATTCCTTTTTCGCCGAGTGATGCAACCACGCATTTCGCGCCGAGGTTGAGCAGATGCTCTGCTGCTTCGCGCGGATCCGCAATATTTGTTGCATTAAGCAGCTCACTGAGATTTGGTTTGACAACATCGGCTCCGGCCGCGCAGGCTGCCAGCAGTGCCTCCCCCGCAGCATCTACGATGGTGCGCACACCAACTGCTTTGCAGGCGCTGATGAGTTTTGGAATGAAATCACCCGGGGTGCCCTGCGGCAGGGATCCGCTGCACACAAGCACTCGAGCGCCGGGCAGGGCTCCGGTTATAACAGATTCGAGCGCACCCCATTCTGAACTAGAGAGCGCAGGGCCTTCCTCATTAATGTTTGTTGTATCGTCATCGGTCACAATTGCGATTGTGCGACGGGTTTCTGCAGCAATCGGAACAACGTCGGTGTCGATACCTGCGGCAGAGAGTAGGTCGTAGATCGCTAGGCCACGCCGGCCACCAAGGGGAGCTATCGCCCGCACCGGCTGCCCCTCACCGTGCAGAATACGGGCAACGTTTAGACCCTTACCGCCGGCGCGTTCTAAAGCTGGGGCTGCGCGATGACTTTCGCCAAACTGTAGTGCATCGAGGCGGTAGGTGAGATCGAGCGCCGGATTTGGTGTCAGTGTGATAATCATTGTTTTGTAATCTCTCTGGCTCGCAACAGTGAGCCGATAATTCCAGCTTTTGCACCTAGGCTAGCGAGAATTATCTCAGGAAGCTTGGTAACGGTGGTGCGCTGTCGCACTTTTTCCTGCAGCGGAACTATGAGATTGTCACCGGCCTGCGCTAAGCCGCCACCGATAACCACCCGTTCAACTCCAAGCAGCCCTGCTGTGATTTGGATCCCCTGGGAGAGTGCGTCTAACGCGCTCTCCCAAACCTCAGCGGCTTGCGGATCCCCCTGTTGCATGCGCTCTAACACCTCACGGGCACCGGGCACTGTGTTACCCGAGAGCTCGCTGTAGCGGCGGGCAATTGCGGCTGCGCTTGCAATTGTTTCTAGACAGCCCAGAGCGCCGCACCCGCAGGCGGGGCCGTCAGCTATTTGCACATGCCCCAACTCGCCCGCCCAACCGCGGCTGGTGACCGGCTCTCCTGCGATTATGAGCGCAGCGGCAATACCTGTGCCAACGGTTATCACCGCGCTGCTGTCAACTCCTTTGGCAGCGCCGAAAACGTGCTCGGCATAACCGGCGGTAGCGACGTCGTGCCCGAAAAACACAGGCAGCTGCAGGCGTGTCTGAAGCAGCTGGCGAAAGGGCACATCACGGTAGCCGAGGTTAACCGAACTGTGAGCGATACCGCTTGCAGAGTCTACGATGCCCGGCACAACCATTGAAAATCCGCGTGCCTCAGGCACCTGCTGCAGGGTTTCGGCGGCAAGTTCAATGATCGCCTCAGCACCGCCTGCAACAGGTGTTGGGACGGTTTGCAGCTCGTGCAGACTGCCCTCAGCATCGACCCAGCCACGCTTCACATCGGTGCCACCCACATCAAATGCGAGCACAACCGGGCCTTGGCCGAAGAGCCTCTCACGAGCTGCCACCGCTACCACCTATGGTTCGAGAATGATTGAACGGGTCAGACCGCGCGGTTTATCAGCGTCAAGCCCGCGGTGGCGAGCACGTTCAACTGCAACCATGTGTGTAGCTACAAGACTCGCCATCGGGTCAAGCTCTGGGCGCTCAATGAATTTTGCATCAAGCGCCTCAACCTGTGCGCGCAGACCCTCCGGCGCAACACCGAGCATCCAGGTGGCGCGGTTCTTGTTTGCGATTGAGATTGGGCCGTGGCGGTAATCCATTGCTGAATAAGACTCGCACCACGATTGCGACGCTTCACGGTTCTTTAGCGCGGCTTCGTGCGCGAGACCGATAGTCCAGTCGCGGCCGAGGAACGCGATTTGCTCTGCTGTCACTAAGTCTTGATCTACTTCTTCGCTCAGCACCTGCGCACAGTCAGCGATCGCTTTATCAAGGTTTTCACCGGTGTGTGCACGCAGCAGCGCGAGCGCTGTGGTGGCAAATCTGGTCTGCACAACCGACTGCTCATCCGCGAACGGCAGCGGAATCAGCTCATCAACTATGTCAACAATAGGGGTGTTTGGATCCCCCACAATTGCGGTAACCGGAATTCGCCCGCGCACACGCTCGATGGCTTCTAGCACCTCTGTTGTGGTTCCCGAGCGTGTGATAGCGAGCACACGGTCGTAAGGACGATCAAGCTTTGCTTCGGTTGCGAGGAAGCTGTCGGTCTCACCGAAACCAGCGGCCTCACGAATCTTCGCATAGCTTTCGCCAATAAAGCTTGGTGTGCCGCACGCAATAATTGCGAGACGTTCGCCCTTTTTCGGGAGGTTGACCTTGCTAACAAGATCAACAGCGGTTTGCCAGTTGTCTGGCTGGGTACGCAGTTCTGCGTCCATCCATGCGCCGAGCGCCTTTGCTTGTTCATTCATAGTAAAAATGATAGTTCATGATTACTTGAAACTCCAAATAATCATTAACGATCATTTTGGCTATTTTTCTGAGGCAGCAGCGCTGAGCTTCTCATCGTAAAATTTGCGCAGCTGCTGACTCTTTAAGAAAACCACTTCATCCCACTCAGCAACTGCAGCCTCGTCAGCAAAGTCGCTGGGCACCTTATACACCTCAAGAGGCACCCCAAACCTGTCGGCGATGCGGGCATAGGCGTAAATCTCCATGTCGCACAGCGAAGCACCGAGCGAGACTATTTCGCGGCGCTTCTCGTCAGTGCTGACAAACTCATCACCGGTCGCGATAGCCGCTGTCGCCTCCCATTTCGGGCTGTTGGTAATTGCAACCTCCGGGCTCGGCAGTGGAAAGTCGTGCTGCACAGCCCGCGTTATCTGCACCACCGTGTCGAGGTCGTGCTCACGCCCTACAATGCCGGCGGTGCCAAGCACAATAACTCGCTGATATGGGTTACCGCTAACTGCCGCCTGATGCAGCGCAAATGCCAGCTCTACAGCAGCGTTTACCTTTCCCACACCCGTTACTAGGTGTGGCAGATCTGTAAACGCAGACGCCTCATCTTGGTGCGCGAAAACGAGCAGCGTAGAAAGTGCGGAAGCCAAAATAAATCCAATCTAGTTATGCGCCGACAGCATATTTCAGCGACCATTCCAGCCTAGCTTGGCATGCTATGAGTTTCTACCGGCCTGCAATTTGCCGTAATCTCTCCGCAGATACGCACCAATAGCGCATACAATATTCGCATGTCTGAAAACAAGGAACTGCAACTTGCACAGGTAGAGAGCTTCGAGTTGGATCACACCGCTGTTAAAGCTCCGTATATTCGCTTGATCGGCGTAGAGCACGGCCCGAAAGGTGATGCAATCAGCAACTTCGATGTGCGCCTAGTGCAACCAAATGAGCAGGAAATTCCAACCGCAGGTTTGCACACAATCGAGCACACAATCGCAGGTCTGCTGCGCACACGTCTTGCCGGCGTAATAGACATCTCTCCGTTTGGGTGCCGCACCGGTTTCCACCTCATGGTTTGGGGAGAGCCAACAGTGCGCGAAGTTGCTGAGGCAATTCGCTACTCACTAGCAACTATTGCAGAGCGGATCGAATGGGCAGATGTGCCAGGAACAACAGCTGAGTCGTGCGGCAACTACCGGGATCATTCTCTCCACTCAGCAAAAGAGTGGGCAGCACAGATTGTGGCGCAGGGGTTCAGCCTTAACGCTTTCGACCGCAGCGAAGTTGTCTAGGTCTCAACTAGTCGATAAGACCCAGTTCGCGCACAGCTTGACGCTCTGCGTCAAGCTCTCTGGCTGAGGCCGCTATCAAGTTGAGTGTTTCCTCTGACACGTCAAGATCCTTAACGATCTGCCACTCACCATTAGCGGTAGTGACCGGGAAGGAGCTCACGAGCCCTTCTGGCACACCGTAAGAGCCGTCAGAGACAACGCTCATAGAAACCCAATCGTCAGCAGCCGTGCCCAGCACCCAGTCACGCACATGTGCGATGGTTGCATTTGCAGCTGAGGCGGCAGATGAGGCTCCACGCGCCGCAATTATGGCGGCACCGCGCTTGGCCACAGTCGGGCGAAACTCGTCTGCCACCCAGTTCGCATCTACCTGCTCGAGCGCTGCACGATCGTTCACAAGTGTGTGCGCCAAATCCGGCACCTGGGTGTCTGAATGGTTGCCCCAGATTGTCATGCGCTTAACCGCCCCAGGTGAAACTTTGAGTTTCGCGGCAAGCTGCGCAATAGCACGGTCGTGATCGAGACGGGTCAGCGCTGTGACGTTCTTTGGGTCAAGACCCGCCCCGGTCGCAAGCACTGTCAGCGCATTTGTGTTTGCCGGGTTACCCGTTACTGTCACCTTCACATCTTTTGCGGCTGCTGCCGCCAGCGCCCGCCCCTGGCTCGCAAAAATCTTTGCGTTCGCAGCCAACAGATCAGCTCGCGTCTCACCCGGCCCGCGCGGCTTAGCCCCAACCAGCAGGGCATGGTTCACTCCGTCAAACGCTGCTTCGGCATCTGCGCTCCACCGCACATCAGCTAACAGCGGAAAGGCGCAATCAGCAAGCTCCATTGCCACGCCCGCAACTTTTTCGACAGCCGCAGGCACCTCCAGCACCGAAATCTCTACCGGCTGGTCGGGGCCAAACATTTCACCTGCTGCGATCCGAAAAAGCAGCGCGTAACCAATTTGACCCGCACCGCCGGTAACCGCAACCTTGATTGGAGTTTTTGCAACCATTTTGACTCTTTCTAGTTTTTAGATTCGCAAAATTGGCGGAGCTGTTCAGCACAGATCCGCGCTCGAGAGCCCCACCAATTTTGCGCTGTGCCAGGATTAAAACGCTGCGAGGCCGGTGAGCGCACGACCCAAAATGAGCTGATGCACCTCATCGGTGCCTTCGTAGGTGCGCACCGACTCGAGGTTTGCCATATGGCGCATAACCGGAAAATCGCTGGTGATACCGTCACCGCCGAGCAGTGCGCGACAGGTTGAAGCGATCTTGATCGCCTCACGCACGTTATTAAGCTTGCCCACTGAAATCTGGTTGTGGTGCAGCTTGCCCGCATCCTTCAAACTGCCGAGGTAGTGCGCAAGCAAAAGACCCTTCTCATACTCAACAAAACAATCAGCGAGCTTGCCCTGCACAAGCTGCTTCGCGCCAATTGGCTCCCCAAAGGTCTCACGTGTTTGAACGCGCTCAACCACAACCTCAAGGCAGTTGCGGGCAGCACCCATAACACCCCAAGCGATGCCGTAACGGGCCTCATTCAGACACTTAAACGGCGCCGACAGACCCTGCCCATTAGGCATCACAGCGTCAGCTGGTAGACGCAGATCGGTGAGGGTAATTTCAGTCTGTAGTGAAGCGCGCATCGAAAGTTTATTTTCGATTGCCTGCGCCGCATATCCCGGAGTGTCGGTCGGCACAACAAAACCGCGCACAACACCTTCTTCATCTTTCGCCCAGATGACGGCAACATCAGCGATTGTGCCCAGCCCGATCCAGCGCTTCTTACCGTTGAGCACCCACTCGTCACCGTCCCTGCGAGCGGTTGTAATCATAGTGTTCGGATCGCTGCCCCCCTGTGGTTCGGTGAGCCCGAAGCAGCCAACAGTCTGCCCCTTACCCATCTTTGGCAGCCAAGTCTGTTTCTGCTCTTCTGATCCGAACTTGTAGATTGCGCCCATTGCGAGAGAGCCCTGCACACTAAGCATGGTGCGGAAGCCGGAGTCAACAGCCTCAAACTCCATCGCCACCAGGCCGTAAGCAACTGACGAAGCACCGGCCAGACCGTAGCCGTTCATATACATTCCGAAGAAGCCCTGCTCGCCCACCTCCGAGACAAGCTCAACCGGGAGGCGGCGATCCTCAAAATCGCGATCGATAATCGGAGCGATCTTGGTCTGCGCAAATTCGCGTGCTTTTAACTGCCACTCGCGCTCTTCTGCCGTGACAAGATTTGAGACGTCGAATAGATCGTCAATGGTGCTCATTAGTGCCTCCTATTTTGGTGCAGGTGTGTGCTTGGTTCTACTCAACGTCGAGCCAGGTGCAACCTTGGTGTTCAGCTAGTTTTGGTGGAGCCAGATGGTAGCTGGCAGGTGTTTTAGAAAGGTGGATCGGGTTGGCAACCGTTGGCACCTCAACTGCGGTGCCGTCTGGTGCGATTCCTGTCAAAGACGCAATTGGATTCAGGCCGAGCGCTGTGGCGTAATCAAACGCCTGCCCAACAGTGTTGACGCGACCTGCTGGCACCTGCTGTTTTTCAAGCTCACTCACCCAATGCTCTGCGGTGTTCGCCAGCAGAGCGCCCTCAAGTAAGAGGCGCAGCTCTGCGCGGTGCGCAACGCGAGAAGCATTGGTCTTAAACCTCTCGTCAGATGCGAGCTCCGGTTTGCCAAGCACCTCAACAAGTCGGTTAAATTGCGCGTCTGTGCCCACTGCGAGCGCGATGGTCTGGTCTGCTGCCGCAAACGTTTCGTAGGGGGCGATTGACGGGTGAGCATTACCCATGCGTCGCGGCGAAGTGCCTGTTTCAAGGGTTGAGGATGCCTGGTTGCTCAGCGCTGACAGCAGGGAGGTGAGCAGTGACAGTTTCACGTGCTGCCCCTGACCGTAAACCTCGCTGCCAGCAGTGTCACGCGCCCGGAGGGCGGCTTGTATGCCGATAACTGCATTTAAACCGGTGATGATGTCAACCATCGCGACACCAACCTTATTTGGTTCACTCTCTGGGCTGCCGGTGATGCTCATCAGGCCACCAACGGCCTGCACGAGCAGATCGTAACCGGGCAGGCCCGCGCCTTTGCCGTCGCCAAAGCCGGAAATTGATGCATACACAAGCCGTGGATTTTTTGCGGCGAGCGTCTTGTAGTCAAGGCCAAATTTTGCCATTGTGCCGGGCTTAAAGTTTTCAATAACAACGTCTGCGGTTTCTGCAAGTTCGCGCGCAATTTTTAGGTCTGCAGCATTGCTCAGGTCGAGCGCGATCGAACGCTTACCACGGTTGGCGCTCACAAAGTAGGTTGCCTGCCCAGCTTTGTTAACCGGCGGCGTCCACTGTCTGGTGCCGTCACCTGCGGGGCTTTCAATTTTTATAACGTCCGCGCCCAGATCCGCAAGCATCATAGTTGCATAGGGGCCTGCGAGCACCCGTGAGAAATCTGCAACGCGCACACCAGCGAGCGCACCTTTGCCGTGTGAACTTGGCTTAGATTGGCTGTTCATTCAGATCCTCTCAGGCTCACCCCTATCCTACTCTGGGTTAACTAAAGAGGCTAATTTACGGGTAACGGTTAATACAGCAGAAACTGTACTGAGCTTTTCCCGGGCAGCTCCCCCAAGCCCACCCGCAAATGGTAGGCCGCTCCACCGGCAATCGCATCCGGCCGATCATCGTTACAGGTGTCTTCGGTCGAGCGCTGGCGCTGCCACTCAAGTGGCGCGCTTTCAACCTTCTGCCCTGGTTTTAAAAGCACGAGTCGATGATCCGCCTCAGTTTGGCAGTGTGTCGAAAGCCACACCATTTCTGCGCCTGACGAGATCTCAAATATCATCTGACTGGTGCCAACGTCGTAGTAGCATGTCGCTTTTCCGGTGTTTTCTAGCGTCAGCGACAGCTTCGGCAGCTCGCCCGGGCCGTAACTATTTTTATCGGTCACAGGTAGCAGCTCGAGATCGCCTGCTCCGCACTCGGTTGCTTCCGCGTTGGCAGCGGAATTGCGCGGCGCAGATGTGTCAACCAAGCCGTCTAACAGCGTTACTTCATTGCGTGCTGTCGGCCCGAGTGAAAAACGGCCGGTGATTAGGAAAACAGCAAGCGCCGCAAGCGAAACAACAATAGCGGCCACCATTAATCGCCGTCTTCGAAAGGTTTTGCGAGTGGGTTTACTGTCTATGATGTCGGTCACTGCGCCACCGTCTTCACCATGCGTGTGTTGCCGAGTGTGTTGGGGCGCACCCGCGCAAGATCCAAGAATTCGGCGACGCCCTCATCTCGCGAGCTTAAAAGCACCTCATAGGCTTCAGCAACAAACTCTCCCGGTTCTGCGGGCAGCACTTGAAAACCGTGCCGGGCAAAAAACTCCACCTCAAATGTTAGACACACAAGCTGTTTGAGACCCAGCTCGATAGCATCAGCTTCGATCCGCTCAACCAAAGCGTGCCCAACACCTTTGCCCAACGCCTCTGGCACAACTGCAAGCGTGCGCACCTCACCAAGGTGCTCCCACATGACGTGCAGCGCACCGAAACCTAGCAGCTCTCCGCTGGCATCTTCTGCAACATAGAACTGCTGAATTGTCTCATATACGGTCACCGGATCCTTACCCAACAGAATCCTGTTTTCAACCAGCGGCTGCATTACCTCGAGAATTCTCGGCACATCTCCTGTGCGAGCCTTGCGCACACTAACGTCTTTGAGCGTCATCAGATTTCGATCCCGTAAATATTTGGTTCAGGGGCAAGCACGACACCAAATTCGGCCTGCACCATGCTCACAACATAGCGGGCAAGCTCACCGATTTCAGCGGCGGTCGCACCGCCACGGTTTGTAATTGCGAGGGTGTGCTTATCAGATATTGCAGCTTTTGAGCCGGGCAGGCGGAAACCCTTTTTAATGCCAGCATTCTCGATTAACCAAGCGGCCGACAGCTTCACCCGTCGCTCACCCGATTCGTAGTCTGGCAGCGGTGGCAACTGGCCGTCGCGGATTGCATCAAAGGTGGTGACAGTATCGCTGGCTTCCTCAGCATCAACCGGGAATCGCGGCGCGTGCGATGGCAGGGTGCGCGCAAACTGCTCGCTCACGATCGGGTTCATAAAGAACGATCCTGCCGATACACTGTTCGGATCTTGCGGATCAAGCACCATGCCTTTTTCAGCCCGCACACGCAGCACAGTGTCACGCACCTCTCGCAGCGGCACCTGGGCACCGAGCTTCACACCGAGTGCCTTTGCAAGCTGCGGGAAGATAATTGGTGCGCTCAGCGGCTGCCCTTCCGCGGTGGTGTTCTCCCGGCTCGCATCGAGCACCAGATCAATCGACAGCACAACTGCTTCGTATCCCTGTTTCAGAATAGAATCACGGTATGCAAGCCGCAGCTCCGCTGCCGGTAAACGACGCACAGCTGCGAGATCACGCTCATAAAGTTCAACAGAGTGCAGTGTGTTTGCTAGCTCGCCGCCGTATGCGCCAATATTTTGCACGGGAGCGGCGCCGGCAAGACCCGGGATCCCAGAGAGCATTTCAATACCCGCATAGCCCTGCGCAACAGACCAGGCTACAAGCTCATCCCAATCCTGACCGGCCTGCACACGCACTCTGACTTTGTTTTCTGGCAGATTGTCGTCTGCCACAACTGCAATACCGGTGTTACGCACCAACAGCACCGAGCCTGGATAGCCCGAGTCCGCAACAATAGTGTTCGAACCGCCACCCAAGAGCAGCCACGGATCTTCCGACTCCCAGAGCCCAGCCGCGTGCGCAGCCAGTTCGAAAGCGGTGCGCGCCACCAGAAGCTGCGCAAATTTACCGCCGACCTGCATTGTTGTGAGGCTTGCAAAGTCGGTCGGCGTCTGCCCGTCGGGGGTATCTTGTGCCGCGGGCTGCGGCATGCTGACATGCTCTCGCTCGTCAGCAGTAGCCGCAGGCTCTGGCGCTGCTGACGGAAGGTCATCGGAGTAGCGCTCAGGCTCACCCCGGCTCGCAACTATTGCAGCAATTTCTTCTGTTGGATCAGGCATTTAATTGGCGACCTGACGCGGCGAATCTGTCTCAAAGAATTGCACCAGCACGAGAGCCTTCACAAGCACTGTTTTACCCTCGAAATAGGTGTCAATTTTAAACTGTGCTGTGCGTGCATCAGGATCGAGTGCGTTCACAGCTATCTTCACCTCAACGGTTGCGCCAGATTCAGCGTCAACCCACACAGGGCGTGTGAATCGTGCTTGGGCGTCAAGAATTACGCCGGCGTCACCCAGCCACTCAGCGACCGGCGTGGTGGCAACACCCATCGTGAGCATACCGTGGGCGAGCACACCCTGAAGCCCAACCTCTTGTGCAACATCATCGCGATAGTGGATCGGGTTAAAGTCACCTGAAGCTCCTGCATAGCGCACCAGAGAGTCGCGTGTCAGATGGTAGCTTCGTTCCGCGATAACAGAGCCAACTGTAAGCTCTGCAAACTTTGGTGAGTCGGTCATAATTATTCAGCTCCCCTCACTACGAGAGTAGAAATCGCAGTCACGACATGGTCACCATTGGCATCGGCGATCTCACTGGTTGCGGTGATCATAGAGTTACCGCCGAGTGATTTCACATCAGTTATCGTCATCTGCGCAGTTAGCTCATCACCCGCAACGATCGGACGGGTGTAGGTAAAACGCTGGTCACCGTGCACAACATGTGAAAAATCAACGCCAGCTTCTTCGTCTGCGAGCAGCTGTTGCAGAGTGAAGTCTTGAATCACCACCGCAAAAGTTGGTGGCGCCACCACATCTTGAAAACCGGCTGCCTGTGCTGTCGCGACATCAAAGTGCACGCGCGCCTCGGATTTTACAGCTCGCGCAAACTCGCGCACTTTTTCGCGCCCAACAAGATACGGAGCCGTTGCTGGATACCTGCGCCCCACAACTTCTGCATTAATCATGCTGTCAATCCTACTCTTGGGGGCGGTTTAGCAGCAGAATAACGCGCAGCAATACCGCAGCTACCGCTGACAGAAACACAAACTATTTTGTAGGTTTTCGCCAGGGAAACCACGCTATTGATTGGAGTAATCAGAGTATAAACTGTAAGGCATGTCTCGAATTCACAAAGTGTTAGTAGCCAACCGCGGTGAAATCGCAGTCCGTATTATTCGCGCCGCACACGATAGCGGCATTTCCTCTGTCGCGGTTTATGCCGATCAGGATCGCGATGCGCTGCACGCGAAGCTGGCAGATGAGGCTTACGCGCTAAACGGGACGACAAGCGCTGAGACCTACCTAGTGGTTGAGAAGATTCTTGATGTTGCTCGCCGCTCTGGCGCGGATGCGGTGCACCCGGGCTACGGATTCTTAGCGGAAAACGCTGACTTTGCGCAGGCCGTCATTGATGCCGGCCTAACCTGGATAGGCCCTGCACCGGAGGCAATCAATATGCTCGGCGACAAAGTGTCGGCCAGACACGTTGCCGAAAAGGTGGGTGCCCCGCTAGCTGCTGGCACCAGCGATCCGGTCGCAAATGCGGAGGAAGTGCTCGCTTTTGCTGATGAGGTTGGGCTTCCCATTGCGATTAAAGCCGCCTACGGTGGCGGTGGGCGCGGCCTGAAGGTCGCCTATAAACGGGAAGAGGTTGCTGAACTGTTTGAGTCGGCAACCCGCGAAGCCGTAGCCGCATTCGGACGCGGCGAGTGCTTTGTTGAAAAATACCTTGAGAAGCCCCGCCACGTCGAGACGCAGTGCCTGGCCGACCAGCACGGCAATGTGGTTGTAATCTCAACTCGCGACTGCTCACTGCAGCGCCGCCACCAAAAGTTGGTTGAAGAAGCTCCCGCTCCTTTCCTCACTGATGAGCAAATTAAGCGCCTGTATGACTCTTCAAAAGCCATCCTGCGTGAGGTTGGCTATGTGGGTGCCGGCACATGTGAATTCTTGGTTGCGAAAGACGGCACTGTGTCTTTCCTCGAGGTGAACACCCGACTGCAGGTGGAGCACCCCGTCTCTGAAGAGGTCACAGGCATCGATTTGGTGCGTGAACAGTTCCGCATCGCCGAGGGCGGGGTTATCGACTACAGCGATCCGAAAACGAGTGGTCACTCCTTTGAGTTCCGTCTGAACGGCGAAGATGCCGGGCGAGGCTTCCTGCCCACACCGGGTGTTATCACGCACTTCACTCCTGCATCAGGCCCGGGCGTGCGTGTAGATACGGGTGTGACCGCCGGCGATGAAATTAGCGGCGCCTTTGACTCCATGCTCGGCAAACTAATCGTGACCGGCGCAACTCGAGCAGAAGCTCTTGAGCGCGCCCGCCGGGCCCTTGCAGAATTTGAAGTGGCGGGTCTCCCAACAGTGCTGCCTTTCCATCGCAGGGTTGTGAACGAGCCGGCATTCACCGCTGAAAACGGTGAGTTCGGTGTTTACACTCTATGGATCGAGAATGAATTCAATAACGACATCGATCCTTGGGAGGGTGAGTCGCAGCCGAATATGATTGCGCAGAAACGGCAAAACGTGGTTGTTGAGGTTGACGGGCGACGCGTTGAAGTGATGATGCCGACGACGCTGCTGCCGCTTGCCGACCAGTTGGTCACCCGCGGCCCCGCCCCAAAGCGAAAATCTTCGGGCGCGGTTGGGGGTGCTTCAAGCGACGCCGTTACCGCACCGATGCAGGCAACCATTGTGAAGGTTCCTGTCGAAGATGGGCAGCGTGTTACCAAGGGTGAGCTTGTCGCTGTGCTTGAGGCGATGAAAATGGAGCAGTCTATTTTTGCGCCGCACGACGGCGTTGTGCACTCGGTTGATGCACCGATCGGGCAAACTGTGCCCAACGGTCATGTGCTGCTTGTAGTTGAGCCAGCCGAATAGCCACTCGGTTAAAGCTTCTAAATAATATTTGGGGCGGCAACCAGTTTGGTTGCCGCCCCAAAATTTGCTTTAAGAGACTAGAAGTCCATACCCGCAGCTGGGTCAGCCGCAGCAGGAGCTGCTGGCTCTGGTTTCTCAGCCACAACAGCCTCGGTTGTCAGGAACAGACCTGCAATAGATGCAGCGTTCTGCAGTGCTGAACGGGTCACCTTAGCTGGGTCGAGGATGCCCTGCTCAACCAGGTTGCCGTACTCACCTGTTGCAGCGTTCAGACCGAAACCTGATTCGAGCTGTGACACGCGATCAACAACAACGCCCGGCTCAAGACCCGCGTTGGTTGCAATCTGACGCAGTGGCGCCTCGATAGCAGCCTTCACGATACGCACTCCAACGCCCTCGTCACCATCAAGCTTGAGTGAGTCGAACACAGCGGTGCCAGCCTGGATTAGAGCAACGCCACCACCGGGGAGCACACCCTCTTCAACAGCTGCCTTAGCGTTGCGGATGGCGTCTTCAATGCGGTGCTTGCGCTCCTTCAGCTCAACCTCGGTCGCTGCACCAGCCTTAATAACGGCCACACCACCAGCAAGCTTGGCAAGACGCTCCTGCAGCTTCTCACGATCGTAGTCGCTGTCGGTGTTCTCAAGCTCACGGCGGATCTGCGCAACACGACCGGCGATAGCATCTTCTTCGCCGCCACCCTGCACGATGGTGGTCTCATCCTTGGTGATAATCACCTTGCGTGCGGTGCCGAGCATATCGATGGTTGCGCTCTCAAGCTTCAGGCCAACCTCTTCAGAAATTACCTGGCCGCCGGTGAGGATCGCAATATCCTGCAGCATTGCCTTACGGCGATCGCCAAACCCTGGTGCCTTCACTGCGACAGACTTGAAAACGCCGCGAATCTTGTTCAGTACGAGAGTTGCGAGAGCCTCTCCCTCAACGTCTTCAGCGATGATCACAAGCTGCTTACCAGACTGCATAACCTGCTCAAGAACAGGCACCAGATCCTTAATGTTTGACACCTTGCTGTTCACGATGAGGATGTATGGATCCTCGAAAACAACTTCCTGACGATCTGCATCGGTGACGAAGTATGCAGAGAGGAAGCCCTTGTCAAAGCGCATACCTTCGGTCAGCTCCAGCTCGGTGCCGAAGGTGTTTGACTCTTCAACGGTGACAACGCCCTCTTTACCGACCTTGTCAATCGCCTGCGCAATGAGCTCACCGATCTCAGGATCCGCCGCTGAAATAGATGCGGTAGCTGCGATCTGCTCTGTGGTCTCAACCTCGGTTGCGTTCTCAAGCAGCTTCGCGTTAACAGCGTTAACAGCCTTCTCAATACCGCGCTTGATAGCGATTGGATCGCTACCGGCAGCGACATTTCGTAGGCCCTCACGCACAAGCGCCTGCGCAAGAACGGTAGCTGTTGTGGTGCCGTCACCGGCAACGTCATCGGTCTTCTTCGCTACCTCTTTAACGAGCTCAGCGCCGATCTTCTCATACGGATCGTCAAGCTCAATCTCCTTAGCGATTGAAACACCGTCGTTAGTGATGATTGGTGCGCCCCACTTTTTCTCAAGCACAACGTTGCGACCGCGTGGGCCGAGGGTCACTTTAACCGCGTCAGCGAGGGTGTTCAGCCCACGCTCAAGACCGCGGCGTGCTTCTTCGTCAAAAGCAATAATTTTTGCCAATTCTTTGCCCCTTCTCGGCAGGTTTGTTTTGGTTACAGCACCAACAAAACCAGTTACGAGGAGCGCAGAAATTAGCACTCCTCGCCATTGAGTGCTAACTCAATTTTGGCACTCGCACCCTGAGAGTGCAAACGGCATTCTCGGTTTCTCAGCGAATTCCTATAGTTAAACGCTGTCGGCAGACAAGCCTGTCTAGCTCACAGAGTCTCAACACTAAAAAGTCAGCAAGTTAGCGACCGGGGCCCTGATAATCACTCCCTAAGAGCACAACCAGGTCAGCTGGCTGCTCCGCATAGGTCTCGCTCTTATAGTGGCTAACTCCGCCAAGCTCACGCGCCAGCGCGATAGCGGCACCCTCATAGGCGTCATCGGCATAGAACACAGCGGAGATCTTGACATCACTGTCGGCAGCAATATCTGTGAACTGAACCTGCCCTAAATCACGGTTAGAAATCTCACCCGCCACACTGTCAGCGAGCTCAGAGACCGTAGTTCCGTTCACAACAATGACACGAGCTTCCGGGTCGAGCTCAGCCACAACTTTTTCGTTTTTAGTAGCTGCTGTAACGCGGTCAGCAACAGCAGCGCCCCCGCTCCACTGCGTGATCCATAAGATGCCTAAAGCAGAAACAATTATGGTGAGCACTAAAACCGTGAGCACCCATTTTCCAAAGAATGCGGGGCGTGGCACAGCGCGATGCGCACCGATCTTGGCGTCACGACCGCCGCCGATCGGAATATCATCAAAGCGATCCTGTGGAAACTTCAGTTTCTGCGCTCCACGGGTCTCACTCTTTTGCTCTGTCACGCTGCAATTCTATCCCTTCAGGCTGTCGGGTGCGTAGAATGCTCGCGCCAAACCATCGAGCGTATCAGCGGCCCGGGTCACACCTGAGAAAATTCTGGTGTCAGGCGCATCTACAATGCGACGCCGCTCACCCGCATCGGTTAGAGCAACCGCCTGATGCGTCTCGAGCATACCGTCAACTCCCCCAACGCTTTCAAGCCCCTTAGTCATCACAAGAATTAGATTTGGGTCTGCCGCAACGAGCGCCTCGTCGTTCATTGGCTTATGGCCCTCCCAGCCAATTTCCTCAGCAACATCAACCGCTCCAAGCGCATCCAGGATGGTATCAATTCCGGTGCCCTTCCCAAACAGGAAGAAAACGCCAGGCCCGCGCATGTAAAGGAAAGCTACCCGCGGCAGTTTCTCAGGGTCTGCGGGCACAAGCGCCTTTATCTCAGCAATTTTTGCCTCGATTTTTGCCTCATAGAACTCTCGCAACTCAGCACCCATCGCGCTCACGCCGAGCACATCTGCAACCTGCTGCCCCTGCTCAAACGATTCTTCATAAGTGCTCGCAGAGCGCACAAAAGCGACTGCAACCCCCGCATCACGAAGCTGTTCGATGACGTCAATAGGGCCGACTGTGCCGTCAGAAATCACCAGGTCAGGGTTCAGCTCAAGAATAGATTCAGCGTCCACATTGTGCCCGCCCTGTGTCACAACAGGAATATCCAGACCGGGCAGATCCGTTGAAATATCGGCTCCAACGATTTTGTCGCCAAAGCCGTATGCGTAGATAAAGTCTGACAGCGCCCCGGTTAGTGACAGCGAAACTATCCGCTCAGTAGATTTTACAGTCACTTCGCTCTCACCCGACGGAGGTCGTGAGGTCACCGTCACGGGGAGCTTTTGCTCAACTTTGCTGTCGAGCGGCTGCAGATCATTCTCCGGCAGCAAAACGGTAGACGGGCCTTCGTATGTTGCAGGATTATCTACCGGTGTCAGCTCACTCAAAGGCGCTAATTTTGGCGCTGAGTTTGCGTCAGCCGTATCAGATGCGGATCCGCTAGCGCATCCGGATAAACCAAGAGTTACGGCAGCCATTAACGCCGTTATTTTCGCTGCCAAAGACACTTTTTTACGCCCCATTTTGGCGACCCCTTCACAGGTTCCAGAAAATTATTATCTGCGGTTAGTAAGACTACCCTAAGATTGAACTGAATAACAGAGTAAATTTTTATGCCAAAACCATCAATCGCACCAAACCCAGCAGCCCGATCTGCGCGCGCCGCAGTGCTCAATTTTGGGCTCCTCATTTTATTGCTTGCAACCGTTGTTGTCTCGATGATGCTCGGTCAAGTGAGCGCCTCACCCGCTGAGGTCATGGGCGCAATCCTTAATAAAGTTGGCATCGACTGGCTGCCGCTGCCCGAGCATCCAAAAGCATTAGACACGCTCTGGTCGATTCGCTTTCCGCGCATTGCGGTTGCCGCGCTCGTCGGCGCAGCGCTGGCGCTTGCAGGTCTTCTAATGCAGGCAATTTTTGGCAACCCACTGGCAGAGCCGGGCGTTGTTGGGGTGAGCTCCGGAGCCGCACTCGGCGCCGGCATCGCCATTGTTTTTGGCATCACCTTTTGGGGCGGCTGGACAACCGCTTTAATGGCTTTTGCCGGCGGCCTAATAGCGACACTAACCGTCTATTTCCTCAGCCGCGGCGGCGGTAAAACTGAGGTTGTTACGCTCGTGCTCACCGGTATCGCAGTGAACGCTATCTGCGGCGCAGGTATCGCCCTCATGATGTTTATTGGAGACACAAGCAGCCGCGAACAAATAGTCTTTTGGCAGCTGGGCTCAATGGCCGGCAGCGGTTGGGCTGAGGTTTGGGTGATCCTTCCAGTTCTTATGGTTGGCGCTCTTTGCAGCCTGCTGGTTGCACGCAAACTCGACCTGCTATCGCTCGGTGAGCGAAACGCCAGACACCTCGGTGTGAACGTCGAGCTGCTGCGTCTGAGTGTCATCATTGTGGTCGCGCTAGTTGTTGGCGTGTCGGTCGCCTTCACAGGGATTATCGCGTTCGTCGGTCTTGTGATCCCTCACATTATGCGCGGCATTTTGGGCCCTGCGCACGGCCCGCTGCTGCTCTCCAGTATGCTCGGCGGCGCACTGCTTTTAACGCTTGCTGATGTTGCTGCGCGCACCCTGGTTCCGATGGCGGATCTCCCAATTGGCATGATCACCTCTCTTATCGGCGGCCCGTTCTTCTTCTGGCTGCTGCGTCGCACACGTCAATCTGCAGGAGGGTGGGGTTAAATATGGCTGCAACCATTCCAATTCCATTACCGGGCGGCACCGCAATCTGCGCCGCACGCAATCTGCGCGTGACACGAAGCGACTGCAACCTTCTCGAAGACATAAATCTCGAGGCGCACGCCGGCGAGGTGCTAACACTGCTCGGCCCCAACGGCGCTGGAAAATCAACTCTGCTAGCCGCACTATCTGGTGAGCTGACGCCCTCAGCCGGTGAGGTTGACTTCTGCGGCTACCCGATAGCTGATTGGTCTTTGAAGGATCTCGCCAGGCGGCGCTCTGTGCTGCTGCAGGAGCACAAGCTGATGTTCCCGTTCAGCGCGGGTGAGGTTGTAGAAATGGGGCGCGCACCCTGGCAGCGCACACCGCTCGATCACGATGATGAAGCAGCAATCGCGGAGGCGATGGAGGTTGCAGAGGTCACGCATCTTGCGGATCGTCGCGTTCCAAGCCTGTCTGGCGGTGAGCGGGCCCGCGTTAGTTTCGCGCGTGTGCTTGCCACTCGTGCGCAGGTAGTTATGCTCGATGAGCCCACGGCGGCGCTCGATCTGAAGCATCAGGAAGCTGTGCTGCAAACCGCCCGCGCTTTAGCAGCGCAGGGTAGCGCTGTGATTACGGTGCTGCACGATCTGAATTTGGCGGCTGCTTATTCAGACCGGATTGCGCTCTTAAAGAAGGGTCGCCTACAAGCTATCGGCACCCCGCGCACAGTGCTAACCTCACAGACGGTCTCAGAGGTTTATGACACTCCTGTTGAGGTTATCGCGCACCCACGCACGGGCGAGCCGCTAGTGCTGCCACTGCGGTCTCTCGCGCCCGTGTGTGAGTTTCACGAAGTAGTGTAGCTTGTAGCTACTGCTCAGTGCGTTTCTTCCCGCCGCGCAGGAGGGCGATACCGGCGCCGACCACAGCCACGCCAGCGACCGCACTAATTGCGATTGGCACCCAGTTGGTTCCACTGTTTGCCGGTTTCTGTTCATCAACAACCGGAGCAGCCTGCGACTCTTCCATTGCAGTCTTGCTGTCAGCGCTGTCACTCTCTTCAGCGGCTTCACCGCCACTCAAAGCGTTTTTCACACAGGTTGAATTACCCGCTGTCAGCGTTATCGGATCGAGCTCTTCACCCGCGACATAGTATCCGCCGAAAGCTTCTGCGCCCGCCTCGGTGAGGGTTGCCGGCGCGCCATTAATTGACCAGGTTTCGCTGTTCAGTTCGAGCGCTTTGCTGGTATCGATGTGCGCCATCTCAACCTGTTTTGCGTTCACCTTCTCTTTGCCGGAGGTGTCGTTTGAGTAGACGTCAAGCAGCAGAGTTGCGCTCTCGGCGCCATCAAGGCGCACAGTCGGGTTTGAGATTATGAGGTTGAGCACACCGTTGTGCCCCGTAAACTGCACTTTACCGGGCATTGAAACGCCCACAGTCAGATCACTGGGGTTACCCTCACCTGATCCGCCCCCGAAAATAAAATCTGGGGTTTCATAGGCCGCGCCCTCAGAAACCTCCCAAGCGCCGTTAGCGATTGAGCCTGAGATATACGAGCGGAAGCTCGTCTTTACACCCCAGGTCAGCGTGCCATCGGTCACCTGGCAGTGCTCAGCCTCGTCATGAGCCGCAGCGATGGTTGCCGGAACCAGCACCAGCGATGATGCAACAGCTCCTGCGGCAACGACGGTTGCAAACGTACGTTTAATTGATGTTTTCTGCATTATTTAAAGTTTCCTAAGCCTGTTGATTGCGAGCACGAACTAGGAGTAAGAGCATGATGGCTGCAAGAACTGTGAGCGCAGCAGCAACCCACCACCAGATATCAGCGCCGGCGTTTGCAATAACTCCCGCCTGCACAGCCTGTGGTTTATCTTCTGCAGCTGACTCAGACGCAGCGGATAGCTTCTCAGTTTTTGCAACTTTAAGCTTTTGCTTATCTTTTGCTTTCGCCGCTGCCTGCTTCGCCGCAAGTTCGGTGCCGGAATTGTTTGCCTGCTGGTTACCTGCGGCAACAACCACAGCGCCTGATGCTGCGGCGGCACCAGCGCTAGCGCCAGAACCGCAGACGCTGCCTGAGCTGCCCGCGATGAACGAAACAGCCGGATCCCAACCAATCTGACCGCGGTTAAAGCCGCTGCCTAGGAATGCGTTAGCACCAGCACCGGGGATAAAGCTTGCGCCGTTAAAAACTGATGCGCCACGCTCTGTGACTGTGCGGCCCTTGAGCGCCAGAGAGCCCCAGTGCACTCCGTTTGCATACAGTTCGGCACGGTTTGCGCTCACAACACGCACATAAGGGTTGGCGAAGGTCTGGTTCAGCAACCCGTGGTGGGCGTAGTAGTTGATGCTGCCGGAGTAGTAGATAGTGCCAGTCCCGTTTTTCGCATTCCACTCACTGCCGACCTGCGGGAACACAAACCCGCCCGGGCCGCCGCCAACTCCGTTAGCGGTAACGGTGCCGTTGGTCTTCACAAGCGTTGCACGCCCTGCCACATAGCCCTCGCCAACGTAGCGGCCGAAGGAGGTTGAAACTCCCCAGGTGAAGCATCCAACTTCCGCCCCGAGCACAGCTGGTGCGTCATTTTTCACAGCCGGCTGTGGCGCAGGCTGCGGTGCCGGTTGCGGGGCGGGAGCCGGAGCTAGCACCGGCGGATTCGGGGCCTCGGCCTCACTAGAGTCCTCAGTTTTTAGATTGGCACCAACAGTGAAGGTGATGTCTTCCAGCTGTTTGCCGTCTTCATAAAACTCTTCAAAGTATGCGAGGTTTGCGCCCTTCGCAATGTAGGTCTTGGCGCCCTCCCAAGTAATAGCGCCGTCATCTGCAACGGACTTCTTAGCCTTGGAAAGATCAATCTCGGTTAGCGCAAAACGCTCGCCGTTGTGCTGCACGTAAAGCCGACCCTTATTGGCATCGATCACTTCGATTTCAGGGTTTGCGAGCACACGCTGCAAAGCACCATTGTGTCCGTAAAAAACGATCACGCCGCTGTAGCGCACAGACCCGGTCTGTTTCTCAGCGTCCCATGCTGCATCGCTCAGCTGCGGGTATTCAAAAAGGCCGTCTTTATTAACCACCGCTGGTTCGGTTGGGGTGATCGTGCCGTGTGCAATTGGGCCAACCACGTACCTACGGAATGATTCGAGCAGACCCCACACGAGCTTCCCCTCAGCCCGGGTAGTCTCGCTCGGTGCGGCCGGATCAGCCGGGGCTGCTGGGGTGGCAGGCTGTTCAGCCTCACCAGTCTCGCTAGTCTCGTCAGGCTCTGCAGGCGGGAAGACAGCATTCCAATGTTCTGGGGTTACAGTGAGTGGCACGGTCGCATATTTGGTGTCAGCGTTGTATTTAGTGCCCGACTGCCAAAACACAAGCTCGTACTGTTTGGTGCGATCAAGCTTTTCTGCAACCGCTAAACCGGTCGCCGTTAGCGCACCATCTTCGGCGCTCAGCTCCGCAGTATAGGGCAGCGTGCTTATGCCATCTTCACTGTCGAGCGCTGCGTAATCTTCGGCCGGCACCAGCGCCACAGCAGCGCTGGCAACCTCAGGCGCCAGCCCTTGCAGAACAGCCTTAATCTGCAAGCCTTCTTCGCTCGCATTCAGCACTTCGCCAGCGGCTTCAGCTTCTGCTGCATGCGCAGCAGTTGCCAGCAGGCTCGAAGAGGTAAATACAAAACCTAGCGCAATCACTAAAGCAACAAGTGCCGCGAGTGCGCGTCGCAAAGAGTACGAAGCAGTCATAGCGCCTTCCATCAGATCTACTTAGGTTAAACTTACCACCCGCAGAGGAATAAGTCACCTAAAATTCAAAAGTTCATCTGTTGAACTTATTTTTATAGTTCTGATCAGGGATTTAGAAAATTTATTACAGATAATTTTTATGTCCAGCCAGCTCCCTTTATGCTTGTTAGCACAGTATTAACAACAACCTGAGGAGTCTCGTGAGCATCGATCCGAACGCCGCAAACCGTACCGACGCTGAATGGCGTGAGATTCTCAGCCCGGAAGAGTATCGCGTTCTGCGACAGGCCGGCACTGAGAGACCGGGCACCGGCGAGCTCCTGCACGAAAACCGCGACGGCCTCTACCGCTGCGCCGCCTGTAAAGCAGAGCTGTTTCTTGCAGGCACCAAATTTGATTCCGGCTGCGGGTGGCCGAGTTTCTATGAGGTTGTGCGCCCAGATGCCGTAAAACTCCTCGAAGACAACAGCCTGGCACGCACTCGGGTTGAGGTGCGTTGCGCGAACTGCGACTCACACCTCGGCCACGTTTTCCCTGACGGCTTTGGCACTCCAACCGGCGATCGCTACTGCATGAACTCAGTTGCTCTAAACTTTGAGGCTGGCGCCAGCGCCGAGGGGCCGGTTGAACAGACTGGCGAGTCTGTGTTTTCCGCTCACAACCGTGACTGCACCTGCGAAAATCACGCACCGGGCGCCGAAAAAGCTTACTAAATTTTCAGCGCTAGAGTTTCGCAAGATGCTGGCTGCGAATGTGCGCCACAGCGGCTTCGAGGCTCGGATCATCACCGCGCGCTAATCCCGCATACTGCAGAGTAAAACCATTATCGGTGAGCTGCGCTTTTACCCACATTCGACGACGCGGCACAAACAGTGACGCCAACAGGCCGACAATTGAAGCTAGGGCAGAAACCAGCACACCACGCGCTGAGGGATCCTGCTTTAGCTCCACAGCCGCATAACGCGGCACTGCCTCAAGCGTGATTGTGCCCATCCCCTCTGGCAGATCGACAGTTTCTCCCACCGCTAGCGCGAGTGACTGTTTCTCAACCTGACGCCCGGTTAGCTGCTGCAGTTTATCGGTGTTCAAGCTATATACCGATTGCGGAATACCGCTGTTGATGCCCAAATCACCAACAAAAACATCAAGCGTTAAAAGCGGCTTATTCAAGTCTGGATAGGAAGATGCAAACGCCCCAGACTCAAGCTCAGCCACGGTTGGATAAAAGAAACCGCGCAGCCCGACCTGCGTTGCCTCGCCGTTGTGTTGCAGTCCGTATGGGATTTTGATCACGCCGACAGAGGTCAGGTTGAGATCCTGCGGAATAAACAGCGTGCTTTCACTGAACACCACTTCGCCCGTGCTGTTGCGCACGGTCAACTTTGGGGCATACCCATTTTGCACAAGAAAAATAGGGGCACCGGTTGACCGCATCGGATGGTTAACTCGAATACTGTCTGCATACTCGGTGCCATCGGCGCGCGTCACACTGACGGTCGCACGAAAATCTTTCGCGATCCCCACACCCGATGCAAAGCCGTCTTCCGGCTCCACATAATCAACCGACAGATCATCAAGTTTCACACGAAACGGCTCTAAGTGTGCCGGATCAAAAAAGCGCCCTGCTGTAAAAGAGTCATAGTCGATTAGTGAGTTCACCAGCGACTCACCCTCAACAACGGCTTTTTGCGCATTGAAGCTAAAACCCGCACCAATTGCAACGGAAACCAAAACTCCCACCAGCCCCACGTGAAACACCAGGTTACCGGTTTCACGCAGATAACCACGCTCAGCTGACACGCTGAACTCTTTCGCTCCCGCACGCGACACAGTCTCCTGCACACTCGTGCGATACCGCATACCAGACAGCAGCTCTGCCGCCTTTGCGATAACACGCTGCGCGGTCTCCTCGCGCTCGGTCACGCTGGCTTCGGGGTTTTGCACCTGAAATTCTGTGTATCCGACCATGCGGCGCAGCTGCGCAGGGGTCTTTGCGGGATCGGCCCGCAGCGCTTTGATGTGGTGTGTGATGCGCGGAATAATACAACCGATTAGTGAGATAAACAGCAGCAGATAGATGGCGGTGAACCACACCGAAGAGTAAACATCAAATGCCTGGATCGGAAACGCATCAAGCACTTTAAACAGTTCAGGGTTGTCAACTTTGAACTGCTCGACACCGTTTGGGTCGGCGCCGCGCTGCGGCACTAAAGACCCCGGCACCGCCGCAACAGCAAGCATCAAAAGCAGCAGCAGCGCAACACGCATTGAGCTCAGTTGACGCCAGAACCAACGCACCCAAGACAGAATTCCCTGCCCCTGTTTTTCGATCTCAGGCCTAACCCGGCCGGAGCCATCATCGTAGTCATCTGGTCGCAGCATCTGTCACCCTTCGCGCACCTACAGCGGCAGCACAAACCCGCCGATCCAAGCCTGCAAAACATACATCATGCGGGTCCACAGACCGGTCAACATCAGAATTCCAATCAAAATCAAAATCACGCCGCCGGCAATATTCACAGCCCGCATATTCTTGCGGATCCAGCCGATTGCGCGGGCCATCCAACCAAAGCCTGCGGCAACCAGGAGGAACGGAATGCCAAGCCCAAGGCAGTAAGCGATGCCGAGAATTGCGCCGCGGCCGGCGGTGCCCTGCGTCAGGCTGAGCGACATGATAACTCCGAGAGTTGGCCCCATGCACGGTGTCCACCCAATCGCAAACACCGCGCCCAATAGCGGCGCACCGGCAAGCCCAACAGCAGGTTTAGAGTTGGTTTTGTGGGTGCGCTGCAGCGGTTTAAAAACACCGATAAACGCCAAACCAAGCACAATCACAAGCGCACCGAAAATCTGCGTGATCAGCATCTCCCACCGCAATAACCAGGCTCCGACAACACCCGAGAGCGTTATCAGCGCAATAAACACGGCCGAGAATCCGAGCACAAACAGTGCAGCACCAGCTAACATTCGCCGCTGCCCCCCAAGGGCGCGCAGGCGTTTACGGCCGGCACCGGTCGTTGCTGCTGCTGCCAGCTCGGCAGATCCGCCAACATAAGCAAGATACCCCGGCACGAGAGGCAGCACGCACGGAGAAAAGAACGATAGTGCGCCAGCGAGCACCGCAACCAGTGCAGCAGCGAGCACCGAACCTTCATAAATGAGCGATTCCACAGGCACTCACTAACTGCCGGCAGTCTCAGCTGCTGTTTCTTTGATCATTGTCGACAGCTGTGATGCTCCCGCGATCTGCCCTAAAATACGGTGGGCAACGCGCCCCTCCCGATCAAGCACGAGCGTTGTAGGAACAGCGTTCAAGGGAATGGCACCCGCAAATGCGCTCTGCACAGCACGGCCATCTGCAACATCCATAATGGAGGCATAAGGCACATCAAACTCGGCGGCAAACTGTTTTGCTTGTGCGGCCTGATCACGTGTGTTTACACCCAAGAATCGCACTCCCTCACCATGCCACTGGGCATAGGCCTCATTCAGGTCAGCCGCTTCAGCGCGACACGGAGCACAGCCGGCGTACCAAAAATTTACGACGGTAATGTTTCCAAGAAACTCAGCGTTTGTTATCGTGTTGCCATTTTCGTCGGTGCCGGAGAATTCAACCGGCGCGCTGCGCTCGCTTGCAGGGATCGAAATACTCGAGCCGTCACCGGCCACAAAACCTGTGTCGGCGGCAGCAACCAACGCTTCGTTCGAGCTGGAACAAGCAGCAAGACCGAGGGGTAGCAGCAGCACTGCCCCGATACCGACAAGCTGCTGTAAGCGCCACTTTTTAGCGACCGCACGCCCTCTGCTCATTTATACCGCCCCCACATCGTTAGCTTGATTGATCAGTTCCGCAGCCGGGCTCACATAAGCAATTTCACGCCACACATCATCAATCTTTTCGAAGGTTGTGATGCTCGAAAGATCGCACCGTCTGCTTGCCGGGTTATGCATTAAAGGTTTGCCATTGATACGCCTGTGCGCAGCCCAAATTACCGCCTGGTGACTGACCATCACAATATCGCCTGCGACGTCAGAAGCCTGCGCCAGCGTCCAGGCATCATCCATTGCGGCGAGCACGCGGCGCGCAATTCGGGCGTAAGGCTCGCCCCAGCTCGGCAGCACCGGATTCCACAGCTTCGGAAGGTGCCGCAACTGCTTGAACGCAGAGTCTGGGCCGTGATTCTTCAGACCCTCGAATTTATTCGTCGGTTCAATAATGCGTTGCTCAGTCTTAATTTCGCGCTCGAACACCTCGGCTATCGGTCTTGCAGACTGCTGTGCCCGAAGCAGCGGCGACGCATAAAGGTGGCCGACTGCAACACCTGAATCAAGCAGTGCCTGCGTCGCCAGTTCTGCCATCTTGCGGCCGTTCTCGCTGAGCGCATAACCCGGCAGACGACCATAGAGAATGCCCTCTGGATTATCTACCTCGCCGTGCCGAATGAGATGAATTTTGTGCGAACTCACTCTATGAGTTTACGGCGGCTAGCTGAGAGTGTGTAAGAAAAGCGAACTGCTACTCCCACTCGTGAGTGAATACGAGCAGAGTTGGCACCTCGGGGTTGTCGGCTGGCGGCTCGATTGTGGCAATTTCCCGCCATCCGAGCTTGCGGTAGAGCGCCTGCGGGCCGGGCCACTCTTTAAGTGTTTCTAGCAGGAGGCCTTTAAACCCGGTTTGCCGCGCCACAGTTTCAGCGTGCGCCATCATGCGAGCGGCCACGCCCTCGCCCTGCGCGCTCGGGTCAACCGCAAGCAACCGTAAGTCCATCAAGTGGTCGGGAGTCTGCACGTCTTCATCAACAACAGAACGCTCTCCGAAAATGCGGCCTGACAGTGTTGCAATGATTTCTCCTGTGGGCCGTTGCGCCACCCAGATATGCTGCGGATATGCCGCACGCGCCACCGCGGTGCGCTCTTTATCCCAAGACACATCAAGGTCTCCGTAGGCCTGCGTGTAGGCGTTTTCAACCAATTCATCTACGCGTGAATAATCTTCCGGAGTAGCCTCACGAAAAATGAGCTGCGACGTCGCGTTCATGCAAAAAGATTACTACACTGCGCCGCCGAGCCCGCGGCCAGCCCGCTAAAATGAAACAATGATCAAACGAGAGCTTATTGCGTCACTTGCAAACCGTGAAGAGGGTCCGGTCACTGTTGCAGGCTGGGTTGAGAAAGTGCGCGACCAGCGCTATGTCCAGTTTGTTGTGTTGCGTGACGAATCGGGCGCTGCTGTGCAGCTGGTAAACGGCGGTGTTGTGCGCGAGCTTGATCCGAATTCTGAGGATCCGAAAGACGCCGACCGGCACGTGCGCACAACCGCCATTAGCGAGGTCGCAACCGGCAGCTTTGTCATCGTCAGCGGTGAGCTGCAGAAAAATGAACGCGTAAAGCTCGGCGGCATTGAGGTGCAGATAGATAAATTTGAAGTTGTCACCGCAGCCGACCCTGAAACTCCGGTCGCTCCCGACTCCGGTATCGATGTGCGCTTAGACTGGCGTTTCCTCGATCTACGCCGCCCAGAGCAGGCTCTGATCTTTAAGATTCAAACCACCTTCTTACAGGCGCTGCGCAACGTGTGGGTTGAAAAGGGCTTTATCGAGGTGCAGACTCCAAAACTTATGGCGAGCGCATCTGAGTCACGCGCTGAGCTTTTCCAGCTAGAGTACTTTGACACCACAGCGTATCTAGCGCAGAGCCCGCAGTTCTTTAAGCAGATGGCGCAGGCGGCCGGCTTTGGCGGCATCTTTGAGGTGGGCCCTGCATTCCGCGCCGATCCGTCCTTTACGTCACGCCACGCAACAGAGTTCACCTCTGTTGACTGTGAGTTCAGCTGGATTGAGTCGCACGAAGACGTGATGCAGCTTCATGAAGAGCTGATCGTCGCCGGTTTCACCGCGGTGAAGGAGAAACACGGCGCTGAAATAGAAAGGCTCTTTGGTCAAACGCTCGAAGTTCCAACGGTGCCCTTCCCACGAATTCCGCTAGCCGAGGCAAAAGAAATTGTGAAAGAGCGCGGCTACGAGGTGCCGCGCAATGATGCTGACATGGATCCAGAGGGTGAGCGTCAGATTCACGCCTATGTGAAAGAAAAATACGGACACGATTTTGTGTTCCTGACCGACTACGCAACTTCGATCCGCCCGTTCTACCACATGCGGCACGCCGACGATGCCTCCCTCACCAACAGTTACGACCTCATCTATCGTGGCGTCGAAATTTCAACCGGCGCGCAGCGTGAGCATCGCATTACTGTGCTCGAGCAGCAGACCGTAGAAAAGGGCCTCGACCCGAAAGAGATGAGCTTCTATCTCGATTTCTTCCGGCACGGTGTTCCGCCACACGGCGGCTTCGGTATGGGCTTGGCACGAGTGCTCATGCTGATGCTGGAACAGAGCTCGATCCGGGAAACCACATATCTCTTCCGCGGTCCAACTCGTCTACAGCCTTAGCTGTTAACTTAGGGCCGGCAGCTGACAAGCTGCCGGCCCTTGTCTTTAGCGCAATTTGCTATTGCGCAGCATTCACAACAGAGATCGATTCAGTGAGATGGATCGAGCGAGTATCTGCCGGCTCCTCGATCCGCATTAATTTTGTGAAAAGCAGGTAACTCGCAGCGGAGAGCACGATCGTGGGTAGGCTTGCGCCGATCGGGAGCGGCCACACAAATGTGAAGAGCAGGTACACTCCGCACCCGATAATCCAGGTGGCCACCGCGCCAATGTTGACGCCGCCGGTGAACCAGTAACGACCGCCCTGGGTGCGCAAAATATCGTGTGCGTATGTGCGTCGGCGTGCAACATAGTAGTCGATAATCATAATTGCGAACACCGGGATAAAAAAGGCACCGATGAGCACCAGGAAGTTGGTGAACTGGTCGAGCATCGCAAGCCACGTTGCTCCCGCAACCGAAATAGCGCCCAGAACAAGCGCGGTTGGCAGAAACGGCAGCGGATTTGTGCGCGGCACAATGGTTTGCGCCGAGGTTGCCATGCCGTAGACGACCATAGTGTTGGTTGCTGTCACAGATAAAAATATTGCAATCGCTAACGGCCACCCAAAGCTCTCAATGATCACTGTCGGGTCAAACGACGCTACCTCGCCTCCCCGCAGCAGCACGAAAGCGATGGCGGTCGCACCAAGGGTCATCGCTGTGATGGTGGAGGTGCTGTAGCCAAGCGCGGTTCCGATAGCGCCACCGCGCTGCGTGCGTGCTGTGCGTGTTAGATCCGCGCTCAAAACAGTCCAGGAGATCGCTGTTGCAAACACAATATCGAAAACGCTCATGCCCGTGTATTCGAGCGACTTATCTGCCGGAATCGCAAAGTACTCGGCCGGGCTGTAGGTTGTGAAGGCAACAGCAAAAATGTAGATCACAATTCCGAGGATCACAAGCCCCAGATAGGGCTCAATTTTTGCTATGCCGTCGTGCCCGAAAATTGCCAGAACGACGACGATCACCTGGCAGAGCGCGGAAAACAGGATCGGATTTGAGTATCCGGTTTTCTGCTCAATAATGTAGTTGATCGAGATGCCGGCAAGCATCGCCTGCACCCATGACCACCCCATCAGGATGATGATGTTCGCGGTGGTCGGCAGTGTGGCGCCGCGAATCCCAAAAGAGCCGCGGGCTAATGCCATAGTTGAGAGACCTGTGCGGGTTCCCATCACCGCAATCATGGTGAGGATCAGTGCGCCGAGCAGAGTTCCAACCACAATCGCCGCAATGGCGGTGCCGTAGGTAACGCCCGGCACAAACAGCGTGCCCGTTAACAAAGTTGTCACAACCAGGTTGGCTGCCAGCCATATGAGGGCTATTCCGACGCCGGAAACGCTGCCCTTAATAGGAATCACAGAGGTATTCATATCACTCATTACTCGTAAACCCCGCTCTGTTCTCGTCCGTCCTATTGCGCTTCTCTAGATGGGGCGCGCTGATCCCCTAATATATAATTAGTAAACAAATGTTGCATATAATACAACTAACCCATTTTAGCAGCAAGCCCAGGAGCCTGACATGCGACCGGTAAATCCCAGCACGAATAACACGCCACTAAAAATCGGCGACAAGATCCGCGCGATCCGCAAAGCACAAGGGTTAACGATCGGCGAACTCGCAGATTTAGTGCAGGTTACCAAAGGCTATCTGTCGCGCCTCGAGCGGGATCAGACCAGCCCCTCCGTCACAACCCTGATGAGCATCTGCCAGACTCTTGCTATCCCCATAGGGTCACTGTTCGAGGCCCCTGCGGTTGATCTGGTGCCCCTCAGCAGCGCTCCCCTCATCAACTTGGGCGGCACTGCAGCGGTTGAAAAAATGATCACACCGCGCGGGTTGAGCGGCGCACAGCTTATTCACTCAGAGATGGCACCCGGCTCGCACGGCGGACATGAGCTCTACACCATCAACTGCAAGTCCGAGATTTTGCACGTTATTCGCGGCGAGGTGCTGGTGCGCTTTACAGACCACACAACCAGCCTGAAACAGGGAGACACACTCACCTTTGCTGGCAGTGAGCCGCACACCTGGGAAAGCCCGGCAGGCGCAACAGCAGTTTGGTGCTTAATCCCAGCACCCTGGGCGAGTAACCCCGGCCACCCCAGCGCATAACCCACTAGGCACTGCCGTTTGGGACGCACGACAATCAGACGCCTCAGAAAAAATTTATTAAATATGCAACAATAGTTGCATATTAGCCACCTTATAGATTCACTAAAAGAGACGAACTAATGACCAACCCAAGCTTTCACCCCGCATACGTCGAATTTGAGAGCGGCAAAATCGGCCCCGCCGATGCGGCAACCTCTCCACGCTACGCCGGAATTGCAACATTTGCCCGGCTGCCACGCATTGAGGAGGTGGGCGCAGCTGACATTGCGGTAGTTGGCGTTCCCTTTGACTCTGGCGTAAGTTTCCGCCCCGGCGCACGCTTCGGTCCGTCATCAGTGCGTGAGATCTCCCGGCTTTTAAGGCCCTACAACCCGGCGGGCGATATCGCACCATTTGCAACCTGCCAAGTTGTTGACGCGGGCGATATTCCAACAAACGCCTTCAACATTTCTGAGGCTGTGGCGCAGATCGAAGCTGCCGCTGATGAACTGCGCGCCGGCGGCACCCGCCTAGTAACAATCGGTGGGGATCACACCCTGGCGCTCCCAATGCTGCGGTCGGTTGCAAAACAGCACGGCCCAGTTGCCGTAGTGCATTTTGACGCACACCTTGACACCTGGGATACCTACTACGGCGCACCCATCACGCACGGCACCCCCTTCAGACGCGCCTCTGAAGAGGGGCTCATCGATATGGAGGCGAGCCTGCACGTCGGGATCCGCGGGCCACTCTACGGCAAAGAGGATCTCCGCGATGACGAGCGCCTGGGTTTCGCAATTATCTCATCGGTTGAGATTGAAACAGAGGGCGTTGAGGCGGCTATCGCAAGAATGCGTAAGCGCCTTGGCGACCGCCCGATTTACCTCTCGGTGGATATCGATGTGCTCGATCCCGCCCACGCGCCGGGCACAGGAACCCCTGAGGCTGGGGGCTTAACAAGCAGGGAGCTGCTGCGCATGCTCCGCTCTTTTGCTGATCTAAATGTGGTCGGCGCAGATGTTGTTGAGGTGGCGCCAGCCTACGATCATGCACAGATGACGGCAGTGGCCGCTTCCCACGTGGCATACGAGTTCATCAGCGTGATGGCGGCAAACCTGCAAAACGGTAAGGCTTAAAGCAGCCTCTAACAGAGTGGTGGTGTTTCGGGAGTTTTAAGACCCGAAGCGCCACCATCTGCGTTTACTGCGGGCTATCCGGTCACGTTCATAAAGCACTGCGTACGCTAGCTTGTCTTCGTAGACGATGTGCGACGCATAGACATTGCCGTTGACCAACACCACCGGGATATCTTCCCCGTATTTTTCGGCAAAATCTTGATCGTCGTCTATCGAAACTTCTCTATATTCGATAGCGATGTCACTGTCTTTTGCTGCGACTATCACTGTCTCAATCACCGCCTTGGCATCTGTGCACAGGTGGCAGTCATTTCGCCCCACCAAGGTCAGTGGTACCGCAGTTTCAGACACGCAGGCTCCCAAAAATCAAAGTCAATATCTAAGCATCTATTTCTTACAAAGCACAGCCTACGCGCCTCAAATGTGAGAACGCTTAATCACCTCAGCGCAAAGCAAACGCCGGTTCCCTAAAAATTAGGAAACCGGCGTCAAGGCTAAAGCCTGAAGCTTACTTCTTGTTGCGACGCTGGTGGCGAGTCTTGCGAAGCAGCTTGCGGTGCTTCTTCTTAGACATACGCTTGCGGCGCTTCTTAATTACTGAACCCATAATTCACCTCATGTCTTAAGGGCTCTCGCCTGTTTGCGAGACCACAACACTCCAATAATACAGTAAAGTCTGACCAGCACCAAGGGAGTGCTAGCTAATTCAGTTGCGAAATATCACGCAACTACTGACCAAAGCGGAAACGTGCAACCAATTCCTTAACCTGGTTTGTCGCCGTCGCGGCCGCGCGACCAATGCTCTCTGCGGCGTTTTTTGCGCCAGAGGGCAGCACTGGCTCTTCTCCACCAGCGGTTGATCCCGGCAGAGATTTGAGACCCAGCTCTTCCGCTGAAAGCACCTGACCCGTTTCTGAAACATACTCAACCGAGATCTCTGACGACACCCCGGCGGTCAAAAAGCGCAGCACAAAATCTTCAACCTCGTTCAAAGGCTCAGACTGCAGTTTGTAAAAACGACTCTGCCCCTCTTCACGAACCTCGACCATGTCGGCTTCGCGCAGCACCTTTAAGTGCTTCGAAACGGTTGGCTGACTGATATCTAGTTCGTCGACAATGTCTGAGACCCGCATCTCTTCCTCGCCCGCGGGGCGGTCGAGCAGCAGCGTCAAAATATCGCGACGGGTAGCATCTGCGATTACAGAAAAAATGTCAGCCATACTACTAGCGTACCTGCCTAGGCCGGTCTGCGCACTCAGGCGTATGATTAAGGACGTCTAACTATAGAACCGACGTTAAAACCAAGCACACAACTTTCACAGCAGGTAGAAGGCAGAAAATGGTCCTAGACGCCCCCGCGACTAGCGAGCGCAGCCAGGCGCGCACACTGCGGCAGGCGTTTTCCTCGATCCCTGCCCGGTTTGCAATCGGAGTTTTTACGCTCCTGATTGCGATCTGGACACTCCTTTTAACTCTGCCCATCGCTTCTAAATCCGGCACCATCACCCCGCTCCCCGATGCACTCTTCACAGCGGTCAGCGCAATTTGTGTGACAGGCCTCACCGTGGTTGAACACAGCTCACACTGGTCGCTTTTTGGCGATGCTGTAATCCTCCTAGGCGCACAGATAGGCGGCATTGGGGTGCTTTCCCTCGCGAGCATTCTCGGCCTCACAGTCACTCGCCGACTCGGCCTGAAACAGCGGCTGCTCGCCCAGTCTGAAGCAAACTCGAGCAGGCAGATCGGCGCCCGCGGGCAGAGTGCCGCTTCCAGCCTTGGTGATATGCGAGGCCTGCTCGCCAGCGTCGCCTTAAGCACGCTCATTATTGAGGGTGCGCTGATGCTCCTGATGTATCCCCAGATGCTGCTTGCCGGATACGACCCCCTGCGGTCACTCTGGTATTCGGGCTATATGGCAATCACAACGTTCACCAATACCGGTTTTGTGCCAATGGCGGACGGGCTCGACCGTTTCACTGGAAACTACGGCTTTCTGGGAATTATGTCGCTCGGAGTTTTTCTTGGCGCGATAGGCTTCCCGGTAATTTTCTCCCTCTACCGCTATATTGTCGACCGCGGGTGGAGCACACACAAGCGTTTCAACCTGCATGTGAAACTAACGCTTGTAACCACAATCATCCTCACCCTAGCTGGCTGGCTGGTGATTGGCGCACTTGAGTGGCAGAACCCCCGCACTCTAGGCGCAGGTGGGGTCGGTGAAGCGCTAATGCACTCTTTCTATACGTCTGTCATGACCCGCTCAGGTGGCTTTTCACTGATCGATCCCTCTCTCATGAACGGATCAACGCACATTGTGCTGGACATGCTGATGTTTGTTGGCGGCGGCTCAGCCTCAACAGCGGGGGGCATTAAAGTCACCACGGTTGCGGTGCTGTTTTTGGCCGCCATGAGCGAGGCCCGCGGCTACCAAGACATTCAAGCGTTTGGCCGCCGCATTCCAACCGAGGTTTTGCGGCTAGCGGTGTCGGTTGTAATTTGGGGTGCGACCATAGTTGTCACTGCAACAATTGCGATCACCCAAATCAGCAGCGAAGATCTCGACCGTGTGCTGTTTGAGGTGATTTCTGGTTTCGCCACCTGCGGGCTGACAACCGGACTGTCTGCTGAACTTCCCACAAGTGCAAAAATAATTCTTGCCGCCACAATCTGGGCTGGCCGTGTTGGCACCGTGACTCTCGCAAGCGCGGTGGCCGCTTCAAGTCGTTCCCGTCTCTATCGCTTAGCTGAAGAAAGGCCGATCGTTGGTTAATTTTTCTAGTGTGCCCCACGACGCACCGGTGCTGATTGTCGGTCTCGGCCGTTTCGGCGCCGCTTGCGCAGGTCAACTCGATCGCTTAGACCGCGAGGTGCTTGCGGTCGAAACAGATCCGACACTGGTGCAAAAGTGGGCGGATCGAATCACCCACGTTGTGCAGGCAGATGCGCGCAGCATTGAGGCACTGCAGCAGGTTGGGGCGGCAGAATTTCAGGTTGCTGTGGTTGCGGTTGGCTCCTCTGTCGAGGCTAGTGTGCTGGTCGCCGCTAATCTTGTTGATCTCGGAATTCCACAGATTTGGGCAAAGGCTATCTCGGCCTCACACGGCAAAATTTTGGAGCGGATCGGCGTGCACCACGTCATTTACCCAGAGCGTGAAGCCGGTGAGCGTGTGGCGCACTTGGTGGGTGGGCGCATGCTCGATTTCATTGAGTTTGATGGCGATTTTGTGCTGGCGAAGATGAATCCACCCCTGGTGGTGCAGGATCAAACGCTGGACTCGTCTGGCGTGCGCACCAGATACAAGGTGACAGTTGTCGGGGTTAAGTCGCCGGGCGGCAAGTTCACCTACGCAACCCCACAGACCGTGCTGCTGAACGATGATCTCATCATTGTTTCTGGCACTACGAGCGATGTTGAGCGTTTTGCCGCTCTCACATAACAATAGTTAGCCAGCGGCGAGCTCTGCTGCACGTTTTACTGCGGCAGCGAGCGCTTCATCCATCAATTCCGGCATTCCACCGTCTGCAAAGCCGCGGTTAAAACGTTTCAACGCCTGTTCTGTCGTGCCATTGGGGCTGGTTACCGCAACCCGCAATTCAGCAGCTGATTTATCGCTGCCAGCCAACAACGCAGCAGCCCCTGTGACCGTATTCTGAGCTAGCAGTTTCGCTTCTTCCGGGCTGAAGCCGAGCCTTTCAGCTGCGGCGATGAACTGCTCTGTAAACCAGAAAAGATAGGCCGGGCCAGAACCCGACACCGCACTTAAAGCGTCTATCCGATCCTCATCTACAACCAGCACCTCACCAACCGCCTGGAACAAAGAAACAGCTTTAGATACTGCCTCCTGCGGGGCGTCAGCTGCGGCGGCGAGACCGGTCACCCCCCTACCGATGTGCGCTGGTGTATTCGGCATCGCACGGATGACAGTAACCCTCGCAGGAGCATCGGCAGCAGCGAGCGCGGCCTGCATAGTCTCGATTGTGATCCCGGCTGCAACGCTGATTATCGTCGCGTCCCCTGCCAGGGCGGGCGCGATTTCAGTTATAGTCTCGGTGATCGCCCACGGTTTAACCCCAAGCACAACCGTTGTTGCATCTCGCACTGCTTTCAGGTTCGCTGCCGAGTCGGTTTCGGTTGCGGTCATGCTGAGACCGGGGGTGTTAGCCCACTTCTGCGCGCTCTCTGCGGATCGGGTTGTGGCGCGAATACTGCCTGCGGCAGCATCAGGCTGCGCGGATTTTTTTTCGAGATACCCCTTAAGAATGGCGCCACCCATTGACCCGACACCTATAAATGCAGTTATTGACATACAGTTCATTCTAGGTTGGATATGCCAGAGTTGTTACAGATCAGCTAAATCGGAAGGCGTGGCGATGAGTGAAGAAAATCCGTTAGTAAATCAGATTGAAGCCGCACTGTTAGAGATCGACGGTGTCGACCGTGTGATTCGCGTCACGGTTATCGATGTTGATCAAGAAACCCAGGTTGTCGGGGCAAAAATTTCACTGCCGGCAGACACGACTATGCGACAGGTGTCTATTGCGGTTGCTCTTTCAGAGCGCAAAATTGAGCGTCTAATTCCGGCTGCGAAACACATTTTTGTGACCCCGGATGTTTACTTTGACGACTCCGGCACAGCGCCGAGCACATCAAACATCGTGACTCTCAGCTACGATTAGGGTTTTTGTTTAGCGGCACAGAATTCTCACGGCGAGCGCTGAAGAAATTCTGTAGCAGTGTGGCACACTCGCTTTCGCGCACGCCGGCAATAACCTCCGGCACCGGGTGCGGCAGGCGTCCGTCTCGCAGCAGGTCGTAAACTGAGCCGGCGGCACCGGCTTTGTCATCCCAAGCGCCGAAAATAACGCGACCCACTCTGGCGGCCAGAATCGCTCCGGCGCACATAACGCACGGTTCTAGTGTGACAACCAGGGTGCAATCGGCGAGCACACGATCACCCCGCTGCCGCACCGCCTCATTGATCGCTAAAACTTCGGCGTGCCCGGTGATGTTGTTTGCTGCTTCACGGTTATTGCAGGTGAGCGCTAGCAGCGATCCGTCCGCATCATAAAGCGCTGCCCCAACAGGCACATCGCCCGTCTCTAGCGCCCTCTCAGCAGCCTGCAGCGCCTCCCCCATTTGCGCACACTCGCGCGCTGCAACGGGGATACCGGGCTGATTTTTCATACTTCTACCATAATCGCGCAGATAGACTTAAAGCATGCAGATTTTTGTCGCCGATCACCCCCTGATCACCCACAAACTGAGCGTCTTGCGCAATAAGCACACTCCGCAGCCAACTTTTAAGCAACTGATTGAAGAAATCATGACGCTTTTGGCGTATGAAGCAACTCGTGATGTGCGCGTGACAGAAATCACAATTGAAACCCCGGTAGCAACAACGACGGGCGTTGAGCTGACCCGCCCGACCCCGCTTGTTGTGCCGATCCTGCGAGCGGGGCTTGGAATGCTTGAGGGAATGATCCGTTTGGTGCCGACCGCTGAAGTTGGCTTCCTCGGCATGGTGCGCGATGAAGAGACTCTTGAACCGACAACCTACGCTGAGCGTCTCCCGAAAGATTTAAGCGGCAGGCAGTGTTTTGTGCTCGATCCGATGCTAGCAACCGGTGGCTCTCTCGCCGCAGCGGTTGAATTCCTTTTTGAACGGGGTGCAGACGATGTTACTGCAATCTGTGTGCTCGGCACCCCGCAGGGTGTTGAAACTCTTGAACGGGTTGTCGGCGATCGACGGGTGCGACTGGTGCTCGGCGCGCTCGATGAGGGTCTAAACGAGCAGGCGTTTATTGTGCCCGGGCTCGGCGACGCGGGTGACCGCCTCTATGGCACGCCACACTAAAGTTGCACTTTTGGCCGACATAGTGTAATTATTATTTTTATGACTAACACACACGGCTTCCAGTTCATCAGCGAGGTGATTTCTGGAGACATGGGCATGATGATGTGCCGCCGTAGTGTGTGCGCATTCGAATTTAGCGCCTAATAAATGATTCGAGCTCGGCACTAAAAGCCACAGACAGCAAGCGCTGTATCTCTCCCGCTGCACAGCAGCACACTACTTAACAGCACCGTTGGCGTTTCACCTTCAGCCGCGGTAGCAGTCGAAAGAAAAGCTCAAATGTCAAACCTCGCAACTCTAACCAAACCCGCCTCTGTAAAGCCTGCAATTCACTCAACACCTGACGGCGCCGAAGTGCGCGGCTTCGCACTCTACATCGGTGCCACTGAAGCACAGCTCGCAGCGCAAGACACCACCCTCGCAACCATCGTCACCGAGCTGAAAGCTCGTCTCGCAGAGCTAGCCCCCGGCGTAGAAAGCTACGCAACGCTAGCTATCGCACCGAAAAACCTGGGTGGCCGAGATGTTGACGTTGTGCGCTACGCGCTTGGCGAGCCGGGGGCGCGCAAGCGCCAAGAAAAAGCAAGCAACACCAGCGCAGACCGGGCACACAGCGGTGTCACTGTAGATATTCAACGCCAGCGGGTGCTCCTCGATAATCTTGAAACACCGTTCACCTATCGTGAGTTCCAGCTGCTGCAGTTTTTCGTGCTGCGCGAAGGTCAGACCATCTGCCGTGAAGATATTCTTGACCGACTCTGGCGTCACGCACCGGCTGAAGAAAAACCAAACGAGCGCACCATCGATGTGCATATTCGCCGCCTGCGCATCAAGCTCGGCCAGTACGGTAACATCATTCGCACCGTGCGCGGCACCGGGTACCGCTTCGACCGCCACGCTGATGTGCGCGTTATCACCGCTCCCGGCGCAAGCCCAGATCTCTAAACTGCAAGGGGCAGGCACAAAACGATCTCAGCTGTCGCGGCGCTGTTTCCACCACGCTTGGAGACGATGCGCCGCGGCATAAACACGGATCCGCGTCCATGTTAGTAGTCTGCGCGCCCAAGCGAACTCTGAACCGAGAATCGCCAGCCCCAAGAAAATTGTCAGCCACCCCGGCCCCGGTAGCACCAGCATCAGAATGCCGGCGATAATCACGATTACGCCGACAATAATCACAAGAATCCGCCACGTCCAGAACAGCAGCGGATGCTGTGCCATAAATGTGCGCCATTTTGCGGTGCGCACCGCCCAGCGGCGGCGGATCTGAGCAAGTCGGCGCTCATCTTCCGCAGCGTGGTGCGAGCTGGGTTCTGCCATAAGAAAAGTCTATTAGTATCGTGTTATGAGCATCGCAGCGACCTTTCAGGAACTCCGCACAGCTTTCGACTCTGGCGTTACTCGCCCTTTAAAGTGGCGGCTTAAACAGATCACACAGATCGAAAAAATGGTGAAAAAACACCGCCATGAGTGGGAGGCAGCGCTTCACGCTGACCTGGGCAAAGCTGGTGTTGATGCGCATCTGACTGAGATCTCGCAGGTGTTGGGCGAGATCAGCCACACTCGTAAACACCTTGCAAGCTGGATGCGTGACACCAAAGCCAAGACCCCGCTTACTCTCGCACCGGGTCGCAGTTGGGTGCGGCACGATCCGCTCGGTGTTGTGCTAATTATTTCACCCTGGAACTATCCACTACAGCTGCAGCTTTCACCGCTTGTGGGCGCTTTCGCCGGTGGCAACACGGTGGTGCTGAAACCGAGTGAGGTAGCCTCGCACACAGAAAAACTCGTCGCCAAACTTGTGCCGCAGTATTTTGACCGCAGTGTTGTGCAGGTAATTACCGGCGGGCCGGAGGTGGTCTCGCAGGCTATCGCCCAGAAACCAAATCACGTGTTCTTCACCGGCTCCACCCCAGTCGGGAAAATTATCGCAGAACAGTGTGGAAAGCATCTCATTCCAACAACTCTGGAGCTCGGCGGCAAATCGCCAACCTATGTGCATAAGGATGCAAATCTAAAGACTGCAGCACGTCGCATCGTCTGGGGAAAATTCACCAATGCCGGTCAAACCTGTGTCGCACCGGATCACATCTATGTGCACAGGAAAGTTGCGAAAGAATTCACAAAACTGCTGGTCAAAGAAATAAAAAAGCAGTACGGTAAAGCGCCGCACAAGAGTGCACACTACGGCCGCATTATCACTGAAAAACACGCACAGCGGCTCAACGATCTGATTGTAGACGGCTTAGCTTTCGGATCAGCGGCAGGCGGCGCAAAGAAAAATTCCCGTCCGCAACTGCTGTGCGGGGGCAACACTGATGTCGCTAATCGCTATATCGATCCAACCGTCATAACCGGTGTCACCGAAGACAACCCGTTAATGGCCGAAGAAATTTTCGGGCCGATTTTACCGGTTATTACAGTGCGCAACTTTGCTGAGGCGGCGGCAAAGATTAATCTGCGCCCGCAACCTCTCGCCTTCTATGTGTTCGCTAAGAGTCGTAAGCTGCTCAGTGAAGCAGTCGATACCGTCAGCTCCGGTGGTGTCGCTATCAATGCTCCGCTTGTGCATCTTGCAACACCGTATCTGCCGTTTGGCGGGGTTGGCGAGAGCGGGCTCGGCAACTATCACGGAAAGTGGTCGTTTGAAACTTTCACCCACGAACGTGCAGTATTAAAGAAAAACAACTGCCCCGATACTATTAAACTGATTGCCGCACCGGTCGGTCGGGTCTCAGAGAGCATTATTCGAAGGTTCATGTGAGCACTACGGAAACACTGTTGTTACCAGATTTAGAGCACGCCGCATCGTTGTGCGCGCTGCCTCAGCATGAGAGATTTGCGCGCTACAACCAGGCTCTTAAAGCAGCAGTCGCACAGGGCAAAACATACCCTGTCGCGCTGCTTGATCTTGCCGCTGTGCGCTGCAACGCAGCCGACCTTGTGCGCCGTGCTGAGGGCGTGCCGATCCGTATCGCCTCAAAGTCACTCAGGGTGCCAAGCATCATCAGCGCAATTTTGGCGCTCGATGGTTTTTCTGGGGTGCTCGCGTACAGTCTCGGTGAGGCGATTGAGCTTGTGCGCAGCGGGGTGACAGATGATGCTGTTGTCGGCTATCCGGTGTTAGACAGCGCACAACTAACGGTGCTGCACTCAGATCCCGAGCTGTTGCAGAAGATCACGCTGATGGTCGACCGCCCAGAGCAGCTCACCCCGATTCTCGCTGCGCGCACGATGGCAGCAAGCGGGATTGGGAGCGACGCAGCTAATGAGCTGCCGGCAACCCGAATCTGTCTAGATGTTGACTGCTCTCTACGGTTTAGCCGGCTGGTGCATATCGGGGCTCGCCGATCCGCCATTAGAACTGTGCGGGATGCAGTCGCCGCAGCAACTCATATTGCTGGAGTTCCCGGCCTTAAACTCGTTGGAATTATGGGATATGAAGCGCAGATTGCGGGGGTTACCGACAGCAGCCTGGTCGTGCGCCAAATGAAGCGCGTATCGGTGCGCGAACTGTCTAAACGCCGCACAGAGATTGTGCGCGCGGTGCGCAAGGCGCTAGCAGCTCAGGGTGCTCCCGACTTAGAATTCGTAAATGGCGGCGGCACGGGCAGTTTTGAAACCACGCGAGCTGAGACCGAGGTCACAGAGCTTGCCGCCGGCAGCGGTCTCTTCGGGCCGCATCTATTTGACGGCTACGATGCTTTTAAGCCACAGCCGGCCGCGTTTTTCGCCACGCAGGTAACCCGCAAACCAACCCCTAATATAGTCACCGTGCACGGTGGCGGGTGGGTTGCCTCAGGCGCCGCAGGCGCGGACAGGCTCCCGAAACCTGTGTGGCCGCGCGGGCTAGCTGTGACAGACCTAGAGGGCGCCGGTGAGGTGCAAACCCCGTTGCGCGTTCGCGCACGCGCTGGTGCGACCGGCACACCTGAAATTGGCAGTCCGGTTTGGTGGCGGCACACAAAGGCCGGTGAGCTCGCCGAACACGTTAATGAGTTTTGGGCGCTCGGCACCGATCTTGAAAATCTGCATCGACTACTCACATATCGCGGCGAAGGGGCGGCATTCTTATGAATTCGAAAGCAGTCTGGTCAAACTGGTCTGGTGCACATCAGGTCACTCCAAAGCAGGTATTGCACCCCGCTTCAACGGCTGACATCTCAGCAGCCATTGAAACGGCTATCTCTCAGGGGCGAAAACTGCGCCCCATCGGCAGCGGGCACTCATTCACAGGGTGTGCGGTCGCCGCAGATACGCAGCTCGACCTCAGCAGGCACCAGGGAGTGGTCGCCGTTAATGCCGAGAAAAAACAGGTCACTTTACGTGGTGGCACCAAGCTGTGGCAGATTCCGCCGCTGCTAGCGCCGCTGGGTCTCGCGATGCAAAACCTGGGTGATATTAACCGCCAGAGCATCACCGGAGCTATTTCCACAAGCACGCACGGCACAGGGCTCAGCTTTGGGGGGCTCGGCAGTCAGGTGGCCGGCGTCAAGTTAATTGACGGCACAGGCGCTGAGATCACTATCGACGACTCAGACCCAGAGGAATTAGATAAGTATCGTGTCACACTCGGCACGTACGGTGTTATCTCTGAGGTGACACTGCAGCTCGTAGACGACTACGACTTAAAGGTTGTCGAGCGCCCAGAGAGTCTCGATCTCGTGCTCGGCAGCTGGGAGCATCTCAACCGCAACAACGATCATTTTGAATTTTTTTGGTTTGCTGAAGCCGATCGCGTTGTCACCAAAACCTCAACTCGGGTGCAGCCTAATGAGCTGCCGCGCACCCCTGACAGGCGCGTCGCCGATTTTATTAACGAAGAGCTGATTGGGAACGCCGCTTTCGCCGGTCTCGTTGGGGTCGGTCGCCTAATTCCCGGTTTCACCGGCAGATTAAACAGTTTTGCAACCGCCGCTTGGGGCTCTAGCGAGCGGGTACGCAACTGGAGCGCTGGTTTTGCCAGCCCTCGCCGTGTGAAGTTTAATGAGATGGAATATGCTGTGCCGTTTGCAGCTGTGCCTGAGATTTTGCGTGAACTGCGCTCGCAGTTTAAGCGTCGCGGTTTGGTTTCAACCTTCCCGCTTGAGGTGCGCGCAGCTGCTGTCGACACCGGCTGGTTGGCAACTAGTTACGGTCGCGAAACCGGTTATATTGCTGTGCATAAACCGGCTCACGAAGACTATCGTGAATACTTTGCCGTGTGTGAGAGTGTTTTCAAAGCACACAGCGGCCGCCCACACTGGGGCAAAATGCACTCGCTCACAGACACGGATCTCGCCGAGCGCTACGACCGCTGGGATGCGATTCTAGAATTGCGCAACAGGCACGATCCGCACCGTATCTTTACAAACAAATATCTCACCCAGGTGTTTGGCTATTAGACGGCTGCCACCCACAAATAGCAGCTGCTATGCAGCCAGTTCTAACTGGATGCGGCAGCTGCTAGCTCTGTGGGATCGGCGGCCCGGCAAACAGCAGCACGAGGAATAGCACGGTCACGAGCACTGCCAGCAGGAGCACCGCAACAAGAGGGTTGCGCAGCACCCAGGCTTGGGTTTTTTCAACAAAATTCTGCGGCTTATCACCGTCGGGTGCGAGTCGCCAGCCGCCTGCGAGCAGCCCTTTTCTATCGATTGCAATGTCAAACGGCACGGTCGCAAACGGAATTATCGAAAGTAGGAGGCCTGTGACACCAACCGCTGTTGGCCACTTCTGGTTTACCCAAACAAAAACGGTAACGGTGCAGTAGCTCAAAAACACGAAACCATGGATCCCCCCGGCGATGCGCACTAGATCGAGATCAGCAACTGCACGAACGATAAGCGCTGCGATCAACCCCGCCCAAGTGATAGCTTCTGCGGTTGCAAAAATTTTAAACAGTGTTTTCGGGCTGGGGCTTGAGCTTTTGCGCATAGCCTCATTATTGCAGGTGAGGCTGAGACCCGTTCTCTAGGCGGCTGCTGCGAGCACCCGAGCAGCTGGGTCCCAGCGCTTTAAGGCTTGCAAAAGACCACCTTCTGTGATGCTGCCGGTCACAAAGTTTGCCGCTTCAAATGCGTCAGCAAAACCCTGCCCCATCGCAACACCGCAACCCTCTGCGGCCGCCCAGGCAATCATTTCGATATCGTTTTCACCATCGCCCGCGGCAAAAACATTAGCGCGCGGCACACCGAGGCTAGCTCGCAGCGGCTCTAACGCAACCGCCTTGTTAATGCCGTCGGCAACAATATCAAGCCACGCTGAGTCGCCAACCGTATAGGTGACACTGTGCAAACCGAGGCGGTCGATGGCGCTAATAAACTCTTTGCTTGCGTGACCGCTGCTCACCCCAACGATGCGTACGGCATCGAAAGTCACGAGAATTTCAAACTCAACATGATAGTGTCGCAGCGGTAATATAGTGGTCTCGAACTTACCGTCTGAATAGAAGTGCCCGTCGGGAGACTCCACCGCGAGTGAGGCCGCAGGCAGCTCCTGTTTTATTTTGCGCAACAACGGCTCGGGGTCAAAAGTGTGCACTTTAGCAATCCCGTAGTGGCCGCCAGGTCGTGTCGCACGGTAGAGCACAGCACCGTTTGAACAGGCAAGCCATTCTGGGCGGACCCCAAGCTTTTCAACAACAGTGAGCGTCGCATCAAAGCTGCGCCCTGTTGCGATCACCAGCTCAAAGTCAGGGTGTGCATGAAGTTTCTGCAAGGCGAGCACCAAATCATCGTCGATGCTCTCGTCGTGGTGCAAAACCGTGCCGTCAAGGTCTAATGCAATAAGGTATTTTGAGTTCATGGTCGCAGCTCAGTCATGCCTCCCATAAATGGTTGCAACGCTGCAGGGATTGCAACGGATCCGTCCGCGCGCTGATGAGTTTCAAGCAGCGCTACGATCCAGCGGGTTGTGGCGAGCGTGCCGTTCAGTGTTGCAACAGGCTGTGTTTTACCGTTTTCGCCACGATAACGGGTGCCCAGACGCCGCGCCTGATAACCAGTGCAGTTCGAGGTGCTCGTCAGCTCACGGTAGGCTCCCTGCGTTGGCACCCAGGCCTCAATATCAAATTTACGTGCGGCACTCGAACCGAGATCACCGGCGGCCACATCAATAACTCGGTAGCTAAGACCCAGCGCCTGCAGCATTTCTTCCTGCCAAGCGACAAGCCGGTCGTGTTCGGCCTCTGCATCTTCTGGTTTTGTGTACACAAACATCTCAAGCTTGTTGAACTGGTGCACGCGAATAATGCCGCGTGTATCTTTCCCGTGTGAGCCGGCCTCAGAACGATAGCAGGTTGACCAGCCGGCATAGCGCAGCGGGCCGTTTTCAAGATCCAGAATCTCATCGGCGTGGTATCCCGCGAGCGCTACCTCGCTGGTGCCCGTCAGATAAAGATCCTGATTTTCTAGGTGATACACCTCATCAGCGTGTTCGCCCAGAAAACCGGTGCCCTGCATAATTTCAGGCTTTACGAGAGTTGGTGTGATGAGTGGCACAAAACCGTTTGCGAGCGCCTTCGAGAGTGCCAGGTTCATGAGCGCCAGCTCAAGCTGCGCCCCAACTCCACGCAGAAAATAAAACCTGGCCCCCGACACCTTCGCCCCGCGTTCCATATCTATAGCGCCGAGCATTTCGCCAAGTTCGAGGTGATCGCGTGGTTCAAAGTCAAACTCTGCCGGCTTTCCGTGAGTGCGCAGTGTCACGAAGTTTTCTTCGCCGCCGGCGGGCACTCCTGCAATGACGGTGTTTTCGATGCGCAGCGCAGCCTCACGCGCCGCCGCCTCAAGCTCACTCGCCTTAGCAGCTGCTGCCTTCACCCGGCCAGCAAGCTCTTTAACTTCGGCGATAAGCGCCGGCTTCTCTTCTTTTGTGGCTTTTTTAACCTGGTCGTTGAAACGATTCTGTTCAGCGCGCAGAGTCTCAAACTCAGACTGTGCCGCACGCCACTTGCTGTCTGCAGCGATAGCTTCTTCCAAAATTGCGGGATCGTTGCCGCGTTTTGCCTGCGACTCGGCAATAATTTCAGGTTGGTTGCGAAGCAGAATAGTATCAATCACTATTCCAGTCTATCCGCCTAATTTGCGGATCAGCCAGGCTAATCGAGCGGGGTGGTGAAAATATCTACCGGTTGCTCCCAGGTGCCAAGCACTCTAATTTTTAACGCAGCGGGAGAGACAGTAAACCGCACCTGACTGGCCTCGCCAAAATCATCTCCATCAAGCTGCACAGCCTCTCCCTCAGGAATTTCAAGCTCGAGCTGGCGCACCTGCTTGTATGTGACTGTGCGGTTGTTGCTAACCCACGGCAGCGCCACCCGCTGGCCAAGCTTATTTTCAACCGCCACGCGGCGCGCGATACGTGCAATAGAAAAAACTCCCCAGCGTTTTTCTGGTTGCATTGCAACCACATCAAGCAGCCCGTCGTCGATTGTTGCATCGGGGATCAGCAGGATTCCACCCTGTAGCACACCACAGTTACCGATCATGATTGTGTACGCATCTAGCGCAGTCGGTCGAGAAGCAAGCTGCTCAGCATCACGCGTCACTGCTCTCGCGCGAAACGGTTTCAGATTGCGGATCGAGCGCATCCCTGAGTCAACGTATGCGAGCCACCCAAAGTTCTTTTTCAATGCCGGATCGGTGCCGGCGATCATCCGGGCATCAAGCCCGATACCGGCAAGCACCAGGAATGGCTCTCTAACGGAGCTTCCATCAGTGCGCACAATCTCGGCGTATCCGATATCGATGTGTCGCTCTCTGCCGTGCAGGGCGGCAGCTGCAATGCTGTCAAACCGTGTCAACGGCACACCGATATTACGCGCGAGGATATTGCCTGTGCCCTGCGGGCAAATAGCTAGCGCCACATCAGTGCCGGCAAGCACCCCTGCAACAACGCGGATCGTGCCGTCACCGCCGGATGCGAGCACCACATCGGCACCCTCACTAACCGCCTGCTCCGTAGCACCAACACCCGCATCAGACGCTGCTGTTGGATACCAGTTGATAACGTCTTCTTCATCTTTTGCCCGCTCGAGAGCGGCCGACAAAATCTCGGTATCGGTTTTACCAGGATGATAGACAACCGCGAGACGCAAACTTAGTCACCCGCTTCGCTAACACCGGAAACAACATCGTTCAGCCACTGTTTCGCGGCTTTAAAGGCGGCGTCACTGTGGTGTACGTCGGTGCTTGGGGCAATTTTGTCGGCGCGCGCATACGACCCTAAAAAGCGGACGTTTGGTGAGTGCAGTTTCAGCCCCAATACCGCATATCGCACACGCTCTTCCCGAATGTGCCCCTCCGCATCAATATAAAAACGGTAGCTGCCCATCACACTGCCGGTCGGGCGGCTCGCAATCTGGGTGAGGTTCACACCGTGCGCAGCGAACTGCTCTAGCAGTGTCAACAGGGCACCCGCCCGGTCGTCAGGCAGGTCAACAATTAATGAGGTTTTATCGTGACCGCTGGGCTCCCCCGCCGGCTGCCGCGGCCCAACCAAAACAAATCGCGTTGTTGCGCTTAAATCTCCGGCAAGGTCTGTCGCGTGCACGGTGAGGTTGTAGTGCTCAGTGATCGTTGGCGGCGCAATTGCAGCATTCGCAACTGCGTTTGCGCCGAAAAGATCGACAGCTGCCTGCGCGTTCGAGGTTGCTGGAATGTGTCGATGCTTGGGCAGATTCTTTTCAAGCCATGCACGACACTGCGCGTAGGCGACCGGATGCGCTGCGATTGTCGTGATCTCGTCGCGCGACACGTTGCGCCGTGACACCAAAACAAAATTTACCGGCACAAGATATTCGCCCAAGATTTGCAGATTATCTGTTTTTGCGAGAGCGTCTTGCGTCGCAGTAACCCCGCCGTCGAGGGAGTTTTCAATGGCGATCATGGCGGCGTTGCTGATGCCGTCTACCACGTCAGCCAACGCTTGACTAACGTTTAAAACCGGCTTCCAGATCTGACCCTCAGCTTCTGCCACCTGTTTTAAAGCTTGCTCGGTGAACGTGCCCGCCGGCCCTAAATAGGAGTAAACGCGAGCGGTGTCTGCCGAAATGGAAGTCATAAATACTACTCTACTGACCGGGTCTGAGACTTTAACTCAGGGCGCTAGCTAGCAGCTCTTGCGCTTCTTTCTGCACGCGCTTCAGGTGCTCAGCGCCAGCGAAAGACTCAGCGTAAATTTTCATCACTGCTTCGGTGCCAGAGGGGCGGATCGCGGCCCAGGCATCGGCGGTTTTAATCACAAGGCCGCCAATTGGCGCACCATTACCTGGCGCATGCGTCAAAATCTCTGTAATGCTCTCTCCCGCAAGCGTTGCTGTCTTAATATCCGCAGCGCTTAAGGCGAGCAGTTTCGATTTTTGCTCTGCCGTAGCCGGTGCATCAATGCGTCCGTAAGCGGGTGATCCAAACCGCTCTGTGAGCTCTTGATAATGCTGCGCGGGTGTTTTACCTGTGACTGCGGTGATCTCCGCGGCCAGCAGACAGAGCACAATACCGTCTTTATCTGTGCTCCACGGTGCGCCCTCAAAAGTGAGCATGCTAGCTCCCGCGCTTTCCTCACCACAGAAAACGGTTGTGCCCGCACTCAAGCCCGGCACAAACCATTTGAAACCGACCGGCACCTCTTCCAGGGTTGCGCCGTGCGCGGCGACAACGCGGTCGATCATGCCGGAGGAGACAACAGTTTTGCCAACGGTCAAAGGAGCCCCTGTCGCACTATGCCACCCCTTCCGGTGGGTCAGCAGGTAGTCAATCGCGACCGCTAAGAAGTGATTTGGATTAAGCAATTCAGTGCCGACAATAATTCCGTGCCGGTCTGCGTCCGCATCGTTAGCGAGTGTCAGCGTGTAGTCTGCGTGAGAGGCAGAATCAACAACCGCTTTCACCGCGTTTAGGCTTGACGGATCCATCCGAATTTTGCCGTCCCAGTCCAGCGTCATAAAACTCCACTGCTGATCGATCCCCGGGCCGATCTCGGTCAGGTTCAGCTCATAAGTTTCAGCAATTGCCTGCCAGTATCCGGTTGCGGCCCCGCCCAGTGGGTGCGCCGCAAAACGCAATCCGGAGCTGCGGATCGCTGTCATATCAATTACGTGCTTGAGATCTGCGATGTATTCGGCAGCATAATCGTGCTGGGTGACGGTTCCCGTCTTTTCAGCAAACGGCACAATCTCACGGAGCGAAGCGTGATCCACAACACCGGCTGCAAGCAATTGATTTGCGCGCTGCTCAATCCATTTTGTGGCGGTTGTGTCGGCGGGGCCGCCGTGCGGCGGATTGTACTTAATGCCGCCGTCTGCTGGTGGGTTGTGGCTCGGGGTGATTAAAACACCGTCGGCCAGCCCAAGACCCGTAAGACGCGCAACCTCGTTGTATTTCAAAACAGCGTGAGAGAGCGCCGGGGTTGGGGTGAAACTACCGCCAGCGCTGATCCGCAAATTAACACCCGCTGTGATGAGTGTCTGCCCGGCAGAGGCAAACGCCGGGCCAGATAGAAAGTGGGTATCGATCCCGATAAAAAGCGGACCTGTGATGCCCTGCGCCGCACGATACTCCGCGATCGCCTGTGAGATAGCAACAATATGCGCTTCATTAAACGAGCGTGACAGTGAGCTGCCGCGATGCCCTGATGTGCCGAAACTCACCCGCTGCGCCGGCAGTGTCGGATCCGGTCGCAGCTTGAAATACGCAGACTCTAACTCGTCCAGATCAACCAGATCAGCTTCCGTAGCGTAATTACCTGCCCGTTCACTCATGCTTATATTCTTGCATCGCTGCCGCAGCCTGTACGTAATAGAAGATGCAGGGTACGCTTAAAAGTGATGAACACTAAAACTAACAAACTAGACGAGGCAGCCGCTCTAGCGAGTCAGGGGCGTGCAAGTGTCGAGTGTTGGCTCACCGATATGGATGGTGTTCTGGTGCACGAAAATCAGGCCATTCCAGGCGCGGCTGAGCTGCTAAAACACTGGCAGGAGACGCAACAGGAATATCTTGTGCTCACCAATAATTCAATTTTTACCGCCCGCGATTTAAGCGCGCGACTTGCCGCCAGCGGTATTAACGTGCCAGAAGAACGCATCTGGACCAGTGCCCTTGCGACCGCCGCTTTTTTGAAGCAGCAGGCTCCGGGAGGGTCTGCGTTCGTTATCGGTGAGGCTGGGCTGCTCACCGCACTGCACGAGGCCGGGTTTATTATGACCGAGACAAACCCCGACTTTGTTATCGTCGGTGAGACCCGCAACTACAGTTTTGAGGCTCTCACCAAAGCGATCCGCCATATTGAGAAGGGTGCCCGTTTTATCTCAACCAATCCTGATGCGACAGGGCCGAGCGCAGAAGGGCCGCTGCCGGCAACCGGTGCGGTAAACGCGCTGATCACCAAAGCGACCGGGCAGCAGCCGTATGTTGTGGGCAAGCCAAACCCGATGATGTTCCGCTCTGCGCTCAACCAGATCGGCGCCCACTCTGAAGTGACCGCGATGATTGGTGACCGGATGGACACCGATATTGTTGCCGGCATGGAGGCTGGCCTGCACACAATTCTTGTGCGCACAGGCATCAGCGATGATAACGAGATTGCACGGTATCCGTTTAGACCGAACGAGATCATCGACTCGGTTGCTGATCTTCTACCTAAAAACTAAAAATCACGAAGATCGATCAGAAAATTTCCGTAGCCACTATTGCGAAGGCAGCAGCATGACTCAGGAACAGCTATTTTCCGGGCTTAGCGCTTTTCCACTGACACCGTTCGTCGATGACACGCTCGATGAGCAGGCATATGCCGGATTAATCAAGCATCTACGCGATGCACGATATGTTGATGCTGGCGGCACCGAACATCGCGTCGCGTCGATCGGCGCTCTCGGATCCACCGGCTCTTACACCTATCTCAGCCCTGCCGAATACCGGCAGGCCGCTGAAATAGCGGTTGCTAACGCCGGTGAGGTGCCGGTTTTTCTCGGGGTGAGCGCGCTGCGCACCACGCACATGCTCGATCGCCTGCGCACCGCCCACGAGGTTGGCGCGAGCGCCGTGCTGCTGTCTCCTCTGCACTATCAGCCGCTGCGCGATCACGAAGTTTTCGACTACTATCGCACAGCCGCCGAAAACAGTGATCTTCCGATCATCATCTATGACAACCCCGGCACCACCAACTTTAATTTCAGCTTGGAGCTTTACACCCGGCTCACCGCGCTGCCGCAGATAAAGGCGGTAAAAATTCCGGGGTTGCGCGCTGACACAACTGGGTGCGGATCGGCGGCTGACGCCGATCATCTAAACACCATCCGCGAAGCTGTCGGCAGTGACACCGCAATCGGCATTTCTGGTGATTATCACGCGACGGCTGCTTTGCGACACGGATCCAAGCTCTTCTTCTCAGTTTTTGGTGGCACTCTGCCAACTCTCGCGCTCGAGCTTGTTGCTGCCGCGGCTGACGCGGATCCGCAAGCATCGATAGCGGTTGAGGAAAAACTGCAGCAACTCTGGGATCTCTATCGCAAATTTGGTGGCAGTCTGCGAGTTATGGACGCCGCAGCCGGCGCGCTCGGTCTCGTTCAGAGCAGTGCCGCCGCAAGCTCATTCCCGTTACCGGTGCAGGGGCTTGATGCTGCGGCTCGCGCCGAGATTGCCGCTGTGATCACTCACCTACTCAATAACTAGAATCAGATCACCCGCTGCAACACCGCGCGTGCCGTCAAACGCTAGCCGGGCAACAGTGCCAGCAAGCGGCGCAGTAATTGCCGCCTCCATTTTCATGGCCTCAATTGTGGCCACAGTATCCCCCGCAGAGACAGCATCACCCACCGAGAGCTTTTGAGTTACTGTGCCTGAGAACGGCGCGGCCACCTGCCCCGGCACCGTGCGATCCGCTTTTTCAACGCTGTCGACGGCAACCGCAACACTCTCATCCTGCACAAAAACCGGCCGCAGCTGCCCGTTAACTCGCACCATAACGGTGCGCACGCCCTTTTCATCAGCCTCGCCAATCGCTTCAAGCCCGACATACAGGCGCACACCGCGCGCGAGATCAACGATATGCTCTTTAGCGGCGTCGAGTCCGTAGAGGTAGTCGCCAGTCTCTAGCACTGACAGATCACCGAACTGTTCACGCACTGCCTCATATTCCCTGGTGGGCGCAGCAAACAGCAAACGGTTCAGGGTTGCGCGCCGCACCTCGCTCGCGCCATCGGCAAGGGCGGCGGCATCCTCTGCGCTAAGCGGTGTCGCTGACAGATCTATTTTGCGCCCGCGCAGCACCTTTGTTCTGAACGGCTCAGGCCAGCCGCCCGGAATATCGCCAAGCTCCCCCGCTAAAAATCCGACAACAGAATCCGGCACATCAAACTTCTCAGGTGCCGCCTCAAACTCCGCAGGATCCGCATCTACTGCGGCAAGGTGTAACGCCAGATCACCGACGACCTTCGATGACGGAGTGACCTTCGGGATCCGACCCAAAATGCGATCGGCGGCGGCATACATATCCTCGATCTTCTCGAAGTTGTCGCTCAGCCCCAGCGCAATTGCTTGCTGGCGCAAGTTTGACAGTTGCCCGCCGGGGATTTCATGCGTGTAAACGCGGCCGGTGGGAGACTTAAGCCCCGATTCAAAGGGCGCATAAAGATGCCGCACCGCATCCCAATAAGGTTCTAATGAGTTCACCGCTGTGAGCGAGATGCCGGTATCTCGCTCAGTGTGCTGCAGCGCCGCAACTAGGGCAGACAGCGATGGCTGGCTGGTTGTGCCACTCATTGGAGCAGAGGCCACATCTACCGCGTCAACCCCCGCGTCAGCGGCAGCAAGCAGGGTTGCAAGCTGCCCACCCGGGGTGTCGTGTGTGTGCAGGTGGATCGGCAGGTCAAAACGCTCACGCAGCGCAGACACTAGTCGGGCAGCAGCCGCCGGGCGCAGCAGACCCGCCATATCTTTAATCGCCAAAATATGCGCACCCGCTGCCACAATCTGGTCGGCAAGCTGCAGGTAGTAATCCAGTGTGTATTTGCTTTCTTGGGGATCTAGCAGATTGCCTGTGTAGGCCATCGCCACTTCTGCTACAGCTGTGCCGGTCTCGCGCACCGCATCGATAGCGACCCGCATTTGCTGCACATCATTTAGGGCGTCAAAGATGCGGAAAATATCAACACCGGTTGCTGCGGCTTCCCGCACGAAAGCCCCAGCAACTTCTTTCGGATAGGGGGTGTATCCAACAGTGTTTTGACCGCGCAAAAGCATTTGAATCGGCACATTTGGGAGGGCCGCACGCAGCGCCGCAAGTCGCTCCCACGGATCCTCACCTAAAAACCGCAGTGCCACATCATAGGTGGCACCACCCCACGCTTCAACAGAAAGCAGTTCTGGTGTGAGGTGCGCAACGTGTGGGGCAACCGCTATCAGGTCGCGTGAGCGCACACGGGTTGCTAGCAGTGACTGGTGGGCGTCTCTAAAAGTGGTTTCGGTGACCGCGAGTGCGGTCTGCTCACGCAGCGCTTTTGCAAAACCTGCCGGGCCCAGTTGCAGCAGTCGGTCGCGCTGCCCCTGAGGTATAGCTGCCGCAAGGTCGATCTCGGGTAGTTTTGTTGCTGGTGCTACTGTGATTGGGCACTCGCCGTGCGGCTGGTTGACCGTCACGTTTGCCAAATACTGCAGCACTCTGGTGGCTCTATCTTTCGGTTTATTCAGGGTGAGCAGCTCCGGGCGTTCAGCAATGAAGGCTGTTGAGATGTCACCCGCTGTAAAGTCAGCATCGTCAAGCACCGCCTGCAGGAATGGGATGTTTGTCGCAACCCCACGAATCCGAAATTCTGCGAGCGCCCGTCGCGCTCGCACAACAGCTTCTGTGAAATTACGGGCACGACAGGTTAGCTTTGCAAGCATTGAATCAAAGTGCGGGCTGATATAGGCTCCGGGGTTTATGGTGCCGCCGTCAAGCCGCACCCCGCCGCCGCCGGGCGATCTATACGCGGTGATCCGACCGAGATCCGGCCGGAAGTCATTGGCGGGGTCTTCTGTTGTGATGCGGCACTGCAAAGCGGCGCCGTGCAGTTTTATGTTTTCCTGCGTCAGCCCGAGCTCGACAAGGGTTGCGCCCGCTGCGATCCTAATCTGTGCCTGCACGAGATCAACATCGGTGACCTCTTCTGTGACGGTGTGCTCGACCTGGATGCGCGGGTTCATTTCGATAAAAACGTGTTGGCCGGCACGGTCTCCCTCAGTGTCGAGGAGGAATTCAACAGTGCCAGCGTTTTCGTATCCAATCGATTTTGTAAACGCGATTGCATCGCGGGTGAGCGCCTCGCGGATTGCCGGGTCGAGGTTTGGTGCCGGCGCAATCTCAACAACTTTCTGGTGCCGGCGCTGCACTGAACAGTCGCGTTCGTATAGATGCACGGCCGCACCGGTGCGATCGGCAAGCACCTGCACCTCAATATGGCGCGGGCGCAGCACGGCTTGTTCGATGAACATTGTTGCATCGCCAAAAGCGCTTTCTGCTTCGCGCATGGCAGACTCTAGTGCTTCACGTAATTCATCAGCATTTTCAACGCGACGCATGCCACGCCCGCCACCGCCGGCGACCGCTTTGGCAAAAACCGGAAACCCGATTTCTTTAGCGCCCGCTATCAAAGCTTCGATGTCTTGTGATGGCGGGGTTGATTGCAAAACCGGCACCTGTGCGGCAATTGCGTGTTCTTTTGCCGACACCTTATTGCCTGCCATTTCTAGTGCCTGCTGACCGGGGCCGATAAAGGTGATGCCGTTTTTAGCTGCGGCTGCTGCAAGTTCAGGGTTTTCAGACAAAAACCCATAGCCCGGATAGATAGCGTCAGCACCGGATTCGATGGCTACTCGAATAATTTCTGCAACATCTAAATATGCGCGCACGGGGTGGCCTTCAGTGCCAATCTGATAGGCCTCATCGGCTTTTAAGCGGTGCAGGGAGTTGCGATCTTCGTAGGGATAGACTGCGACGGTGAGCGCACCGAGTTCGTTGGCGGCGCGAAAAGCACGAATTGCAATTTCACCGCGGTTGGCAACAAGAATTTTTTTGAACATCTTTGTCCCCGATCGTAATCGTCCGATATGTAAATTATGTCGCAAATCGGGGCTGCTAGAAGTTCAGCAGGTAGCTAGGATCGCATACTGCTTAAAAGAAATTGGCGGAGACGGGGGGATTTGAACCCCCGGTCCGGTTTAACCCAGACCCTTCATTAGCAGTGAAGTCCGTTCGGCCGCTCCGGCACGTCTCCTTGCGCCAATAAAAATTGACGCGAGTTTAACTATAGCGCAGGCTCTCCCACGCTGCAAAGCCCGGCGGCGCTAATAATTCACTCGGCCAGCAGCGCAGGTGGGTTTAGCGGCGTTGAGGCCGGTGACATTGCTCGGGTTTGCCTGCTGCTGGTTGAGATTATCTGCTTCATCGCCCCCAAATTCTTCGGTTGCGCCTTCAGCTGCTTCAGGCTGCGCTGCCGCATCGGGTGCTGCCTCGCCTGCTGCAGATCCGCCCTCATTATCTGCCGCCTGCTCGCCTTCCACCTCGGCAACATCGACAGCGGCAACACCCTGATCGGTGATGGTGAAATCTTCGTCGTTCAGAATACGCTGCATCAAAAGCTCACCGTTGTAAGTATCAGGGGTAAGCCTGCCCTCTTGGTAGGGGTGTGGCAGTGCCGGATACTGCACAAAATTGACGTTTCCTAGATCGACCTCAGAGAGCGTTTTTGCAAGACCCCGTAGAAAATCAACTGAAGCAATGTTGCGCGACAGGGTCATATTTTCAACCGCTGCTTTCGCCAGTTGGTAAACCTTCACAGGGTCTGTCAGGGTTGAGGCGCTCTGCAACTGGCGCGCCATTGCAGACAAGAACACCTGCTGATTTGAGATGCGCCCAAGGTCGCTGCCGTCACCAACGCCGTGGCGCGTGCGCAAGAACTGCAGGGCTTCATAACCCTTCAAGGTGACTTCACCAGCCGGCAGATCAAGGTCAGCGTTTGGATCTTGGATCGGCTGCGCCAAACATACGGTGACACCGCCCAAAGCGTTGGACATGTTGATAACACCGTCAAAACCGATCATTCCGGCATAGGAAATATCGGCTCCGGTCAGTGCCTCGACTGTCTCCACAACGCACGGCAACCCATACTGCAGCACAGAGTTCAACTGCTGTTCACTCGAAGCCGGGTAGTAGTTCTCTTCACCGGCAGGCCCCGGGCAAGACGGAATTGGCAGCATCAAATCGCGTGGGAAACTCACTACCGTGGCACGTTTATGGTCTTCTGAGATGCGCACCAGCATCGTGACATCGTTAAGCTCACCGGTTTCACCGTCATCGATGCTCTGCCCGACACGCGAATCAGAACCCACCACCAAAATATTGATGGCACCGTCGAGTGCGTGTTGGCTTAGTTTTGCCCCGGTCACATCTTCATCTGCGAGATCAACGGTTTGCACGCGATTGCGTAAATCCCAGATCGCATAAGCTGCGACCGTGCCCGCGCTGAGCACAGCGACAACCACCATTGTGAGCACAGTGCGAAACAGATTGCGCACAGTGCTGGAGCGCGGCAAACGCCCGTGTCGCACTGTTGTTGTGCGGCCAGCATGTTGTTTCTTGCTGTGCTTTGCCAAAGCTACTCCTCAAATGCAACCAGCGCCCGCGCCGGAACGTTCGTAGTTTAATAAGCATATTTCACTACACTTAAAAGCTACCCAACCAAAATAGAGGGGCGCAAATGACACAGCAGATGCAGCCTGTAACGGCAGCTGGCACCGCACACGGTAAGTCGATTCTGATCGGCGAACACTCTGTTGTTTATGGTGCTCCGGCGATCGCTTTCCCGCTGCACGCACTCAAGGTCACCGCCACACTCACAACACTCGATAATGGTGCGGATCAGGCGCAGATCTCTTCTGCTGTTTACTCAGGCTCCGCCCAGTCAGCCCCGGCCAGGCTGCGGCCGCCGCTCACAGCTCTGCGCGAAGCGGCGCGCCACTTCGGCTTTGATCCGCAAACAGTCCACCTAACAATTGACAGCCCGATCCCGGTTGAGCGCGGGCTGGGTTCGAGCGCTGCCGTGTCTACCGCGATAGTGCGCGCAGCTGCCGGTCTTGCGGGATACGATCTGCAGGAGTCTGAACGCTACCATCTCGTGCAGCACGCAGAACGTGTCGCCCACGGCACCTCCAGCGGGCTTGACGCGCACGCTGTTGCAAGCAGTGTGCCGCTGCTGTTTCGAGATGGCATTTGCAGGCCGTTACGATCAGCAAAAGCGCTCACCGTTGTGATAGCAGACACCGGAAACCCGGGGAAAACCTCAATCGCGGTTGGTGGTGTGCGGGCACTACGCGAGAACAACTCACAGCTGATCGACGATCTGGTCTATCAGCTCACAGACCTGACGGTTGCCGCTGAAACCGCGCTCGCAAACGGTGAAGACACCGCCCTCGGAAAGATTTTAAGCGCCGCACATGAAGTGTTAAATGAGATGGGCGTTAGCTCCCCCGATCTCAACAATCTGGTGCGCGCAGCTGCTGTCGCAGGCGCCCTAGGCGCTAAAATGACAGGAGGCGGATTGGGCGGTTGCATTATTGCGCTCGCCCCATCAGCTGCAGACGCTCCGGCAATCGCCGCACAGCTCACTGCCGCCGGTGCCGCCAACACCTGGGTTTCAACACTGGACGCAGGTGATCAAATAACCGACTAGAACAGGCAGAGCGTATGGGCACCGCTACCGCAATAGCGCATCCGAATATTGCCCTAATTAAATACTGGGGCAAGCGTGATGAGACGCTGATGCTACCCGCTGCCGGCTCACTGTCGATGACGCTTGATTCTGTTGCCACCCGCACAACTGTGTCAGTGGGCGGCGACAGTGACGTTTTTCAGTTGAATGGAGAGCTCAGCACCGGCCGCGCAGCCGACAAAGTTTTTAAGTTTCTTGACCTGGTGCGCCAGCTAGCGGGCAGCGATGATCGTGCAACAGTCCTATCGCACAATGACGCCCCCACTGCGGCAGGGCTTGCTTCGTCAGCCTCTGGTTTCGCAGCGCTCGCAACCGCTGCCGCCGCAGCATACGGGTTAAACCTCTCAACCGCCGAACTGAGTCGTCTCGCACGGCGCGGTTCGGGCTCTGCCGCCCGGTCGCTAATAGATCGCTTTGCAGTGTGGCATGCTGGCGATGACGATCAGACTTCTTTTGCAGAAGAGATCGATGCGCCGGATATGCGCATGATTATCTGCGAAATCAATGCGGGGCCGAAGGCGGTTTCCAGTCGCGACGGAATGCGACACACCCGCGACACTTCACCGTTTTACCCGGCTTGGGCACCTGCAACAGAGAAGGCGCTCGCAGAGATGCTGGCAGCGTGTGCCGCGCAGGACTTTACAAAAATCGGCGAGCTGACCGAAGCGCACGCAATGCAGATGCACGCGCTCGCGCTCTCAGCAGTGCCACCGTTGCGCTATTTAGCGCCCACCTCATTTGCGGCTTTTGATCGCATCGCTGAGCTGCGCGCCACCGGCATTGAAACCTACGGCACAGCCGACGCCGGCCCAAACGTTGTTGCAATCGCGAGGCCTAAAGATGCTGCGGCGGTTGCTGCAGCGCTTAGCGAGTTTGGCGCAACCCATATTGCCGCCCCTGGGCCTGGTGCATATTTGGAGGGTGCTGCGTGATCAGTGCACGCGCAGCTGGCAAGCTTTTCATTGCGGGCGAGTATGCGATTGTAACTCCCGGCAACGCAGCCCTCATCGCTGCTGTTGACCGCTATCTCACTGTCACGGTAACAGAACACAATCACGCGCCTAGCGATGCCGTGTCTGACAGAGAAAACCCGCACACAGCAGCAGTTCCGGTTATCGGTGCCAGCGTTATCGACGCAGCCTACGGCGACCGGGCAGAGCTCACCATCGCCCCCGACGGCACCGCCACGATTGGTGACTATCCGGCAGACGCCTTAAGCGCTGCGATTACCGTTGTAGAACAGTTGCGGGTGCTGCAGGGGCTGCCTCCGATTAACTATGAGTTACGGGTTGAAAACGATCTCACCGCCGCAGACGGTTTAAAATTTGGGCTCGGCTCTTCAGGCGCTGTTATTGTGGCCACTGTCGCGGCCCTAGGAGAATTGCATCAGCTTGCGCTGACACCGGCTGAACGTTTCCAGCTCGCGCTGATCGCCTCAGCAAGTCTGTCTGTGCGCGGGTCCGGTGGCGATATCGCAGCAAGCACTTTTGGCGGTGTAATCCGCTATATCAGCCCCGATCGCACTCAGATCGCAGCCGATTATCGAAAGGGCGGGCTTGATGGAGCACTCAACTCGCCCGGCTGGCACGGGTGTCTGATTGAGCCGGTAGAGCTGCACAGCGATCTGCACTTTCTTGTCGGGTGGACAGGCAGCCCCGCCAAAACAGAACAGCTTGTTGCTAAATCAAAGGCGGCACCTGTCGATCCGCAAGCTGAAGCATTGTTTCTTGCGAAGAGTGCACGAGCGGTACAGGAAATCGCAGCGGTGTTAAGCGCCGATACTCTCGATCGAGAGCAGCTGCAGCAAACCGTCGCAGCTGCACGATCCGCCCTTAAAGAATATGGGGAGGCAACCGGGATCGCAATTGAAACTGAGCTGTTGAGTGCGCTTTGTGAACTCGCTTTAAGCGCTGGCGCAGCCGCTAAAAGCAGCGGTGCCGGCGGTGGTGACTGCGGAATTGCTTTTGCAAACGACCTGGCAACCAGGCAGGCAGTGATTCAAGCGTGGGAGGGCGCAGGGATCACTGTGCTCGACACTTGTGTCACTCGAGGCGAAGGAGTGTGCGTTGAATTCTAACCCGCAGCATACAGCTGCCAGTCGCAAAGAGGATCACATAAATTTGGCGCTCGCACAGCAAAATTCTGCCGTGCGACACAGTGATTTTGACGATCTTGAGTTTATCCATCATGCGCTGAGCGGCCGCAATATCGAAAGTGTTGATCTAAAAACTGAGGTTGCCGGTAAAACTTGGCAGCACCCGCTTTACATTAACGCAATGACGGGTGGCACTGACTCCGCGCTGCGCATCAACACCGCTCTCGCTGAGGCTGCCGCCGCAACCGGCACTGCTATCGCAACAGGCTCTGTCGGTATCGCGCTTGACCAGCCTGAGACCGCCGCAACTTTTAAAGTGCTTCGTGAGCGCAATCCGCACGGTTTCGTGTTTAGCAACATCGGGGCGGGCCGCTCAGTTGATGATGCGCGCCGCGCTGTTGATCTGTTGGAAGCTGACGCGCTGCAGATTCACGTTAATGCTGTGCAAGAGACAGTGATGCCGGAGGGTGAGCGACGTTTTGAAACCTGGTTGCCGCTGATAGCCGAGATTGTGCAGGCGGTGCCGGTGCCGGTGGTTGTGAAAGAGGTCGGTTTCGGGTTGAGCCGGCGCACTCTCAAACAGCTGGGTGAGATCGGTGTGCAGATAGCTGACGTCAGCGGCACCGGTGGCACCAATTTTGCGCTGATAGAAGCGGCACGCCGCCCAGAGGGATACGATGATCTGCTCAGCTACGGTCAGTCGGCGATTGTGAGCCTCCTTGACGCGCCACAGTTCGACACACTCCTGGCAAGTGGCGGCGTGCGCACGGCCATGGACGCCGTAAAGCTGCTTGCGCTTGGCGCACGCAGTGTGGGCATAGCGGGCGCGATCCTGAAAGAAGCGGTCGACGGTGACAGCGAGCGTGTTGTGAGCGCACTAAACTGGTGGATAACGCGCATTCGTGAGATTAGCGCGTTGCTTGGTGCAGCAACCTGCGCTGAGCTGCAACACACCGACGTGCTTATTCGCGGGCGAGTAAAAGAATACTGCCAGCTGCGAGGAGTCGACCCTGCCGGGTTTGCAAGTCGCAGCAGCGAACGAGCAAACAGCGAAAGGCTCCGATGAGTTCAGCTGACCAGCTTTACACTCCGATCCCCACCGCATGGGTAGGCCCGCTGCGCATCAGCGGCAATACCCTGAATGAAGAGGTTGCGGTGCCGCTGGCCACCTATGAAACTCCGCTCTGGCCTTCTGTCGGCCGTGGCGCAAGCATCTCCCGCATGGTTGATGAGGGCATCGTCGTCACCCTAACGGGTGAACGCATGACCCGCTCGACTCTCTTCCAGGCGCCAAACGCGCAGGTCGCCCTCGACGCAGCTAGGGTTTTAGAGGCGCGCTTTGATGAGCTTGCGGCTGTAGTGTCAAGGCAGAGCCGGTTTGCAAAACTTATTGAAGTGCACCCCGAGATTGTCGGCAATATGCTCTTTACACGCTTCGCCTTCACCACCGGGGATGCCAGCGGACACAATATGGTGACCGCCGCTGCCGAAAGCCTGATGGCTGAAATTCTAAGCTGGGATCTCGGGCTCAGCTACGGATCAATCTCCGGAAACTACTGCTCAGATAAGAAAGCTACCGCTGTAAACGGTATTCTCGGACGCGGCAAATCCTGTGTGGCTGAAATCACGCTGCCGCGCGAGATTGTTGTTAACCGTCTGCGGTCAACACCAGAAAAGATTGTTGAGCTGGTTGTGCAAAAGAACCTGGTTGGCTCAACAATTGCTGGCGCACTACGTTCGGCAAACGCCCACTACGCAAACATGCTGCTCGCCGTATATCTTGCAACCGGCCAGGATGCGGCGAATATTGTTGAAGGATCACAGGGCATTACCTACGCTGAGGTGCGCGGCGACGACCTGTATTTCAGTTGCACACTCCCCCACCTGATTGTGGGCACTGTCGGCAACGGAAAGCATCTGCCACACGTGGGTGAGGCGCTAGAGCGTATGGGCTGCGCAGGGCAGGACGAGCCGGGCGCAGACGCACGCCGTCTCGCCGCGATCACGGCAGCGACAGTGCTCTGCGGTGAGCTCTCGCTCATTGCTGCGCAAACAAACCCCGGTGAACTGATGGCAACGCACGTCGCAATTGAACGCCGCGGCAACACGCGAGTGAAGTATGAAGAGGCCGCAGCTGCGGCAGAGGAGGCTTAGTCATGAAGCTCGGAATCGTTGATATGGAGATGGCAACCGCACACCACTCCGTGTCTTTGAGCGCACTGGCTCACGCTACCAATGTTGATCCGAACAAATATCGTTTCGGTTTGCGACAGGAAAACTTCAGCATGCCCGCCCTCGATGAGGATGCGGTTACGCTCGGCGCCACTGCGGCGAGTCGGGTTTTGGCGAGGACTGGGAAAACCGCGATCCGCACCCTGATTTTTGCGACTGAGAGCAGTGTCGATCAGTCTAAATCGGCTGGTGTTTTTGCGGCAGACCTGCTTGATTTAAGCGTAAATACGCGCATTGTTGAAACTAAGCAGGCGTGTTATGCGGGCACGGCAGCTCTGCAGATGGCGCTCGGTATCGTGGCGCGCAACCCGCAAGAGCAGGTGTTGGTTATCGCCAGTGATATTGCGCGCTATGCGGTTAACACTGCGGGTGAGCCGACGCAGGGTGCCGGCGCTGTTGCAATGGTTGTTGGCGCCGATCCACAATTGCTTGAGATTGAACCGCAGACGGGTGTGTGGTCGGCGCATATTGATGATTTTTGGCGCCCAAACGATCTGAGCACACCGCTGGTAGACGGTGCGCGGTCGCTTGATGCATACTTGGGTGCTTTTACCGGGGCGTGGGAAGATTATCTTGCGCACGGCGGCGCTGGGCTCGATGAAATCGATTATTTTGTGCACCATCAGCCGTTTACCAAGATGGCAGTGAAGGGGCATCGTCGCCTCGTCGAGCACACCGGCAAACTGATTGATGAGCAAACGGTTGAGCCGGGGCTGCGCTACACCACACAGTTTGGCAACAGCTACACGGCAAGCCTGTATCTTGGCCTGCTGTCGCTGCTGCACAGCGATGCTGATCTTGACGGTAAGCGGATCGGCCTCTACAGTTACGGCTCTGGCGCGACCGGCGAGTTTTTCACGGGGGTTGTGCAGCCCGGCTATCGCCGCGTGATCGACAGCCACTACGCTGATGCTGCGATTAATGAGCGCGAAGAGCTCTCTTTCGAGGAGTATCGTGCCCTGCATGCGGCGCACGAACGCGGCAGCAAGCACGACTATCAAAACCCGCGCGTCACCCGCGCGCCCTTCCGTTTTGTCGGCGTGCGCGACGGCGCCCGCAGCTATCAGCGCAACACGCTGCCAACCGATTCTGGGGTTATCAGCACTATTAACCAGAGTTAGTTCACTAGCCCTGCTAAACCTCTGCCGCGGTTCTATGCTCTGCAGAAACAGCTAGATCAGCGCGGCTTTTCGTCACCCCTTAGGGTTGATCGTCGAACTGGGTTTGGGGCCTTGCGGAACCCTCTAAATAATGCTGCTCAACAAGCGAAACACCACACAGTAAATAGCAGAAAGTCCTGGAAAGATTCACTTTTCCAGGACTTTCTAGTGGCGGAAGGTAAGGGATTCGAACCCTTGAGGCTTTCACCTGCTAGTTTTCAAGACTAGTTCCTTCGGCCGCTCGGACAACCTTCCGCAGATTAGCCTAGCAATCTCACCCCGGCATCGCAACTTTTAAGCTGCGGCACGCAAGCAAATTAACCCTCTGCCACTAGCTGAGCGATTGACGGCGGGCTCTTGTTTGCAACGCGCGCGCCGCAAGCTCGCCAGGGGCCGGATAAGCGATTTCTTCGAGCGAGAGACCGTGCGCGGGCATCACAACAAATTTTGCGGATCGCGTGCGCGCCGCCTCAAGCTCAGCCAGCTCCCGAAAACTGATGCGGCCGGTACCAACAGCAACCGCGGCGCCAACCAGCGCACGCACCATCGAATGACAGAATGCGTCAGCCTGCACACGCGCCGCAAAGGTGCCAGGCGCCACCTGACGCCACTCAAAGTGTGAGAGATGCCGCACAGAAGTTGCGCCCTCGCGCGCCTTACAAAAAGTGGCAAAATCGCGCAAGCCTACAAGCGACTGTGAGGCCGCCTGCATGGCATCAAAGTCGACTGTTTTCTTTAGCTCCACGGTGTGGTTGCGTGTGAGCAGATCGAGCGCGCCAGGGTTGCAGATGCGATATTCATAGCGGCGATACAAAGCTCCGAAACGTGCGTCAAACTCGTCCGGTACCTGAGTTACCGCTCGCACCACAGCGTCACTGACCCCCTGCCGCACAAGCACCCCGTTAATGCGGCGAGGGCGGTCAAGCAGCTGCGTCGCCTCTGCCTCACTCACGTCGAGGTGCGCAACCTGCCCGCGTGCGTGCACTCCCGCATCTGTGCGCCCACCGACTGTCAGACGCACCCACTCCGGGTCGGCTGCGGTGACGGTGGTTTCAGCTTCAGCAGGCTTGCGCCGCAGCACTGTGGTTAGTGCCTGTTCGAGCGCACCCTGCACCGTCCGCAGCCCGGGCTGTGTCGCCCAACCGTGAAAATCGGTGCCGTCATAAGCAATGTCAAGACGCAGTCGCGGCATCCGGGTTACGCTTCCACACTTTCGCCGCGATCCGCAAGCTTTTTCGCTTTCACATCTTTTCTGATGCGCAAGCAATACTGCACAGCGATCAGCGCCAGGAAAACTGAAAAGAGCACATTGGCGGTAAATGGATCAATTGACACTGCGATCCACGCTCCGAACGGCGCTGTTGCAGCGGCAGACACCCCGATAGCTATCGCCGGCCCAAACTGCACGTTGCCCGATTTAAACTGTTTTTGTGTTGCAGCAATAGCGCCCACGAAAGCCATCAACAGTGAAGTGCCTTTCGCGAGAATATCGCTCATTCCGAAACCGACAATCAGCAGCGGCACAACAATAACGCCGCCTCCGATGCCGAGCAGGCCGGTCGCTATGCCCGCGGTAAACCCACTCACCGCAAGCAGCACAAGCACCCACCAGTGCAGCTCAAAGTGACTGCTGCGATCCGGGATAAACACCCACAGCATAACCGCTGACACAGCAATAAACACCAAAAACACAATCTCCAAGGCTAGGAGGCTGAGTTTCTGCTGCAGTTTCACGCCGAGGCGCGCACCGAAAAAGATCCCCGCCGCAAGCGTGATCCCGCCAATCCAATGCACTGAGCCGTGATATGCGAAAGAGGTGACACCTGAGAGTGCGATCGGTGCGAGTGCCAGAGCCGACGTCGCGCTAGCCTGTCGCTGATTGAAGTGAAACAGAAAAACCAAAAGCGGCACGATCACGACACCGCCGCCGAGACCGAAAACGCCGCTGATCGCGCCGCTGATCGCGCCGACTACAAGGTACGGCCAAAGCGCTCCGAGAGAGTTAGCGCCGCCGCCGTAGCGCCCCCATTTGCCCGGCATACTATCTGCTGCAACTGTGTTCACTGGTTCTTATTCTGTTAGCGAGACTAGTGTTCTGTCACTCTAACCGACTACTGCGGGTCAAGGCCGAGGTCGTCAAGGCCGATCGCGTAGCGGTATTCATAGCCGGCTTCTTCAATGCGCGCCTTCGCCGGAGCCTGTCGATCAACTACCACAGCAACACCAGCGATCTCGGCCCCCACCTTTTCAAGCGCTGCAATCGCCTGCAACGGTGAACCACCCGTTGTTGAAGTGTCTTCAACAACAATCACTCGTTTGCCCTTAAGATCAGGCCCCTCAACCTGGCGGCCGCGGCCGTGATCCTTCGGCTGTTTGCGCACAACGAAGGAGTCATAGGTTTTACCGCGCGCAACACCCTGATGCATAATTGCTGACGCGATTGGATCGGCCCCCATTGTGAGGCCACCGACCGCGACAACACCGTCAATATCGTCAATTAGATCAAGCATAACCTGCCCGATGAGTGGCGCAGCTCGATGATCGAGGCTGAGTTTGCGCAGATCAATATAGTATGTGGCTTTTTTTCCGCTCGTCAGCGTAAAATCACCGTGAAAAACAGCCTCAGATTTAATCAGCTCAATTAGTTGCTCGCGTGCATCACTCATGCTTCTATTCTAGGAGTTAGAAACACGGATCATTTCGTCGCGGTCAACAACTTTCAGACGCTCACGCTGGTGCTTATGCGCCGCGCCGAGTTCACGCTCATATGCGTCAAGCTTCTGCCAGCCAGCAACCGTTGTGTATGCAACGCCACGCTCGTTAAGCAGGGCGGGGATCACCGCCGGGTCAGCGTCAGCGGCATCTGGCTGCCACAGCAACCCCGCCCGCCAATCGGCCACAAGCGAGTCGATCGTTTCTTTCGCATCTGACTTGGTTGCACCGATCAGCCCAACCGGCCCGCGTTTAATCCACCCGGTGGCATAAACCCCAGTGGCAACTCGGCCCTGCTCATTCGGAATCACGCCGCGCACCGCATCAAACGGCACACCGGGCAGCTCGCTGCCGTAGTATCCGATTGCGCGATACAGCGCCTGCACAGGGATCACTTCCACCTGGTCAGTATCAACAACGCCGCCGGAGCCGTCCGGTGCTGTGCGCTGTATCTTCACACCCGAAACCCGCCCGAACACGTCGGTCTCAACACCGATGGGTTTAGACCAGAAGTGAAACACAAGCTGACGGCTGGCGGGGGCCTCATCCCCCGCGGCACGGGCACGCTGCGCCGCCCGCCACTTGTCAAAAATGCGCGTCATCACCAAAACCTGTTTGTTTTGCTGTGGCAGCGCAGCAAGATAGTCGTCGGTGAGAGTGAAATCGCGCTCATCGAGCACCATATCAACGTCACGCACTTCACCCAGCTCACGCAGCTCAAGCGGCGTGAACTTCACCTGCAGCGGGCCGCGCCGCCCGAAAATATGCAACTCTTTAATAGGGTTTGCAGCCAACCCCTCATACACGTTATCCGGAATCTCGGTTGTTAAAAGATCGTCTGCGTGCTTGACCAGCATGCGCGAAATGTCGAGCGCGACGTTACCGTTGCCGATCACGGCGACCGACTCTGCCTCCAGCGGCCAGGTGCGCGGCACATCAGGGTGTCCGTCAAACCAGTTCACAAAATCGGCAGCACCAAACGCGCCCGCAGCATCAATACCGGGAATCTCTAAAGGCGCATCCGTTATTGCGCCCGTCGCAAAAATAACCGCATGATAGTGCTTTTTAAGATCGTCTAATGTGATGTCGGTGCCGAAATTAACGTTTCCGAAATAGCGGATCTGCCCCTCATCAAGCACCTCTTTCAGCGCGTTGATGATGCCCTTAATGCGTGGGTGGTCGGGCGCAACACCGTAACGCACCAGCCCATAAGGCGCGGGTAACCGCTCAAACAGATCAACCGCCACATCAAAATCGCGCTGCAGCTTCAGCAGAATATCGGCTGCATAGGTGCCAGCAGGGCCCGCACCAATCACCGCGACGCGCAGCGTCGGAAGTTTCACACCGGTGTCTGTCACTGCCCTTAGCCCTCCCGGTTGACGATGGTTTGCGCCAGTTCGGTCAGCCCTGACTTCACAACCCCGTCGGGCAAAATATCCAGTGCGCTAATAGCCTGCGCCGCAATCTCCCGGGCTCGCTCTGCAGTTGCCTGCGTCACCGAGTGGGCATGCAGTTCTTCTACCACTGCGTCCATAACACCAGGGTCGGCACCCTCTGCAACAGCCTGCACGCCCGCATCGATACGCTGCAACAGGTCTGCTGCCTGCGCATCACTGCGCGCTTTGTCACGCAGCAGCAGGAGCGGCAGTGTCACAACTCCGGCGCGCAGGTCGGTGCCTGCCCGCTTGCCTGTATCCTGTTTTGCGGGCGAGAGATCGATAACATCGTCGATTAATTGGAACGCCAAACCGATCGCCTCACCGTATTCGGTGAGCGGGTCTAAATACTCGCGCGGCGCACCGGACACCAGGGCACCCATGCGTGCCGCACAAGCGATTAGTGCGCCGGTCTTATCGGCGAGCACCTGGAGGTAAAACTCAAGCTCGTTGTCACCCTCAGCTGGCCCCACTGTCTCATGCAGCTGGCCGAGGCAGAGACGCTCAAAGGTTGCAGCCTGAAGTTTAATTGCTTCCTCACCAAGATCGGTAACCAGGCTTGAAGCGCGCGCAAAGAGCAGATCACCGGCGAGAATCGCAACCGAGTTTGACCAGTTCAGATGCGCAGTTTTCACGCCTCGACGCAGCACCGCCGCATCCATCACGTCATCGTGATACAGGCTCGCTAAATGCGTTAGCTCAATGGCTTGCGCCACCTGCCGCACCCGGTCATCAGGCCCGTTTCCAAGCTCGCTCACAAGCACAGTTAAAAGCGGGCGGATCCTTTTGCCGCCGGCCTCGGCAAGATAGCGAGCAGCGGCATCTGCCACAGGAGATGAGAAGCGAGTTTGCTCTAACAAACCCTCTTCAATTTTGGCTAGTTCGCCCTCTAACTGCTTAATCTTGCGCTTGTGTTGCACATTGCGAAAGAGCCTGCCGGGCAGTGCTTGGGTTGCAGTTTCAACCGTAATTGCGCCGCTGTCTGATTTGCCAAGCATTATTCCTCGCCCTCCTCAAGCGGCACAAAACCGCGGTGCAGTGCAGCAATTCCGTAAGACAGGTTGCGGTATTTCACATTTTCAAGACCCGCCGCAGTGAGCAACTTTGCCAGCTCTTTTTGGTTTGGCCATGCCGCAATTGACTCATTCAGGTAGTCGTAAGCGGCGCGATCCTTCGTCACCGCACCCGCAATTACCGGGAGCACTTTTGCGGCATAGAAGCTGTAGGGTTTGCGCAGCGGTGCTACCGGAGTTGAGAACTCGCAGACAACAACACGACCACCGGGTTTTACAACACGACGCATCTCGGCAAGCGCCCGCGGCACATCGCTCACATTGCGCAACCCGAATGAAATAGTTGCCGCATCAAAGCTGTCGTCTGCAAACGGCAGCTGTGTGGCATCAGCGAATTCAAAGCTTACGAGCGGGTTGTTAGCGTGTTTTGCGCGACCGACAGCGAGCATGCCCTCTGAGAAGTCAGCTGCCACCACATGCGCACCGTGTTTTGCGAGCGCGACGCTGGAGGTTCCGGTGCCGGCGGCAAGATCGAGAATGCGCTCACCCTCTGCCGGCGCTACAGCTTTCACCAGAGCTAGCCGCCACAGGCGATCAATACCGAAAGTTAGCAGGTCGTTCGTTAGATCATAGCGGCTGGCGATCTTGTCAAACATTCCTGAAACGTCGGCGGCTTTTTTGGTTTCAATATCCGGTCTGCTCACTCCTCTATCGTAGCGGCGCAGACAGAGCAAATCCTAGGAAGCACAGTAAAATGAGCGGGTGAGCATCCCGATGCTAAAAGTTGTGAGCGAGTTTTGCGCCGATCCTGGCGAGCTGCTCGATTTTGCGCACCGCCAGAAGCCGCTCGTTTGGTTGCGCGGCAACCGGCAAGCGGTTGGAATTGGGGAGGCTTTAAGGCTCACCGCGAGCGGCCCGGCACGTTTCACTGTGTTGCGTGAGAAGTGGCAGGAAATCGCTGCCGCGGCAGCGGTGACAGACGAGGTGCATCTGCCGGGCAGTGGGTTAGTGGCTTTCGGGGCGTTTGCGTTTGCCGATGACAGCGCGGCGCAGTCGAGCCTTGTCGTGCCTGAAATCACGCTGCATCAGCATGATAATCAGTGGTTTGTGACACGCGTTACTGTTGCAAGCGCGCACTGTGCCACCGCACTGCCTGATTTTTCTGCTCGACCAACAACCCCCGCTGGTGAGTGGGATCCTGTCGCACTCAATCCACACCCTGATCTGGCTGCGCGCACCAGCTATCTCAAAAAAGCTCACCAGGTTTTAGAGACGCTCGCTGCAGGAGGCGCAGAGAAGGTTGTGCTCGCGCGCCAAATTAGTGCGCCGATCCACCCCAATGCTGATTTGCGAGTGCCGCTCCGGCGTTTAGCGCAGCGATTTCCCGACTGCTGGACCTTCGCGTTTGACGGGTTTTTGGGCGCCACCCCTGAAACACTCGCGCGCGTGGTGCGGGGTCGCATGTCTGCTTTGGTGCTGGCCGGCACCACACCGCGCGCCGCAGATAGCGCAGCAGACGCGCTCAGACGTCACCATCTTTTGGCCTCAGACTCACTCGCGCGCGAACATGAGTATGCCGCAGCGAGTGTTGTCGAGGCGGTTTCTGATCTTGTGACTAAGCTCCAGGTGACTGCGCCACAGGTTGTGCAGCTGCCGAATGTTTGGCATTTGGCAACAGCAATCTCAGCTCACACAACCGCCGATGTTTCTGCTCTCGATCTGACAGCGGCGATGCATCCGACCGCTGCGGTGGCGGGCACGCCAACATCGGCCGCGAAAAATGTGATCGCTGCGGTTGAAGGTTTTGATCGCAGATTCTATGCCGGCGCGATCGGCTGGCTGGATGCGAGCGGTGACGGTGAATGGGCCTTAGCCTTACGCTGCGCTGAAGTGCGCGATGGGGTTGTGACCGCTACCGCCGGCGGTGGGTTTGTCGCAGGTTCCGATCCGGTAAGAGAGCTCGACGAGACCGTCGCAAAATTTGCGCCGATCGTTGATGCTTTTAAATAGTTACTTCAATAATTTCTGGGTCTTGCACCTGCCGGGTCAGCACAGTATCGAGTTCGGAGCGCGTAGCTACCTTTTCGTACTTCCAGCCGTAAGCGGTAGCGAGCGACTCGATCACAACATTATGCGGGGTGCGCATAACACGGTCGTATGCCTGGGCAGATGCTGTTTTCTTCACCTCAAGCTGCTCGAAGATAGTGCCCCCGCAGTCGTTTAAAACGAATATTTGCAGCGCTGGTTGCGCCTCTCCCGGGGTTAGCGCGAGAGACCCGGCATCGTGCAACAGCGCCAAATCGCCGATTAAAAGCCGGGTTACTCCGGCAGACGCTGCGATTTCACCGTTTACTCGCGCTGCGACTCCAAACTGGGATGCGGTAGCAATGCCAAGCGCGGTCGCAACAGTGCCATCAATACCCGCAACGCCCCTGTTTGCGTGCACGGGCACGGGGCGTCCCGGCACCTGCCGGTCAGCAACACGCACGAGACGAGACGCCGCAAAAACCAGCCGATCGTGCGGCCAGCAGGCCTGCCAAACTCGCTCGACCAGCATTTCGCGGGTGACCGGTTCGCGCATTGCGGCAAGCTCCTGCCTGGCATACTGATTGCGTTCTTTGTAACCGGTTTCACGTGCGAGAGCTGTATCCGGCGCGTGCGCCGTAGTGCGGGATGTGAGCAGCTCACGGTCAGCGCGCACCCATGCTCGAAGCCACGCTCGGCCGCGGTCGCGGTTAAACCCATCTGGCAGCAAAATATCGGGAACAACCCGCACCCTGTTTTTAAGCTCCGCATCAGACACACCGGCCGGTAAATAAACAGGCAGACCGACACCTGCCGAGCTCGTTGCCACAGCATCCACTACCACCACTCGCACTGCCGGCTCGCTAAGCAGCGCCAGCACTTCCCGAGTGAGAGTCGGGTAACCGAATACCACCGCCTGGGCAATCGCGCCACGAGTTTCGGCATCAGCGAGCAGAGTTTGATAACAGTTGATCACATTCCTACCGAAACGTGCACCGGAAACAACCTCTGCCAATAACGGCAGCCCCGCACGGTGTGCAAAATCTTCGGCGGATCGGCCAGCGCCGGCACCTGCAATCACGACGGTGGGGAGGGAGTCATCTAACACAGCGGGAGAAGTCTCGACCAAGCCAAGCTCATACGCTTTTACCTGGGAGTTGGCGCCGCCCTCGTATGCTTGCTCCGGTGGCGACACAGATTCGGGAACGTCACCAGACCCGGAGAGCGGCTCGTTGAGCCGCAGATTTAGATGCACGGGCCCCGTTTTGCTCGCGGTGTGTAAGCGCCCAGCGAGTGAGTCAAAATAGGAGAGCTCAGGCACTGCCGCCGCCGCAATCTCAAGGTCTATTCCAAAACGGGCATATGCTCGGAAAATAGCCGCCTGTGACGCTGTTTGGTTGGCGCGAATACCGTGTAACTCAAGCGGCCGGTCTGCGCTTATCACAAGCAACGGAATACGTGCGTTTGCGGCCTCCATAACCGCAGGCATCAGGTTTGCAACTGCTGTGCCGCTGGTCGTCACAACCGCTGCAGCCCGCCCTGTTTCACGCGCTAGGCCGAGCGCGAAGAACCCCGCACTGCGCTCGTCCGTGCGCACATGCAGGAAGATACGCCCCGATTTTTCCAGCTCTGCAGCGGCAAGCGCCAAAGCCTGTGAGCGAGACCCGGGGGCGATAACAACGTCACTTAGACCGTATGCGAGAAGCGACTTCAAAAGCCGCTCAGCCGCAGCAGCAGCACCCGACAGCGGTAACGGCACTGTCATTAATTGTTTTCTTCCGGCTTGTCTCCGTCAGAATCATCCGTGGGTTTCGGGTCTTCACCCGGAAAGGTCTCATTATCGAGTTCACGCAACCGCTCTTCAAGCTCACGCAACCGCGCCTCGCTCGACTCATTGAGACGGGATAGCGCATCAGCCGCAGCAGCAGCGCCAGATGCCGCAGCGCCTGCGACCGTGCCACGAGAGCCGGCCGATCCGCCCACCTGACTGTCGCGCACCTTCCCGATGGTGAGCCAGAGAATACCACCGATAACAGGCAAGAACACCACTAACACAACCCACACAGGTTTAGAAACGCCACGCGTGCGCTGCGGCTCAGTCATTGCAGCATCAACCACCGCAAAAATCTGAAACGCCGCCGCAAGCACAACCGTGATTATCAAAGCTCTTGCCATAGCGTAATTTTATCGCACGGCACCTGTCAGCTAGCCGTCGGAGTGCATCGCTAAACTCGAAGATATGAGCGCAAAGAAAGCTTGGATTCTATACACCGTGTTGCGGCTGCTGTTTTTTGCGGTGCCGTTCACGCTAATTATGCTGTGGCTGCCAAATGTCTACGCAAACGGCCTCACCATTGGAGTGTTTTTTGCCGTTATCTGCGCAGCTATGATTTCTTTAGCGCTCTCGCTGCTGTTTTTGGGCAAACTGCGTGAACGTGCCGCGCAGGGGGTTGCCGAGTGGCGCACCTCAAGTCACACGCACGACAGCGATGTGGAAGACGCCGCCATCGACGAGCTAGAGCCCGAAACCCCACGCAATTAGAATCGCATAGGCGAGCGCTGCGATGCTTGTCAGCTGCAGCGCGAGAATCAGCTCACGCGCAGTTTTCGCGGTGAGCACAATCAAACACGTTGGCAGCACAATTAAGAGCACTAAGAAAGAAACCGAGATCCGCGGGAAAAACGGAGTGTGCACAGCAGAGACCAGAAACGGTGCGAGCGCGAAAAGCACAAACAGGATGCGGGCAGCGCGATCCCCAATAACTACCGCAAGTGTGCGCTTTCCCGCCTGTCGGTCGGTTGGAATATCGCGGATATTGTTGGCGATTAACACAGCGACAGCAAAGCACCCGATGGCGCCAGCCACCCACCAGATCTGCTGATTGGCGATATCAGACTGCAGATAGTAGGTGCCGGCGGTTGCAACAAGACCGAAGAAGATGAACACCATCACCTCGCCCAAGGCCATGTAACCGTAAGGGCGTTTGCCGCCCGTGTAAAACCAGGCTGCGATGATCGCGAGAACACCTATTACGAGAAACCACCAGCGCCCGGAGAGCACAACCGCAACAAGGCCTGCAAGCGCCGCGAGCGCAAAACATCCGAGCGCGACAGCAAGCACTTTTTTCGGGTTCACCAGCCCAGATGCGGTGAGTCGTGCGGGGCCGACGCGAAATTCATCAGTGCCGCGCACCCCGTCACTGTAGTCGTTCGCGTAGTTCACGCCGATCTGCAGCAGCACCGCAACGGCGAGCGCCAGAAGGGTTAGCGGCCAGGAAAATTCTTGCACCATCGATGCAATGCCGGCTCCGGCGATAACCGGCGCAAATGCGAGCGGCAGTGTGCGAAGCCTCGCTCCGTGCACCCAGTCGCCTATGGTTACGCTACTGTGGCCTGTGGTTTTCAGGTGTGCTGCGGTGGCGGCGCGTTTTGCGGGGTTACCTGAGACGCCCGGCCGATGCTGGTTTTTCTGCTTATTCACAAATCCACCTATTCTTTTTAGCTAACCGCTAATCCTGGCTGCCGCGAGCGCGGTTAGAGCCTGATAGTCAGGCTTGCCTCCGGCTAGTGTCGGCATGGTTTCAAGGCTTATAAATCTAGCCGGGGTTGCGGCTCTGCCGAGCTCTCTAACAAGCTCTGCGGTAACTTCTGATTCTTCTAATTTGCTGTTTTCAGTGTCATCGTTATTGCGGTGCACGACAACGAGCCGCTCACCCCAGTAGGCGTCAGGCACAGCAACCGCTGCCACGCTGCCATCCCCGTATAGTTTGGTTAGCACTGTTTCGACGCTGTCCAGTGAAACGTTAACGCCGCCGGAAATAAAGACACGATCCGCCCGCCCTGTGATCTGCAGCATGCCGCCGAGCAGCTCACCGGTATCACCCGTGCGATACCAGCGCACGCCTGTTTTTTCATCGGTAATAAACCGATCCTGCACAGAAATTCTGCCGTCTTCAGTGAGATAACCGAGCGCGAGATTAGCGCCGGCCAACTGCACCTCCCCATTGCGAATACGCACGCGCGAGTTGCCGATCTCAACCCCGTCGTAAACGCAACCGCCTGCTGTTTCAGTGGATCCGTATGTGCGCACAATGTTTACACCCAGATCGTAGGCGCGCTGTCGCAGTTGTAGCGAGGTCGGGCCGCCACCGACAAGAATCGCTGCGAATTCCTGCAGGGTTTGTAGTGCTGTCGCGTCGGTTTCGGCTAGGTCTAATAACCTGGCTAACTGCACCGGCACCACCGACATATAGCGCCGTGGGTGGGTCAGCTGTGCCGCCCGGGTAATAATCTCATTGGCGTCAGCGTTTAGGGCAAAGACAGGCTCAGTGCCGCTGATGTGGCTGCGCACCAACTGCCCAAGACCGCTCACCAGGTTGAGCGGCAGGGTGACAAGCCACTGCCCGTCGCCGCCAAGCTCTGCGAGGCTTGCGCGTGCGTTTTCAAGCAGAGCTGCAGCGCTTAAAGCAACTGTTTTTGGCTCGCCGGTCGATCCGGAGGTGCGAATCAACACAGCCGCTTCAGCTCGCACCTCATCGCTTATAACTGCTGCCTGCGAGAGCGGCTCTGTGCCCTGCGCGAGCGGCATGAGCAGTGTCTTACCCGCTAGCGCATCTGACAGAGCGGCGCACAACCAAGCGATATCCGAAGTTGGCACCTGCACGAATTGTTTCATGTCGCGCCCTAAAAGTGATAGGGGAAGGCCGACCAGTCGGGCGAGCGTTTCTCGAGGAAGCTGTCACGCCCCTCAACTGCCTCATCGGTGCCGTATGCCAGCCGGGTTGCCTCACCGGCGAACAGCTGCTGCCCGACAATGCCGTCGTCGACCGCGTTAAACGCGTATTTCAGCATGCGGATCGCGGTTGGCGACTTCCCGAGTATGGTGCGCGCCCATTTAATGCCCTCTTTTTCAAGCTCTTCGTGCGGCACGACACGGTTAACAACACCCATTTCATATGCGCGTTGCGCATCATATTCTTCGGCGAGGAAGAAGACTTCGCGCGCAAACTTCTGCCCGATTTGACGCGCAAAATATGCTGAACCGTAACCGGCATCAAAGGAGCCCACGTCTGCGTCGGTCTGCTTAAACTTCCCGTGCTCACGGCTTGCGATAGTGAGGTCGCACACCACGTTCAGCGAGTGCCCGCCGCCTGCCGCCCAGCCGGGCACCAACGCGATAACAACCTTCGGCATAAAGCGAATTAGCCGCTGCACTTCGAGGATGTGCAGCCGCCCTGCGCGGGCGGTGTCTATCCCCGCGGCGTTCTCGGTCGCCGCATATTTGTAGCCGTCTTTGCCGCGAATGCGCTGATCGCCGCCGGAGCAGAAAGCCCACCCGCCATCACGGGGGCTCGGGCCGTTACCGGTGAGCAGCACAACCCCGATTTTGGGGTTAACACGCGCTTTTTCAAGAGCGTCATACAGCTCATCAACTGTCTGTGGTCGGAAGGCATTGCGCACCTCTGGGCGGTTAAAGGCGATCCGTGAAATACGGCCATCACCACTCACGTGCGCTGTAATATCACTGTAGTTTTCAGCACCCGGCGCAAGCACCCACTCACTCGGGTCAAACAGTTCAGAAACCTTCTCACTCATGCTCACAAGTTTAGCCGCAGCCGCTTCGCACATTGGGTGGCGCGGTTAGACTTGCGGTATGGCTTTAGCCCCCTCTCCGACAGAGCATCTTCCTGACCCGCTGCCCTCGCTCGACGAGCTGCGCGAACGCGCCCGTGTCGTCTCTATTCCGCTTCGCGTCAAGTTTCGCGGGGTGCTGCAGCGTGAGGTGATGCTGTTTGCAGGGCCAAACGGGTGGGCCGAATGGGCTCCGTTTTTAGAATACGGCCCCGCTGAGTCTGCTCGTTGGTTGTGCGCCGCGCTGGCACAGGGTTGGGGGTCGCACCCTCCCCTGCTGCGGGATCGGATCGCGGTTAACGTCACAGTTCCTGCGGTCCCCGCACAGCGTGTGCCGGAAGTGCTCGCACGCTACGGCGATCTCGCTGCGCTGCAAAAGATAAAGGCTGTCAAGGTTAAAGTTGCAGAAACTGGGCAGTCGCTCGCGGCTGATACTGCGCGGATTGCGGCGGTTCGCCGCGCACTGGGTGAGAGTGTTCTGCTGCGTTTAGACGCTAATGCGGGCTGGTCTGTAAGCGATGCGCTCAACGCAGCACTGCGGCTGCAAGAATTCAATATCGACTATTTTGAACAACCCGTTGCGACACTAGCGGAACTGAAGCAACTGCGGCAGGAGTTTTCCAAGCACGAAATTCGCGCCCGCATTGCGGCAGATGAACTACTGCGTAAAGCACCCGATCCCTTCGATAAAAACTTGCAAGCCCGCCTGCGCGAAGCTGCTGATTTGGTAATCGTGAAGCAGGCACCGCTTGGCGGGGTGCGCCGCACGCTTGCAATCATCGAATCACTAAAGCTTCCCACGGTGGTTTCCAGCGGGCTCGAGACTGGGGTTGGGATAGCCGCAGGGCTCAAGCTCGCCGCCGCACTCCCCGACGCTCTGCTCGACGGCCCTTGTGGCTTAGCAACGGGCAGCTTGCTGCAGCGCGACATCCTCACCCAACCGCACAGCATTACAGCGGGAGAAATCGCCGTGCGTGCCCCCGCGGTAAGCGCAGCAGCTCTGCACGAAACTCGCGCAAGTGTTTCACGTGAAACATGGTGGCACTCGCGTCTGGCACAGAGTTATCAGGCGCTTCTAGCTGATGGTTAGGATATACACATGAACGAAAATCAGACTCCCCAGGATCAAACTCCCCAGGATCAGAACACCCCTGCTGCGCCGCAGTATTATCGGCAGCCGCAGCTTGCAGAGGCCCAGCCAGCACCGGATGCAGCGGTAACCAATCCGTCTCAGGGTTATGTGCAGGCTGGCTACGCTGCGCAGACGCCAGAAAACCCGATTAGCGCCCTAACTATCGTGGGCTTCATTATGGCTTTTGTGATGCCTCTTGTTGGCCTTATTCTCAGCATCATTGCACTAAAGGGTGCGAAGGCGCGCAATGAAGAAGGCAGCAGGCTTGCACTAGCCGGCATTATTATTGGCGCAGTCTTCACCGCTCTTACCCTGTTGTACATTATTTTTGTGATGGGCACAGTGGTCTGGTTCGGCAGCATCAACAACTTCTGATTGCTACGGCAATAGCTCGCGAATAATCTCACGATCAAACAACTCAGCGCCCGCGCCAGCAAACTTAATGGCTAGGGCGCTGTAGTCTCTATCCTCAGCGAAGCGAATCAGAGACACAAAACCATAGTCTCGCCCGCGCACTCGGCCCCGCCCAACCGTGGGATCCCCCTGATAGGCCACGGCGGGAGTGACCCACACCGGCACATCCGCGATGCTAGCAGCCTGTGTTATATGGTAGTGGCCGCAGAGAATAGCGTCTATCCGCGCTCCCGCGCTCTTAGCGCCGCGCAGGATATCGGCAAATTCTTGCTGACCGCGCAGCCCGATATTGCGCATTTCAATATACGGGTTAGCTACCGGCGGGTGGTGCAGGGTGATTACCGTGCGCTGCTGCAGCGCGCTACTGTCGGATCGGCCAAGCTCCGCGCTCAACCACTCCAACTGCGCATCAGTGAGATGCCCCTGCGCCACCCGGTAGCCGTGCGAGTTTAATGAAATTACCCGCAATTGCGCCGTCTCGAAAACAGAATCAGCCGGTTCGGGTCCGTAGCTGATGCGCGCCTCTCCAAGCGGCACTGTGCCACGGTGATCCCCCGGCGCACTAGCGGGTGTCACTCCGGCACTGCTCGGCGCAACACCAACAGTGCCTCCCGGCACGTAAACACTCTGCGTGAAGTCTGACTGCAGGTCGTGGTTGCCCGGGATGGTAATAATCGTGCGCCGATAGGTGTCAGCCATCTCCTGCAACAGCTCGTCTGCCGCAGGCCTAATTTCGTGAAAACGCTCAGCAATATCACCCGTGACCAGGAAAATTGCCGGCTCATGCGCCATTGCGGTGGCGAAGGCCTCGCGCGTGCGCCGCCAAGTATCGATCTGCTCAAACAGTAGCGTGCCCGGGGCGACCAGGTGCAGGTCGCTAAGGTGCGCAATCGTAAGCTCTGGCGGAGAGTATGGCGTGCTCATACCCTTAGCCTACTTGGGAATTTTCAGATTTCGAGAGTAGCGTTAAAGCATGAGCACGAAGAGCCTGAATTTCACCGTCACCGGCATGAGTTGCGCACACTGTGAAGCCGCTATTCGCTCTGAATTAGAGGAGCTCGACGGGGTTCACGCAGTCGCAGTTAGCGCCGCTAATGGCACTCTTACTGTGCAGGCTGATGCGGCTGTCACGGAGCAGGCGATCATCGCAGCCGTTGACGAGGCGGGGTATGCAGCGCACTCAGCATGAGTTACAAATCGGCGGCATGACCTGCGCCGCCTGCGCCGCACGCATTGAAAAGAAACTAAACCGCATCGCAGGTGTTGAAGCCACAGTTAACTATGCAACCGAACGCGCAAACATTAGCGCAGCTGCCGGTGTCACCGAGGCCGAGCTCATCGCGACTGTCGAAAAGACCGGATACACCGCAACAGAGGTTCGCCAAGATACAGAGCAGGCTGATCTTGCCGCCCTCAAAATCAGAGTAATTATCGCCGCCGCACTAACTATTCCGGTGGTTCTCATAGCGATGGTGCCGCCGCTGCAGTTTGACTACTGGGGCTGGGTTTCGCTCGCGCTCACACTTCCCGTTGTATTCTGGGCGGGCCTCCCGTTTCACATTGCGGCGTTCAAAAATGCGCGCCACGGCAGCGCCACAATGGACACGCTCATCTCCATCGGCACTTTGGCAGCAACCTTATGGTCAACGGCCGCGCTGCTCTTTGGGCACGCCGGTATGCCCGGCATGCGTCACACCTTCACGCTCTTCGGCGGACGATCCGACCCGCTCTCCGACATCTATTTTGAGGTTGCGGCCGGAGTAATCACATTTGTGCTGCTTGGGCGCTACTTTGAAAAACGGGCAAAGAGTCAGGCGGGCTCTGCGCTATATGCACTGTTGGATCTCGGCGCGAAACAGGTCACAGTGCTGCGCGACGGCGCCGAACAGCTACTGCCCATTAGTGAGCTGGTGGTCGGTGACGAGTTTGTCGTGCGACCCGGAGAGAAGATTGCAACAGACGGGGTTGTACTTGCTGGCGCGTCAGCTGTTGATGAGTCAATGCTCACCGGCGAGTCGGTTCCTGCAGAGGTCTCTGACAGCAGCACGGTGACAGGTGGCACGCTAAACACCTCCGGTAGGCTCGTTGTGCGCGCTACTCAGGTTGGATCAGCCACCAAGCTGGCACAGATGACAAGGCTTGTGACCGAAGCGCAGGCGGGTAAGGCTCAGGTGCAAAAACTTGCGGATCGAGTCGCCAGTGTTTTTGTGCCGGTTGTGCTCGGGCTTGCCGTGCTGACGCTCGCATCTTGGGTGCTGTTCTCAGGCGACTGGACTCGCGCTCTTGCGGCAGCCATTTCCGTTTTGATTATCGCCTGCCCGTGTGCGCTCGGGCTTGCCACTCCGACCGCTCTGCTTGCGGGCACCGGCCGTGGCGCTGAGCTTGGAATCTTAATTCGTGGCGCGCAGGTGCTGGAAACCAGCGCCAATATAGACACCATTGTGCTAGACAAAACCGGCACAGTCACAACAGGGAATATGGCGGTTACAGCGGTGACTCCGGTGGGAGAGTTTCCTGCGGATCGCGCACTAAGCTTCGCAGCGGCGCTGGAGTCTGCGTCTGAGCACCCTGTCGCACGGGCGATTGTTGTCTACGCTAAAGAGAGAGATGCGTATGATCCCGACCTTGAGGTGACAGATTTTAGGAACGAACCTGGAGTGGGGGTTTCCGGAGAAATTTCTGGAGTGCGCGTTAAAGTTGGGCGACCGGGCGTTACCGTCTACCTAGACGGCACACCGGTTGCCAGCATCGAGGTGAGCGATCAAATAAAACCCGAAAGCGCCCAGGCCGTTAGTGAGCTGCACAAACTTGGTTTTAAAACTGTGCTGCTGTCAGGCGACAAGCGTGAAACAAGCGAGGCTGTTGCTGCAGCAACAGGTATTCAAAATGTGGTCGCTGAGGTGCTGCCCGCAGAAAAAGTCGCCACGGTGAAGCGTTTGCAAAACGCCGGGCAGCGGGTTGCAATGATCGGTGACGGAGTTAACGATGCGCCGGCACTCGCAACCGCAAATCTCGGAATCGCAATGGGAACGGGCACCGACGCCGCGATAAACGCCGCAGATATCACACTGATGCGCGCAGATCTGCCAACAGCTGTTACTGCGTTGCGCCTGTCCCAGCGCACACTGAAAACAATTAAAACGAACCTGTTTTGGGCCTTTGCTTACAACACAGCAGCAATCCCGCTAGCTGCGTTCGGGCTTCTGAACCCGATGTTGGCTGGCGCCGCAATGGCGCTCTCATCAGTGTTTGTTGTGAGCAACAGTCTGCGACTGCGCCGCTTTAACGGCTAGCAACAGACACCGTCTGACACATTTCTGCTTTTGAGAAATAAAAAATCCCAGGAGAACCTGGGATTTTATCTGCGCGCCCTAAGGGATTCGAACCCCTGGCCTTCTGATCCGTAGTCAGACGCTCTATCCAGCTGAGCTAAGGGCGCACGTTGAAATCATCAACTCGTACAACTATACACTAATTAGACGGGTGCGCAAATTTATTGCCTTAAACACGCCCCGGCAACTGCGGTGAGTGCTGATTTACCCAGCTAAACATTGACACCGCTGCTGCTGCGGATGCGTTAATTGACCGTGTCGAGCCGTACTGCGTAATTTCTACAACAGTCTCTGACACACCGATAGCTTCTGCGGTCAGCCCCGGCCCCTCCTGACCGAAAAGCATCACACAGCGTTTGGGCCACGCAAATGTCTCCATAGGCACGCAGCCCGGCACATTATCGATAGCGATGATCGGAAGATTTTCAGCAGCAGCCCAGTCGGCTAAAGCGGCGATAGATTCGTGGTGCTGCACGTGCTGGTAGCGGTCTGTGACCATCGCACCGCGCTTATTCCAGCGACGGCGCCCAACAATATGCACAGTATCGGCCCCGAAAGCGTTCGCGCTGCGCACGATAGAGCCAATGTTCATATCGTGCTGCCAGTTTTCAATCGCGACATGAAAGCTGTGACGAAACTGGTCTAAGTCTGCCTTAATCGCTTCAAGCTTCCAATAGCGGTAGCGATCGATAACATTCCGGCTATCCCCATGCTCTAAAAGCTCGGGGTCATAGAACTCTTCCGTCGGCCAGTTCTCACGCCCGCCAGGCCACGGGCCCACACCAAAAGTTGAGGCTTCAGGGTGTGGGCCGGCGGCAGCGAGGATTGCGCTATCAGTGCCCAGCGCTGCAGTCTGCTCAGTCATACCTTCAATTGTGGCAGAGCATTCTGCTTAAGTGACGCACTACAGCTCAACCTGTTCGACAGCAAGTTCGGTGCCGTCAGGGCCGAGCACGACACGCACGGTGTCACCGTCACGCACCTCGCCGGCGAGCAGAGCACGTGCGAGCTTGTCTTCAATTTCACGCTGAATTAAGCGACGCAGTGGGCGCGCACCGTATGCGGGATCGTAGCCGCGAGCTGCGAGCCATGCTCGCGCTTCAGGGGTCACTCCCAGCGTGAGACGACGCTCGCTGAGTCGCTCCTGCAGCTTCTCAACCGCAATATTTACTATCTCCCCCAGTTCGCTCTGTGACAGCGCGGTGAAGATTACCTGCTCGTCGAGACGATTCAGAAATTCTGGTTTAAAGCTGGCGCGCACGGTGGCCATAACAGCCGCCTCACGCTCGTCCTTTTTTAGATCGGGATCGATCAAAAACTGTGACCCGAGGTTGCTGGTGAGCACCAAAATCACGTTTTTAAAATCGACTGTGCGACCCTGACCGTCTGTTAAGCGCCCGTCATCTAGCACCTGTAACAGCACATCGAAAACTTCCGGGTGTGCTTTCTCAACTTCGTCAAGCAGCACAACAGAGTATGGACGGCGACGCACCGCTTCTGTCAGCTGCCCACCTGATTCATAACCGACATAACCGGGAGGGGCACCGACAAGACGCGACACCGAGTGTTTCTCGCCGTATTCGCTCATGTCGATACGCACCATAGCGCGTTCATCGTCAAACAAAAACTCAGCCAGAGCTTTCGCCAACTCCGTCTTCCCAACGCCGGTTGGGCCGAGGAAGAGGAAGGATCCGGTCGGCTTGTGCGGATCGCTAATACCCGCGCGACTGCGCCGCACAGCGTCAGCAACGGCCTGCACCGCCTGGGTTTGACCGATCAACCGCTTGCCCAGCTCGCTTTCGAGATTAAGGAGTTTTTCAGTCTCTCCCTGCAGCAGTTTGCCCACCGGAACACCTGTCCATTGGGCAACAACCTCAGCGATATCTTCTGCGGTCACCTGCTCATTAACCATTCTGGGCGCGCCGGAAGCGCCTGCGGCTTCTGCAGCCTCAGCCGCAGCGAGTTCCTTTTCGATCACGGGAATCTCACCGTAGAGCAGTTTAGATGCTTTTTCTAGGCTGCCCTCGCGCTGTGCGCGCTCCGCTTCAAAGCGGGCACGGTCGAGACGCTCACGCAGATTGCCCACGCGGTTTAGACTGTCTCGTTCGAGCTGCCACTGCGCTTCTAACTCAGACAGCTCCGACTGCTTCTCGGTGATTGTTTGCCGCAAAGCTGCCAGACGCTCTTTGGAGGCAGCGTCTTTTTCTTTCTTTAGCGCCAGCTCTTCGATTTTTAAACGGTCGACGGCACGCCGCAACTGATCAATCTCGAGCGGGGCTGAGTCAATCTCCATGCGCAGTCGGCTTGCCGCTTCGTCAATTAGGTCAATTGCTTTATCTGGCAGCTGCCTGGCGGTGATGTAACGGTTTGACATTGTTGCAGCAGCAACCAGTGCGCTGTCGGCGATGGTCACCTTGTGGTGCGCCTCATACCTTTCTTTCAGACCGCGCAGAATCGCGATTGTGTCTTCAACGCTCGGCTCACCAACATATACCTGTTGGAAACGACGTTCGAGCGCCGCGTCTTTTTCAATGTATTGACGATACTCGTCGAGTGTTGTCGCGCCGATCAGGCGCAGCTCGCCACGCGCAAGCATTGGTTTTAGCATTTGGCTTGCAGCCACTGAGGCTTCGCCGCCGCCGGCACCCATCAGGGTGTGCAGCTCGTCGATGAAGGTTATGATCTGCCCGTCTGCCTGTTTGATCTCTTCGAGCACTGCTTTCATGCGCTCCTCGAACTCACCGCGGTATTTTGCGCCCGCAATAAGCGCAGAAATGTCGAGGCTGATCAGCTCTTTATCTTTAAGCGAGTCGGCTACGTCACCGGCAACGATACGCTGCGCGAGCCCTTCAACAACCGCTGTTTTGCCAACGCCCGGCGCCCCAATGAGCACCGGGTTGTTTTTTGTGCGGCGGGTCAAAACCTGACTGAGACGGCGAATTTCACCGTCACGCCCAATTACCGGATCGAGCTTTCCGCTCCGTGCAATCTCTGTGAGATTCTGCCCAAACTGCTCGAGAGCGCTCTGATTTTCTTGGACTGGCTGTCCAGGATTCATATTTTGCATTTTGCACTCCAAAACTTGAGTTATGTTGACTCAAGTTTAACTCTGTGCAAAAACTTGAGTCAAGCGCACTCAGATTTTCTCAGCATTTTTGAAGCTCTGGTCGCGCAAAACAGTAAATACCACCCAGCATCGCGAGTAGTGATCCCTCTCCGGCGAAAACTACCCCATCGCGATATAAAAAAGGCGGCCAACCCGAGGGATCGGATCGGCCGCCAACTCTGGTTATCAAGCAGAGTTACTCGTTGGTAATAACAACCTTCATTGAGTTGTGCTCGTCGGCATTCTTGAACGCCTCCCACGCATCTTCAAACTGATCCCAGGTGAAGTGGTGGGTTGCAAGGTCGGCGATTGGCAGATCGCTGTTACGCACCGCCTTCATCAGCATGGCGGTCGTGTTAGCTGAGACGAGACCGGTGGTGATGGTGAGGTTTCTGATCCACATCTTCTGCAGCTCAAACTCAACAGGCTTGCCGTGCACGCCAACAACAGCGATGTTGCCACCCTCTCGCACAGCTCCGGCGCACAGATCCCAGGTTGCTGGCAGACCAACCGCCTCAATAGCGGTGTCAACGCCACGACCATCGGTAACCTCTGCAATTACTGCGTCAAGATCGCCAGTGGCCGGATTCACGACGTGGGTTGCGCCCATCTTCTTTGCCATCTCCAGGCGCTTGTCGTTCATGTCGGCAACGATGATGCTGGCGGGTGAGTAAAACTGCGCTGTCAGCAAAGCTCCCATGCCAACAGGGCCCGCACCGACAATCAAAACGTCCTTACCCGGAGCTACCTGCCCGCGCTGTACGCCAAGTTCGTGACCGGTTGGCAACGCATCTGAGAGGAAAACTGCAACGTCTTCGTCGAAGCCCTCTGGCAGGTGGAACAGCGAATTGTCGGCGAACGGGGTGCGCACATACTCAGCCTGGGTGCCGTCGATCATGTAACCCATGATCCAACCACCGCCGTTGCGGCAGTGCGCATACATCTGCTTCGCGCAGTTATCGCAGGTGCCGCAGCGTGAAACACATGAGATGAGCACGCGATCGCCAACTTTAATGTTCTTGACAGCGTCACCAACGGCTTCAACGACACCAACGCCCTCATGCCCGAGAATGCGACCGTTCCACTCTTCGCCGCGAGCTTTTACCGTCTCTTCAACTTCTGGGTTCTTACCCTTGTAGATACCAAGATCGGTGCCGCAAATAGTTGTCCGAACAACACGCACAATAGCGTCGGTCGGATCAATGATCTGCGGCTTCGGGCGCTCTTCAAAGCGAATGTCGTGGTCACCGTAGTAGGTAATAGCGCGCATCGTGTCGCTCATTTTGAAACTCCTTTGTTCTGCGTATCCATATCTTGGCTACGCCCTCAAGATACGCCCCTAAAAACGCAGTTTCAAGCCGATTTTTGGAAAAACAAACGATTTCGCACCTTAATAGTAATGATTCTCATTCATATAAGCTTTTTGACCCGCAAACACGGGAATTTACTCACAACTGATACCGCAGAAAATTTTTTAATAAATTTTTAAAGCCACGCCGCAACATACAAAATGCCCGCCCAAACTTTGTAGCCAGGCGGGCATTTCAGGAAGCAGTTTAAAGTCAGACTGCGACGTTAAAACATTAGTTAGAAATCCCAGTCTTCATCTTCGGTCGCTTCCGCCTTACCGATCACATAGCTTGAGCCAGACCCCGAGAAGAAGTCGTGATTCTCGTCAGCGTTTGGCGACAGGGCAGAAAGAATCGCCGGGTTCACGTCGGTGACGCTCTGCGGGAACATTGCCTCATAGCCCAGATTCATCAGAGCTTTGTTGGCGTTGTAGTGCAGGAACTTCTTAACGTCTTCGGTGAGACCCACCTGATCATAGAGATCCTGGGTGTATTTAACCTCATTGTCATAGAGATCAAACAAGAGCGCGAAAGTGTAGTCTTTCAGCTCCTGCTTGCGCTCCTCGCTCTCGTTCTCAAGCCCTTTTTGAAACTTGTATCCAATGTAGTAACCGTGCACAGCTTCATCGCGAATAATCAGACGGATCAGGTCTGCGGTGTTGGTGAGCTTTGCGCGGCTCGACCAATACATCGGCAGGTAGAAGCCGGAATAGAACAGGAACGACTCAAGCAGGGTTGAAGCAACCTTGCGCTTGAGCGGATCATCACCGTGATAGTAGTCGATAATGATCTGCGCTTTCTTCTGCAGATACTCATTCTCCACCGACCAGCGGAAGGCCTCATCAATCTCTGGGGTTGAGCAGAGGGTTGAGAAAATTGACGAATAGCTCTTTGCGTGCACCGACTCCATGAAAGCAATGTTTGTCAACACAGCTTCCTCGTGAGGCGTTAGCGCATCAGGGATGAGCGACACCGCGCCCACTGTTCCCTGGATCGTGTCAAGCAGAGTAAGCCCGGTAAATACGCGCATAGTCAGCTGCTGCTCTGCCGGCGTGAGTGTGTTCCACGACTGCACATCGTTAGAGAGTGGCACCTTTTCAGGAAGCCAAAAGTTGTTGACAAGACGGTTCCAAACTTCAACGTCTTTGTCGTCTTCAATGCGGTTCCAGTTAATCGCCTGCACGTGGTTGACGAGCGGGAGCTTATCTGCGGGGCTCATTGTTCTCTTTCCAGACCTTATTTTTCTTGTGGATCAATTCGACTCTACCGAACCTCAGGAGCGGCAACAGCCGCCCTGACGGTTACAGCATGCAGCTGACGCAGCCTTCGATTTCGGTGCCCTCCAGCGCCATCTGCCGCAGGCGGATGTAGTAAATCGTCTTAATCCCCTTGCGCCAAGCATAGATCTGCGCTTTGTTCACATCGCGTGTGGTTGCGGTGTCCGGGAAGAAGAGTGTGAGAGACAGCCCCTGGTCAACGTGCTGAGTTGCGGCCGCGTAAGTGTCAATGATCTTTTCTGGGCCGATTTCGTAGGCATCCTGGTAGTACTCCAGGTTGTCGTTGGTCATGAACGGCGCTGGGTAGTAAACACGCCCCAGCTTGCCCTCTTTGCGGATCTCAATCTTTGAAGCAATCGGGTGGATTGATGAGGTTGAGTTGTTGATGTAGGAGATAGAGCCGGTTGGTGGCACAGCCTGCAGGTTCTGGTTGTAGATACCGTGCTGCTGCACCTTCGCCTTCAGCTCGCGCCAATCCTCCTGCGTCGGGATCTGCACTCCCGCCTTCTCAAAGAGTTCTCGCACCTTCGCAGTGGCCGGCTCCCACACGCGGTCTGTGTACTTATCGAAGAACTCACCCGAAGCGTACTTTGAGTTCTCGAATCCCTCAAAAGTCACACCGCGCTCTATCGCGATCTTGTTAGACGCAGACAGCGCGTGAAAGAGGATCGTGTAAAAGTAAATGTTTGTGAAATCTATGCCCTCTTCAGAGCCGTAGAAAATACGCTCACGAGAAAGGTAACCGTGCAGGTTCATCTGGCCGAGACCGATTGCGTGTGAGCGATCGTTACCGTCTTCAATAGAGCGCACAGAAGTGATGTGACTCATATCACTCACTGCGGTTAGGGCGCGGATCGCTGACTCCACGCTCCCCGCGAAGTCAGGGCCGTCCATCATCGCCGCAATATTCATTGAGCCGAGGTTGCATGAGATATCTTTGCCGATCTCTTTGTAGCTGAGGTCGGCGTTGTAGGTGGTTGGGGTGTTCACCTGCAGAATCTCAGAGCACAAGTTTGACATATTGATGCGGCCGGCAATCGGGTTCTCCCGGTTTACTGTGTCTTCAAACACGATGTATGGATAGCCCGACTCGAACTGCAGTTCTGCGATGGTCTGGAAGAACTGGCGAGCGTTAATTTTGCTCTTGCGGATACGAGAATCATCAACCATCTCGTAATACTTTTCGGTGACCGAGATATCTGCGAACGGCACACCGTAAACTCTTTCAACATCGTAGGGCGAGAAGAGATACATATCTTCACCCTTTTTCGCCAGCTCGAAGGTGATGTCGGGCACAACAACACCGAGTGACAGAGTTTTAATGCGGATCTTTTCGTCGGCGTTCTCTCGCTTAGTATCAAGGAAGCGCAGGATGTCCGGGTGATGCGCTGAGAGATAAACGGCGCCCGCACCCTGCCTAGCGCCCAGCTGATTTGCGTAGCTGAAGCTGTCCTCAAGCAGCTTCATGACCGGAATAATGCCCGATGATTGATTCTGAATTTTCTTAATCGGGGCGCCGGCCTCACGCAGGTTGGAGAGCAGCAGCGCTACACCGCCGCCGCGTTTTGAAAGCTGTAGCGAGGAGTTAATACCGCGAGAGATTGACTCCATATTGTCTTCAATACGCAACAGGAAGCAGGATACGAACTCGCCGCGCTGCGCTTTACCTGCGTTTAGAAAGGTTGGAGTTGCTGGCTGAAAGCGGCCAGAAATAATCTCTTCAACATAACGCTTTGCCAGTGCTTGATCACCGGCCGCAAGAGCGATCGCGACCATCACCACACGATCTTCAAAGCGCTCAAGGTAGCGCTCACCGTCAAAAGTCTTGAGTGCGTATGAGGTGAAGAATTTAAAAGCACCGAGGAAGGTTGGGAAGCGGAACTTTAGACCGTAGGCGTAGTCTGTGAGCTCCTCGACAAAGCCGCGCGGATACTGCTCCAGGATCTCTGCCTCATAGTATTCATTTTCTATGAGGAAGCGCAGACGCTCGTCAAAGTCGTGGAAGAACACGGTGTTCTGGTTAACATGCTGCAGGAAGTATTGGCGCGCAGCCTCACGATCCTTATCGAACTGAATATTGCCATCTGAGTCATACAGATTCAGCATCGCGTTCAGTGAGTGGTAGTCCATCTCGCTGACCTTTGATGAGTCGTGGCCGGGTTCGATTATTGTGCTTTCCAAAATTCTTCCAATCCTGCTTTGACGCGGTCGACGTCCTCGGGGGTGCCAAAAAGTTCAAATCTGTACAGGTGCGGGACTTTGCACTTTCTAGCGATGATGTCTCCGGCGAGGCCGTACGCCTCCCCAAAGTTTGTGTTGCCGGCGGCTATAACACCGCGCAGCAGCGCCCGGTTATCCGGGTTGTTTAAGAACTTAATCACCTGTTTTGGCACGGCTCTTGTCTCTGGGCCACCACCGTATGTTGGCACGAACAGCACATACGGCTCAGTTACTTCTAGGGGATCTTCTTTCGGGAGAAGCGGAATGCGGTGTGCCGGCAGATTCAGTTTCTCTATGAATCTTTTAGTGTTCCCAGAGACACTCGAGAAGTAAACGATGTTTGCCACCGGATACTCCTTTCTAATCGCAGTGCCGAGCTTGCAGGTGATTTCAATCTTGAATTCGTAACAACTGGCCCCGAGTTTCTACAGCAGAAACCTGAGGCCAGTTGCGAAGTATGTAGTTGTAAAAAGCTTTAATGCTTAAGCGAGACGACCGGCGAGAGCGTCGATCTTGTCTGGGCGGAAACCTGACCAGTGATCTTCATCTGTTACAACAACCGGCGCCTGCATGTAGCCGAGCTCTTTCACGGTTTCGAGCGCAGTTTCGTCCTGTGAGAGGTCGACCACTTCATACTCGATACCTTTGCTGTCAAGAGCGCGGTAGGTAGCTGTGCACTGTACACATGAGGGCTTTGTGTAAACGGTAGTTGCCATTTTGAATTCCTTTATCTCCGTTGCTCACCTGAAACACGTCAGGCACTACATATAGTGAACCACATCATTTAAGACCACAAGATGCAGTAATTACACCCGTGTGATTATGAACAAGGTTTTCCCCTAATTTCATTCCAACTTGTTGAAAATTTTTCAGCGCAATTACGGCTCACCTCGCAAGTTATCCACAAGGAGTTGAAATATTTAATTTTTTGAATCTCATAATTCGGGTGGGCGTGTCGTCAACCACTAGATGTAGTGGTCAAATTTTTAGCAGCCCCGATACCTGGTGTTTTTTCGCGCAAATAGTGGATTTATGCCCAGGCGAATAAACAGCGTATTTTTCACCTGTGGAAATTGGCAAGGAGGTTAGTGACCATGTTAAGAATGAGCGCACTTCCAACTTCTGTTCCGTTCGGCAAGCGTGTGCGCGAGCTCCGCACTGCCGCCGGCATTACGCAGCGCGATCTTGCAGATCTCACCGGGATCGACCCCAGCACAGTTGGAAAAATTGAACGCGGCACAGCCAACCCAAACCTGTCCACAATCGGGCGCATTGCCTTTGCGCTTGGAGTTACTGTTGCAGACCTGTGCAGCTACATTACATTGGATGATATTGAGCAGGGAACTGCGCGCGGTGAAACTGAAAATATGCGCTTTGCTGAAGCGCGGCTGCAGCAACTGCGGCAACGCATAACCCAAGAGAGCAAAACAAAACAGCACTAACACAGCGGCGCAGACCACAGCATCTCACCTCCGTCGGGCTCAAACCAGCGCAGCACAAGCACACCATCGCCCTGCATCTCTTCTGTCTGCTGATAGAGCACACGCAGCGTTTCACCAGGATCAAGTGAGACCGGCAGAGACTGACTAAACAGCCCCTCGCCCGCACACATCAACCGCACACCCCGCAGCCTGCGGTTGCTTACGTTCGTCACAGCACGTAACCGCCCGACAGCATCGCGGCCAACACCCCAGGGCACAGTAACAGCGCGTGTAGTGTGTGGCTTACACGGCGCCCGTTTGAGGCTTACAAGCATTCTTTCTAGTCGCATACCTCAACACTAAAACGCGGGTATATGACTTTATAACGCCCTTATGTCTCCCAAGGATTAGACATGGTGATACGGCCTACCGGCGGCAATTTCACCCGCACGATACAGTTGCTCCACAAGTATTAAGCGCACCAGCTGGTGCGGAAAAACCAGCGGAGACAGGCTCCACACTAGATCCGCCCGCGCGCGCACCTCGTCTGTTACACCATAAGCCCCGCCTATTACAACGGTGACCGAGTCGCTCCCCAATGCCTTGTAGAGTCGCTGTGACAGCTGCGGCGAGCTCAGCATTTGACCGCGTTCGTCCAGCACCACAACGAACTCATCGCGCCCAAGTTTCTCAAGGATGCTTTTTGATTCTGCCTCTCGCGCCCGCTCTGCAGCAAGCGCCGAGTGCGGCAAAAACTGCCAAGACATGTTCCAGGGTTTTCGCAGTCGCTTGTCATAGCGCGCAATGCCCTCAGAAACCCACGATTCGTGCTTTTTCCCTACCGCAAGAACCTTAACTGCCATACCTCCAACCTACCTAAGCCGGTACTGTTATAGCCATGAGCAGCGAGATACACGAGCGTGCACCAATTTTCTTCACCTCTGACAACGCCAGCGGCGCCCACCCAAGGATTATGGACGCAGTGCAGCGTATCAATGGTGGTCGTGTCGGAGCATACGGCGCTGATCCGACAACTGCTGAATTTGCTGCGGTCATTAAACAGCATTTTGGGCCGAGCGCAACGGCCTACCCCGTATTCAACGGCACTGGGGCAAACGTTACCGCTCTCGCAGCGGCGGCACCTCGCTGGGGTGCAGTAATCTGCGCAAACAGCGCCCATATCAATGTTGACGAGACCGGCTCTCCCGAGCGCACCCAAGGCTTAAAACTTATCCCCATCGACACCCCGGATGGCAAGCTCACACCGGAACTCATCCTGCCGCAACTTTCGGTTATCGGGGTCGAGCACCACGCGCAGCCAACGGTGATTTCCATTTCACAAACCACCGAATACGGCACCTGCTACACGGTAGCGGAGATCACGGCTTTAGCTAAGCTCGCACACTCGCACAACATGCGCCTGCACATGGATGGCGCACGGCTCGCAAACGCCGCTGCCACACTGCAAACCGAGCTGCGCACACTCACAAGCGATGCGGGCGTTGATATTTTAAGCCTCGGCGGCACTAAAAACGGCGCTCTCGCAGCAGAAGCAGTTATTGTGCTGAACCCGGAATTAGATCACGGCATGCACTATCTGCGCAAACAACAAACGCAGCTCGCCTCAAAGATGCGCTTTATCTCGGCACAATTGCTGGCACTCTACGGCACCGATCTGTGGCTGGAAAATGCAGGAACCGCGAACAGTATGGCAACCCGACTGGCCGCAGGGCTAGCGCAGCTGACCGAGTTAGATCCCACATTTCGGATCACACAAAAGGTTGAGTCAAATGCTGTTTTCGCGACCATGCCCGCCGCTGCACGAGAACAGGTTGCAGCAGACTTCATTTTTTATGATTGGCCCGGGTTGCCTAACGAGGTGCGCCTGATGTGCGGCTGGGATTCCACCGTCGAAGAAGTGGATCAACTGCTCGCCGCGTTAGAGGCAGCGCTTACAAAGAGCTAGCCACAGTCGGGAAGCAGCGAGTGAGACGAAAATTAGTCAACCTGACGTTTTTCGGGTGGCAGGTTAGTGCCGTCTTTAATCAGCTCTTGCATCACCAGCGCAGCTTGGCTGCTCGACACCAGTATGCGCTGCGTTTGCGGTGGCAGCTGCGTCTGGGGCGACATCTGCACATCTGGCGCAGAGCTGTCAAGATCAAGCACGAAGGCTTCAGCGCCCTTGCGGATAAAGACGATGTCTTGCCCGCCACGGTGTTTCCAAATACCGCGCGCGAGGCGATTCGGCAGATGTATTCCCCGCTTGGGCACGCCACGCACCCAGAGCCAAGGATCGGAGGTAGAGATAGCGGTTAGGATCTGTGCACGCGGAATTGTAATCGTGCCGGGCAGCATTGAAGTGAACTGTTCGGATCGAGAAAACTTGAGAATCAAACGATCTGAATAAATTTCAACGCGTGCCATATCTATTAGTTTGCACTCTATTTGATTCCGAAAACTGCATATTTCCCACATAATTCTTTGAAGATGCTCAGAAATGCCCGCTAGTCTTGTTGTTACCCCGATTTTTATAGATTTTTACGTTTGGAGAACTCATGAAAGGCAAGCTCGCTCTCTTTGTAGGTTTCGGTGCAGGATACGTGCTCGGTTCTCGCGCCGGCCGCAAGCGTTACGAACAAATTAAGAGCACTGCCTCCAAGGTTTGGGATACCAAACTTGTGCAGAACGGTGTTTCTCAAGCAAAATCATTTGCGGCAGACCGGAGTGACGATGTGCGTCAGTTCATCGGTACCAAGGTGGGTGAGGCAATCGCCGGCACCCGCAAAAAGGTGAAGAAGGCACAGAAGGGTAAGCGCCGCTTCAAAGAGATGAGCGCCGCTGAACCAACCCCAGCCGTTTAATTGTCTAGAACTTCAGAAATTTTAAGCAAATGTTTTCAAAGAAACGTTCAACCCCCAGCACTCTAGCGCTGCTGACTCGAGTGCCAGCACAGGCGGTGCGGTTAGCGAAGGCTGAGATCGGTAACGCTAAAGAAGAAGTTAGCGGCCGCATTAAAAACCTTGTAATCGGCATTGTGCTGGTTGTGGTCGCTCTTGTAATTCTTTTTTGGACCACAGCTGTGCTGCTCGCGGCAGCGGTTGCAGGCATCGCCGAAGGGGCGGGCTGGCCTGTCTGGCTCTCTGCTCTCGTAATTGGCGGCGCAGGTGTTATAACCATACTGCTGCTCGCTGTCATTGCTGTTGTGCTGTTCAAGCGCGGCAATCCGGTGCCGCACAAAACCCTTGCACGCATCAAGAGCGATCTTGATGCTGCGGGTGAGGTGAAGAAAAACTCAGCCGACAAGATGAAGCCGCAGCCCGGCAAAACTGGCACCGAGACCGGCAAACAGGGAGTATGGCGATGAGTGACAGCACAAACAATATGGCAGAGGCTAAGGAAGCACGCACAGAACTTCAGCAAACACTGGGGCTGCTATCGCAGAGACTCGACTTTGGCACCCGTATAGATAACGCAATCAGCCGCCAGAAGGCGCGACTGATTGCACTGCGCAAACGGCAGCCGGCAGTTTTTATCGCCGGCGTTACCGCAGTCGCCCTGCTCGCAGGTGCGGCGGTAACCGGAGCTGCGCTAGCCGTCACAAAACGCCTCAGCGAGTAAACAACCTCCCTGTATTTGCTAATTTTTCGCGAAGCGACAACAATAGATGATTAGCAAATTGTGTTGCGCAAAGCGGCCAGCACGTGCTCTACTGTGAGCTGTGTTGGCCGCTTTGCTATGTATCAAGATTGTGAGCATATGGCTAATCAGGGAGCGCAGCTAACCGGTCAGAGGGTGCTTGTTCCGCGCGGGGGCGCATGGGGTAAAGTAGTGGCCAAAGCCTTGCGCGCCCAGGGCGCAACTCCTGTTGTGGCGCCCCTCATCGATTTTGCGCACACAAGCGAGGTAGATCGGCTGCGCGAAGCACTGGTAAAACTCGAAGCCGGCTACTACGACTGGATGACCGCAACGAACGCAACGGTTGTCGATGTGCTTGACTACAACCACATTAAAATCGCAAAACGCACCCAGGTGGCAGTTGCGGGTGAGGCAACCTATGCTGCATTCATCGATGCCGGCTACGAAGTTGCTCGCACGACGCACGAGTCAGACACCACAACCGTAGGGCTCTTGAAGGTTTGGCCGGAAATCAACTCTGGTGACGTTTTACGTGTGCTCACCCTGCGTTCAGATGTGGCAAAGCCTGTGCTCACAATGGGTCTGCTCGAACGCGGGCACGACGTTACTCAAGTTGTTGCATACCGCACAGTTGGTGTGCCGGCTTCAGTGCACATTCGCGAAGATGTCGCAGCGGGTGAAATAACAGCAATTTTGGTGTCGTCACCGCAGGTTGCGCGCGAGGTTGCGACACAGTTTGGTTCGCGCACCGACTCTACTGTGATCGCATGTATCGGCGAGCACACGGTTGACGAGGCACGGCGACTAGGGCTAGCTAGCGGCGACAAAGCGCCAGCTGATATTGAAGAGCGGATCGTTGAAACGGTGTTGGGAGCACTAGACCCTGCCGATATGCTCGATTAAGCAATTCCCATTAGTTTGCGACGCAGCCGCTTTACCAGCGGCTCTAAATTTGCCACCGCTGCTGCAATTGCGCCGCCCCAAACGGTCGGCCCAACCAATAGTGCTGTCTCTGCCGCGCCAGCTTCTTCACGCACAGCGGCCACCGCCTGCATCTGGGCAACAGTGCCAAACGGCGCACTTTCAACGCGCGCTCCAGTAACCGCTTCACCGCTAATGCTGACGCTCTGGGCCGTCTCGTCGCCGTGTGACGCAAATTCTTCTGGGTAGAGTAAACGCAGACGCCGCGGTGACGCATTTTCTGTCACGATCAGTTCTGCACCGTGCGGTGCATCCCACTGCACCTCTTCATACGTAATCGACAGATAGACCCGCGGCAGACTCGCAATCTTTTCAAGTACCCCGTAGATTCCGGCACGCTTAGCTGCTTCTGCAATTGCAGTAACAGCTAAAAATTCTTGTGCTTCTGCCGGATTTCCTGGCGCGAGCACCAATGCTGCATTACTTAGCGCGGTGGCGAGCGTCGCATGCTGTAACTCAGCAGCGGGTTTTACGATCACACCGTAGCTTCGCAAAGCTGTCAGCATTTTTTCACGTGCATCGTCCCACCCGGCAGCCGGGAGAATTAGCGACTGTTCCAACTTTTCTGCCGCCAAAAGACTGACACCGCCGGTGAGAGAACCTGCGCGCGTGATCGCCTCATTCAGCCCCGGAAACACCGCCTGTGTTTCTAACACAGCAAAATCCTGCGGGTAGCGCGTCGTTAATTCAGCCGCCGCTAACCTGCTAGCCTGGGTTCCGATCCGCCGCTTAAGCAGGCCTTGGAGATTTTTATATTTTCCAATCGTCAGCACAGGCAGCAGTCTGTCTAGGTAGGCACGGAAGGATCCGCCCCCACCCAACAACGAGCGATTTTGAGAGGCGAGCGGATTGCCCGTTATACCGCCTATCCGTGGCCCTACAAGCTGCTTTGCGGTTGCTGTATTGCGGCCAAAATACAGCGGCCCCACAGGCACTCGTGTAACCGCTATTTCAAGATCGCGCGAAAGCTCACCCGGGCGCGCAAGCAGCGTGGCGAGAGCGTCATCACTGTCATGCACTGGCGCATACGGCCAGAGCGACTGCGCTCCCAGCTGCAGTGTTACAGCTACGCCAACCTCAGCAAGTTCGAGCGCAGCAGCGAAGGCGGCAGGGTTGTCTCCGATTACTATCGCGTGTTGCTGCGATTCACGCATCGGTTAAGCACCCGTGTTAGGGGCGGCTATCGGAACAAGACCGGCCTGCCGGCGCTGCTCTTCAGTTAACTCCGCAATAGGCACATCGACCTCAATGACATCAACGCGAGTGTTTGCCCAGCCTCGATCCGCAGCTTTTTTCTTCCAGAGCAACTCCACAGCCAACCAGAAGAGCGCCAGCACAACGATTTCGGTGAGCACCAGAGCAGGGCCAGATCCGCTAGTTTGACTCTCCTGCGAGGTGCTGTCTAAGTAGCCCGACGCCATGAAACCAAAGGCCACATAGTTGTTTACAATGTGCAGAGCCATTGCCGCCTCAAGCCCGCCAGTGCGAATCGTCAGGTAGGCCGCCAGACAGCCAAGCAGTGTGACAGAGAGCATCCCCCAAATGTCGTAAATATGCATCGCACCAAACAGCGCAGAGGTCAGCAGTATCGCTACCACTGGGTTGCGCATCCAATTGCCGAATGTCTGCAGCAGGAAACCACGGAAGACATACTCTTCAGCGGTTGCTTGGAATGGCACCAAAACCACTACCAGCAGCACCGAAATCCACATCGCGCGAGTGTCAAAGTCGGCCGGGCGCTCATTCAGCACCGGCTCGCCACTGACCGCGCTAACAATGAACATGCTGCCAAACTGCACGATCACCAAAACAACGGCGGCGATAGCGAATGCCGCCAACAGCAGATCCCAGCGGATCTTCAAAGCTACCGACCACAAGCGTCCGGTTGGTTTAATGCCCATAGTTTTAAGCGCCAACCAACCTGCTGGAATCATTAATGCCACAGATGTGAGGCCGATAAAGATAGAGAGCGGATGCTGGGTGTTAATTGCCGACAGACTCATCAGAAGATCTTCTAGGTTAATAGAGCTCTCTGCGGAGGTCACAAAAGCAATACCGAAGGCTGCGACAAAGGCCAATATGACGAAAACAATGGAAATCGCAATATAGTAACCAACCCCGATAAGGCTCACTACAAGCGGCTTATACCAGCGGGGTTTATTAATCCCACGCCACAGTTCGTGATATCGCAGCGGCTCGGTGCGAGCGCGCACGCGAGCTGTCTGCTGCGCCCACGGATACAGCTGTTCTTGCGACTGGTTGTTCTGGGTCATAAATTTAAGCTCCACGTAGTTTTTCGGCAAAGAAACTATAGAGATCAGCGATTGGCACGCGCACCTGCTCCATAGTGTCGCGTTCGCGCACTGTGACGGCATTATCTTCGAGTGAATCGAAATCAACCGTGACGCAGAATGGCGTGCCGATCTCGTCTTGCCGTCGGTAGCGGCGGCCGATCGCAGCCGAATCGTCATAGTCCACGTTCCAGCTGTCGCGCAGCTCATCTGCAATCTGCTGCGCAAGCGGGGTTAGAGTCTCTTTCTTCGAGAGCGGCAGCACGGCGATTTTCACCGGCGCCAGGCGCGGATCCAGTCGCAGCACTGTGCGAGTGTCGGTGCCGCCCTTTGCGTTCGGCACCTCTTCTTCGGCGTAGGCATCAACCAGAAACGCCATCAGTGAGCGGGTTAGGCCTGCCGCTGGCTCAATAACGTAGGGCACATACCGTTCGTTCTCTGCCTGGTCAAAGTAGGAAAGATCCTTACCCGATTCTTTCGAGTGCGTTGAGAGGTCGTAGTCGGTGCGGTTTGCAATGCCCTCAAGCTCACCCCACTCGCCGCCGGTGAAACCAAACTTGTATTCAATGTCTACTGTGCGCTTTGAATAGTGTGAGAGCTTCTCTTGCGGGTGCTCATAAAAACGCAGATTCTCAGGGTTGATGCCAAGATCGGTGTACCAGCGCAGCCGTTCGTGCATCCAGTATTCCTGCCACTCTTCATCAGTGCCAGGCTTCACAAAAAACTCCATTTCCATCTGCTCAAACTCGCGTGTGCGGAAGATGAAGTTTCCTGGGGTGATTTCGTTGCGGAAGCTTTTACCGATCTGACCGATCCCGAATGGTGGTTTCATACGTGCCGACTGCAGCACGTTCGCAAAGTTCACGAAGATACCCTGCGCTGTCTCGGGACGCAGGTAATGCAGCCCGGCCTCATCGTCGACGGGGCCGAGGAATGTTTTTAAGAGACCGCTGAAGGCGCGCGGTTCTGTCCACTCACCGCGAGCACCGCAGTTTGTGCAGACGATCTCTGCCATGCCACCCTCAGGTGCGCGGCCCTTCTTCTCTTCGAAGGCCTCGATCAGGTGGTCTTCACGATAGCGTTTGTGACAGCTGGTGCACTCGACCAGCGGGTCAGAAAACACCTCAACGTGCCCTGAGGCCTCCCAGACCTGCTTCGGTAGAATCACACTTGAGTCGATCCCAACGACATCGGCGCGTTTTTGCACCATTGTGCGCCACCACTGCTTTTTGATGTTCTCCTTCAAAGCAGTGCCGAGCGGGCCATAATCCCAGGCAGAGCGCGAACCGCCGTAGATATCACCCGCCTGATAGACGAAACCGCGATGCTTCGCGAGGGCCACTACTTTGTCAAGACGGGATGCTTCTGCCATTCTCTCTATTTCTCCAAGGTGCTGATGGGGATCTTTGGACTTAACCAGTTTAGGGCTTAACCAGGTTTTCTGGGGTGGATCCGCGCATAAGGTGCCTAATCTGCCGCACCAAAAGCGCGAACATGCGCGGGTGCATAGCGTCACTGTCGCCGCCGGTGTGCGGAGTCTGAATCGCTCCATCCTGTTGCCACAGCGAATGCTCCTCCGGCAGCGGTTCTGGGTCTACAACATCGTTCGCTGTGCGAAGCCGCCCGCTTGCGACCTCGGCGACCAGTGCTGCGGTGTCAACGACCCTGCCGCGCGCAACGTTTACAAGCAGTGCGTCATCGGGCAGCTGCGCCAGCTCCACCGCCCCGATCAACCCTGCAGTGTCAGGGGTGAGTGGCACTGCGAGCACCAGAATGTCCGTTTCTGCCAGCATCGCGTGTAGGTCGGCGATCTCTCGCACTGAGACTGTTAGACCACCGGTTAGTTCCAGGTCGCGCGCACTGTTTGCCAGCATCGTGATTTGCACCTCAAAAGGCACAAGTCTTTCGGCAATCGCTCTGCCGACACCACCCGCACCAATGATAGTAACCCGGCGATCCGCAAGTGCCCGTGTTGTGCCGCCGCGCCAAATTCCTTCTGCCTGCTGCTGAAAGAATCGTTTAAAATCCCGCTGTGCTGCGATGATCAAGCCAAGCGCCAGCTCAGCCGTCGCGGTCTCGTGCACTGAGGCGGCGTTAGCGAAGCGAACACCGCTCGGCAGGTAGTCGCTCACTCCGTCATAACCGATCGACTGCCACTGCACGAGCTGCGTCTCAACACCCTCTAGCCGGGCGAGTGTTTTGGCACTGTCCAGATACGGGGGCACCACTAAATCAATTTTTTCTGCCGGGGGCGCTGAGCGCATATCCCACACAAGAAAGTCGATATTTTGGCCGGAAAACTCTTCCTGTAGCGCCGCTAAATGCCTCGAATCGGGAAGAGAGACCGTAAGTTTTGCCATAGATCTCAGTTTAGTTTTCGCGTCTGACTGTTACCTCAAACCGTAGTGAGCCCTAATTCCAGCGACAAAGATGGCTGCCCCCGTTTCGATAACCTCAGTGTTGCGCGCGTAAACGGAGGGGCGTGCTTTACCAGCACGCCGCATTTCTTCAGGCAGTGATACTGCGTCATAGATACTGGCCGGCGAGCTCGCGTCAATCGCCGCCCCAATCACAAACGCATCAATTACTTCGACCAGCGCCACCGCGTCACCGGCTGCTACGCCAGCTTTGCGAAGCAGTTCAAAAAGCGCACCATAGGTTTCGGCCGCTTCTTCCTCGCAGAGGGGCAGCTGCGCAAGATACTGCGCCGCATGTGGGTGGGAGCTATACATTTTTGCGCTCGCCCTAATCCACACCAAAACTCCTGTTTCCCAATCTGCCGCGGGGTCGATGTGTGGTTTGAAGGCCGCCAACAGCTGCCGGCGCACCAGACTGAGCACCGCTTCTTTGCTCGGCACGTGGTGGTAGATAGAAGAAACACTGACGCGCAGCCTTTTGGCTAACTGCAGCATATTTACCTCACCGCCCGCATCAATCTGCGCAAGCGCTGCTTTCGCAATTTTTTCGGGGGTGAGTTTAGCTGTTGTGGGTCTTGGCATTTCTACACCTTATATTTGACAACAGTCGGAGGTTACTGCATACAATACAGAAACCGAATAATGTTCGGTTTCGCTCTCATCCGCACTACTGCCCAGAAAGCTTCCCCTATGACGATTACGGTCTACCATAACGGCACAGTTTTCACCGGCTCGACCGCCGCGCCACCCGCAGAGGCTTTTGCGGTCGCAGATGGCAGGTTTTTAGCTTGCGGATCGGCCAGTGCGGTAGCCGATGCCGCGCGTTCTCTGGCAAGCGCTGCAAACGCGGCCACTGAGGTGCAGGCGGTTGATTTATCTGGCTCGTTCGTAATGCCCGCATTTGTTGAAGCGCACACACACCTGCTGATGCTCGGGCAGGCTTTAGAAAAAGTGCAGTTGCGCGACTGCAACAGCATTGCTGAGGTGCAGGAAAGGCTGCGGCAGGCCAGAGCAGAAAACCCCGACGCAAAACATCTGTTCGGGGTCGGTTGGAGATTTGAAATATTCGATGACGCACAACCAACAGCGGCGCTGATTGACTCAGTTGTTGCTGATATCCCCGTAATTCTCGACGCGAACGACCTGCACTCTGCGTGGGTGAACACCGCCGCATTGGCCGCACTCGGCATCGATGAGCACACGCCTGACCCGCACGGCGGTGAAATTGTGCGCGATGCGAACGGCCAGGCAACCGGTTACCTCATTGAGAGTGCCGCCATTCTTATCGCCTGGCCGTTTGCAGAAAACGCAGTCGATGACGCAGGCCGCGATTCTTTTCTCGACACCGCCGCAGCAGCATACCTTGCCGCCGGGGTGACCACCGTCACCGAAATGGCCGGTAATCCGACGATTCTAGCGACGCTGCTCCGCCGCCTAGAGCGGGATGGCAGGCTGCCGCTAGTAACCAATATGCACTGGCTGATCCGCCCTGATAGTGAGGTTGCAAACGTTGTCGCGCAGGTAGAGGAGGCTGCGGCACTCCGTGATGAACTCGCTGCAAGCTATGGCACCGACTGGTTGCGTCTGATCGGAATAAAAATTGTGTCTGATGGGGTGATCGACGGCTGCACAGCCGCTATGCACGAGCCCTACATAACCGGCGCCCACCCCGCCCCCATCTGGTCTAGCGAGGCAGCCGTAGCCGCGGCCGTCAGAGCGCACGAGCTTGACTTGCAGGTGGCTTTTCACGCGATCGGAGATGCCGCCGTAACTCTCGGCTGCGAAGTTTTTGAAGCTGCTAAAGAGAGGCAACCCGGCCACGATCTGCGCCCGCGCATAGAGCATTTAGAGTACGTCTCAGAAGAGACCTTTGCGCGCCTGGCAGAAAACAACATCACAGCATCTATGCAACCGGTGCACGCCGATCCAGCGGTGCTGAAAAACTGGCAGGCGGTGCTGGGCGATGCGCGGGCCGAGGGCGGTTTTGCCTGGCAAAAGATGCGGGAGGCGAGGGTGCCTGTTGTGCTCGGTTCCGACGCTCCAACAGCACCGCACGAAACTCTGCCAAATCTGTTTATCGCGGTGACCGGCCGCTCTGCGCTGCAGCCAGAGTTAGAGCCGTATCATCCGGAGCGGGCGTTCACTCCCGCAGCAGCGCTAACAGCGATGACGCACACCGCCGCGTGGGCAACCCACCGCGACGAAGAGCTCGGCCAAATTGCCCCAGGCTTGCGCGCCCACTTCACAGTGCTCGACCACAATCCGCTCACCGCAGACGCCGAAACAGTGCTGTGCGGCGCAGTCTTGCAAACCTTTGTTGACGGCGCGGAGGTCTACAGCCGGCGGTAAGGTGTGCGTGCCACAATAAAGTGTTATGAGCATCGCACACGAACGTTTTACCTATGCCGATAAATATGGTGTAACCATCCACGCAAGGCGCTGGCTGCCATCACCCGATGAACAGGCAACAGGGCCAATCGCGGCTGATCCCAGCACAATTGATATCAGCAACCCAATCGGTGTGGTACAGATCCTGCACGGTCTGGCTGAACACAGCGACCGCTACACAGAATTTGCCGAAGATCTCGCTCACGCAGGCTTCATAGTTTATGCGGACGATCACCGTGGCCACGGCCGCACCGGCTTGGAACAGTGGGGTGATGACCCGGCAAAGATCGCCAAACTCGGCAAGGGTGGGCTGCGCGGCACCGAAGACGCAATCACTCAGTTAACCGCGATGATCCGCAGTGAGCATCCAGGCCTTCCCGTAGCGGTGTTCGGCCACTCCTGGGGCTCGTTAATGACGCAACGCATCATAAATCGTGAACCGGAATTATGGGACGCGGTTATTCTCTCAGGCAGTGCGTATCGCACTCCAAGGCACATGAATTCTGGCGATCTGAACGAGGGTTTCGGCGATAAAAACGGTCATGAATGGCTCAGCCGCGACCCTGAAGTGTGGCGCAAAATGGCTGCGGATCCGCGCACCACAAACGTTAATGTCTTCCGCATGTTTGGGGTTACTAACGCGGTCAAACTCTTTGGCACTCCGAAACAAGCTGCCGCAAATATCCCGATCCTGATCGTGTCAGGATCGGCTGATCCGCTGAATCTCAATGACGGTCTGACGCTGCTTGCAACCGCCTACCGGAAAGCCGGTGCGCAGCATGTTTCACTGCGGCTCTATCCAGAAGCGCGGCATGAGCTAATCAATGAGACCAACCGGAGTGAGGTAATTTCTGACCTTGTTACTTGGCTGTCAGATAGGCTATCTGCCGAGTAACCCGCGCTCAAATAAGAGCCTGCCAAGCAGCGGCGCGAATTTCGCGGCGTGCCCGGAACACGCTGAAAACAGCGTAATGTTGCGATCAGTCTCGATAAAGAACTCCTCATCGGGAGTTTGGGTGTAGTTGCACAGGGTCTCCCCAAAAGCCTCTGGCGCAACCCCGGGAATGTATTTAGCGACATAATCGAGCGCTTCTTGACGCGGTCGCCCACCGTGAAAAGCAAACTTTAAAGCTGCGCCATTAACATCAGCACCACCGGGCAGCGCATAGGCCGGAATGTTTCCGCGCCGGTGAATAATTGTTGGAAAGTCACTGTATCCCTCCCGGTAGGCGAAGTGCAGCGCCAACACCTCGCGCACTGTGAACTGCGGCGTGGGCAGAGTGAAATCGATGCGCGCTAAGAGTTCGCGCGGCAGCCAGCTGCCAGCAGCAACAACCGCGTGATCCGCTTTAAACACTGCACCAGAAGCTGTGTAGGCAACAGCCTGCGTCGCCGTTTGCGTGATGCGCTCTATCTCGGTGTCGAGATAGAGCTCAAGCAACCCGGTCGCCTGCGCTGCTGCGATAAGGGCGTGCACTGTCGCGGCAGCATCGAGCACCCCGCCCTGCGGCTGCCACAGCACATGCTCACCCTCCAGCAGATACTGCGGCCAACGCTCACTCGCCTCGGCAACCTCAATCAGCTCATGCGGCACCCCGGCGCGAGACAAAACCACTGCTAGCGCGCCCAGCTCAGCCGCGCTGCCGTGTTCGATATGACCGGTGAAGTTCAAGAGTTTTTGCCCGCTGATATCTTCTAGTTTGCGCCACCACGGAAGCGACTCCAGCGTCAGGCGTGCATATTTTTCGTCAGCGTAGCTGGCGCGAAAGATGCGAGCTGAGCCGTGTGAGCTGCTGCCGGCAGCTGCGGGTGCTGCGCGGTCTATGAGGGTTACTCGGTGCCCGGCGGCGGTGAGATGCCAGGCGAGGGAGGCTCCGTTAAGACCCGCACCAACAACTAGGTAGTGAGGCAATTTGGCGAACGACTTTGCTGTTTCTGGGGTGTTGCTTGGCACCCTAAAATTTTAGTTTGGCTTTTGTGCTGGCGTTAAGGGGCAGCGCCGTAAACTTGAAGCATGACTGCGTTTCACGGCGAATACAAACTGCCCGGCGGCAAGCTCACGGTTGTTGATTTCGATGTCGCGGGCGGCATAATCGAAAACTTTAGTCTCGCAGGTGATTTCTTTGTCGAGCCCGATGAAGTGGTGCTTGAAATCAACCGGACGCTCAACGGAATGCGCGCTGACAGCTCTATTACCGACTATCGCACTGCAATAGATGCGGCACTGCCCGCTGAAGCACAGCTGCTCGGTGTCACCCCGCAAGCGATCGGTGTGGCTGTGCGCAGAGCCCTCACAAACGCCGCAACCTGGCGTGACTACGACTGGGAAATTGTGCATGATGCACCCGTCAGCCCGGTTCTGAACAGCGCGCTTGATGAAGTGATGACGCAAGCGGTTGGCACGGGCCTGCGCAAACCCACGCTGCGCATCTGGGAATCTACCGGCCCTGCAGTGTATATCGGCAGTTTCCAATCACTAAAAAATGAGGTTGATACCGCTGAGGCCGAGGCGAGCGGCACCGCTATAGTGCGCCGCATCTCGGGCGGGGGCGCAATGTATATGGTGCCCGAAAACTGCATCACCTACGCTATCTTCGTGCCCGAATCGCTTGTGCGCGGCTTAAGTTTTGAGGAGTCTTACGCGTTTCTCGACGAGTGGGTTATCGAGGGTCTGCAGCAGTTGGGGATTGACGCTCGTTATGTGCCGTTGAACGATATCGCAGGGCCGAACGGAAAGATTGGCGGAGCCGCTCAAAAGCGGCTCGGATCGGGCGGCATCCTGCACCATGTAACGATGGCTTACGATATTGATCCGCAAAAAATGACAAAGGTCTTGCGGATCGGGCGCGAGAAGCTTAGCGATAAAGGAATTAAGTCCGCGCAAAAACGCGTCGATCCGCTGCGCTCACAGACAGGTTTGAGTCGCGAGGCGATCGTTGAGCATCTGATCGATGTCTTTAAACGCCGGCACGGCGGCGAGATGGGCAGTGTGACAGCGGCCGAGATGAAGCGTGCCGAGCAGCTGGTCGCCGAGAAGTTCAGCACTAAAGAATGGCTCTCGAGAGTGCCATAACTTCTTCCAGTTACAATTAAAGCGTGCTTCTTTCAGACAGAGATATTCGCGCCCAGCTGGCCTCCGGCCGGATTGCGCTTGATCCGACCGATCCAAAACTTTTGCAGCCGTCGAGCGTTGATGTGCGCCTCGACCGCTACTTCCGTCTTTTTGACAACCACAAGAGCGCTGAGATTGATCCCGCAAAAGAACAGCCCGATCTCACCCGGCTTGTTGAGGCCGATCCCAGTGAGGGGTTCGTTTTGCATCCGGGCGAGTTTGTGCTCGGGTCAACCTTCGAGCTTGTGACGCTGCCTGACGATATCGCTGCCCGGCTCGAGGGGAAGAGTTCGCTCGGCCGTTTGGGGCTGCTCACCCACTCAACCGCGGGCTTTATTGATCCCGGTTTTAGCGGGCACATCACGCTTGAACTAAAGAACGTTGCAACCCTCCCGATTCGCCTGTGGCCGGGCATGAAGATCGGTCAACTCTGTTTCTTCCAGCTCTCTAGCCCGGCGGATCAGCCCTACGGGCACGGCGCTACCGGCAGCCGCTATCACGGGCAGCGCGGCCCAACCGCGTCGCGTTCCTTCCTCAACTGGGAGGTTATCGATGTGACCAGCACCGATCACGGTGCGCGCGGGCAGTAATCTCCCGCGGGTTACCCCGCCGCGTAGCGGTGCATGATTTCGCTGAAACTCCCAGCGAGGGCGCGTGCAGCAGCGGTGTTTGCCGCATCGTTTTTTCCGGCCTCAAGGCAAAGCTCTGCGAGATTAAAGCCCTCTGACGCAAGCTCCTCGGCATTCCAGCCCCACATGTCAGCTGCGCTCACCTCAGGGTGAAACTGCAGACCGTAAACATTTTCGTTAATCCGGAATGCTTGAATTTCAATCGCGTCACTTGAGGCCAGCAGCACCGCGCTCTCGGGAAGGCGGGTAATCATATCCTCATGATTCTCAATCATGGGAGAGGCTGTGCCAAGCACAGAAATTAACTGATCGTTGCGACCGGCCGCGGTGGTTTTAATCACCGTTGAGCCGCGCTCTTTGGGCCCGGTTTTAGCTTTGACTTCACCGCCTGCAACATCAGCTAATATTTGAGCGCCCAGGCAGATTCCGAGCGTTGGTATGTCTTTGTCGATAGCCTCCTGCGCAAGCTGTCGCTCCTGCTTCAGCCACGGCGCATTCTCGAATTCGTCGGGCATTAAACCGCCACCGAACAGCACCATTCCCGCATAGTCATCAAGATTTTTCGGCAGCTCAACCTCTTTACCAAAGCGAATATCTAGCTTGAAGCCGGCTTCAGTAAACCATGTTTCAAAACGTCTGGGCAGTGATGTTGCCCAGTTAACAACGAACAGCACTTGCGGCATCTCGCTGTCAGACACAGTTTTTACCGGCGTTACTAGCTCGTGTGCAGGAGCTCCAGCGCTGCCCGCAATAAAGGCTTCATAGTCGGCGTCGACAGTTTCTAGCACGCGCAAAATGTTTTCACTTGCGAGGCCGCGCAGCTCCTCTTCTGTCCAACCGCGATCCGCCAGCTCTTGCAACAGCAGCGGGTAGCCGCTGACATCTTCGAGACCGGCGGGCATGTCATCTGTGCCATCGTAGTCTGCGCCCAACCCGACAGCGTGCACACCCGCTACTTTGCGAATATGCTCAATATGGTCGGCGACGTCCTGCACCGTCACCTGCGGCCCCTCGCCTAGACCGCCGCTCTCCCACCAATCGCGCCGCGCTTGCGACACAAAAGTTGGCACGAAAGCCACCATGATAACTCCGCCGCCAGCGCCGATACGCTGCAGCACATCATCCGGCACATTGCGCGGGTGGTCGCAGAGAGCGCTCGCGCAAGAGTGCGAGACAATTACGGGCCTGCACGACTCGTCTAAGGCTGCACGCATCGTATCGGGCGACACATGCGCTAGATCGACAAGCATACCGATCCGATTCATTTCACGCACCACTGCCCTGCCGAAATCTGTCAGACCCCCGTGCTGCGCCGTATCGGTTGCTGAGTCTGCCCAGTCGGTGGTGCGCGACCATGTCAGCGTCATATAGCGCGCACCGAGTCGTGCAAACTGACGCAGCGCCGCGGTTGATCCGCCAATCTGCTCTCCGCCTTCAATCCCGATTAGCGAAGCGATCCTACCCGCGCTAAGCGCCTGCCGCATCTGTGCAGCGGTGGGAGTGAACTCAAGCTGCTCTGGGTGGGCCGCAATAAATCGACGCACCCAGTCAATCTGCTCCAGCGTCGCCACCACCTGATCTGCGCCCCTCAGCGTAGGGTCAACCCACACCGACCAGAACTGCCCACCAACCTGACCCTTCAGAAGCCGTGGCAGATCGGTGTGTAAGCCGGCTATAACTGGAGCGAGCTCGCCGTTTGCAGAGCCAGCAAGCCCGGTGACACCGTAATCTAACTTTTGTCTTGCCGCCCAGGCAAGATCGTTGTGTCCGTCTATAACTCTGATGTTTGTAATATCCATCGTTACACTTCCAAAACTCTAAGCGCCAAGTCTCGCACCATCTGTTCACGCACCGCATGGCCGATCCCCGCCCCGCTCGGCACGGTCACCATCCCACCGTTGGCGGTCACAACCGGATCGATAATGTCTTCGCGATAGTATTTCTCAGACGCTGACACATCTGACGGCAGAGTAAATCCCGGCAGCGCTGAGAGCGCGACGTTCGCTGCACGACCGATGCCAAACTCGTGCATTCCACCACACCACACCGGGATCCCCACTTCGACAGCAAAATCGTGCGCGGCGCGAGCCACTGTCAGCCCTCCCATGCGCGACACTTTAATATTTAAAACCCCGATAGCGTTGAGTGCGTGCGCCAGTCTTAAGTCGTCGAGAGACACCACCGATTCGTCCAGACAAACCGGTGTTGCTACACGTTTTTGCAGTTCGGCGTGTGACAGAAAATCGCGCTGCGCAAAGGGCTGCTCAAACATCGTGAGCTCTAATTTGTCAAGCTGTTTAAACAGCGCAAATGCTGCCTCGCCCGGCTCATAAACTGCGTTAGCATCAACGTGAACATCCACTGCCGGGAAGGCACCCCGCACAGCTCGAGTTGGCTCGAGATCCCACCCCGGCGCAATTTTTAGTTTCACACGCTCATAGCCTGCTGCAACGTGCTTTTCAACCTCTGTCAGGAGCGCGTCAATGCTGGTTTCGATGCCGAGCGACACACCAGCCTGCACCCGCTCACGCTCACCACCGAGCGCGGCTGCCAAAGAGACTCCCGCCGCTTTTGCGAAAAGATCCCAGCCGGCAATTGAGAATCCGGATTTTACGAACTCGTTACCGCGGATCTTTGCCCAGTTTTTTTCAAATTCGTACGGAGTCTCAAACTCCACCCCAACAAGCTGTTTAGCGAAGTATTTTTCAGCAATAAGCCAAGCGGTGTCGTTTGTTTCCGCACAAAAGAAAGGATCTGCGGGGCTTGCGATCTCACCCCAGCCGGTGTTGCCCGCGCCGTCTTGTAAGGCAACGAGAATGTGTGTGAGTGAGGTTTTACGGTGTGAGCTGGTCTCAAACTCATGCCGCAGCGGCAACCGCACTTCAAACAGTGAAACTCCGGTAATTTTCGGCATTCTTAAGCGCCTTCCCTAGTCTTCGTTGCGCCACTTAACTGCAAGATAAGCGGCGGTGTCTTCACGGCGATTGCACGCAATCAGCTGGTATCCATCGGCAAACAGTGCGGTCAGTGTGGCACGCAGTTGCTGCGCAATGTGCTCAGGGTCGGGTGCCGCCGGATCATTACTGTTATCGATGCTGCCGAGGTTCGCCGGCACCGGCACCCAGCAGGCACTAGCAACCGCGTTCTGGCTGGCCAGTTCATGCGCATCAATTTCAGCCGCAAAAGCCCAATTCAAGGCCGTTAGTTCTGGTGGATACTCACTGCGCAGGCTCTTAAGCGCCGCAGTTCGCGCATCTGTTTGCCCTGTTTCATGCGCGCTAAGATCCCAAGAAACGAGAATGCGATCACTGTTTGTTGTGCGGTAGTAGTCGTCTAAATATGCGATACCAGTGGCGCCAAGCCCGTTGAAGTTAAAGCGCGCATTGCGGGTTAGCTTCGGGTCAAAGGTCCACCGCATTTCGGTGCAGCCCCAGGCGCGCGCAACCTCTGCTTGCGCGAGTTTCAGAGCTTTCCCGATTCCCGCACCGTGATGACTTTCGGCCACAACAGCGGCCTGCGAATAGTGATATACCGTTCCGGGAATATTATTTTTTCCGCCGGTCACAGCAGGAAAACCGTATGCGAAACCGATTAAGTCTCGGCCAGCAAAAACGCCGACGGTCGATCCGCCATTTTGTGACAGAGCGCTGAGCAGATACGGATTTAGAAACAGGGTTGCGTCGCTGTATTTAAAAACCTCGGTGTAAAGTTGCGAGGCACGTTTTAAGTCTGCGTGTTTGACGAGCTGGCGACACTTAAAACCTGCGGGGGCAAAGCCGGAAAGATCCAGCTCTCCGGCTGCTGCTGCGGCAGTTAAAGCCGCATCCGCGCTAAGCCCGAGTGGCTTCCCAACGCTCATTAAAAACCCTACTAATCTAGACTTCAGTGTCGATAACAGCTCAATGATAGCGCGGAGATCTCATATGCAGGGTGCAACAGTCGCTGATTTAGATTTTGATCCGATCGAGTTGCTCACCAAGCTGGTCACTATCGAAACACCAACGGGCGACACCACTCAAAGCGCTAAAATTGCGCAGTTGCTTAAGCGCGAATTCACCCGCATCGGCGGCACAGTTAAGCTGATTGATACTGCGATGGGCACAAGTTTGGTTGCCGATTTTGCCGGTCTCGGCAAACCTTTTGTGCTGTTGGGGCACACTGACACGGTGTGGCCGCTGGGCACTCTCGCTGAAAAGGTGCCGCTGCGCATCTCGCCAGAAAAAATTTCCGGTCCGGGAGTTTACGATATGAAGGCCGGGATCGTCGTCATGCTAACCGCGCTCGCACGGTTGCGTGACACCACGCATCAGGCTGTGCGCGTTGTGCTGGTTTGTGATGAAGAGGTTGGATCGCCCACAACCAAAGAGCTGCTGCTCGAAACCTGTGCGGGCGCAAAGGCTGTGTTGGGGTTTGAATCACCGCATCCGGATGGTGCGCTGAAAGTTGGTCGGCGCGGCAGTGTGCGTATGCGGTTGAGCACGCAGGGGCGCGCAGCGCACGCGGCGCTCGATCCTGAAAACGGTGTTAATGCAATCGATGAGCTTGTTGATCAGCTTCTGCGGGTGCGAGAAATAACCGCGGATCCTGCGGTGCAGCCAGTGCTATGTAACGTCGGGCAGATATCAGGCGGCGAGCGGGCAAATGTGGTGGCAGACGAGGCTTCAACCGAAATCGGGTTACGGTTTTTTGACTCCGCCTCTGAAGAGCAGGTGCTTGACGCTCTCACGCATTTAGAGCCGACCCATGATGAAGCCGAAGTTGCGGTGGAGATCCTGTCACGGCGCCCAACTTGGGAGCCTGGCAAAAAAGAGCACGCGCTGCTTGACCGCATCAGCAGTGCGGCTGACAGAGTTGGCCAAGAGATTGAGTGTGCCCCCGCTGCCGGTGCCGGTGACACAAACTTCACAGGAGCGGCCGGTTTTCCAAGCGCTGACGGGTTTGGGCCGCGCGGCGCAGGTGCCCATGCAGTGCATGAACATATCCTGGTTGAGTCACTGTGGGAACGTATCGACTTGATTACAGCTCTGTTGCGCGCTGCGCCTCAGGTTGATAACAAACAATAAAGCCTAATAGCATTGGGAAATCAGCCGCCTACACAACGATGTGCGGTTGTTGACCTTGAAGGGAAGAAACATGGTAAACACCACGAAATCTCGCTTCTTCCGCGCTCTCGCCGCGTGTGCGACTGCGGCTGTCGCTTTCGGGACAGTCGGAGCGACAGCCTCTTACGCAACAGGCGGCGCATTCGTAGCGGCAGATGAAGCAAGCGACGCAACCACCCTGCGCATTGCAACCGCGGGATTTGTAGACTCTTTTAACCCGTTCACCTCTGTTTACCTGCTGCCCACCAACACCAACCGTTATCAGTACGAAAACCTTGTGGCCTACTCACAAGACGGTGGGGAGCCGGTTCCCGGCCTTGCTGAAAGCTGGGAAACTGATGATACGGGCAAAGTTTGGACTTTCAAGATCCGCAAGGGCATGACCTGGACAGACGGTGAGCCAATCACTGCGAAAGACATCTACTGGACTTACAACCAGATCATGACTGTGCCCGAAATGGCTGTCGCTAACGGCGACAGGGTCGAAAACTTCGAGAGCATCGAGGCTCCCGATGATCACACATTCGTAATCACTCTGAAGGCGGCGCAAGCCCCGAACCCTGGGGTTGAGGTGCCGATTGTGCCAGAGCATATCTGGTCAAAGCTCGACGATCCGTCTACCTTTGCAAACGACTCAGACGTGGTTGGCTCAGGGCCCTTCCAGCTCACCAAATACGCAGCCAATGAGAGCCTTGAGCTGGTTGCCAACAAGCACTACTGGCGTCAAACACCAAATATCGACAAGATCCACTACATTTACTACACCGACTCTGACGCGCAGGTGCAGGCTTTGCGCGCCGGAAATGTTGACCTTGTCAGTGGTCTGACACCAAGCCAGTTCAATGCGCTCCAGAATCAAGACGGCATCACAACCCACTCTGGGCATGGGCGCCGTTACACTGCTCTCTACCTGAATCCAGGGTATGAAACCGTTGACGGCACTCCATATGGCACGGTGAGTGAGCCGCTGCGCGACCTTCAGGTGCGCCAGGCTATCCGCAAAGCGGTCGATATCGACACCCTGCTTGATAAGGTGCTCGAAGGTCAGGGCACAAAAGCAACCAGCTTCATTCCTGCCTCTTACGCAACCTGGGCGCTGCCAGCTAACGATCCGGTAATTGAGAGCTTTAACCCAGAGGCAGCAAAGAAACAGCTTGATGATGCTGGCTGGGTTGAGGGCGCAGACGGTATTCGCGAAAAAGACGGTCAGCGTCTGGCAATCAAGTTAAATGTTGACGCAACAGACTCTAACGCGCAGTCAATCGGTGAGTATCTCGGGCCGTGGTTGCGCAGTGTTGGCATCGAAATGACTGTTGAGTCAACCGATAGTGACACTCTGAGTGCCAACACTGATGCCGGTAACTACGACATGTACATATCCGGCTGGTCAATCAACCCGGATCCTAACTACCAGCTGAGCATTAACACCAGCGCTGCCCGCCCGACTAAAACGGACGGCTCAGGCGGCACCTCACAAGACGGTTTTACTAATCCTGAGTTCGATAAGCTCTACCAGCAGCAGCTCACTGAGCTCGATGAAAAAGCGCGCGCAGAAATAGTGCACAAGATGCTCGCAATGCACTATGAGGCAGCCACCCAGGTCACACTGTGGTACCAGAATCAGCTTGAGGCGTATCGTTCGGATCGCTTCCAGAACTTCGGTCTGCAGCCAAGCAAGGACGGCGTGATTGCAAACCACGTAGGTTACTGGGGTTATCTGCTCGTCGAGCCGGTTGGCGCCGCTGATAACAGCGCAGACACCGGTAACTCTGGCGGTGCCAGCAGTGTCCTCTGGATCGCTCTGGCGGTAGCTGCCGTTGCCGGTATCGGTGGACTTCTTGCAGTTCGTAAGAAGAAAGCCGCAGACGTCGAGTAACACTCTCGGGTGCTCACGACTCAGGCTGTGAGCACCCGCGTTACCGCTTCCCCTCCAGGAGAGACTCCTATGTCAAATGTGGTACCACCGTCGACATCGGCAATTGCAACCAGCGCGCACGCGGAAGAGCCGGCGCGCGACAATAGTTTTTGGCGTTACCTAGCCAATAAAATCGGCGGCGCGCTCATCAGCCTTGCGATGGTGATCCTGCTCGGGTTTTTCTTTTTCAAGCTGCTGCCCGGTGATCCTATTTCGCGGATCGCACGCGAGCAAAACCTTGGCGCCGAGCAGATTGCGATCCTGCGTGAGCAGTACGGCCTTGACAAACCCTTCTGGCAGCAGTTTGTTGACTATCTAACAAACGTTTTCACTCTCAATTTCGGTGAGAGCTACGTGTATCGCAAGCCGGTGTCAGAGCTGATTGGGCAGTATTTCTGGAACACTATTCTGCTCACCGCCACCGCTGCCGTAATCGCGATCATACTCGGTCTCTGGCTGGGGCAAAAAGCCGCTTGGAAGCGTGGCAGTCTCTTTGACAAGCTCGCCTCAACCACCTCCCTCGTCTTCTGGTCAGTGCCAACCTTCTGGCTTGGTTTGATCCTGCTGATGATTTTTGGCGGCACCCTCAAATGGTTCCCGACAGGGGGCATGCGCTCGCTGTCAGCCGGCACAGATCCGCTCTCAGTTGTGCTTGATGTAGCTCAGCACCTTGTGCTCCCCGTCACAACTCTTGTTGCTGTGATCTATGCGCAATACCTGATGGTGATGCGCTCCAGTTTGATCGAGGAAATGAACGCGGACTATCTCACAACCGCCCGCGCGAAGGGGCTGCGTGAAGATCTTGTGCGCCGCCGTCATGCGGTGCCAAACGCCCTGTTACCGACCGTCACTCTTGTTTTTCTGCACATTGGCGGGCTCATCGGCGGCGCTGTCACTGTTGAGGCGGTGTTCTCTTGGCCGGGTCTCGGCAAGCTCACCTATGAAGCGCTCAGCGGCCCGGATCTGCCACTCTTGCAGGGCACTTTCGTGGTTTTTTCCGCCATTATCATTTTCATGAATCTAATTGCCGATCTGGTCTATCGCAGACTTGATCCGAGAGTGAGGCACGCATGAGCAGCATTGCCGCACAACGCCGCAGGGTCGCCTTAATCGATTTCTGTAAAAGCTTCGCTAAGAATCGTGCCGGGATGGCTGGCTTCATCTTTCTGCTTGCGGTTAGTCTGATAGCTCTGCTTGCCCCGGTGATTACACCAGCGCATCTGCTCGATGTCACACAGCTAAACAACCAGCGTTTTGCGCCGCCCTCGCTTGAGCATCCTTTTGGTACGGATCATCTCTCTCGTGATCTTTTGGTGCGCATGGTGTGGGGTGCCCGATCCTCGCTTATCGTGGGGCTCTCTGCGACAGCAATGTCGATGGTTATCGGCACACTTGTGGGCATCGCCGCCGGTTATTTTCAGGGGTGGATCGCCTCTCTCTGGATGCGCATTATTGACTTTTTCCTTGTGCTTCCCAGCCTTATTCTGGCGATTGTGCTGTCGAGCGTAATGAGCCGCGGAATGCTGACAATTATTATCGCGATCGGTGTCACCTCCTGGGCGGGCACTGCGCGCGTTGTGCGGTCGCAGGCTCTGACGATCTCTACCCGAGACTATGTTGAGCGAGCCAAAGCCTTAGGTGCCGGCCACTGGCACATTATTTTGAAGCATATTTTCCCCGGCGTGCTGCCGCTCGTGCTCGCAAACACGACGCTAACTGTTGGGTCGGCTATTATCGCTGAGTCAACGCTCGCCTTCTTAGGTTTGGGCGATACCACCAAGCAGTCTTGGGGCACGATCCTTCGCAATTCGATGGACGTTTCTGCGGCTACCAGCGGTTACTGGTGGTATGTCTTAATCCCGGGTCTCGCTATCGTTTCGGTTGTGCTCGCCTTCACACTGATCGGGCGCGCAGTTGAAACTATCGTCAATCCAACGTTGAGGAGCCGCTAATGCCAGACCTCGTTTTTGACGACGTTTCCATCACCTATCGCACTTCCGGGAGCGCAACCGCTAAGCACGCTGCGCGCGGTGAGGTTGCGGCGGTAAAAAATATCTCACTCACTGTGCCCGCCGGCAGCACTCTCGGCATCGCGGGTGAGAGCGGATCCGGTAAATCAACCCTGATTATGTCTGTGCTGCGTCTGCTGCCGAAATCGGCAAAGCTAACAGGTCGGGTGCTGATCGGCGACACAGACATCGCAACTCTCAATTTCGGTGAAATGCGCGCGGTGCGCTGGGCGGAGGCGTCAATCATCTTTCAGGGTGCTATGCACTCACTGAATCCCGTTCGCACAGTAGGGCAACAGATTATTGAAGCGCTCGAGCTACATGTCACCGATAAGTGGCAGACTGCGGCGCTGCGTCAACAGCGTCTGGCTGAGCTCTTAGAGATTGTTGATCTGCCGGCTGTTAAGGCAAAATCGTATCCGCACGAGTTGAGCGGCGGTCAGAAGCAGCGCATTATGATTGCGATGGCGCTCGCCTGTGAGCCCGATATCATCATCGCTGACGAGCCAACAACCGCGCTTGATGTGATTGTGCAGAAGCAAATTCTCGATATGCTTTCTGTGCTTGTGCGCGAGCGCGGCATCTCGCTGCTGATGATTTCGCACGACCTCTCTGTGCTGGCAACCACGTGCGAGCGCATCGCGGTGATGCGCAACGGTGAGCTGGTAGAGGTGGGCCCGGCGTACGAGATTTGTAATAACCCGCGCGAGGCCTACACGCAAAAGTTGGCGGCGGCTTTCCCGGTTATCGGCGATCCAAACTCTCGGCTGCGCCCCGTTACTCGCTACTTGGGTGATGAGTTTGAGGAGCGCAGTTTTGTCGCCGGACCGAGCGATGACGTGCTGCTTCAGGCAGAGAATGTGAGCGTCACCTACCGCACCGGCGGGAAGCTCAATCGGGCGGTTAAAAACGTTAATCTCACGCTGCATCAGGGTGAGATTATGGCGCTGGTTGGCCAGTCTGGATCGGGTAAATCGACCCTCGCACGCACCCTGCTCGGTTTGCAGGCGGCCGATCAGGGCAGCACTATCACCTTTAAAGGATCTCCGATTCCCACCAACCGCCGCGAACTCAAACGTTTTAGGCGTGATGCACAGCTGGTGTTCCAGGATCCCGCGGCAGCACTCAACCCGAAACTGAGTGTTTATGAGCTGGTTGCAGAGGGGTTGCGCGTGCAGCGTCTCGATGTAAACGAGCGGGAGCGGGTTGCGCAGGCGCTCACAGACGCAGAGCTAACACCGCCGGAAAAATTTTTCGGAGCGATCCCGCAGGAATTGAGCGGCGGTCAACGACAGCGTGTGGTTATTGCTGGTGCGCTGGCGCTCGACCCGGAGCTATTGGTAGCCGATGAACCTGTCGCTTCTCTCGATGCCTCAGTGCGCGGTGAAATTCTCGGCCTGCTGCTCTCGCTGCGCGAAAATCTCGGGCTGTCAGCACTGGTGATTACGCACGATCTCGGCTTGGCCTGGAACATCGCCGACACTGTTGCCGTGATGTATCAGGGTGAAATTGTTGAGTTTGGCCCCACCGCTGACGTCCTCCTGCACCCCAGCCACCCTTACACGCAGCAGCTGCTGGCTGCTGCTCCGAGCATCAACGAAAACCCATAATGACTCAAACACTAGATGTTTCACGTGAAACAGTGGATTTACGTGCGGCTTACCTAAACAGCGCTCCGCTGCAGCCGGGTGACACGGTTGCGATTGTTTCACCTTCCGGCCCCGGCACCGCCGAGGCAGCAGAAATAGGCGCCCAGTTTTATCGAGACTGGGGGTTGCATGTTATTTTCAGTGAGCATCTTTTCGCAAAGCATCCGCGTGCAAGCTATTTGGCCGGGTCTGACGCGGTGCGGCGCGCCGATCTCATGGCTGCCTGGGCAAACCCGGACGTGGACGCTGTTGTGTGCGCACGCGGCGGTTATGGTGCGATGCGTCTGCTTGACGGCATCGACTGGCAGTTCATGCGGGCGCACTCTGTGCGGCGTGACGGGCGCCCCAAACTGCTAACAGGCTCCAGTGACATCACTGCCCTGCACGAGGCTTGGCGCCACCATCTAAACGTGCCCACCCTCTTTAGCCCGATGGCCACTAACGATGTGTTCAAAAACTCCGAAAGCATTCGCCAAGATGTGCAGCGCTGGTTGTTTGAACCGTGGGGTGGCCGCACCCTCGTGGGCCCGCAAACTGAGGTGCTTGTGCCCGGGAAAACCGAGGGCACAGCCACAGGCAACTTCACCGGCGGCAATTTGAGCCTGCTGGCTGCGGCTATTGGCGCCCCTGAATCTACTTTTCAAAGCGGCGATATTCTCTTCTTAGAAGATATAGACGAAGAAACTTACCGAATTGACAACCTGCTAATACAACTGCAGCGTTGGGGGCGCCTCAAGAGTGCGGCGGGTATCGTGCTCGGATCTTGGCACGACTGCGGCTGGGATCTGCTTGAAGTGAAGGCTCTTCTGGCAGAGTATCTCAGCGACTTAGAGATCCCAGTTTTGTGGGAGCAGAGTTTTGGGCACGATCCAAATGCACTTTCAACCCCGCTAAACGTGCCGGGCACACTCTCTGCTATTGTCGGTGACTGCAATTTAACTGTTGCAAACAGTTTGTGAGAGGAAAATCACGTGGTTATTGAACTAAATCGCGACTTTGGCACGCAGTGGTCGGTGCTGGTTAAAGATATTGATTCGGGTGCAGAACTGTTTAGCGCTGATCCGCAAACTGTGCTGGCCACCGCCTCGATCGGTAAATTGTTTTTGCTACACCGCCTCCTACACGAGGTGGATGCTGGCACTCGCAAGCTGGAAGAGACCGTCACTCGTCAACCGTTTGAGCAGATCGATGACTCTGGCCTGTGGTATTTGATGCAGCAAAACACGCTCTCTCTTTACGATGTCGCGGTGCTCATCGGTGCTTTCAGTGACAACGCAGCAACCAACACTCTGACCCGTGTGCTCGGCATCGAAACTGTGCGGGAGCACGCTAGCAGTCTTGGTTACAAACACAGCCGACTCAACGATGTTGTGCGCTGGCCGAGACCGGTGCACAAGCCGCAACAGTTAAGCGTTGGCAACGCCGAAGAGCTGGTGCGTTTCGTGACGCGACTTGCTAACGCCGAAGATTTGAGTGAGAGCAGCTCCGATATTTTGCAGCGCTGGTTGGGTGCGGGCGCTGATCTCTCAATGGTCGCGCAACCGTTTAACCTCGACCCACTAGCGCACTACGCCTACGATCGCGATATTTGGTTCTGGAACAAAACCGGCACAATTGGGTCGGCGCGTGCTGATGTCGGGTTGGTTATGAATCGTGAGCGACGCGTTGCTTACGCAGCTATCGCGCAGTGGCAGACCGACACTGAAAATCGTGATGCCGTGCTGGCTAATATGGCTGAAATTGGTGAACTTATCGGGCAGCATCTTGGATTTAAACAAAACTAGCGCCACCGAGCTTTCGCATCTCTTAAAAACGGGAGCTGTGTCGGCTGCGGAAGCCACCGAGCACTACCTCTCACGCATCGACGTTTTAAACCCGAAATATGGCGCCTTTGTTTCTACACAAGCCGAGCTGGCGTGTGAAGAGGCAGCGGCTCTAGACCGCGAGCGCGCGGCGCACCCTGCGAGGCCGCTTCCCGCGCTGTGGGGTTTGCCGTTAGCTCATAAGGATTTGGTCGCTGTCGCTGGCGCACCAACAACTTACGGCTCCCTGGCGTTTGCTGCTGCGCCTGCCGCGCAGGACGATCCGCTCCCCGCTGTGTTACGCAGCGCTGGCGCGGTGAACTTGGGTAAAACGCAAACCTCTGAGTTTGGGTTGACCGGCTATGCAGAAAATCTCGTCGCGCAGCCCGCGCGCAGCCCCTTTGATCCGCAGTTGACGGCCGGCGGTTCGAGCGGGGGTGCTGCTGCGGCGGTTGCCACAGGTATGCTGCCGGTCGCGCCGGGCAGCGATGGCGGGGGCTCGATCCGCATTCCGGCGGCCTGCTGTGGGCTTGTGGGGTTGAAGCCGACTCGCGGTTTTGTGCCCACTGATCAGCGTGCTGAGAGTGCGACGCTGCCGCTTACTGTGTCTGGTGTGTTGGCGCGCTCTAGCGCTGATGCGAAGCTGCTCTTTCAGGCGATCGCTCCTAGCAGTGCGCCTGCAATGGCTGCAGACGGTTTGCTCAGGGCAAAGAAATTGCGCATCGGGGTCAGTCTCGCCTCCCCCTTCGCCCACGACTTAGATATTCGCGTTGCCGACAACTACCTCGCCGCAGTTTCGCATGTCGCAGAGGCTTTGGAGGCGCTCGGTCATACAGTTGTGCACGCTGATATTAAGTATCCGCCGCACTATCTGCGCCTGTTTTCTACGCTGTGGCAGTCGCAGTTCGCGCAGACAGAGTTTTCTGCGGAGCAGCTTGCGCAGTTTACGGCTTATGCGAGATATTCCTGGGAGGCAGGTGCAGGGATCGGGGCGGATCAGCGCGCCGCAACAATTGCACAGCTGCAGGTCTTTGCGCGCGAGGTTGCCGCGCAGTGGTCTGCCTATGATGTGCTGCTCACCCCAACACTTGCGGGTGACGCAAAGCCGGTTGGATGCTTTGAGGCGTTAGCTCCGGCGCAAAATTTTATTGCGCAGTGTGAGTGGTCTCCCTTCACGTCGATAGTGAATGTTGTGGGTGCCCCGGCGCTTGCTATGCCTGTGTTGCCTGCCGCTGCGGTGGATGATGCTGCGCCCGCAAGCGTGCAACTGATTGGTCACAAAAACTCTGATTTTGCGCTTTTGGAGCTCGCAGCTGCTCTCGAAGCAGCTCTGTGACTGCGTGAAAACACCCGGTCAGAATACTATTTTTAAAATAACAGTTTGATAACTTGCTTTATAACGAAGAAGTAACAGATAATTATCGAGTTGGTTTAATTCTCTTACGAAAACCACGAAGCTAACACTTCAGGAGGAACAAGCATGCGTCGAGCGTCAAAAGGTAGCGTCGTTGCAATTATTGCTGCGTTCACTCTCAGCTTCGCAACCGCTCCAGCCAACGCATACGCCGGTAACGAAGATCCTGAAACAGCTTTTGCTGCAACCACCGGACAAACACTCGTGACAGTAGATAGCGACCTCGCATCTGAATCACTTGACGCGCTCTCTGTTGCAATCTCAACCGACTCACTGGTTGTCGGTCACCACTTCGATGTAAAGGCCGCTATCGCGCAGGCTCGCTCTGAGATCGGCACGAGCCGCCCAACCGGTTGGAATCAGCCCGGTGAGTGCCTGATTAGCGCAAAGCGTTGGATTAACGCTGGTGGCGGCGCATGGGTGCACGGCGGCACTCCGGTCAATAACTACCAGAACGCAACCCGCCTACCGATCTCTGCAGCGATGCCCGGTGACGTTATTCAATACGAATACATTGCTTCACCGCACAGCTGGGCTGCGGGCGTGCACACTATGCTTGTCACCGGTGTAAACGACGACGGCACCCTGCAGATCATCGAGTCTAACAACCCTGGCGGGTCGGGGCTCGTGAGCGAAAACACGAAGTTCACACCGAACCCACCTGCTGGCTTCCAAGCAGTTGTTTGGCGCTTCTAAAATATCGGTTGATACTTCCGAGCTAGTGCCCGGCGTTCTAAACCGTCGTCTGACACTCCCCAAACCACTAGCTGGGGTTTCTAAACCCGCAAACTAGCCGCGGTAGAGTTCTTCAAACCTGTCGAGCGTGTTATTGATGTCGTGCACTTTGACAGCCTCTAACGAAGCCTTTTGCATCGCCTGAAATTCTTCGTGTGGCAGAGACAGAATGTGCTTGAGATGCGTCGCCAGCTCAGCGTCGTCGCGCGGCTCAAAGAGAAAACCGTTCTGACCAACCGTCACCAGATGCGGCAGTGCCATGGCGTTTGCCGCAACAATTGGCAGCCCCGAAGCCATTGCCTCCATCGTTGCGATCGACTGCAGCTCAGCAATTGACGCAATAGCAAACACCGACCCCTTGGTGAGTGTTGCACGCAGCGTTTCGTCACTGGCGCGGCCGTGGAACACCACTCGCTCCCGCACACCCAGCTCGCTGGCGAGCTTCTCGAGCGCCGGCAGCTGATCGCCGGGGCCCACCAAATCGAGCCCGACCTCTGCGTCTAACCGCGCAACTGCGCGCAGCAGCACGTCAACGTGTTTCTCTTGCGTCATGCGCCCAACAAACACGACACGCTTTTCGGTGCGCTCGCTCAGGTCTGCAACGTACTGGCTCGCGTCAAGGCCGCAGCTGACGGGCAGCACCCCTGTGCGGGGTGTTGAGCGCTCTAAGAAGTCAGCGGCACGCCTTGTTGGGGTGGTGATCCCATCGGCACGGCGCAACACACTGTCAGCATCATGCCAGCCCCACTTTACGCACAGCCGGCGCAGCCACAGCGGCATACTCCACAGATCCACAATGTTCTCTGGCATCACATGGTTGGTTGCAATAAGGCGAATCCCTCGCTTTTTTGCTTCCTTCGAGAGTGCACGACCGATAATAATGTGCGACTGAATATGGATCACATCAGGTTGCACAGAATCAAGCAACTGCCGCACATAGTGGTCAACGCGCCAGGGCAGCACAAAGCGCACCCACTCATGCATCAAAAGCCGCCAGGAAGGCAGACGGTGCACTGTCATCTCTTGCCCTTCGACCACCTCTCGGTAGCGGCCGTGGGTTGTGAAAGTGGCTGCCGGCGCAGCGATGTGCACATCGTGACCCCGCTCCACTAATCCCGCAGCTAAACGCTCGGCAAAACGGGCGGCGCCGTTAATGTTTGGTGTAAAAGTGTCACAGCCTACTAATATTTTCAACGGCTCGGTGCGGGTTTCAGTCATAACTGTTACAGTCTAGAGCCTAGGCTGGGGTCGCCACACCACTAATTCAGTTTTTCTGCGCACGCGTGTGCCGCGACTGACGCTCACAACCTCTCCGCCGGTACCGGCTGCAAACACACGGCGTTCACTACCCACCACCGCATCGGCCAGCGCTCTTTCAAGCTCTCGCACGCGCTGCTCGAGGCGCCCAACCTCATTTTGCAGGGTGAGTACCCGGCGAATACCCTCCAAACTCAAGCCCTCGTTAGAGAGCTGTTGAATCTGGCGCAGCTGTTCAATATCGTGCAGTGAGTATCGCCGGGTGTTACCTCTGGTGCGTTGCGGGCTGACCAGGCCGATCCGGTCGTACTGCCGCAGAGTTTGCGGATGCATGTCGCTGAGCTCAGCGGCCTGCGCGATCGGGAAAATCGGCGAATACCGATTCATGCGTTCGTCAGCCATCCAACAACACCTCGCTTAGGCTTTCGCGCGCGCGAGCAGATCGTCACGCGGGTTTTCTTTTGGCTCAACCTCGCGGAAAGCCGCAAGTGCCTGCTCCTGCTCATCGCTTAAGTGCGATGGCACAACCACCTGCACCTCTGCCAGCAGATCGCCTGTGCCACCGTCAGCAGCGATGCCGCGGCCTTTAACGCGCAGCACGCGACCGCTCGGAGTGTGCGGTGCGATCTTGAGTTTCACGGTTTCGCCGTCTAGAGTTGGCACCTCGATAGTGGCACCGAAAACCGCTTCAGTAAAGGTGATCGGCACCTTCACCCGCAGGTTTTTTCCGTCGCGCTCCCACACCGGGTGCGGGCGCACTTTCACAGTTAGCACCAGGTTGCCGGCCGGCCCGCCGTTCGGGCTCGGCTCGCCCTTGCCGCGCACTTTGATCTTTTTCCCGTCGGCAATACCCGCGGGGATCCGCACCTTTATCTGGCCGTGCTGCGTGTTGAGCGTAATGGTGTCACCGGCAACCGCTGAGCGGAAACTCACCGTGGTGTTGGCCGCAATATCGCGCCCCGGAGTCGGCGCAAACCCGAAACCTCCGCCACCTCCGCCGCCAAACATGTTGAACAGGTCTTCATAGCTCGTCGAGCCGTTTGGAGCACCGCGCCTCGCGCCCCCGCCGAACATGCCGCCGAAAATATCCTCAAAGCCGCCGGCACCCTGGCTGAAGCGCGCTCCGCCCGCACCCATCGCGCGAATCTGATCGTACTCCTGCCGCTGCTGTTTGTCTGACAGCACCGAATATGCTTCGCTGATGTCTTTAAACTTCGCCTCGGCCGCCGCATCGCCCGGATTTGAGTCCGGGTGGTACTTGTGCGCCAGCTTGTGATACTTCTTGGTTAGCTCTTTATCTGAAACGTCTTTATCGACGCCTAAGACTTTATAAAAGTCTTTCTCTAACCAATCCTGACTAGCCATCTGCAGCCACCACCGCTACTTTTGCGGGGCGCAGCTCAACGTTTCCTAGGCGATAGCCACGCTCCACAACATCAAGCACAGTGTTTGGCTCCTGCCCGGGCACAGGCACCTGCGCAATTGCTTCGTGCTGCTGCGGGTCAAACTGCTCTCCTTTTTCGCCGAAAGCAACCAGCCCCATTTTCTCGAGCGTTGTGCGCAGCTTCTGGGCGATAGCGGCAACGGCGCTGCCCTCCGGCAGGTCTCCGTGCTGCTCTGCCCGATCGAAGTCGTCGAGCACACCCAGCAGTGACAGCACGATGCTCGCCTTTGCCCGGTCGCGCTCGATTTCAGCGTTCGCCTCGGTGCGCTTGCGGTAGTTTGCATACTCCGCGGTGAGGCGGCGCAGATCCTCCAAATACGGATTTTCTTGCGGATCTGCGGCTTCTTCGTCAGCTACTGCCTCTGCCGCATCGTTTGCTGTCTGTGCGCCCGCTGCTTTTGCTTCAGCGGTCTGTTCCGCGTCGAGAATGTCTGCAACCGTAAAGTCAGCACTGTTTGCGCCGTCTGCTGTCTGTTCCTCATGCGCCGCAGGGCCGGTAGCGTCTGCCGCCGGCCCCTCAGCCTGAGGAACCTCTTCGCCCTCTGGGCGCTGTTCCTCATTAGTCATGATTTACTTCTGCTCTCCCTCGTCGTCAACAACCTCTGCGTCGACTACGTCTTCGTCAGTTGCGCCCTCAGCAGCACCCTCAGCGGCCGCTTCCTCTTGCGCTGCGGCGTAGATTGCCTGACCGAGCTTGGTCTGGCTCTCTGCGAGCTTATCTGCTGCTGTCTTAACAGCGTCGTCGTCATCTCCTGCGAGCGCATCCTTTAGCGCTTTCAGGTCTGCTGAAACCTCAGACTTCACGTCTTCTGGCAGCTTGTCTTCATTCTCTGAGATGAGCTTGTCAACTGAGTATGCAAGCTGCTCTGCGCTGTTGCGGTTCTCAGCTGCTTCGCGACGCTTCTGATCTTCAGCTGCGTGCTCTTCAGCTTCCTTGACCATGCGGTCGATGTCTTCCTGTGACAGGCTAGACCCTCCCGAGATGGTGATCGTCTGCTCCTTGCCGGTGCCCTTGTCTTTCGCGCTCACCTGCACAATACCGTTCGCGTCGATATCGAAGGTTACCTCGATCTGTGGAATACCACGCGGCGCAGGTGCGATCCCTGTCAGCTCGAAGGTGCCAAGGTTCTTGTTGTCGCGGGTGAATTCACGCTCACCCTGGAAAACCTGAATCGAAACCGATGGCTGGTTGTCTTCTGCGGTGGTGAATGTTTCTGACCGCTTGGTTGGGATCGCGGTGTTGCGCTTGATGAGCTTGGTCATGATGCCGCCCTTGGTCTCAATACCGAGAGACAGTGGGGTGACGTCGATAAGCAGCACATCCTTGCGCTCACCCTTTAGCACGCCCGCCTGCAGCGCAGCACCAACAGCCACAACCTCATCAGGGTTTACACCCTTGTTTGGCTCTTTGCCGCCGGTCAGCTGCTTCACGAGCTCGGTCACTGCTGGCATACGGGTTGAGCCACCAACGAGCACAACGTGGGCGATGTCGTTTACGCTCACGCCAGCTTCAGCAATAACATCGTTAAACGGCTTCTTAGTGCGTTCGAGCAGGTCTTTGGTGAGCTCCTCAAACTTTGCACGGGTCAGTGTCTCGTCCAGGTTTACCGGCCCCTCTGGAGTTAGTGAGAGGTATGGCAGCTGAATGTTGGTGCTGCTTGAGGTTGACAGCTCTTTCTTTGCCTGCTCAGCGGCTTCCTTCAGACGCTGCAGCGCAATTTTGTCGGTTGAAACATCAACCCCGGATGCGCTCTTGAGCTGGTTGATGAGCCAGTCTACGATGCGCTGATCCCAGTCGTCACCACCGAGTCGGTTGTCACCGCTGGTTGCGCGCACCTGAATGGTAGAGAGGTCGTCGTCCTTACCAACTTCGAGCAGTGAGACGTCGAAGGTGCCGCCGCCGAGGTCGAAAACAAGAATCAGCTCGTCTTCTTTACCCTTGTCAAGGCCATATGCGAGCGCGGCAGCGGTTGGCTCGTTCACAATGCGAAGCACGTTCAGACCTGCGATCTCACCGGCTTCTTTGGTTGCCTGACGCTCTGCGTCGTTAAAGTATGCGGGGACGGTGATAACGGCGTCTGTCACCTTGTCACCAAGATAGGTTTCAGCGTCGCGCTTCAGCTTCATCAGCGTGCGCGCGGAAATCTCCTGCGGGGTGTACTTCTTGTCGTCGATGTCGATCGTCCAGTCGGTGCCCATGTGGCGCTTTACCGAAGCGAGGGTGCGGTCGACGTTTGTGACCGCCTGACGCTTAGCGGTTTCACCGACGAGCACTTCACCGTCTTTTGTGAAGGCAACAATTGATGGTGTTGTGCGAGCGCCCTCAGCGTTCGCGATTACCTTTGGCTCGCCACCCTCAAGAACTGAAACTACTGAGTTTGTAGTGCCGAGGTCAATGCCTACTGCGCGTGACATATTTTCTCCTTTTGTCGAAACGGCTCACAGACTTGAGCCTTACACACTCAAGTTTACGTGCGGCACACCACTTGTCAAGCCAGATTCACAAAAGTTGAGCGAATTTGACTCAACTTTAAGCTGGTTCTCAGAAATGGTGCGGATCGCGCGAAAAACCACTGAAGTTTCAAGCCCTACCGCGGATCCGCAAACTAGAAAGATAGCATTTAAGAATGGCCTGCAACTAAGGAGAGACGTGGCTCGCAAAAAGAAGGTGAAACTCAGCGCCGCGCAGCAAGCGGTTTTTGAGCGTATCGAACTGTCAAACGAGCACCTCTTCATTACCGGCAAGGCTGGCACCGGCAAATCGACGCTGCTGCAGCACCTTGCGCGACACACGTCGAAACAAATAGCGATTTGCGCCCCGACAGGTGTTGCTGCGCTTGGCGTCGGCGGTCAAACAATTCACTCGCTGCTGCGCCTGCCCGTGGGGGTTATAGCCGATCATGAGCTAACTCAGAGTCGCGACTTAAAAAAGATGCTCGCAGCTATTGAGCTGCTGGTGATCGATGAGATTTCGATGGTTTCGGCAGATCTGATGGACGGCATCGATCGCGCCCTCCGTCTCGCGCGGCGCAAACCCTTTGACCCGTTTGGTGGGTGCCAGATTGTGATGTTCGGCGACCCGTATCAGCTGCCGCCCGTGGTGCCCCGTGACGAACACGAACGCGCATATATGAAAGACACCTACCGTTCGCTCTGGTTTTTTGACGCCAAGGTGTGGGAGACAGCTGCAGTGTCAGTTATCGAATTGAATGAGGTGCACCGCCAAAAAGACGGGCGCTTTAAAGAGATTCTGTCGGCGCTGCGTGAGGGGCGGGTAACCGCAGATATGGCGGAAGAAATAAACGCCGCAGGCTGTCGCCCGGCACCCGCTACCGGCGTTATAACCCTCGCAACCACAAACGCCACAGTGAATCGTATTAATGCCGCACGGCTTGCTGAGCTGCCCGGGCGCACCTTAAAGGCACGGGCAGAGATTACAGGCGAATTTAAGCAGCACTCCTTCCCCGCCGATGAAACCCTAGAGCTGAAAGTGGGGGCGCAGGTGATGTTTTTACGCAACGATCCCGATGGGCGCTGGGTTAACGGCACAATCGGTGTTGTATCGCGCATCGCCGGTAACGTCTGGGTTGAGATTGACCACGAGGAGCACGAGGTTGAGCCAACCGTCTGGGAGCGGTTTCAATACACCTACGACGCAGAACTCGGCAAACTCGAGCGCGAAGTTGCGGCGGAGTTTGAACAGTTCCCGCTGCGGCTAGCGTGGGCCGTCACGATCCATAAATCGCAGGGGCACACATACGATAGAGCGATTGTTGACCTCGGCCCTAGAGCCTTTAGCGCCGGGCAGACCTATGTAGCGTTAAGCCGTGTGCGCTCAATCGAGGGGCTCTATCTCACCAGGCCGCTAAAGCCGAGTGATGTTATCGTCGACCAGAATGTGCAAAGGTTTATGCGCACACAGCTGTCGCTCGGCGATTAAAGCGTCGCGTGACGTCTAGTAGCGCGGGTTACTGCTTCCGCTTTAACGGCTGCCAGGTCGTTAAACACGGCTGTGTTGAACTCATAGGCCATCCGCACCTCATCGAGGAACCTTTCGTGCCCTGCCGCATCGAGCGTTTCCCCGAGGGCGTCGAGGTTTGCACGATACTCGTTCTTAAAGGCGTCAAGGTCTGGGATGCTATTGAATTCATAGAATTCAACCCCCGCATGCTCGAAGCCGTGCTGCTTCCGCATCCGCCTCGCGATCATCTGCCCACCCGACAGATCGCCGAGGTAGCGGGTGTAGTGGTGTGCGACGATGCCCGGCAGGTAGCCTTCTGCACCGCATTTACGAATCCGATTTGTGTATTCGGTAACCGCTGGCACCGGCGCAATCTTCTCGCGCCAGTCATCACCGATCAGATGCTCTAAGTCTGCTTCGAGCGCACTCATGCGCAGCAGCTCTTCAGAAATAAACGGCCGGGTAGCGTCTTCCTGCGCGAGCAGGGTAGTTACCTCTTCGAGCGCGGCATACATATAGTAGTGCTGTGCGACAAGGTCGATGTAGTCCTGCAGCGGCGCCTGCCCACGCATAATATCTGCCATAAAGCTCGCACCCTCACTATCTGAGTGGAAGCCCCAGCTGCGATGGCGCACAACCGCCGAAAAAGGAGCATCGTCTGGCAGCGGCGCGGGCTGTTTTTTGCCCGGGTGACCGTGGTGGGCACCGCCGTGGTTGCCACCACCGTGGTGGCCGTGCGGCGCACTATAACCGCCTGCGTGCGGGTTTTCGCTGCTAGCAGTTTCGCTGCCCCGCGGCGCAGTGCCGGTTTTTTTGCAGGCCTCTTCATATAGCGCAACAATTTCCCGGCGGATTTCTGCACGCTCACTAATCACGCCACACGGCCACTCAACGCGCAGCTGGTGCTCACCAGCCGGGTTCACAACCCGCCAAGTGCCGGAGTTAGTGTCAAGGCCCACCATTTTTGCTTCGGTTGCGTCAGGGTATCCGAATGCTCGCGCAATGAGCAAACAGTCATCATTGTGATCGTCGTTCATGTGCGTTAGCACTGCCTGAATTACTTCCTGAGAAAACGCTGTCATACCAATCACCATAGAGCATGGCATAGGCCAAGCGCATCATCATCTGATGAAGTATTTTTCCGCGTACTTACGCGGAAGTTGCGCGCAATTCATCGGATGAAGTGCCGCTCTGGGCCGAGTTTTCGGCACTTCTCAAACACCACACTCCATGCTCTCCACACACCGGGCGGCATAAAATTTTATTTCAGAATTTCTACTATCTGATACCCTAGATTTTGCGTCCTACGCAGATTGCGGGTGTAGTTCAATGGTAGAACATCAGCTTCCCAAGCTGAGAGCGCGAGTTCGATTCTCGTCACCCGCTCCACTATCACCTCCGCTTTATACTCGGCAGATGACCGCCTTACTTGCGCAGATGCTCCGCTCATATGGTCGGCGGTAACCTCTGCCGGACCAATCGGTGAGGGGTGGCTAACTTCGTCAGCGAACGTAACAAAGTGAAACATAAGCTCCTCTAGTGGGCTGTGTGGGCTACAGTAAATCTCGAGATCAAGAGTCCCAACATCAAGCTCTGGCTAGTTGGGCGGCAACCCTCTCCCGTAGCGGGGTGCCCCAGATGAGGATCAGGCAGGAATGCAAGTACGGCGCAACCAGGCGCCACCTTCGCGAAAGCTCGGTGCTTTTACCTTGGGTAAGGGCACCGGTGGCAGCACGGGCGCGGAGGGCTAACCACCAGCTGTGAAAGGGCCCGGCGCTATGACCGAGAAGAAGCGCATTGTCGTCAACGCTTTTGATATGACCACTCCCAGCCACCAGAGTTTTGGCCTGTGGCGTCACCCCCGCAACCGTGCTGATGAGTACAACACCATTAAATACTGGACAGACCTAGCTAAGGTGTGCGAAAAGGGTCTGTTTGACGCAATTTTTATCGCTGATGTGGTCGGCGTCTACGATGTCTACAAAGATTCCGTAGCTCCCGTGCTGAATGATGGCGCCCAGGTTCCTGTGGGCGATCCCTTCCTGCAGATTTCTGCTATGGCAGCTGTCACCGAGCACCTGGGCTTTGGCGTTACCGCCGCTGTCACCTACAACCAGCCCTATACTCTGGCCCGCTCCTACTCCACCCTAGATCACCTGACCGGTGGTCGTGTGGGCTTCAACGTGGTGACCTCCTACCTGCAGTCTGCTGCTGAAAACCAGGGCCTGCCCGGTCAGATTGACCACGATGAGCGCTATGAGATTGCCGAAGAGTTCCTCGATGTCTGCTACAAGCTGTGGGAGGGCTCCTGGGAAGACGACGCTGTGCCCCGCGACCGCGAAAAAGGCATCTTTGCTGATTCCTCAAAGGTTCACCCTATTCTGCACAAGGGAAAATACTTCCAGGTGCCCGGTATCGCTCTGACCGAACCTTCCCCGCAGCGCACTCCCGTTATTTTCCAGGCCGGTGCCTCCTCGCGCGGCCAGGCTTTCTCGGGCCAGCACGCCGAAGCTATCTTTATTACCGCCCTGCGCCCCCACCTGACCAAGGTGCTGACCGAGCGCATCCGCAACGCAACCGAGAAGGCCGGCCGTAAGCGCGATGATGTGAAGATTCTGGCCATGCTTTCCGTTGTTGTAGACGAGACAGACGAGAAGGCTCAGGCCAAATATGCCGAATATCTTAAGTACCAGGACATTGAGGCATCTCAAGGCATTATCGGCGGCTGGAGCGGCGTTGATTTGGATCAGTTCGATGAGGACGAGGCTCTCAAATACGTTGAAACCGAGTCTATTCAGTCATTCCTGACCCCCTTCACCCTGCAGGACAAGGAGAAGGAGTGGACCCGCAAGGACATCGCCGAGCACTGTGCCACCGGCGGCATGGGCGCGGTTCTGGTGGGTTCTGCCCAAACCGTCGCAGATGAGTTGGAAAAATGGATTGATGAGGGCGGCCTGGACGGCATTAACCTGGCCTACCATGTTTCCCCCGGCTCTTTCGAGGATTTCGTAGAGTTTGTCGTTCCCGAACTGCAGAAGCGCGGCCGCTACCGCACCACCTACGAGGGCTCAACCCTGCGTGAGAGCCTCTTTGGTGCGGGCAACAAGTATGTGGACGAGCGCCACCCTGCTGCCAAGTACCGCGGCGCCTACGCGGGTAAGCCCTCTGCGGCTGACACTCCGGCGCGCGACTTCCTTAAACTGGCGCTTGAGAAGGCTGCGGCCCAAGGCCAGTAGTTCGCTAATCTACAGGGCGTAGATCCGCACCGCTGCCCGGTAAAAAGCCTGCAATAGCGCTATCTACAAGGGTGGCAATTGCAGTGATCCCCCCCCCCCCGAAGCGTCTCAGTTGATCATTTGCAGACAGAGCCGAAAACTGGTTTACTTGGTACGAGTCGCTACCCGCATGGGGCAGAAGTGTGCCCGTATTTGGTTCGCGACGCCCCCACCCCCGATTAAAGAAAGGATCTCATCTGTGATGAGGGAAAATAATTATTCTTCGAGCAGATGGCGTTTTTCACGCCTGAAGCTCACAGCTACCTGTGGTGTAGCTGCTTTAGTGGTTGGAAGCCTCAGTGTGGGCGCCGGGGGAGTTGCTTACGCTTCCTCCCCTGATAATCCTGCCGAGGTCGGGGTAAGCTACCCCGGTTTCAACCCTGACAACGTCTATCAGACAGGCGCTGATGAGCAGCGCTACACCTACAGCGGTCAGGCTGCTAAATACCCTGATGCCATTGAGTCCCCATCAAACTCTGACGGCAGCCAGACCATCTCAGGTCAGGTTTTTGTGCAGCGCTATGGTGGCTTCGCGGTAGACAGCAAAAACGACGCGAAAATGCGCGCGATCCCTCTTGAAGGTGTGCGCGTCTACGCTCAGTGGAAGGAAAAAGACGGGACTGTCTCCCCTATTTACACCACCACAACCAACGCAGCCGGTGAGTACTTCATCAAACTGGCTGACTTCACCACCGCTGCAGGTAAGACCTACCATTTTGATGCAGATCCTAACCTCCCAGAGGGCGAAAAGTGGCGCGTCTGGGCAGATAACCCTGACAAGGGCAATCTGACGCAGCTTGCAAACTACATGAACGGCCAGTTTGGCCCTCCAACCTATACATACGACACTGAGGTGCATGCTGGTATCGGCAATGACATCGTCACCGGTGCACACATTCGTTACGGCCTCAAGCCTCAGAATGACGCCATGCACAACCTCGACGCTGTCAAAGCAACCCCGGCAGCTGACGGTGCTGGCCAGGTTAAAGGTCAAATCCGTTGGGAGCTCTCGAAGCTTGTTGCTCCAACCGGCTGGACCGGCGGTCTCATTCCGCGCTACTCACCTAACGGTGCAGATGTCGGCGCTGATAACGTAACCGTTTACGGTTCTTACCTCTCCGACTACGCTCTCTCTAAGATTTACGCTGAAGATCCACGCACTTTCGGCTCTGACGGCAAGGTCCGTGATGCAAGCTGGAACATGGATAATGAAGCAAAGCTGCAGGACTGGATTCGCCGCCAGATCGCTGCTGAGGGTAAAGAGAAGTGGATCGCAGAAACAGTATCTGCGATAACCGACAACCGTGGACGTTACACGCTGCAGTTCTCGGGCACATACGGTGTCGCATGGGATAACGTAGGAAACTTCGCTGGCCCAACAGAGAACGAGCGTTTCAACACTGTTGCTGAGCTGCCGACCGACGGTCGCTGGGCGACAAGCGGTGGTGACGTTGCAACCCTTGGTGGCCGCACCACAAAGCACATCAACACCGCCTGGGTTTTTGTCTCAACAAACCTCTCTGATGGCATTGCTGTCGGCACACCATGGATGGCAAACGGTTACCTGAGCGAAACCGCTTACAACGCACTCGGTGCTGGTTGGGCAAACCTTTCGCTGTACAACGGCATCAACAATGCGGATATGGCTGTCTACCCAGACTATGCAGATTTCCGAGTTAGCGATGGCGAAGGCGATCTGAACTCTGGCGTACCGGGTGATGTCGCGCAGACTATTACCTCTGGCCTGCCTACCCAGTTCGTTGACGGTAAGGTTTACCAGATTGAGTGGACTGAAGCCGAAACAGGCCGGGTTGTTGCAACCGGTCCGCTTGTTGCTGCTGGCCCAGACGGAACGATCCCTTCATTCCCACTGGAAACAGATAAGAATCTGACAAAGACAACTATCTACAACGCAACCCTTTACCCGGTTAATAAAGAAACCAGTGAGCGCGGCGAAGCTTACGCTGTTGACTCATACACGGTAGTTGTTGGGCACAAGCCTATCTATGACGAGGTAACCGGTAAGCCAGGCGAAACCCTGACTTCTCCAGTTAAGGGCTTTGACCTAACCACCACGGAAGAAGAAGAACGTATTTCTGCAGACGCTTTGGATCCAAAGCTGGCTGCCGAGAATCCATTCTCGATTCCGGAAACCTTTAAAGCTCCTGAGGGTTGGACCGCAACAATCGATCCAAAGACCGGTGAGGTAACCGTTGTTCCACCTGCTGATGCTGCGCCTGGCACCGAAATTACGGTTCCAGTTGTTGTAACCTTTGCTGACGGCACAACAACAACAGGTGAGGCAAAGTTCGAGATCACTAAACCTGCTGATGTGGATACATACCAGCCTGTTTATCCAGAAGTAACGGTGAATGAGGGCGCTCCTATTACTGTTCCTGCGCCAACCTCTGACCCTGCACTGCCTGAGGGAACCAAGTTCGAGATCGTAAACAATGCGGGTATCCCAGGCCTCACAGTTGACGAGAATGGTGCTATTACCGGCACTGCTCCAAACGTTGACTCTGACACCCCGTACGTTGTAGAGGTCAAGGTAACCTACCCAGACGGCACCTCTGAGACAGTGTCGGTAACTCTGAACGTTTCTGACGTTCCTGCTGAGGCTCCGAAACAGAGCGACCAGCACGACCCGGGATACGACCCTGCAACAGGTAAGAGCGGTGATACTGTCACAGTCGAGCAGACCGGTGACAAGGATGTTCCTGCAGGAACTAAGTTTGAGGTTCCTGAGAACTCACCTGTCACTGTCGATCCTGAGACCGGCACCGTGACCGTGACCATTCCTGCTGGCAGCAACCCTGGTGATGTAATTGAAGAAACCGTCACCATTACCTACCCTGATGGCACAACCGATACAGCAAAGGTTGTTGTAACTGTTGTTCCTGATGAGCAGCCACTGGATCCGCGTCCAATGTATCCAGTGACCATCGTTCCTGCGGGTCAGGAAACCTCTGTGACACCAACCAATGAAGGTGATGACTACCCTGAGGGCACAGTCTTCGCTATCGATGGTGGCTTTGAGGCTCCAGCCGGGTTCAAGGTTTCAATCGATCCGAACACCGGTGTGATTACTGTAGTCACAAATCCTGCTGGTAAAGATGGTGCTGACACGGAAGAGTTCACTGTTCCGGTTGTTGTCACCTATCCTGCTGATTCTGGTGCTGTAACTGACCGCGTAAACGCTAGGTTCCAGCTTGACACCGATGGTGACGGCACTCCTGACGTTACTGACACCGACGACGACGGCGACGGTCTCACTGACGAAGAAGAGCAGGCTCTGGGCACCGATCCGAAGAACCCAGACACTGATGGTGACGGGCTGACCGACGGTCAGGAAAAGGAACTGGGCACCAACCCAACCAACCCTGACACCGACGGTGACGGAATCAACGACGGTGACGAAGTATCTGGCGAAAAGAACC